>CANPGM010000004.1 GCA_947573605.1 uncultured Roseburia sp. | reverse complement strand
AAGATGCAGGCATCATCAAAGACATCCTGCAAAGGTTGGAACTGGAAACGGAGAACTAAGAAGTTCTTTGAGGTCACAATTTGTGACCTTAGAAAAAGCAAAGAGGAATGAGAAACTCTTTGAGGTCGCAATTTACGACCTTAGAAAAAATGCAAACAGCTTAAACTACACTGGATTAGTTGTGAAATGCAGGTATCAATCGGGAAAGGCTTTACAACATAACATTTCCCTAAATTCAAGTCCCTTGCTAATCGTCTGCTAAAAGGAACATTTAAAACACCTTAAAATCAGCAGTCACATGGAGGTACGAGATAACATTCTGAATCCGTGACAAGCAAGGAAATACAGGAATTAGATAACACTAAAAGGGAGCTGCCTACTAGCAAACGGGGCTACTCCTAAGCGGTAGGCCGGAGGTTCAAATCCTCTTAGCGACGTTAAAAAAGTGCTGAAAATATGATTTTTCATGTTTTCGGCACTTTTTTTATAGTACTATTTATGATAAAATAAAAAGAGCTTTGAAGCGAAAGATTAATCGGGAGGCAGGTATTGTGAAGATGGAAGAAAACAGAACACAAAAAACCGGTAAAGACAGCGGCAGTTTACAAAAAAGATTCATCATTTCGGTATTGGCGGCGACAGCGCTGTTTATTGCAGGGTTGTATTTTATGATTAATCAGCCGAAGAATTTTATTGTAATCATTCTTCTTGCGGATTTGGTTTTGGTAATGCTATTTGTTGCGGTAAATACGGCAATCAAAATGTCGGCGCACCAGAATCCGGCGGAAGACGAGCGTTATGACAATATTTTTAAATCAGAGAAAGCTTCTTATTTACTGCTGAAAAAAGCATATGAGGAGTTAACTTATCTGGTTGAAAAAGCGGACGAAAAGAAGGAAGACGATTCCGATAAAATCATTATTTCGCAGAAAGCAACGGCGAAAGCGATTCTCAATAAAAGCAAAGATCATACAAATGCGGTATTGAGATTAAATAATGAGATTTTAAATGTAATTAACGCATTTCAGGAAAAATCTGAAGCAAATGCCAGGAGTAATCAGGAGTATCAGGAAACGTTTACCGAATCGTTTAACGATGAAGTTGTTGCAAAGCAGGACAGACTTTTTATTGAGTTAAACAATATGGAAGCCTCTTTAAACAACAGTCTTTTGACTTTATCGGAAAAGGTATCCGGTTTTCAGGAGGAAATTGAGCGGCTCGCGGATCATATTGAAAAAATGAACGTTGATACAATGGATGGATTGACAAAAAGTCTTGCCGTATTAAAAGAGCAGTCTTCTTTGATTGACGAAGTACCTGCAGAAATGATCGAAGAAGCGGCTCCTGATTCTATGAAATCTTTTGCGAAGGAAGAGGAAATACCGGATGAAGTATCGGTAGAAAACCTCATTCATTCCGTCCTAAACGACAATACGTCGGAGGAGATTGTTCCGGAAAACGAACCATCGGAAACAGAACCGGCTATAGAACCGGATGTTCCGGATACGAATCAGACAATGACGCCGGATGATATTGAGGCATTGATTGCAGGAACGCTTGATGATATCGGACTTGATATAAATGATTTAGAGAAAGACCCGGAACTGCCCGGCGCCAGAGAGTTGTTTTCTCTTGAAACTCCGATAGAGACAGCGGACGAAGAACCGGTTTTGGAGGAAATTCCGATAATGGAAGAAGCGCCTCTTCCGGTGAAAGAAGAAAAGAAGGCGGGACCGGATTTATCGAATCCGAATAAAATGATGACGCCGGAGGATATTGCAGCGCTGCTTGCAAGCATGTAAAGCTCCCATATTCAAATACGTTACATAAAAAAATAAAAACGCATTTTGATTCTTAGCTATTTAAGAATCAAAATGCGCTTTTTTATATTGCTATTTTTCTTCAGGAAGTTCTGCGGTAAGCCGCGCAATTTCTTTTATAATTCTTACGGAGGTTTCCATGCCTTCTACGGTGATATGTTCAAAAGGACCATGAAATCCGTAACCGCCCGTACCAAGATTGGGACAGGGCAGTCCCATAAAACTCAAACGCGCGCCATCTGTACCGCCTCGGACAGGGCGGGAAATCGGTTTTAGTCCCGTGGAAGCAATTGCTTTTTTAGCAATATCTACTGTAAAGGGGGAATGTTCAATTACTTCAAGCATATTTGAATAAGAAGAATTGACTTTTAGATTTACGGTGCCTCCCCCGTATTTCTGATTCATTTCGATTTCGATCATTCTAAGCTTATTCAGTCTTGTTTCAAATATATTTTTATCGTGATCCCGTACAATATAATGAAGCTTTGCGTGAGATACATCTCCGTTTATGGAAGTTAAATGAAAGAAACCTTCTTTGCCTTCCGTATGCGCCGGAGTTTCTGCCTCCGGAAGCATGGACTGAATTTCGCAGGCAAGCATACCCGCATTTACCATAATATTTTTCGCTTCTCCGGGATGGACATTAACGCCTTTGATTTGAAAAATCGCTTCCGCAGCGTTAAAGTTTTCAAAGGCGACCTCTCCTTCGTAATCTCCGTCCAGGGTGTAAGCAAAATCAGCCTTGAAATAGGTAAGATCAAATAAGTCGGCTCCGTGTCCGACTTCCTCGTCCGGCGTAAAGCCGATCCAGATATCGCCGTGAGGAATTTTGGAAGAGATGATTTCTTCTACCGCGGTCATAATTTCGGCGATTCCGGATTTATCGTCGGCGCCAAGCAATGTTGTACCGTCCGTGGTAATCAGCGTTTTTCCTTTTAATTTTTTCAGGTCGGGAAAATCGGATACTTTCAAATAAGCGCCGGTTCCTCTTAAAAGAACATCGTTTCCGTCATAATTTTCTATGATCTGCGGCTTTACTTCTTTGCCGGAAAAATCCGGCGCAGTATCCATATGTGCAATCAGTCCGAGCGCTTTTTTTCTTTCATAGCCCGGTGTAGAAGGCAAAAGACCATAGACGTAACAATGATCTGTCAACGTAACTTTTGACAGTCCCAGGTCTTTCAGTTCTTTTGCCAAAAGCTTTGCAAGGTTAAATTGACGGTCAGAGGAGGGAATTTGCGTATTATTTTCGTCCGAAGTCGTCCAGTAAGAGACATATTTCAGGAATCTTTCTTCCACATGCATAATAACTGTCCTTTCTTTCTATCTGCAGAAAAATAAAGCTGCCAATAGAACCGTTGTCTTTCATATTCTGATTCTTTCCTTATTATAAGGTATTTTATAAAAAATAGAAAGAATGAATTTAAATTGATTAAACTGCTTGTGTAAAATGAATTTGTTATATATAATAGATATAAATATATTTGACAATTTGCGCTAAAATTATACGGAAGAGAAAAGAAACAGCTTATAAATTTATAAAAATAGTTAATAAGCTGTTTTATTTATTACTGTCGCGCAAGAGACAGAGATAAAATTTTCGAAACACACATAACGGTTCAGTCATTAAATGATACAAATGTCGGATCCGGAAAAAGTGTATACATCGGTTTTTTATGACAATGTGCGATATGGCAGCTCGTCCAGTAAAGCGGCGACCGTTTCCGGCGGCGCTCGGTATTAATTCGGTAACGATTACAAAACCCAAATATGCCGATAAGGCGCTGCGTCGGCTTGACGCAGCAGTCGATTTTTTTAATGCGGCAAGAACTACCTATGGCGCGCTGCAGAACCGGCTGGAACATTCCGTTGCAAACAATGAGAATACCGGTGAGAATCTTTTGGCGAGCGAATCGGTTTTTCGTGATGCGGATATGGGCTTTGAACTGGTTGCATACCATAAAAACAACATTTTGGTTCAGTCTGCACAGGCAGTTTTGGCGCAGGCAAACCGGAAGTCGAACGGCGTATTAAGTCTGCTTCAGTAAAAAAAACAGATATGAATATTTTTTAAAATTTATCTTAAAAAAGGCTTGCATTTCTAAAAAAACTGTTATATAATATTTTTCGTGTTAAAGATGTATGCGCCACTAGCTCAGCTGGCAGAGCACCTGACTCTTAATCAGGGTGTCCAGGGTTCGAACCCCTGGTGGCGCATAACTTTAAAAAAATTTTTACCAGTTGATAAGCATTAATGACGAAGCAAAGGGCTCGTTGTTAGTGCTTAATTTTTGGTTATTTCAAAAATCAGTAATTCAAATCTACGTATTCACCGCTCTTAATTTCTACGATTTTTTCATCATTCAGCTCCAGCCAGACGCTTTGTGCATTCGGATTATAAACGCTTTCGCAGTCTCCGGAAAACATCAGATTTTTAGCGGCATTCATGTAATCGATAATCTCTATATTAGTCGCATACCAGATATCGTCTCTGCCTCCCATATAAGCGCAGAATTCTTCGATCACATTCCAGTTGTCGTTGTCGGCAAATTCATAGCTGTGTCCCCAGACATACATTAATTTCAGGTATTGCTTTTTCTTAAATTCCGCAAAATATTTTGCCATTTCCATGAGTTTCGGATCTTTATGATGGCAGGTCGGATGCCACTCCATCGGGTCGGATGGAAGAGAATAATCAGGGATACATTCAATCACTCTTCCGTAGGCAATACCCAGTTTGTAAAAAAGCTGTTTGACTTCTTCACTGTAAGAACCGTTCGGATAGGCATGACCGCGTACTAGATTGCCCGTCAGTTTTTCAAGCCCCTTCCGGTCTTCTAAAATTTCGTCCGCCATACTAATCAGCGGGCAGCGGGCAATCGTCGGATGTGTGTAAGCGTGAGTGGCAACTTCATGACCCTGGTAAAGCTCTGCGATACGCTCTTTTGGAATACGCGGATGAGGAAGTCCGGTCTGATCCTGACACATCAGGCCATAGTTTAGATTAAACGTTCCCCTGATGCCGTATTTGTTGAAAATTTCCAACAGACGGATGTCTTCAAGCTTACCGTCGTCATAGCTCATTGTCAGCGCTTTTGCTTTCCCTCCCGGAAAACAGGTATAAATTTTCATAGTGACCTCCATTCTGCCGTTTTATCGGCGTTTGTTACCGTGATGCGATTAATTTGCAAATCGGATTGCCAAGAGACGAAAACTTTTCTTCGTATTCTGTCATGATATTTCCCTCGTTTAAAACAGGGTCGCGGTGTAAATCTCTGGTAAAAGCATCCAGCCGCCAGCCCGCTAACGGTATTTCTTCAAGGGAAAAGGAAAATAAATCCTGGTTGTCCGTCTTGAATTCCAGCCGTCCGTCTTTTGCAAGAATATTGTGATATCTGAAGAAAAACTGCCGCGAGGTCAGCCTTCGCTTTGCGTGGCGGTCCTTCGGCCAGGGGTCCGAGAAGTTAAGGTAAATCCGGGAAACTTCTCCGGGAGCAAATACCTCTTCCAGTTCTGCGGCGTCCATGCAGATAAACTTTAGGTTTGGCAAAGGAGTCTGTTCCATTTTCTGAAGTGCGCGCAGCAATACACTTGAATAGCGTTCAATTCCGAGAAAATTAATATCCGGATTGCGCGCTGCCATTTCCATAATGAAACGACCTTTCCCCATTCCGATTTCAATATAAAGCGGTCGGACGGCGGGAAATTGCTCCTTCCATCTTCCTTTTAAAGTTTCAGGGTTATTGAAACAATATTCGCTTTCTTCGATTGCCTTATCCGCACCCGGTATATTTCGTAATCTCATGATAAAAACCTTTCTGAAATCGGTGTAAACGTTCTCTCCAGCAGATTTATTCTATACGAAAAAAAAGAAAAAGAAAAGATGTATTAGAAAAAAGATGGGACAATTCGATTGTTTCCTATGACTTTTTAATTTTTTATAAAGAGGTTGCATGTATTTTTTTCAGCCTTTATACTGATACTATACCATATTCTGACAGAAATGCGTGGTTATTTGTGCCTGCGGTTTTTTTACCGGCAGGTTACGGAAAGGGCAAGATTATTGGAATGATAAGAAAAAAAATACGAAAGAAGGCGTTCTGCGCTTTTTTCTCGGTTCTGTGCCTGTTATCCCTTCATACGGAACGAGTTAAGGCTGTGGATTACTGGCCCGAAGAGCCGGCGGTTGCATCGCCGTCGGCAATTGTGATTGAGGCCTCTACCGGAGCCATTTTATATGAAAAAAACAGCAGGGAGGTTCATTATCCGGCAAGTATTACAAAGATTATGACGTCGCTGATTGCGCTTGAGAACAGCAGTCTGGACGAAACGGTTATATTCTCCGCTGACGCGGTGTTTAAAAATGAAGGAGGCACTTCGCATATTGCAAGAGACCTGGAAGAAGAAATGACGATGGAACAGTGTCTGTATGCGGTAATGTTAGAGTCGGCAAACGAATGTGCCTATGCGGTTGCCGAGCATATTGCAGGGGAGGGAAATGTCGAAGGCTTCTGTGACAGAATGAACCAAAGAGCGGCAGAACTGGGATGTGCGAATACGCATTTTGTAAATCCGAACGGTCTGCATGACGATAACCATTATACCACCTGTTACGATATGGCGCTGATTGCCAAAGAAGCATACCAAAATGAGACGTTTCGCATTATAACCGGAACAAAGTCTTATGTAATTCCGCCGACCAATAAGCATGAGGAAGAAACGCTTCTGAATAATCATAACAAAATGCTGCATCCGTATATGTCGGCAAAGTATGTTTACGAATACTGTACCGGAGGAAAAACCGGGTATACGTCGAATGCGAATGCAACACTTGTAGAATATGCGGAAAAGGACGGAATGACCTTAATCAGCGTCGTTATGAATACCGATAACGAGAGCCAATGGGTTGACAGTACCAATCTTTTTAATTACTGTTTTGACAATTTCCAGCTTTTTAATATTTCGGAAAACGAGACGGCCTATTCCGACGTCGACCGTGCAAACAGAGGAAGTTTAAACGGCAACAGCCCTTTTGTCGAAATGGACCCGGCAGCTAATATTGTATTGCCGAAAACGGCTGCATTTACGGAAGCGCAATCCGTAATTGAATACAATGACGAGGTTTCGGAAACAGTGGGAACCATTTCTTATACGTATGCCGGACGGACGGTGGGAAGCGCCGATATTATTGCCACCGGAGCGGAGATCGAGACATTTGATTTTGATAATCAGAAGGAATCCGAAACGGAGGAATCAAAAAAAGAAGAGGAAAAGAAACCGGCCGGCAGAGTGAATCCGCTTATGATTGTGCTGATTATGGTCGGAGCGCTGATATTGACAGGGCTTTTATTTCTGTTGAAATATATCTATGACAATATGTATATTTTTCGTCATAACAGAATGGTAAGGAAAAACAGAAAGCAAAAGTTCCGGGAAGTCAAAAAACGCAGGACAAGACGTCGAAGAAGAAGATAAGATACAAAAAACGACAGGAAATGATAATTTTCGCTGTCGTTTTTTGTTAAAAAAGACCCTGTTAAAATTGTATTGAATAACTATACAATAAGACTTTCTATCAGAATTTTTAATTGATTTGGATTTAATGTATATACAATAATTCCGTTGTTTGTTTCCAGGGCCGTGACGAATTTTCCTTCAAAAAGAGGCGAATGTTCGAGCACATGAATCAGATAAGAACGCAGTTCTTTGTCCGCGGAGAGAAAAAGCGGTTCCAGACCTTCCATCGGTATCACCGAAATGTTTGCCTTTTGAAAAAGCTGTTTCAATTCTGTTTCATGATTTAACTGTTCCGTCGTTTTATTCGGGATAAAATATCCGTATTCGTCTTTGGGCATATCCAGCGCTTTAATGGCTCGCTGCACCTGCTTTGTCAATGCGTCTGAGGCAGGGTACAGAGATTGAAAATAGTTCATAAAATCAGAAGCGGAACGAAAATGACGGTTTTTCCCGTTTTCCAGAACTTCCGTCATTAAAATTCGTTTGATAATTCCCTCGCAGGTCTCTCTGGAGGGATTTTTTCTTGCGTGTGATGATGAATAATTCATATTTCCTCTCATTCTGCCGCGTAAGCGGCATCTCAATCAGAGATTATAGGATCCTAAATATGACAGAAAAGACATTTATATATTGTCTTAATTTACTATACGACGGAAAAAAGAATTATTCAACCATATTTTACAGATACGGCTGAAATTGACATTCTGTAAAAAAAGGATTATAGTATAAATAAATACCACATTATCATTCATGGAGCGGAAAAATGTCAGATTCATATGTCATTAATGAAAAGAGAGAACATATTCTTGACCAGGTCAAAGAGTTTATATTAAAAAATGGCGGTATTGCGAAAAAAAGCCAGTTGAATGAGCTTGGAATCGATTACCGCCGGATTTTGGACTTCGTAGAGAAGGGCGATCTGCTTCGGTTAAAGAACGGTTATTATACTATAAGAATCAGTGATTTTGCTGAGGAGGAACTGATTGCAAAGCTGTTTCCCGACTGCGTGCTGAATTTAGAGAGCGGTCTGTATGCGTATGGCTATATAGAAAAAAAGCCGTACGGCTGGCGTCTGTCCGTAGACAAAAATACTTCGAAGTCCCGGTTTAAAATGGATTATCCGAAAGTACTGCCGCTTTATACGGAGCCGGAGATTCTAAAACTGGGAGTAACGGAAGCAAAAGTCGGAGGCTGCCGGATGGCTGTCTTTGAAAAGGAACGCTTAATCTGCGATTGTTTAAAATATGAGGATAAAATCGACCGCGATGTGTTGAAAGAGGGATTGATGTCTTATATCAAAGATCCTGACAAAGATATTGCAAAGCTGATGCGCTATGCCAGGGAACGGAAGGCGGTTAAAAAAGTACAGAGTATCATAGGAGTCTGGCTCTAAATGAAAGAAAATAAAATAACGAAGGCAGATTTAAAGAAAAAAAGCGAAGAACTTGATATCCCGTTTCCGAATCTGTTGGCAGGCTACATATTAGAGACGATTCTGTGTGAGGTGGCGGAATCCGATTTTTCGGAACATCTCTGGCTTAAGACGAATCAGACTGTTCCTGTCGGCCGGGACAGGGAAGAACAGTATTTTCGCCTTGATTTTGTGTATGTTCCGGATGAAAAGACATCCCGCATAAAAAAACAGGTTTCCGAGAGAGAATTATCGGAGGAAGTCATTGAGCGGATGTTGTCCTCGATTTTTATAAAGGACGGGTTTCGCGGTATCCGATGGAAATACTGCTATATCTGTACGAAAGAGGAGCTTTCTGTGGAGGCGACGGCGGAGTTTGAGGAAATGAAGGTTCCTCTCGAACTCGGCGTCCGTGTACTGAAAGTAGGAGGAATAGCGCCGGAAGAGATAGAATTTGAGCCGCTTTTCATGGGCGGACGGAAAGTGACGTACAGACATTATCCGATGGAAGCGATTCTGGTTGAACAGCTTATACAGATTGTACAGTATATGGAACTGATTCCGGACATGAAGTCTTATTATATGGTATATCAGATTCTTTCAAAAGAAATGATAGACGGGCGGCGTTTACAGGAAGCCGTAACCGGGATTTGCAGGAACAGAAAAATTGAATGTTCCATAGAACGGGGAGAAATGCTTTCGGACTATCAGGAATATTCCTATATGAAAAAACGCTGGGAAAAGTTTTCAAGAGGATTAAAAAAAGAAGGGGCTTTTCAAAACGCAGATATCCCGGAGTGGAAGGACTTATCAAAAAAAGTTTTCCGGTTCTTCCTTCCGATTTGGAATGCGTCGGCGCGGGACGAGATTTTTTTCGGAGACTGGATGCCGGAGCTGGGACGATATCTCGATTAGTCCGTATCTTTACATAAGGAATATATGAATTATTTATTAGATGAGTTAGAAAACTATCGAAATTCCGGCATATATCCGTTTCATATGCCGGGACATAAAAGAAAGACGACGTCTTTCCCGAATCCTTATGAAATTGACATTACAGAAATTGACGGATTCGATAATCTGCATCATGCAAAAGGCCTGATTTTAGAGGCGCAGCAGAGGGCATCCGCTTTATACGGATCGAAAGATTGTTTTTATCTGGTAAACGGAAGTACCTGCGGCCTTTTAGCCGCGATATGCGCTGCTATTCCGAAAGGCGGAAAAGCGCTGGTCGCGCGCAATTGCCATAAAGCGGTTTATCATGCGCTGTTTTTAAATGAAATCCGGGCGGAATATCTCTATCCGGAAATTACGGAATCGGGGATACAGGGACAGATTTGCGTAAAACAAGTAGAAGAGGCGCTAAGAAAGCATTCCGATGCGGATGCAGTGATCTTGACGTCGCCAACCTACGAAGGGATTGTGTCGGATATTTCCGGTATCGCAAAAGCGGTGCACGCCCGTAAAATTCCGTTGATTGTAGACGAAGCGCACGGGGCCCATTTTGGATTTGACAGAGGTTTTCCGGAGAATGCGGTAAGGCTTGGAGCGGACGCAGTCATTATGAGCCTGCATAAAACGCTGCCTTCTTTCACACAGACGGCGCTGCTGCATCTTTGCTCCGATTTGATTTCAAAGGAACAGGTAAAACGATATCTCGGAATTTTTCAGACAAGCTCGCCTTCTTATCTCTTCATGGCGGGAATGGATGCGTGTATTCGTCAGTTACGGAATAACGGAGCAGAGCTGTTTTTGTCTTTCCGTAAAAAATTGGAACAGTTCTATCAGGATACCGCTGATTTAAAGGGGCTTCATGTAATGCGGCGGGAAGACGTATCCGGGCGCGCGGCTTATGATCTGGATCAATCGAAACTTGTTATATTTACGCACCGAGCAAAGATGACGGGGGAAGAGCTTCACAGAAAACTGCTCTCTGATTATAAAATTCAGATGGAAATGGTTTCCGACGGCTATGTGCTGGGAATGACGTCAATTTTTGATGAGGAAACCGGTTTTTCAAGATTAAGCCGCGCTTTACATGAAATCGACAATAAAATCGAAAGAAATATGGATAATAAAATAGAGAAACAATGCGACGGTGACTTTATACGACAAATGTATCCTGCTGTTGCAGCGAAATTTTCGATACATGAGGCGCTAAAGCTTCCTTCCGAAGAACTTTCGTTTCGAGAAGCTGCAGGAAGGATTGCCGCGGAATATCTGTATCTGTTTCCGCCCGGTATTCCTTTGATTGTGCCGGGAGAGGAAATTACGGAAGAACTTGTAAGGAATCTGGGCATATGCCTTGACAGGGGGCTTTGTGTGGAAGGTTTTGCGGATTCCGCGAAAAGCCGGATAAAGATTGTATATTCCGAAAGACTATATTATACTTAAAAAGGTTCCGAAAAGCGCGGGGGATTTTGTATGGGAAAGATTTATTGTATCATGGGAAAAAGCTCGGCCGGAAAGGATACGATCTATAAAAGATTATTATGCGATCAACGACTGTCTTTTAAGACAATTGTATCGTATACCACAAGACCGATTCGGGAAGGCGAACACGAAGGAGTCGAGTATTTTTTCTGCGACGAGAATCAAGTAAAACGGCTCTCGGAACAGAATAAAATCATTGAACTGCGGGCGTATGATACGATACAGGGGATTTGGAAATATTTTACCGTGGACGACGGACAGATTGATTTGGGTAAACAGGATTATCTGATTATCGGCACGCTTGAGTCCTATTTAAAGATCAGGGAGTACTTCGGAAAGGAGCGCGTTGTTCCGATATACATTGAGGTGGAAGACGGGGAACGGCTGATGAGGGCGATTACGCGCGAAAGGCAGCAGGCGCGTCCGAAGTATGAGGAACTCTGCAGGCGGTTTTTAGCCGATGCGGCAGATTTTTCCGAGGAAAAGCTGAAAGCGGCCGGGGTAGAAAAAAGGTTTTATAACCGGACTCTGGAAGAAACCGAAGACGAGATAAAAGCATATATTGTAAAGAACACACGAAACGGCAAAGGAAGGTGACCATCGTTGGATATCAAGGTAAATCAGATGACACAGGTAACACAGGTTCCCGATACGGAACCGGTGGCAAGCGGCGATGGCTCTTTTAAATTTACATTAGCGAGCGCAATAACGGACGCGGAGCTGCAGGCGAAGATTGACGCGCTGATGACGGACATCACGGCGCAGGGAGATCGGATTGCGCGTCATATGGATATCCGGGATTTGAAAAAGTACCGGGGACTGATTAAGGAATTTTTAAATGAAGTTGTCTACCGTTCCCATAAGTTTTCGAGAGAGAATTTTCTGGACCGGAAGGGCAGGCACAGAGTATACGGTCTCATTCGCCTGATCGATTCCAATCTGGATGAACTGGCGCAGGAACTTGTGAAGGATGAGACAGACCATATATCTATATTAAGTAAAATCGGAGAAATCCGGGGACTGCTTTTGGATATTTTGATATAAGGATGAGAAAACGGGGAGAATGGGGTATCGGATATGGCGGGGTTTAAAGATATTATCGGGCATGAGCAATTGATCGAGCATTTGCAGAATGCAGTAAGAACGGATAAGATTTCTCATGCGTATATTTTGAACGGGCCGGACAAATCAGGTAAAATGATGCTGGCCGAGGCGTTTGCAACGACGCTTCAGTGTACGGCCGGACAGGACGGCACCGGGAAAGACCGGATGAAGCAGGATTTTGAAAGGCCCTGTCTGGAATGCCGCTCCTGTAAGCAGGCTCAAACGCATAACCACCCCGATATTATCTATGTATCCCATGATAAACCGAATACCATATCTGTAGACGATATTCGTACACAGATCAATCACGATATCGCAATTAAACCGTACAGCGGCAGATATAAGATTTATATTGTCGATGAAGCGGAAAAAATGAATGTACAGGCGCAGAACGCCCTGTTAAAAACAATGGAGGAGCCGCCTTCGTATGCAGTGATTTTATTGCTGACGGCCAATGCGGACGTATTTCTTCCGACGATTTTATCCAGGAGTGTGCTGCTGAATTTAAAAGCCGTACCGGATGAAAAAATCAAAAGCTTTCTGATGAGTCATTACCAGATTCCCGATTATCAGGCGAAGGTCTGCGTGGCGTTTGCACAGGGGAATGTCGGAAAAGCAATTCGACTGGCGTCTTCGGATGAATTTAACGAGTTAAAAGCGTCTGCGCTGCAGCTCGTAAAGAGGATGGAGGACATTGAGCTGCATGAAATGACGGAAGCAGTCAGACAGGTAAGCGATTATAAGCTGGAAATAAACGAGTATTTTGATTTGCTGATGGTCTGGTACCGGGATGTTTTGTATTTTAAAGCGACAGGGGACGTAAACGAACTGATTTTTAAAGACGAAGTCTATGATATTAAAAGGCAGGCAGTAAAAAGCTCTTACAGCGGAATAGAAGCCATTCTTGAGGCGTTAAAAAAGGCGGAGCTTCGTCTAAACGCAAATGTAAATTTTGATTTGGTGATTGAACTGCTGCTGCTTACGATAAAGGAGAACTAACATGATAAAAGTAGTGGGAATCCGTTTCCGCAGCGCCGGAAAGATCTATTATTTTGATCCGGCAGAATTGGATTTAAAAGCGGGTATGCATACAATCGTAGAAACCGCCCGCGGCGTAGAAATGGGTACCGTTATGACGGACCCGAAAGAGGTTTCGGACGAAGAAGTCGTTCAGCCGTTAAAACCGGTTATTCGGATTGCAACGGAAGCCGATGAAAAAACAGCGGAGAAAAACAGGGAAAAAGAAAAGGAAGCCTATAAAATCTGTCTGGAAAAAATTGAAAAGCACAAGTTGGAAATGAAACTGGTCGATGCCGAATATACGTTTGATAACAATAAATTGCTGTTTTATTTTACTGCTGACGGGCGTATTGATTTTCGGGAGCTGGTCAAGGATTTGGCAGCGGTATTCCGGACAAGAATCGAGCTGCGTCAGATTGGCGTGCGTGACGAGACAAAAATACTCGGCGGATACGGTATCTGCGGAAGACAGCTCTGTTGTCACACGTTTTTGTCTGAATTTGCTCCGGTTTCCATTAAAATGGCGAAAGAACAGAATCTTTCGCTGAATCCGACAAAAATTTCCGGGGTTTGCGGACGGTTGATGTGCTGTCTGAAAAATGAAGAAGATACTTACGAGTATTTAAACAGCCGTCTGCCGAATGTAGGAGACTATGTTACGACAAATGATGGTCTGAGAGGAGAGGTTTCTTCCGTAAACGTACTTCGTCAGCTTGTAAAAGTGCTTGTGGAAGTGAATGACGAAAAGGAACTGCATGAGTATCATGTGGACGAGCTGAAGTTTAAACCGAGACGAAGGAAAGAAAACCGAAAGAACAGTTCGGAAAACGGAAAGCTTACGGCGGAGGAAATGAAGGAATTAAAGGCTTTAGAGGACCGCGGAGGAAAATCTAAAATTGATGACGCCAACTGATTTGATTCATGAAGGAGAGCGGCTGGACGAGCTGATGCGAAACGGCTACGTAATTATTCAGGATCCGTCTCGCTTTTGCTTTGGGATGGATGCGGTGCTTTTATCCGGCTTTGCGCGCGCGAAAAAAGGAGAGAGAGTTTTGGATCTCGGAACCGGAACCGGAATTATACCGATCCTTTTAGCCGCGAAAACGGAAAGCGAAGACTTTACCGGACTGGAAATTCAAAAGGACAGCGCCGATATGGCGCGCCGCAGCGTATGCTATAATCATCTGGAAGAAAAAATAAAAATTGTAACGGGCGATATTAGAGATGCTTCAAATCTGTTTGGAGCATCTTCTTTTCATGTGATTACGACAAATCCGCCGTATATGATCGGCACGCATGGGGAAAATTCACCGTCCGAAGCGAAAGCGATTGCAAGACATGAGGTACTTTGTACGTTAGACGATGTGCTGCGGGAAAGCGCGAGACTGCTTGTGCCCGGAGGCCGGTTTTTTATGGTGCACAGGCCGTTTCGACTGGCGGAGATTATGAGTAAAATGGTGGAGTATCAAATCGAGCCGAAACGGATGCGGCTTGTCTATCCTTTTGCAGACAGAGAGCCGAATATGGTGCTGCTTGAAGGACTGCGCGGAGGCAAGTCAAGATTAACAGTAGAAAAGCCTCTGATAGTTTATAAGGAACAGGGCGTATATACGGATGAAATCTATGATGTATACGGATATTAATAAATGAGAGGGTGAAAGCGTATGGAAAAAGCGGGAAAGCTGTATTTATGTGCAACGCCGATTGGAAATCTGGAGGATATTACGTTTCGGGCGCTGCGGATCTTAAAAGAAGCGGATTTGATTGCGGCGGAAGATACCAGAAATTCCATTCGGCTTTTGAATCATTTTGAAATTAAAACGCCGATGACCAGCTACCATGAATATAATAAAATCGAAAAGGCATACCAGCTTGTCGGAAAAATGAAAGAAGGCAAGAATATAGCGCTGATTACGGACGCGGGGACGCCCGGTATCTCGGATCCCGGAGAAGAGCTGGTCCGTATTTGTATCGAAGAGGGAATTACCGTAACGTCGCTTCCGGGTCCCTCGGCCTGTATCACAGCGCTTACCATGTCCGGTCAGAAAACAAGACGGTTTGCGTTTGAGGCATTTTTACCGCGTGAAAAAAAGGAGCGCGAACGGATTTTAGAGCAGTTAAAGAATGAGACGCGAACGATTGTACTGTATGAAGCGCCGCACCATCTGGTGAAAACATTGAAGGAACTGAAAGATGCGCTTGGCGACAGACGGATATCGGTTTGCAGAGAACTTACGAAAAAGTTTGAAGAGACGACATTGACGACATTATCAGATGTAATAACATATTATAAAGACAATGAACCGCGCGGCGAGTATGTTCTTGTGGTCGCAGGAAAGTCATTTGAGGAAATAGCGGCAGAAGAGAAAAAGTCATGGGAAGCTATGACGATCCCTGAACATATGGCGTATTACGAAGCGCAGGGAATTGACCGGAAGGAAGCGATGAAGCTGGTCGCAAAGGACCGAGGGGTGCAGAAGCGGGAGGTTTATCAGGCGCTGCTGGAGTAATCCGTAAATTTTGTGTTCTGCTGCGTTCCTTTCAATCGGTGAAACATCATGGTTGAGGCGCGTATGCCCTTGTCAAGAGAGGGTCGCATTTTACGACAGTGAAGAATAAAAGTTATGAGGATTTTTATTTATGACAGGGAACCCCTGCCGTATCATCCGAGAGATTACAGACAAAGATAAGGAGACAACTTATATTGCGAAGTGACAATTACAGAAAATATTTTAAAACTCCCTATATGATGGGACCAAACTGTTTAAGACTGCTGGACGAGCTGCTTGAAGCATATCCGTTACAAAATACGTCAGACAATCTGGTTCTTGATTTGGGCTGCGGGAGCGGGATAACCAGTTTATTTCTGGAAACGAATGATTGGAGCGCATGGGGAGATCGGAGAAGTGAAAACCTGGGAAATGTCGTCATTTGAGCTGCCCTGGCAGGAATGGTTCGATACAAAGCATAAATTTGCACTCGAAGATAAAAAATATTATGAAAACATCATAAAGCCATTCACTTGTTTTATAGGCATTATGGTTAAAAAGATAAAGGATGAATAGAATAGTTAAAGAAGCAACTTCTATCGGATTATCCGATTTCTTTTCCAACGGATTGGCAAGCCAGTCCGTTTTCAGTTGCTCAATCGCGTGCATTCCCATGTGAGCGACGGGATCGCAGTGGCTGTATATAATATGTTCGACTTTCTCCATGAAGCATGAATATCTTCCAGCCTATCAATCAATCTTTTCCGTTCCTTCATTTGCGGGACTGGTTTCAAAATCCCGGTATTTCTCTAATTATTCTTTAAATGCATTCTCATTAATCTCCATAGAACCGCCAATGAGTGCCCAAAGTCTATTATACAGATTGAATCAAGTCGTTCATTTCTTTAATATATAAGCCAACATTTTGTGGCGAGTGTGCATCTGATGCTGTCAGAATTGGCACATTACACCTTACCATGCACTCCAACATATCCGCATTCATTCCCAACTGCTTATCGCCATAATTAATCGCCAATCCGCTGCTTTCCTCAATATACATATCATTTAAACAAAGCGCTTGTGCAAGCTGTAAATAAATATGTCTAAAATCCTTTTGCGGGTATGCCCCATAACATTGTAATGACTGTGGGTGTGCCAATCCTGAAAATAATCGGCTGTTAATTAATGACAGCATAAGTGCGTAATACCTTTCGTACAGTTCATCCATATCATAATCGTTCCTGTCCCACCGCTGTTTCCGATGACTGAATGCCCATCCATCAATAAAATGGATTGAGCCTACTAAAAAATCAAAGGAATACATTTGTTTCATTTGTGCAATGTCAATTTCATGCTCAGGAGAATAACATACTTCCAGACCAAATTTTAATCGTATCGGGAAATCTATTTGTTTTAATTTTTCTATGTAATCTATATAATCCTTTAGAGGACGTGCCTGTTCCCATTTTTTCTGATACCAATTCTTCTGATATTCATTATATACAGACATTTCATTATAGAGATTACGGCATTCTTTGAAGATATGGGTATGTTCCAAAAAGTAAACTTCGTCTATATTTCTTTTTACGGCATACGAAACAAACTGGTTGATCCATTCTACCGAATAATCGCCTTTTTCCAGATGAACATGCGCGTCAATCATGCAGAATTTCCTCCTTCCACGCCTCAATCCGTGAAAATAACTCTTCCATATTAATTCTTGAGAAATCTGTTGTATCAACCTTAATCTGCCTGCCATCAACGCACAAGGCATCAAATCCCCTTTGTTCTATTCCACGAACAAAGTTTTCATAAGAAATAGTTTTTGCTTTTAGAGCCTTTCGATTATCCTCTTTCTTTTCCGGATAACAGTCATTCACAACATGCCCCCTGTGCCTGTCAGGGCTGTTTTCCCGTTCCAGAAAACGCTGGTAAATCGCTTTGTAATCACCTGTTAAGGTAATGGTCAATGCGGAATATTGATAGTTTTCTAAAAGATTTTTCATTCCATGTTCTGACGAAAATTCAAAATTATTCTCCAAGATAAAAGGTTGCCCTGCTTTCATAAGCTGACCTGCAACATAATACATGATTTCCATACTGGCAATTCCAAGTTTCACTTTTTCTGCTCTCGACTGAAAACCAACATTGTCAAACAGCAATTCTTTTACGGTATCCTTTGAAATAACAGGCAGTTTCAACCTTTTTGACAGGACTTCTGCCATAACGCTTTTTCCTGCTGCCGGAATACCTGTCACTAATATACAATACATTTTTCATACCCCCTTCAAATGAACTGTTTCTATAGCCACACCAAGTTCCCCTACCTGTATCAGAAAATCCTCAGATACATTATCATCCGTAATCAGTAAATCATAATCTTTTACCTGACATACAGAATGGATGGAATTTTTTCCTATCTTCTTAGACGGGTATAGCCCGATATTCATCCTGCTGTTCTCCATAACAGCTTTTCCAAATTCCACACCGGCGGGATCATGAATGGAGGCTCCAAAATCCAAAGACAATGCCGCGTGCGATAAAAACGCTTTATCCATGCGGATATTTTTTACCATTTGAATGGTATAAAAATCATGGCAGTGACCACGATGGGACATTTCTCCGCCCAATAATATAATGGAGATATTTATTTTTTTTCGCAACACCTCTGCAATGGTAACGGAATTTGTCAATATTGTAATGGTTATGTCTTCCGGTAAGTTTTCAGCCATATAATATCCGACTAAAGACGTGGTAATATAAATGACCTCCTTGTTTTGAATATATTCGATTGCTTTTTTGGCAACTGCCAGATAATCAGTCTTTATTTCTTTTATATCTATTGGATTATATGTCGGCGCAGGGTATCTTTCTTTCGGATGAACTGCAATGGCGCCCCCATGTGTTCTCTGCAGCAATCCTTTACTTTCCAATACTTTTAAGTCCCGCCTTGCACAATCCGCCGAAATCTGATAACATTCCTGAATTTCTGATACCAGGATTCGTCCTGTTTGGTTTATTTTTCGAATAATATCTTTCTGTCGTTCTTCCATAAACATAATAAATACCTCGATTTCGTGTTTTTAATTGTTTTAACTTATTTATATTTGATTATAATTGTTTATTCTTGAATATGCAAGTCTTATAGCAGAAATTGTGCAAATAAAATGAAGGAATTACATTTTTACGCATTTTGTAAAATGCTATTCCTCAACTTTTTCTTTTTGATAATTCTGTAACCACTTATACACACTTTCACTGAAACGAAAAGCAGAGACAGAGGATTTGTTTTCAGAAGAAAATATTGGACAGTCCCTTGTAAGTTGTCCACAAGGAAAAATACATTGCAATTCCGTCAGCAACTTATCTGTAAAAAAGTGCATCCTGCCGGGTCTGCAATTGTGAAAATCAAACTGTCTGGTATAATAAAGAAAAAAGGAAAGCGCATAGAAAGGCAACAGAACGGGCCGAATGAAACTTACATTGAACCAAATTGCAGAAGGAGAGGACGAAGTCGTTATCCGCTACCAAAATATGAATGAAACGATTGCGTCAATCATCGAAATAGTCGGGGGAGGCAGAAAAAAGCTGACCGGAGTCTGGGAAAAACAGACGTTACTCTTAAAACCGGAGGATATTTTTTATCTGGAAAGCGTAGATGGAACGACGTTTGCTTATCTTAGAGATAAAGTGGCGAAGGTGGATAAAAGCCTTGCCGAGCTGACGCTGCTTTTTGAAAGCAGGGGATTTTTCCGCTGTTCGAAGTCTATGGTACTGAATATCCATAAAATCAGTTATTTAAAAAGCGAACCTGGAAATCGCATCCGTGCGACAGTTGAAAACGGAGAACAGGTCATGATTTCGCGGAAGTACGCAAAGCAGCTTCGGCAGATTTTAAAAGGAGGCGCAGACAGTGACGAAGAGTAAGAAAAAACAGCGGCTTGCGAAGTTCATAAGCAGGGAAATTACAATCGAATACAAAACATGTCTGTATTTTTCCTGCATAACGGCTTTTTACTTTGCCTGTTTATTGATCAGGCATCAAGATTCTGCAAAAATTCTAACCATGTTTGAAATGATTCTGACTGCGTATGCAATCGGATATTTTCAGGTCTATGTTCTTAAGAATCCGGACGAAGCGGAAGTGTTCGGAGCAAAGGAAGCGGCGTCTTTCTTTTTATGCAGCGGGCTTTATACCGGCGCTTCTTATATATTCGGGTGGTATGACAGGATTCCCGCCGCTACGCTGCTATTTTTTCTATATTGTATCGGCGTATCTTTATGCGTATATTTTTGTAATAGAATAAAAAGGCGGATTGATACGGATCGGCTGAACCGAATGTTGGCGGAGTATAAGGAGAAATCAGGGAGGGAAAGATGAAGCAGGCGATTGAAATTGAAAAATTAACGAAACGATACGGGAAGCACCGGGGCGTCGAACAGATTTCCCTGACTGTTGCAGAAGGCGATATTTTTGGGTTTCTTGGGCCGAACGGCGCCGGAAAGTCTACAACAATCCGCAGTATGCTCGGACTGCTTCGTTATCAGGATGGAGAGATTCGGATTTTTGGGAAAAAAGCCGGTAAACAGCAGAAAGAACTGTTAAGCAGTATCGGCTATATGCCTTCGGAAGCAATGTTTTATCCCGGAATGAAGGTATCGGAGGTCATTCGGTTTGCAGCAGATGCGCGAAGGATGGACTGCGGCAAAGAGGCGACGCGGATTTGTGAGATTCTTGAAATCGATAAAAATAAGAAAACAGAGGAACTTTCGCTTGGAAACCGCAAAAAAGTCAGTATTGTCTGCGCCATGCAGCATAAGCCGGGACTATTAATATTGGATGAACCGACGTCGGGGCTGGATCCTCTGATGCAGGAGGCGTTTTTTGATTTATTATTGGAATACAACCGTGAGGGGACGACTATTTTTCTGTCTTCCCATGCCCTTTCGGAAGTTAGGCGCTACTGCAAAAATGCGGCGATTATAAAAGATGGAAGCATTATAAAAACGGATACGGTGGAACACCTCTCCAAATCCAATATCAGACGGGTCACAATTTCCGGAAACGGCCGCCGGGAAACCTTTGATTTCAAAGGGAGTATCAAGGAACTGCTTCGACAAATAAACGAAATGGAAGCTTCTGTTCCGATTGATGATTTACTGATTGAAGAACCGCCCTTAGAAGAGCTGTTTATGCATTATTATGAATAACGGAGGAAAAATCAGTGACGATATTAAAACATGAAATCAGAAGAAATGTAAAGACCCTGATTATATGGACTACATGCGTAGGATTTATTTGTTTTTCCTGCCTGATGCTCTTTCACAGTCTGGAGGATACGATGGAAGAAATGGCGGGAGCATACGCCCAGATGGGAGCTTTTTCGGCTGCGCTTGGGCTGGACCGATTGAATATCGGTACGCCGGAAGGATTTTATGCAACGGAAATTGCGTTGATTTTTGCAATCGGCGGGGCAATGTTTGCGGCAATGACAGGGGCCGGGATAGTGGCAAAGGAGGAAGAGGGGCACACGGCTGAGTTTTTATGTACGCTGCCCTTTGGCAGAAAACAGATTCTGTTATCCAAATATGCGGCGATGGTACTCTTAATTATGTTCTTTCAGGCAGTCTGTCTGCTCTGGATTGCGGCCGGATTTGCCGGAATCGGCGTTTTTTTGGAAAAAGACAGCTTTTTTCTTTATCATGCTATGCAGTTTTTGATGCAGTTAGAAGTCGGAAGCATCTGTTTTCTGATTTCCGCTGTCTGTAAAAAACGGCAGATTGGAATGGCCCTGGGTTTTTCCGTGCTGCTTTATCTGGCGGATCTGCTTTGCCGGGCAATCCCCGATTTGGAACGCTTAAAATATCTGACCCCGTTTTATTTTTCCAATGCTGCGGATCTGTTTACGAACAAAAGCGCGGATATAGAAATGGCGGTCATCAGTCTGGCTGTTACCGCCGTCTGTCTGACCGCCGCAGCGTTCGTTTATGAAAAACGTGATCTGGCTTCCTGAAAAACTCGGAAAAATGTCTTTGTGCATTTTTCCGAGTTTTATGTTTCCAGCCTTTATTTTTTCACGCAAAAAGCAAAATAGCCGTTTCCGGTATTATAGAGCAGGCTAAAAGGAGGACATTCTCTTTCAAATATTTTCGCGATCTGTTCATCCGTCAGGAAATTGTCTTTTTCCAGCCGATATTGGCTTTCCGGCTTATAGCTGATTCCCATACGTTTGATTACAATCTGGAAAAGCTGTTTTACCGTGGAGAGCACCGTATTGTCGATTCGCTTAAACGACGTTCCAAGCAGTCCGCTGACCGTGGAAAGAAGCAACCGTTCTTCGAGAATGAAAAAGAGCTGCATTCTTTTTTTGCCGTCCAAAGAAATGTAATTTACCCGATAACACAGGGAAGACCCGAAGTCTTCGCCGCTGTAATGTTCGCTGATTAATCGCATGTCGAATCGAAAAATTTCCTGCATCACATGCGAAACGGCTTTTTTAACCGTTTCCAATTCTTCGTCGGCCGGATTATAGACCCATTTTGTCGCGATTTTTCCTGTGATAGCGCGGTCTTCAATCATAATATGTTCCGTCAGCCATCCGATGCAGATCCCGATAAAGTGTCTGACCGATTCCGCCGAATAATCGGATAGTTCCAGTTCCCGTTCAAGAGCGGGGAGTTTTCTGTCCCGCAAATCGTCGTGCAGTTTTTTATGCATGGCATATCCGCTGTAGTCAATATATCTCATATAGGCTTCTTCTTCTGCAAAATGTTTCATGGTGTAACTTTTAAAATATTTTACGCCTTCCATACAGGCCCATTGACTTTTTTCTTCGTCTTCATTTAAATTAATCAGTCTGCAAACGATGGCAAACAATTTCTGGTGCGCTTTATCAATCGTATCCACGCCAATTTTAAATCTGTCGTTCCATCCAACGTTATTTTTCATATTTCCTCTCATTCCGCCGCCTAAACGGCACTTAAGTCAGTGAGAATTTCGGTATGCACAGCGTTACAAATTCCAGGAGGAAACAGAATCGTTTTCCGTCTTTTCTCCTCCGTTTTCGCTGTGTATACTTATTATTATATGAGGAATATCTATCTTTGTCCATTGCAAAAGAAAAACGGAAAAAATTTTTCGAATTGTATGAACCGTTTTCCGAGTTATTACAATATATAAGTGAAGGGTCACAAAACCTTTGCAGAACGTTCGTAAGAGGTATTAAAATGACAAAACCGGAATTAGAATTATGCATCAATAAATATGGAAAAGATATCTTTTCCTTTTGCAGATATCTAACCTGTAATTTGCAGGAAGCGGAGGATCTTTACCAGGATACTTTTTTAAAGGCGATAGAGCTGGGGGAAAAAATAGACGCCGGCAATCAGCCGAAGGGTTATCTGCTTTCCATAGCGGTGAAAATCTGGAAAAATAAAAAACGAAAATACGCATGGAGAAAGCGGATTGCTAACTGGGAAGAAGGTTTTCCCGACTCGGATACGGAGACAGGCATTTCAACAGAGCCGACGCCGGAGGAGGCGCTGCTTTGCAAAGAGGAAGAAAGAGCAGTACGGCAGTCGGTACAAAGACTGCCGGATCGGCTGAAAACGATTGTGCTTCTTTATTATATGGAAGAGCTTTCCGTGGCACAGATTGCATCTGTTGTAAAAATACCGGCCGGAACCGTGAAAAGCAGACTGCATCAGGCAAGAAAGATATTAGAAAAAGATTTGGAGGTTGTTTTAAATGAAGAAAGAATTTGACGAATTATTAAAACAGGCCCTTACTCCATCAGATGAACCGGATTTTTGGCTGAACCAAAAAATATTAAATCAGGGAAAGGAAAGAGGAAATATGGAAATAAAGAAAATAAAAAGACTGCCGGCACTGGCGCTTTCTACAGCGCTGATTCTTGCAACAGGCTCTATCACGGTATTTGCTGCATGGAAGTATTTAACGCCTGATAAAGTGGCGGAACGGGTCAAGGACGGGAAGCTGACGGAAGCGTTTACGGGTGCGGATGCAATTGCAGTGAACGAAACGCAGAGTTATTCAGGATATGACGTTACTTTCTTAGGAATTGTATCGGGGGAAAATCTTGCCGATAAACAGGCATTTACAAACGGTACCCTTGCGACAGACAGGTCGTACATTGCCGTGGCAATCGAAAATTCCGATCATTCGCCGATGGCGGATACTTCGGACGAATCATACAGCATCACAGACTTCTTCGTATCCGTGCTGATCAAAGGATATGAACCCTGGATGTATAATACGGCGTCGATGAACGGCGGATTTACGGAATTTACGGAGGATGGGGTTACTTACCGTCTGGTAGAATGCGATAATGTGGAAATATTTGCAGATTGCGGACTGTATTTGTGCGTATCCGAGGGAACATTTTATAATGAGAAAGCTTATGTGTACGATGCTGCGACAGGTGAAATTACAAGGAACGAAGAATATACGGGACTAAACGCCCTCTTTGATTTGCCGATTGACGCTTCGAAAGGCGATAAGGAAGCAGCGGCGCGCTATATTGAAGATTTGTTTTCATCGCATGAGACGGAACCCGAAACCCAGCCATTGGATCCTGAGGCGGAAGAAATAAAGGAATGGGCGGCTCGTCTGACGCCGGAGAACATTTCCGAGTACTGCGAGATTATAGAGAGTTCGGTTTTAACGCCGGATGCGGATGGTTATATTCAATATTCCTTTGATTCGGAGGAATACGGCGGCTGTTCCGGAAGTATCAACGTTCCGTTATACTTCAAGGAAAAACCACAAATGGTAATTCATAACTGTACTTTTGCGGACAATGAGTTTTCGTCTTTAAGAATCGAAACGCTTACGCTGAACGAGGACGGAACTGTTACATTTGCAGTTCATATTCCGAAACAATCTTAAATCCGGGTTATGAAATAGATTATATGAAAAGGTAAACGGCGGACGCCGCCTGTATCAGACAGAGTACAATTCACTGTCCGGTATGGGCGGCGTTCGCCGGTTTACAGATTTGGGCGTCAAAAGGCAGTCTTTTCAATTTGTCAGTCAACAGCCTAACGTCTGTCTTTTGACACCCGAATCCGAAAAAAATTTTATTTTTTTGCAACAAAACCATATTTTTCTGCGTCTTATATAATAGAGAGACAAACAGAGAGGGAGCGATGCTATGATTGAGAAGAAGGATTTTAAATTAAGGAAAGACAGACATATTCATGAAACGACTATGTATGCAAGGCACTTGCTTACGGCCGGGAAAATAACCGCGGCGGCCATTCTGTTATTATTTCTGTTTTTTCCGGGATGCGGGAAAGGCGATACATCTGTCTGTCCGGATTTTTCCGGGACGATTCTGGAATTAACAGAAGACGGAGCGTTGGTAGAGCCGGATTTAGACGAAGAAATCAGAAAAAGCGCGGACCGGATCTTTTTCGGAACGAAAGAACTTGACGATATCGGCGCAAAAGTCGGGGATATTGTTTCCGTGACCTATACCGGCGACATTGCGGAGAGTTATCCGGCGCAGATACAGGCGGTAAAATGGGAACTCATGAAAGAAGCGGATAAGGGGGAAAGCAGCCAGGCTCCGTCTGCCGGAGAAAAAGAGACAGAAAGTGAATTAAATGCCGAAAATGAGTTGTTAGAGCGGAATTTGGATACGGTAAAAGCATATTTAACCGGATTTTCCAATGAGTATGAGGAACTGATGCAGTCGGAGAACTGCCTAATCAGCGTACACGGAAGTGTGGAGCAGGGGGAAGAACGTTTTGAACAGTTTTATCAGGCAGTTTCACTCGGTGAACCTGCGGAACTTACAATCATTCAGTTTACGGTAGAAGGAGATGCCATCATTGATTACCTGAACTATAACGGAACGGATTTTTATCTGGTACATGACAATTCGAGAGACGGTTTTATCGGAACGGGCGATTTATATCAGGAATATACGTTTCCTTATCTTAAGGTCTTTGAAAGATCAATTGAAGAAACGGCGGGCGAAGGCGGAAAAAGATACCGGGAAATTGTATTAACGGATACGGAAACGCTTACATATGAACAGATGGAAATGTTTTTCCGGCAGGAAGAGGGAGCGCCTCAGGCAGAAATATACCATATTGCCGTAATTGCCGTCGATTAAGCGTATGAAGGAGAACATCTGGGATGGAAAATTATCTGCAGCAGGTAAGAAAAGCAAAACAGGGCGATACGACGGCGTTTGCGAATCTCTATCGGGAAATATATCCGGATTTATACCGATTTGCACTGTATACGCTGAGAGAAAAAAGCGATGCGGAGGATGCGGTCAGCGAGGCGGTTTTATATGCGTTTTCCGCTATTTCGGAACTTCGGTCGGAAGATGCGTTCAAAAGCTGGATGTTTCGGATTTTGTCAAATAAATGCAAAGACCGCCTGCGGGAACATAAGAAAAAAGAAGGGTTTTTTTGCGGGGATCTGACACAGGAGCAGCCAGGTCGGGAGGCGGAGGATGACATTCTGGTAAGGCAAATGTTTTTTGAGCTATCGGAGGAAGAACGCCTGATTCTCGCAATGCATTTATTTGCCGGTTACACCGGGCGGGAAACGGCTGCGCTTTTGCACATGAATGAAAATACGGTGCGTTCAAAGGAAAGCCGCGCGTTAAAAAAGCTCGCCGGAAAAATGGGAGCAAAGGAAAAAAAGAAACCGGTTGTTTAAAGAAGATAGGAGGGAGATCGTATGACAGAGCAGGAAGTATTGAAGAAAATAAAAGAATCCGCGGAAGGAGTGGAAATTCCGGTCAAGCTGGGACCGGAGGAGATCAGGAGTATGCTGAATCGAAAAGCGGTGCAGACGCCGTCTTTCTGCTGGCAGGAGGAAGCGGCAGATCATAAAGACACTTCAAACGGAAAGAAGCAAAGGATTTTAAAATATTCGGCGGCCGCGGCGGTTCTTCTTCTAGCTGTCAGCGTCTCTGGGGCCGGAATGTTTCATCTGAAGCAAAACGGCCGGCCTTCTGCAGACGGCGGGTACGCGTTAAACCAATATCAGAATACGGAAATGCAAGATGTAATCGACAGAACGGACGTTAAACCGGCGCAGACTCCGAAGCAGGATGCAGGAGAACTTTATACCGTAGCCAAAAGTTATGAGGACGTCTATCAGAGTCTGGAACAGGAACGCGAAAGATATTACGACAGGGACGGTATGGCGGGCAACGCTGTAGCAGAGGAAGAAACGGGATCCGTCGAGTTTTCCAGCAGCGCTGTAAAGTTTATGACGGACGCTGCGTCTGATGAAAGCACTTTAGATTATTCGAAAACAAATCTGCAGACAGAAGGCGTGGATGAGAGCGATTTCATTAAGACAAACGGAGCTTATATTTTTACGGTATCCGGCGGAAAAATAATTATTACCGACGTAAGAAGCGGAAATATGGAGTCTGCAGGGGAAATCGATCCGGGACTGAATTCCGCGGCGGACAATGTGCTGGAAATGTATGTAGACGACGGACATCTGACTTTGATTGTACAGAGAAACGATACGTATCTTCAGGAAAATCAGCTTTACGAGGTTGATATTCCGAACGGCGGAAGCAAACGCAGCGGTATGCTTCCGGTCGAGGACTGTGCATATCGGATTGAATCAAAGAACAGTACGGTCATTTATACCTATGATATTTCAAATCCACAGGCGCCGAGACTGACCGGAAAAACGGAACAGGACGGTTTTTACCGTACTTCGCGGAAAATCGGAGATATCGTCTATCTCTTTACGGAACAGGGACTTTTCGGGGCGGCAAACCGTGCGACGGATATGGAAAGGACGGAGGGCTGTTTCCTTCCGCTTGTCAACGGAGAACAGATTTCTTATGACAGTATCTATCTGCCGAAACAGGGCAGCGAAGGATTGATTGTATCCTCATTTGATGTAAATAAGCCGGAGACGGTAATAGACAAGACCATGATTGTCAATGATTTTGTGAATATTTATGTAAGTACGGATGCGTTATATCTGTATCATAACGACTATTCCGCAGAGCAAATAAAAACACAGATTGCAAAGTTTTTATTAAAAGACGGCGTGATAAACGCATCCGGGGCGACTTCGGTAAACGGAGAAATTCTCGATACGTTTGCAATTAATGAATACAGCGGAAAGTTAAGAGTCCTGACAACCGGCCGGGAAGAAAACGGCGGTACGGAAACGAACAATCTTTATCTTCTAAATGAAGCGCTTGAGCTGACAGGCTCCGTAACGGGAATTGCGCGGGGCGAGCGGATTTATGCCGCGAGGTATTTCGGCGATACGGCATATTTTATTACTTATCGGAATACGGACCCGCTGTTTGCGGTGGATTTGTCGGACGAGAAGAATCCGAAGTTATCAGGCGAACTGAAAGTAACGGGATTTTCGGAGTATCTGCATCCGTGGGGAGAGGATAAGCTGTTGGGAATCGGATATGAGACAAATCCCGAAACGGGGGAGCAGATGGGTATTAAGCTGATTATGTTTGATATTTCCAATCCGGCGGAGTTAAAAGAAATCAGCAGTCTTGTCATTCAAAATGCAGAATATTCTCCCGCACTTTATGATTACAAATGTGTAACCGCGGAGAAAAATGCAAATATTGCTGCTTTTGCCGTGTACGATTATGATGCGCGCGAAGCAAAAGCAAGTTATCTGGTATTTTCCTGGGAAGGGGATCATTTTGAAAACAGGCTGACTACTGCGCTTGGCGATTGGAACCGGAGCGAGGATTACAGGGGTATTTATATCAGAGACCGCTTTTATCTTGCAAATTCGGAAGAAATCGTAAGTTTTGATCGTACGGACGGATATCGGGAGCTGCAGAAGCTTTCTCTGGAATAAGAAAACAGGAAGCCTATGATTGTGTAAAAGTTGTGTATAAGCTCATTGCCTATTGCGTAATCAATGTGTATAATGTGCTACGAGGGGAACATTGCTGAAACAAGGAGATTTGACTGAAAAGCTTGAGTATGTCGGATTTTCATTTGAAAGACATAGCGGCAATTATGATAAGGAGTAAATTTTGAATTTGTACGGGGTGCAATTATGGAATGGAACTATATGGATATGATTCTTCGGGACAGCAAAGAAACGGATATCGAAGATGAGATTCGCTGGAATACGGTGGAAACTGATTGGGCGCTATGGGATGCGCCCTGGGAAACGGAAGAAGAACTTCGCAATTTTAATCCGGATGAGTATCGGAAAAAGGAACTTGAATTGCAGAAAAAGCCCAAAGAAGGCTTTCGCTGGCGTCTGGAAGTGGATACTGTAGAGGGGAACCATATCGGTTCTGTGAATACATATCTGATTGACGAAAATTATGAGTGGGTCCGGAAAACGGATGTGCGGGAAGGTCAGAAAGTGTTTTATGCCGTGGGTATTGAAATCAATGAATCTGCTTATTGGAACCGGGGATTTGGTACGAAGGCGCTTGCGGGGTATATCTGGTATCATCTTGACAGCGGTCACAAAGAGATCTGTGTGCAGACATGGTCCGGCAATCTAAGGATGATTCAATGCGCGCAAAAGCTGGGGTTTTATGAATGTATGCGGAGAGCCGGCATTCGTAAAGTCAGAGGCGGCGTTTATGATGGACTGACTTTCTGTCTGGATGAAGAAAAATTCCGGCGCGATCAGGCAAAGTGACATGCCTGACCGCACCGGCAAAGATCTGTTTATCTTGTCTTAAAATAGACGTCCAGATATTTTTTTATAATGTCAAACGGCGCGGGACCAATGGTTAATACTGCCTGATGGAATCCCGTATTACTGAATTTATCCGGATATTTTGCGCTGTACTCTTCTTTTAAATGTTTAAACTGCAGATAGCCGACGTAATATTTCAGATAATGTGCGGGCTCTTCGATAATCAATTCATAGATCTCTCTAATTGTATTCGCATTGGCGATCCCGTAATCTTTCCAGAATGAAACCGTATCGTCAAAAGACCAGCCCTCGTAATGAATCCCGATATCGGTAGTGGCGTAGAGACTTAACAATGCGGATTGATTTTTCTGAAGCAGCGAAGCGATATTTGTATCCAGTCCCGCATAAAAATAGGACTGCATTTCTACATATGTCGCCCATCCTTCTATGTAGCCGGGATAATTCAAAATACTGCGAATCGGCGAAAGTCCTGCCTGATAGGACATGACGGTCTGGTACAGGTGTCCCGGATAGCCTTCATGCGCCAGCGTGGTAAAATAACGGATGTCTGTTGTATCGGTATCGCCGTTGATATAGATGGAGTTGGAGTTATGGTTATCAATGGGAGCCGTCACATAAAAGGCAGGCGCTAAAAATTCCGCTACGCACTCGTCTATCAGACTTACCGTAAAGTCCGTATCGGGAGCCGCCGGAAAATCGCTTTTCAACGCTTCTTTCAGACGGTTTAAGGTTGCGGTTGGGTCTTCGTTGTTCAGGGAAACCGCATTGCACTTGCTCCAGAGTTCTTTATCCTGATCCATAAGCACGGCGGCTTCCTTTAAGTCGGACGCGCGTTCGGCGGAAATCATATCGCGGATTTCTGCTACGGAAGAAGAACAGCCCGTGTTGTAATAAACGAGATATTCGTAATATTTTTTCCCTTCCGGAAGATAACAGAGTCCCTGGCTGTTTTTTCCGCTGCCCATCAGTTCTGTCATTGCCGCCGCAAGCGTATCAAAGGCGGGAAGCACCTGCTCTTTCACGATTTTAATATTTTCCAGCGTATAATAGTCTCTTTTTTCCTGAGAAATATTTTCAAAATTGTTGATTCGTTTATTAAATGTTTTTATCAGGTAATGTTCATCCGGATTCGCGGTAAAGGCTCGGCACTGAGAAATAATGGTATTGCAGGCGAAGTCGGACATAAACAGTCCGGCCTCCGATTTTTTCTTTTCAAATTCGATTACCTGAGCGAAATATTCGTCAGTCAGCGATATAAGCTGTAAGTAGTCGATAATGTCCTGTTCATCGTAAAATGCATATTCTTCAAAAAGAATGGGCAGCTGAGACTGAACGCCGGTTGACGTTTTCAGCGGTTCATCGTAGAGATAGAGATTTGCAACGTTAAGCTGCGTTTTCAGAAAATCGGATAGTACGTCGTAGGTAAGCTGCTGTTTTTGCGTCAGCTTGCCATAGTCAAATTCCTTTAAATGGTTAAGATAATTTTCAATGCGGGCATTTCCTTCCGAAATAGCCTGATCCGTCAGATCTCCAAGCGTAATTTCATAATCGGTGATTCCATAGTTTTCCGGAGAAGTGATTGTAAAGTGGAGATTTACGGTATTGGATACCGCTTCTTCCCGGAACATGCGGTTCATATATGATTCAAATTGGGTCGCCGTATCGGGTGTCTCTTTCGCCGGCTGCTCCGTCTGGCTGGAGGGCGTTTGCTCCGGCTGTGTGGTCGGCTTTACGCTGCAGGCGGCAAAAGAAAAGGTGAGCGCAGCGCTAAGAAGCAGGAAAAGCGGTTTTCCCGTATGCCGGAATTGTAGTTTTCTCATGGGAAAGAATGCTTTTGTGTGATGTTTGTCTGATTTTTTTTCACGGTAATTCATATGATTGAAATCCCTTCCTTTTCTGTGTCCGGAAAATCAGTATGCAGATACTGATTCATTATAGCGAATCACCATATCATATGTAAAGACGTCCCAGAATATGAAAAAAAGGACAGCGTATTGTTTTCGGCCGAAAGTTACATAAGCGGCCCGCCGCTTTCATATATTAGAAAAAAAGGAAAAGGTTATTTTAATTGAATTATCTTTGGGCAATTATGATATTGATTGGCGTAATTTACGGGGCATTTCACGGAACGCTGCCGGAAATTACGACGGCAGCGCTAAACTCCGCAAAGGAAGCCGTTACGCTTTGTATTACGATGACGGGCATTATGTCCTTTTGGGTCGGTCTTATGAAGATTGCGGAGAATGGCGGAATTATTGCAGGCGCGTCGAGAAAATTAAAACCTGTTTTAAGATTTTTGTTTCCGCATATTCCGGAAGGGCATTCCGCAAACAAATATATTGCGACAAATATGATTGCCAATGTGTTCGGGCTTGGCTGGGCCGCGACTCCCGCGGGGTTAAAGGCGATGGAGGCGCTGGCGGAACTGGAGGAAGAGAAGGGGACGCCGGGGTATCTGTCTGCGAAGGCTTACAGAGACGGAGATGTTGGGGAATCAGACAGGTATGGAAGAAAAAATTTGATAGAGGGACTGATAGCAGAGGATAGAAAAGAAAAAAAGCAGGAACGGATTGCCAGCAATGAGATGTGTACTTTTCTAATCATAAACATTTCTTCATTGCAGTTGATACCCGTAAATATCATTGCTTATCGCCAACAGTATGGTAGTGTGAATCCAACAGAAATCGTTGGTCCGGCGATTGTAGCGACGGCGGTGAGTACTGGTGTGGCTGTGGTGTTTTGTAAGCTAAAGGACAGGGGGCGGAGAAAATAATATTTTTGTTAGAATATAAGCCATAATTTTTTTATTTGGCTGCTATTAGTTATTGTATGCATTTAAAACTTCATGGTACAATATTACAATAATAAGCTTATTCGTAATGGAGTGATAAGGATGCAAAAAATATATATCAGAAATAACGGACCAATAAAGAATTTTGAGATGGAAGTTGAGAAATTCAATTTATTAATCGGGGAGCAGGCAACAGGTAAAAGCACTGTTGCCAAAAGTGTTTATTATTTTAAAACTGTTAAAACCAAAATTATTGACTATTTGACACAAGTATATGATTCGAATTCTTATAATAGTGTTTCACAGCAGAATGTTTGGTTTGATAAGGCAATAAAATCAGAACTGAAGAATATCTTTATAAAGTTGTTTGGATATAGTTGGGATTTAAATCCTGAATTTTATATGAAATATGATTATGCGTCAGACATTTGGATACAAGTGAAATTGAAAAGAGGAGATAAAAACAAGCAGTATATAAGCGTGACCTATTCGCCGAAGTTATTAAATTCGATTAAAAAGCTGCAAATGGAAATACGGGAAATGTATTATAGTAATGAAGGGGTGGTCAAAGCCAGTCTTGTTCTTACAAATGAAGAAAGAAAAAGGAATCATGAAATAATAATTCATAAAGTGAATGAGATTTTCTGTGATAATAAGGAAACTTATTATATCCCTGCAGGACGAAGTCTTTTGACAGTAATGTCAAATAATCGTGCGATAATGAATAATGCCGGTAATCTTGATCTTATTACAGACGTGTTTATGATGTTAATTGACAGCGTCCGTAATAGCTTTGGAAATGGCGTGCGAAAAGCGCACCTTTTTTATCCTGTAGAAAAAAGATTTTTTGATGTTAAAAATATAACGGATTTTATTGTAAACATTGAAAAAGGAGAATATTTTTATAACGGAGGAAGGGAATTCCTGAAAATAGAAGAAGATGCTGAGCATCCGATAGCAATTAATTTTGCGTCGTCAGGACAACAGGAAATTTTATGGCTTTTGAATTTTATGTATGTTTTAATGTTGCGGGAAGAAAATGTATTTTTAATTATTGAAGAACCGGAGGCGCATATTTATCCATTACTCCAAAAAAAGGTAATGGAGTTTATCACCTTATTTACCAATATGCAGGATAGAGGCGTATTTATTACAACGCACAGCCCTTATATTCTTACTGTTGCTAATAATTTATATTACGCGGGCGTATTGGCAGAGGATGGGCAGGCTAAAGAGGTTTATAAGGTTTTGAATAAAAATTATATAATTAAAAAAGGAGAGCTTTCGGCATATAAGTTGCTTACAAATAGTGTACTTGAAGAACAGCATTATATTAAATTACTGGATGAGGAGGAAAGGGAAATAGAATCAAATTTAATTGATGATGTATCATTGCAGGTAAATGAATTATACACAGCATTATATGGTATTGAATTGGATAAAGAATAGGGAATAAATATGGCAATAAACAAAAGGCATAAGGAGTCATTTATCACTAATCAGACAGAGGGGCAGAAATATGTAATTGATGATATAGAACATAAGAGTAAAGCATGGGTACCAATACAGATTGACACTGGGAATTCAGTTGAAATTGTACAGGTAGACGGTGGATTAATAACAGGATTATCTGAAGGAGAGTTTATATGTGACAATCTGGTATATACAATAAAAGATAACAGTATGGGACTGAAAATTACCTGGATTATAGAATTAAAAGGAACCAGAAATCCTAAGGAAGCAAGACATTCTATAAAGCAGATTATAAAAAGTATACAATATTTTCAAGATCAGGTGGAATATCCGCAAGCATTTAAATATGTTAATAATAGAGACTATGTATTTGCCGCTATTGCAGGAGCGCCGGATAAAACACTTCCAGCGTTGAATAATAAAGATTTAAAAGCACTTTGTCAGAGGTTGATGGCGATCAGCGTTAAAAGAAAAAGTGTGAAAGATATGTTTATGCTTTTTTGCATTATAAAACCTGATAATAAATGTAAAAAAGCAGAAATAAGGGGAAGTAAACCGCCATATGATATATATTGTTATAAAAACAAAGGGGGATATATATCATACCCCTCCATGCTGATGAAATTATTGGAGAGTAAATAGAAAGGAAAGTATCAGAAATGTGGCAGATCCTCTGCTATAAAGTAATTTAGCGTAAGTGCCTGCGCTCTGAGAATCGCGAATGAGACTGATTCTGAGGGAAAAAGTTCAGGTCTATTTTCCGTTTTTTTTGAATAGAATATAATAATTCCGAATGACGGCGGCATACTATGAAATTTCTAATCTTCCTGTCGGATGTAACGATTCCGATTTTAATATTTGTCATAGTGGGTTATGGGATTTTAAACCGTCAGAATGTCTATGAGGAATTTATTGACGGCGCAAAAGACGGCTTTCATACGGTAATTGGAATTATGCCGACGCTGATCGGTCTTATGGTAGCGGTGGGAATTTTGCGCGCGTCCGGTTTTCTTGACTTTATTTCGGGACTGTTTGGCAGAGTGACGAATCTGATTCATTTTCCGTCGGAGCTGCTTCCGCTCTCGGTTGTAAAAATGTTTTCCTCGTCCGCGGCAACTAGCCTGCTGCTCGATATTTACAAAGAATTTGGTACGGATTCTTATTACGGAAGAATCGCTTCGATTCTGCTAAGCAGTACGGAAACAATTTTTTACACTATGTCAGTCTATTTTATGTCCGTAAAAATAAAGAAAAGCCGTTATACTCTTTGGGGCGCGCTTCTCGCTACGCTGGCGGGAACGGCGGCGAGCGTGGTATTAGCCGGTATGATGTAAAATTTGACAAATGATAGGGAAACGGCTATAATACTCTCAATTGATCTGGTTTATCAGAAAGAAATCTCGCGGGATGGAGCAGTCTGGAAGCTCGTCGGGCTCATAACCCGAAGGCCGCAGGTTCAAATCCTGCTCCCGCAATTATCAGACGGCAGGGAACTATGCATAATAGTTCCTGCCGTCTGTTGCTGTTTTAAATGGATTCTTTCAATGTTCTGACCGAGTGATTTTGCTGCAGTGCAACCGCCCGCCAATCGCTATCCCGGCTCATTGCAGGCTGCTTCTGATTTCATCCATGTACCGAACTAACGGGTATGAAACAGAGTATGAAAAGAATCTTATTTTCCTGCACAAAACAGCTTCGTTACAAAGGGAATGTGTAGTTTTTGCATGGCTTTGTTTTTGGAAATCGGAGGCGTGAATTTCCGTACATGAGACGTAGCACACTTGACAACCGAAAATCGAAATCATATAATACTTATAAATCAAATAATTTCTTCAGGGCAGGGTGCGATTCCCTACCGGTGGTACAGCCCACGAGCCGCAAGGCATGATTCGGTGCGATTCCGAAGCCGACAGTATAGTCTGGATGAAAGAAGAGTGAGAAACAGATAACCTTCTGTATGAGTGAATGCTCTGGATTGTTTTTACATTCCGGAGCTTTTTCTTTTTGGAGGGCATATTCCTTTGTTTCCTTTGCTTTGCCCTGAGCTTTTGCCCGGGGTTTTTTTATCCGCCCAAAACGTGGGAGAAAGGAATCTTATCGTTATGAATGACGAAGAATATATGCGGCTTGCGCTTGCGCTTGCGAAGAAAGGAATGGGATGGACGTCGCCGAACCCGATGGTGGGGGCTGTTCTTGTAAAAGACGGAAAAGTGATCGGGCAGGGATGGCATGAAAAATACGGCGGGCCTCACGCCGAGCGGAACGCATTAACTTCCTGCCGCGAATCAACCGAAGGAGCGGCTCTTTATGTCACATTAGAACCGTGCTGCCATTACGGAAAGCAGCCGCCCTGTACGGAGGCTATTCTGGAAGCGGGGATTCGCCGGGTAATAATCGGATCGGACGACCCGAATCCGCTTGTCGCGGGAAAAGGAATCCGAATGCTGCGAGAACATCAGATCGAGGTAACGGAGCATGTGCTGAAAGAAGAATGCGATCGGCTAAACGAAGTATTTTTCCATTTTATACAAACAAAACGTCCGTTTGTTGTAATGAAATACGCCATGACAATGGACGGTAAAATTGCCGCCTATACCGGAGCGTCGAAGTGGATTACCGGAGAAGGCGCAAGAGCGCACGTTCAAAAGCAGCGCCACCGTTATACTGCGATTATGGCGGGAGTCGGAACGGTGCTGGCAGACGATCCGCTGCTGACCTGCCGGCTGAAAGACAGTAAAAATCCGATCCGCATTATCTGCGATACGAATCTTCGCACGCCGCTTACGGCGCAGGTTGTCGCTACGGCAAAAGAGACGCCGACGATTCTTGCGACCTGCCGTACCGAAAAAGAGCGGTGGCGGCCTTATGAAACTGCGGGATGCAGAATTATGCCCATAGAGGAAAAAGAAGGTCATGTAGATTTGCAAATGCTGATGGAAAAACTGGGGCAGGAACAGATTGACAGTATTTTGCTGGAAGGGGGAGGAACGCTGAACTGGTCCGCGTTACATTGCGGAATCGTACAAAAAGTACAGGCGTATCTTGCGCCGAAGCTGTTCGGCGGGCAGACGGCGAAAACGCCGATAGAAGGAACCGGCGTCGCGTCTCCTTCCGATGCGTTTCTTTTAAAAAACAGCATGATAACGCAGCTTGACGGGGATTTTTTAATAGAAAGCGAGGTGGAGAATCACGTTTACGGGAATCATTGAGGAAGTGGGAACTGTCTGGGAAGTCAGACGGGGGCAGGCTTCCGCCGTATTGACCATACGCGCCGATTTAATACTTGCGGACATGAAAATCGGCGACAGCATTGCGGTAAACGGGATCTGTCTGACAGTCGTCTCGTTTTCCTCCGGTATGTTTTCGGCGGACGTCATGCATGAAACCCTAAACCGTTCTTCTCTGGCGCACCTTACGAGGGGAAGCCGCGTTAATCTGGAGCGGGCAATGCCTGCGGACGGAAGGTTCGGCGGTCATATTGTCGCCGGTCATGTGGACGGCGTCGGAACGATTGTCCGTATCCGGCGTGACGATACCGCAGTCTGGTATACGGTGAAAGCGGGAGAGGAACTTATGCGCTATATTGTGGAAAAAGGTTCCGTTGCAATAGACGGAATCAGCCTGACCGTGGCGGAAACGGGGGCGGATTGCTTTTCCGTTTCGACGATACCGCACACGGTCAGAGAAACCATTTTAAGCGGAAAGCGGGAAGGCGATTCGGTAAATCTGGAAACGGACATTATCGGAAAATATGTAGAGAAGCTTTTCGGTTCGGTTTCCGGGCAGCAGAAGGAGAGCGCCCTGACAAGAGATTTTTTAGCCCGCTGCGGGTTTTAGGCGGCGGAAGGGAGAGGAAGGTTGAAAGAAAAACGCTTTCAACCCGGAATTTGTGCCGACGCACAAAGTTCTTCCTTATTAAATTGCCGCTGAAGCGGCGGAAGGGAGAGGAAAAATGAGTGAATTTGATAGTATAGAAGATGCGCTTTGCGACTTAAAAAGCGGCAAAATTATTCTGGTAACGGATGATGAAAACAGGGAAAACGAAGGAGACTTTATCTGCGCGGCGGAATTTGCCACGACAGCCAATATCAATTTTATGGCGACCTACGGAAGAGGGCTTATCTGTATGCCGATGTCGGAGGAATTTATCGGAAAGCTGAAGTTTCCGCAGATGGTGCAGCAGAATACCGACAATCATGAAACGGCGTTTACCGTGTCAATTGACCATGTGTCGACTGCTACGGGCATTTCCGCGGCGGAACGTTCGGTAACGGCGCTTCACTGCGTGGCGGAGGACGCCAAACCGGAGGATTTTCGCCGACCGGGACATATGTTTCCGCTTCTTGCCCGTAAAAACGGCGTGTTAGAGCGCGGCGGCCATACCGAGGCAACCGTGGATTTATGCCGGCTGGCCGGTTTGAAGGAATGCGGTCTCTGCTGTGAAATTATGCAAGAAGACGGGACCATGATGCGGATGCCGGAGCTTATGAATCTGGCAAAAAAATGGAATATGAAATTTATTACCATTCAGGCGCTGCAAAATTACCGTAAGTGCCATGAAACGCTGACGGATCGGGTTGCGGCCGTAAAGATGCCTACGAAATACGGTGATTTTATGGCTTACGGATTTGTAAACCGGTTAAACGGCGAGCATCATGTCGCGCTTGTAAAAGGCGAGATCGGCGACGGAAAAGACGTACTCTGCCGCGTGCATTCCGAATGTCTCACAGGCGATACGTTCGGTTCGCTGCGCTGCGACTGCGGGCAGCAGTTTGCAGCAGCCATGACGCAGATTGAACAGGAAGGGCGGGGAATTCTGCTTTATATGCGCCAGGAAGGGCGCGGCATCGGGCTGATGAATAAGCTGCGCGCCTATGAACTGCAGGAACAGGGGATGGATACGTTAGAGGCGAATCTTGCGCTCGGTTTTGCGGGCGATTCACGCGAATACTATATCGGCGCACAGATTTTACGGGAGCTTGGGGTAAAAAGTATGAGACTGCTGACAAACAACCCGGATAAGGTCTACCAGCTTTCGGAATTTGGGATAGAAATCACGGAGCGCGTACCGATTCAAATGGACGCGACCGTACATGATTTGATTTATTTGAAAACAAAGCAAAAGCGTATGGGACACATTCTGGATTATTAAGATTATAAAATGAAACAGGAGGAATTATGAAAACATTTGAAGGAAAACTGGTATCGGAAAAAATCAGAATCGGTATTGTTGCCGCAAGGTTTAATGAATTTATTACATCAAAGCTTTTAAGCGGCGCGCTTGACGGACTGCTCCGTCATGACGTAAAGGAGGAGGACATTCAGGTGGCGTGGGTACCGGGCGCATTTGAAATTCCACTGATTGCATCAAAAATGGCAAAAAGCGGAAAGTATGACGCCGTGATCTGCCTGGGCGCGGTTATCCGCGGGTCTACCAGCCATTATGATTATGTCTGCAGCGAGGTTTCGAAAGGGATTGCCGCCGTTTCACTTGAAAGCGGCATTCCGGTGATGTTTGGCGTACTTACGACGGACAATATCGAACAGGCGATTGAACGGGCCGGTACAAAGGCCGGAAACAAGGGATATGACTGTGCGGTCGGAGCGATTGAGATGGTAAATTTAATCCGGGAAATAGGTGAATAGAGCCGAAACACAAAAAAATTCTGTCCTCACTCCAGGTATCTATGTTACAATCAGTAACAGTAAATGAAAAAACAGTCTTTTTTATCGGGGAGGGAGGTCCTATGGCTGATTCGGAAAAATTCAGAAAAATGGTAGAAGAATCCGATAATATTGTATTTTTCGGCGGCGCAGGCGTTTCGACAGAGAGCGGTATACCGGATTTTCGGAGTGTCGACGGCCTGTACCACCAAAAATACGACTATCCGCCGGAAACAATTTTAAGTCATTCCTTTTATGAAAGGAACACGGAAGAATTTTACCGTTTTTACCGGGAAAAAATGTTATGTATAGACGCGAAACCGAATATTACGCATAAAATGCTTGCCGAACTGGAACGGGCCGGGAAGCTGAAAGCCGTAATTACACAGAATATAGACGGGCTTCATCAGGCGGCGGGCAGCAAAACCGTGCTGGAGCTTCACGGAAGCGTGCACAGGAATTATTGCAGAAAATGCAAAAAAAATTTTGACGCGCAGTATATTCTGGATTCAAAAGATATTCCGCTTTGTGATTCGTGCGGCGGACAGATTAAACCGGATGTCGTATTATATGAGGAAGGTTTGGATCAGAAGACGTTGGAAGACGCCGTATTTTATATCAGTCATGCGGATATGCTGATTATTGGCGGCACCTCGCTTGCGGTCTACCCGGCGGCAGGATTAATTGACTACTACAGAGGAAATAAGCTGGTTTTAATTAATAAATCCACGACGCCGATGGACGGCAGGGCGGATCTTGTCATCCAGGCGGGACTGGGTGAGATTTTTGGAAAACTGACTGTCGGATAAATTCAAATATTATTATTGAAAGAACAGGGAGATGTCAGATGTTTGAAACGCTTTACTATGAAGTGCTGAGTATTGACGGAGATTATGCAAATCTGAAGCGGACAGACGATTCTTCTGCGGAACCGAAGCTGGTCGCACGGGCGCTGCTTCCCGCAGAGATTTCAGAAGGTATAAAACTGAAATACGAAATGATGCAGTATGAGATCGCAGAGTAATCAGACAGAGCAATATTTGCGCCGCCGCAGACGGCGGGGAAACGGGGAAAAGCATGAACGGAATCAATTATGAAGTGGGCGACATCGTCCGCCTGAAAAAAAAGCATCCCTGCGGCAGCAGCGAGTGGGAAATTTTGCGCGTAGGGGCAGATTTTCGGTTAAAATGTACCGGGTGCGGTCATCAGATTATGATTGCAAGAAAGCTTGTGGAAAAAAATACGAAAGAAATCCGAAAAAAAGCTTGAAATTCCGCGAAAACCATGCTATAGTAACTGCTTGTGATATGTTAAAATTATCCTTGCTCATTTTTCGGAACCGGAAGATGGGCCAGAGACCAAAAGGAGGAAAATTGCATGAATAAGTATGAGTTAGCGCTCGTCGTTAGTGCAAAGATCGAGGATGATGCGAGAACGGCAACCGTAGAAAAGGCGAAGGAGTATATTACTCGCGCCGGCGGTACGGTAACGGAAGTAGAAGACTGGGGCAAGAAAAAGCTTGCTTACGAGATTCGGAAGATGACCGAAGGTTATTACTACTTCATTCAGTTTGATGCGGAAGCAAACGTGCCCGCAGCCGTTGAGCAGGACGTTCGTATTATGGACAACATTCTTCGTTTCTTATGTGTCAGAAAAGACGAGGCATAGATTTGAAAAGAGGAAACCGCATATGAATAAAGTGATTCTTATGGGACGATTGACCAGAGATCCCGAGGTTCGCTATTCCCAGGGGGAGCAGGCAACCGCAGTTGCAAGATATACAATCGCGGTGGACCGCAGATTTAAGAGAGACGGCGATCAGCAGAGCGCGGATTTTATCGGCTGCGTAGCATTCGGTCGTCTTGGTGAATTTGCGGAAAAGTATCTCCGCAAGGGAACAAAAGTAGCGATTACCGGGCGTATTCAGACCGGAAGCTATACGAATCGAGACGGCCAGAAAGTGTACACTACAGACGTGGTTGTTGAAGAGTGCGAATTTGCGGAAAGCAAAAACGCGGGCGGAGATAATTCCGGATTTATACCGGTTGACAGACCGTCGCCCGGCAGCGCCGCAGGAGACGGTTTTATGAATATTCCTGACGGAATAGACGAAGAGCTGCCGTTTAACTAGGAGTTCTGCAAGCAGAGCCTTTTGTTGACCGGCCGGCATCAGTTTTAAGTTAGCGCCGCAATTGGCGGCAGAATGGAGGAAATCATGGCTTTTAATAAGGCAGCAGATAAAGAAGGCGGCTCCATGAAGAGACGTCCGATGCATAGAAGAAAAAAAGTTTGTGTATTCTGCGGTAAAGATAATGTAATTGATTACAAAGATACAAACAAATTAAAAAGATACATCTCTGAGAGAGGAAAAATTCTTCCGCGCCGTATTACAGGTAACTGTGCGAAACATCAGAGAGCATTAACATCGGCGATTAAAAGAGCGCGTCATGTTGCGCTTATGCCGTACGTATGCGAATAAACGTTTTATATAGGAGGATGCTGCGGCATCCTCTTTTTTTGAAGAATTTGTCAGCAATATTTCGTAAAAATTAATATATTATTAAGGATTTTCCTGCATATTATATGCTATTATGGCTTAGTCAGGCGACCGGATTTTTATATCTGAAAAACGGCGTAACTTGATACATATCTATAAGCAGACAGGAGTATCCGACATCATGAAACGGAAATCACTTATCAGACGGACAGGGCTATTAACGGCATTGCTACTGTTTTTTGTTATATGTCAGGGCTGTAGTGAGCCGACAGAGAAGGAAAACGAACAGGATTCTTTTTTTGACGCGCTTGGGGAAGGACCGGATGTTCCGAATCTGACAATCGTTTTTTCGGAGACGGAACATAATCCTTTGCTTGCGGCTTTTTTAACGGAATATTACCAAATACCGGACGAGCGCCTGGCGGAAACAAGGTATTACTATAATTATGTTGATTTAAACGAAGACGGCAAGAATGAAATTGCAGCAGCCGTAATCGGCGAATATACAATGAAGGACGGCGGAGATTGTGTGCTGCTGCTGGAAGAGAATGGAAGCGATTTTCATGTAATCGGCAGTTTTGCAGGCGTAAGAACACCTGTAATCATAAGCGACACCGTGGAAAACGGATGGCGGGAGATTATTTTTCCGGTATGCAGCAGTGTTCTTGAAACCGGATATATTACCTGCCGTTACAATACAAAAGTAGAGCAGGCCGGGTATCTGGAGCAGGAAGAGCTGTTTTCAGACACGCTTCCTGCCGCGGTAACCGGAACGCAGATTTTATCGAATAATTTAATTGACGACATGGACAAAGGAATTTATTTAACATTGGACGAATAAAATGCGACCCTTTTAAAGTGATGCCATTTCGTTAAAGCACATAGTAAGAATGGCTTGACGAATGGGATTGGTTTAAAAGGGGATTTTTTTTGTAACGGTTCGGATTCGATTCTACGGGCAGCCGCCTAATATAAAAATATGCTTTATATTGAGCCGGTAAAATGGTATAATAAAGAATCATGATACTTTGAGATAATATAAATATCAAAAGATATTTCCAAATTGTTGATTTAAACGGGGTATGAGAGTGAATGAAAACTACAGTAGAAATAAAAGGAAAACTGCGATTTTATCTATATCTCCCGCTGTTTTTTACCATATTATTAATTCTTTTTAATATTCTGCTATACAGACATAATATTACGGACGGTATTTTATTTTCCGGATTAATTGCAGTTTATTTTGTTACCATGCAGCTTGTAGGCAGAAAAAGCAGAACGCAGCTTTTAAACGAAATGATAAATTTTGCCACAAGATATGCTACCGTACAAAAGCAGCTTTTGAACGAAATGGAGGTTCCTTATGCGCTTTTGGACTATAATGCGCGGCTGTTATGGGTCAATGACAAATTTACGGAAATAACGGGAAAAGAAAAAAAATATCATAAGTCTATTACGACGGTATTTCCGAGTCTGACCAAAGAGCTTTTGCAGAAAGATGAGGATGTATACGCGGTAAATCTGGAGCTGGGGGAGAAGTTTTATCGTGCGACAATGCGCAGAATCTATTTTGATTCGCTCACTGAAGAAAGCGAAATTGTATCGCTGGAAGAAGGAAGCGAATATTTGACGGCGCTGTATTTGTTTGATGAAACGGAGCTGAATCAGTACATCCGCGACAACAGAGAACAGCAGCTTGTAGCGGGGCTTGTATATATTGACAATTACGAGGAAGCCTTAAACAGTATCGAAGAGGTAAAACGTTCGCTGCTTACGGCGTTAGTCGACCGGAAGGTAAACAAATACTTTGCGGAGATTGACGCATTAGTCAGGAAAATAGAAAAGGACAAGTATTTTATTGTATTCCGGCACAAATATCTGGATCAGCTAAAACAGGACAGATTCAGCCTGATTGAAGATGTAAAAGGGGTAAAAGTCGGAAACGAAATGGCCGTTACGTTAAGTATCGGAATCGGCTCCGAAGGAGTCAGCTATAATCAGAATTACGAGTATGCCCGCATGGGTATCGACCTTGCGTTGGGACGCGGCGGAGATCAGGTTGTGGTGCGTGAAGGAGAAGAGGTCTCTTATTACGGCGGAAAAACAAAGCAGGTAGAGCGGAATACCCGTGTGAAAGCGAGAGTCAAGGCGCATGCCCTGCGGGAAATGTTAGAAAGCAGAGAACATGTCGTTATTATGGGCCATTCTATCAGCGATGTGGATTCCCTCGGCGCGGCTATCGGCGTATACTGCGCTGCGAAAGTACTGGGAAAGAAAGCGCAGATTGTCATAAACGAAGTCACAACATCGTTAAGACCTCTGGTAGAATGCTTTACGGAAGAAAGAGGATATCCGGCGGACTTATTTATTAACAGCGAAGAGGCGCTTTCTATTACCAATCACAACACGCTGGTTATGGTAGTCGATACGAATCGCCCAAGCTATACGGAATGTCCGGAATTGTTGAAAAGAACCGATACGGTCTGTGTGTTTGATCACCACAGGCAGGGAAGCGAAGTCATTGAGAATCCGGTACTTTCCTATATTGAGCCGTATGCTTCAAGCGCGTGTGAAATGATAGCCGAAGTACTGCAGTATTTTTCCGAAAATATCAGACTTGAGCCTTGCGAGGCGGACTGTATCTATGCCGGAATCTTGATAGATACCAATAATTTTGTTACGAAAACAGGCGTCAGAACCTTTGAAGCCGCCGCGTATTTAAGAAGGGCGGGCGCCGAGGTAACGCGTGTGCGAAAGCTGCTGCGGGACGACATGACGGCGTATAAAGCAAGAGCCGAAGCGGTCCGTCGTGCGGAGGTTTACCGCGGCGCGTTTGCGATTTCCGTCTGTCCTGCAGATAATGTAGAAAGCCCTACAATTGTAGGTGCACAGGCGGCAAACGAACTTTTAAATATTGTTGGAATCAAGGCTTCTTTTGTACTGACAGAATATCAGGGAAAGATATACGTAAGTTCCCGTTCGATTGACGAAATTAACGTGCAGCTTATTATGGAGCGCCTCGGCGGCGGCGGACATTTGAATGTCGCAGGAGCGCAGCTTACGAACTGCACCGTAGCGGAAGCCAAACGTATGATTCAAAGTACGCTTGACGATATGTTAAAAGAAGGGGCCATTGCAGATAAATAAGAAATACAGACATGCAGAAAGCCGCGCGGCGGCGGAACGGAGGACGGAATGAAAGTAATTTTGTTAGAAGACGTAAAAGCGCTTGGGAAAAAAGGGGAAATTGTAAACGTAAGCGACGGTTATGCGCGCAATGCGATTTTTCCGAAAAAGCTTGGCGTTGAAGCAAATGCGAAAAACTTAAATGATTTAAAACTGAAAAATCAGCATGCGGATAAAGTCGCACAGGAAAATTATGAGGCGGCGCTTGCGCTTGCGGAGGAATTGAAAGATAAAAAAGTAGTCGTTAAGATGAAAGGCGGAGAGGGAGGAAGAATTTTCGGCTCCGTATCCACAAAAGAAATTGCGCAGGAAGCGAAAAAGCAGCTTGGTCTGGAACTGGACAAAAAGAAGATGCTGCTTCCGGAGGCAATCAAATCGTTTGGTATGGTAGAAGTGGGAATTAAGCTTCATCCGAAAGTGACCGGAACGTTAATTGTACATGTGACAGAGGAATAGATTATGGAAGAGACGCTTATAAAGCGGATTATGCCGAACAGTCTGGAGGCCGAGCAGTCTGTAATAGGTTCTATGATAATGGACAAAGACGCCATTCTGACCGCAATGGAAATGCTGGTCGGCGACGATTTTTACTATCGCCAGTACGGCGTATTGTTTGATGCGATGATTGAACTGTACGGCGCCGGCCTTCCGGTCGATCTTATCACACTGCAGAACAGATTAAAAGAAAAGGACGTTCCGGATGAAATTGCAAGCCTGGACTACGTGCGGGATTTGATAACAGCGGTTCCGACTTCGGCAAATGTAAAGTATTATGCGAAAATCGTAAAAGATCATGCGCTGCGCCGCAGGCTGATTAAATTAAATGAAGAAATTGAAAACGAATGTTATCTCGGAAGAGAAAGCATTGATTCCGTAATGGATCTGACCGAAAAAAAAGTTTTCGATCTGATCTCCGCGCGCGGCAGCGGCAGTGATTATGTACCGATTCGTCAGGTAGTTATGAACGCGCTGGAAAAAATCGAAAATTCTGCCAAAGCATCGGGGAATGTAACCGGAATACCGACAGGTTTTATCGACTTGGACTATCGGACGGCGGGACTTCAGCCGTCCGATCTGATTTTGATTGCAGCGCGTCCTTCTATGGGAAAAACGGCGTTTGCATTAAATATTGCCCAGTACACCGCGTTTCATGAAGATTTGTGTACGGCGATTTTTTCTTTGGAAATGTCGAAAGAGCAGCTTGTAAATCGTCTGTTCTCATTGGAATCGCATGTGGACGCGCAGGCGCTTCGTACCGGAAATCTTTCGGACGCCGATTGGGAGAAACTGATTGAGGGAGCGGGCGTGATCGGAAATTCAAAGCTGATTATTGACGATACGCCGGGAATCTCCATTTCGGAGCTTCGGAGCAAATGCCGGAAATATAAGCTCGAACATAATTTAAAGCTGATTATGATCGACTATTTGCAATTAATGTCCGGTTCCGGCCGTTCGTCGGATTCAAGACAACAGGAAATTTCGGAAATTTCCCGATCGTTAAAGGCGCTTGCCCGTGAACTGTCAATTCCCGTTATTGCATTGTCGCAGCTTTCCCGCGCCGTGGAACAGCGCCCGGATCACCGTCCGATGCTGTCGGATTTGCGCGAATCGGGAGCCATCGAGCAGGACGCCGATGTGGTTATGTTTATTTACCGCGACGATTATTACAATCATGATTCGGATATGAAAGGTATTTCCGAAATTATCATTGCAAAACAGAGAAACGGTCCGATCGGAACAATCAATCTGGTTTGGCTGCCGCAGTACACAAAATTCGGAAATATGGAAAAATAAAAGCAGTAAAGCCGCCCGTTTTGAAGCCTCCTTTTTATTTGCTGTATCCCTCCGCTGCCCGGATACATATATTAAATAGAAAGAAAAGCTTTACGGCGGGGGATTTTTATGAGAGAAAGTATGCCCGGAACGCTTTATAATGACATTTTAAGAATCGGAAACCCGGATGCGGTTGCGTGGATTACGGGAAATGACAAATATCCGGATTTAAATGGATTGGTAAAATTCTACAGGACTCAAAACGACGGTGTCTTAGTAGAGGCGGAATTGTTCAATCTGCCAAACGTAACAAAAAAAGGCGCCGTGAATGTATATGCGCTGCATATCCATGAAAAAGGCGACTGTACGAAACCGTTTGATCAAACGGGAAATCATTACAGCAGAACAAAAGCGGACCATCCCAATCATACCGGGGATCTGATGCCGCTGCTCGGAAATGAAGGCTATGCATGGATGGCGTTTTATGATAAACGGATAACGATTCCGGAGATCATTGGACGATCGATTGTCGTTCATGCGGAACCGGACGATTTTACGACACAGCCGTCCGGCAATTCGGGAGAAAAAATCGGATGCGGTATTATTCAGTAGCAGAAAAAACGCGAAGGCTGTCAAAATAAGGCGAGCGATTTTCATTGTGTGCCGAATTTAATAAAGCTATAATAAAAACAAGAAAAGGGCTGTCGCATTATTGCGGCAATCCCTGCTGCTTAGAAGGAGGACAAGCAATGGAAAAGGTACGTTACATGATTTCCGACGCCGCGAGTTTAGTAAATGTGGAGTCGCATGTATTGCGTTACTGGGAAGATGAACTTGAGCTGGATATTCCGAGAAACGAAATGGGCCACAGGTATTATACGCAGGAAAATATAAATGATTTTTTGAAAATAAAAGAATTGAAAGAAAAAGGCTATCAGTTAAAGGCAATTCGCATGATCGTACATAGCGGAAATATTTCCGAAAAATTACCGGAGCTGACTTCGGGGCTGGATACGGACCTGACGGATAAGTCTCTTCAGGGGACAGTCCTGTTTCGCAGCCCGTATATGGTGTCGTCGAAGGAGAATACAAAGAGCATTCTTGACAATACGGATCGGATGGCACAGTTTACGGAATTAATGACAGAAATAGTAGAAAAGGCAATCGCGGCAAATAACGAGGCGCTGAGTAAAAACATCAGCGACAATGTAAGCGAACAGGTATTAAAAGAGATGAATTATCTGATGCGTGAGCGGGAAGAGGCGGAAGAAGAACACTTTCGCATTCTTGACGAGGCGATCCGAGGGAACCTGAAAAAGAAAAGAAGCTTCGGGATTAAAAACTGGAAAAAGAACCGTGCACAGAAAACAAAGAAAATCTGAGAAGTCGCTTTGTTTCTGTAAAAAGACCCTGTTCTCCGCTTACGGAGACAGGGTCTTTATGTGTCTGATTTTTGCTTTCTTCAAAGATTACTCTTCGCTGATAGCTCCTGTAGGACAAACTCCTGCACATGTACCGCAGTTTACACAAGTACCTGCATCGATCTGGTACTGGCTGTCACCCTGGCTGATTGCGCCTACCGGGCATTCCGGCTCACAAGTACCGCAGCTTACACAAGCATCTGAAATTACGTATGCCATAATATTTTCCTCCTTAAAAAATAAAATCTTTTTGCGCTATCGAAACGGATAGCCTATTGATTATTCTAATACAAAAAAAATTGCATTACAAGTCATTCGTGAAAAAAAACGTGTACTAAAGTGCATACAAGACAATGACCGGCATTTGCAAGGGCGTACCATATAAAAGAAGGTTGCCTAAAAATAGGAATTGTGCCATAATGGATTGCAATAGGGGAAATAGGATAAAGTTTTACGTGGATGCCGTAAAACGGCGGAATGAGAGGAAAAATGCAGACCCAATTGTTGAAAATAGATTCCCGCCATATTGATACGGAGGTTATAAAAAAAGCGGCGGAGCTGATCCGGCAGGGGGAACTGGTGGCGTTTCCGACGGAAACAGTATACGGACTCGGCGCGGACGCGCTGCGGCCGGACGCTTCTAAGAAAATATATGCGGCGAAAGGCCGGCCCTCGGACAACCCTTTGATTGTACATATTCAGGAGATAAAAGAGCTTGCCTTGATTGCAAAAGAAGTGCCGGAAACCGCGCTTAAGCTTGCGGCTGCATTTTGGCCGGGGCCGCTTACCATTATCGTTTGGAAGAATGACAGGGTGCCTTACGAAACGACCGGCGGAATGGAAACGGTTGCGGTCAGGATGCCGAATCATGCCGCAGCGCTTGCGCTGATTAAGGAAAGCGGCTGCCTGATTGCGGCTCCAAGCGCAAACACATCCGGAAAGCCGAGCCCTACGGAAGCGTCGCATGTTGCATTTGATATGAACGGAAGGATACCGTTGATTCTGGACGGCGGACCCGTAGGAATCGGATTGGAATCGACGATTGTAGATCTAACGGAACAAAGGCCTGTCATTCTGCGGCCGGGTTATATTACAAAAGAAATGCTGGAAGAAGCGCTTGGAGTGGAAGTCTTTATGGACCCCGGCATTCTTGCGGGAGAGCAGGAGACCGGCAGACAGTCGGGATTAAAACCGAAAGCGCCTGGGATGAAATACAGGCATTATGCGCCGAAAGCGGAGCTGGTGCTGGTAGAAGGCGATATGGCATCTGTAGTAAAAAGCATCAATGAGCTGATCAAAACAAAAAAGAAGGAGGGGTTAAAGGTTGGAGTAATTGCGACCGACGAAACAAAAGAACAGTATCTGAGCGATTTTACGGTAAGTATTGGTGCGAGAGAGGATAAGGATGCGATTGCGCGTCATTTATATAAAATTTTGCGGGAATTTGATCAATCAGAGGTTGATATCATTTATTCCGAAAGCTTTGCGGCGAAAGGGCTTTTCGAGGCAGTTATGAACCGCCTTAAAAAGGCGGCGGGACATCGGATTTTATATGTGTGAGCCTTATTTTGCCGCATGGAAGACCTTAAGAAAAGAAAGGCTGGGTATTTTATGAGGCAGTTTAACAGGATACTATTTGTAGCGGAAAGCGGAACCTGCCGTGAGCCGATGGCGGCGGGAATCTTAAGTGAATATACGTTAAAACATCCGGCAACAATTGAAAGCAGAGGACTTGTAGTACTTTTTCCGGAACCGTTGAATCAGAAGGCGGAAGCTGTGATGAAAAGCAACGGAATTTCAATGGAGGACTTTTCTTCCACACAATTATCAGAGGAAGATTTTACGGAGGATACGCTGGTACTGGTGATGGAGCGTACACAGTTGGAAAAAATTCTGGAGAAATACGGAAGTGTCATACCGGAGAATCTTTTTGTATTAACAGAGCTGGTAGGCGACGAGCTGGAGATACTGGATCCGTACGGAGGAACGCTGCAGTCGTACGGGCTGTGTTATGAAACGATGAAGAAATCCATTTATAAATTGGTGAATCTTCTGAATGAAGCATAAATAATCAGACGTGATACGAAGGGCGGAATAAAACGAAATATGACGTTCCCGGAAGGAGAAAAACAATGTCAAAAATAGTAGTTATGGATCATCCGTTGATTCAGCATAAGATAGGGCTGCTCCGCAGAGCGGAAACCGGCTCAAAGGATTTTCGTACGCTGGTCAGTGAAATTGCCATGATGGAATGTTACGAGGCAACCCGTGATTTAAAGCTTACGGATGTAGAAGTTGATACGCCGATCTGTCGTACGACCGTGAAGGAGTTAAAAGGAAAAAAGCTTGCGGTTGTGCCGATTCTGCGCGCGGGTCTCGGAATGGTAGACGGTATGCTGACCATGATACCCGCTGCGAAAGTAGGCCATATCGGATTGTATCGTGATCCCGCGACATTAGAGCCGGTGGAATATTATTGCAAGCTGCCGGAGGACTGCGCAAATCGTGAGGTATTTGTCGTAGACCCGATGCTTGCCACCGGTGGTTCCGCGATTGCGGCAATTCAGATGTTAAAGGAAAAGGGAGTAAAGAGCATTCACCTGATGTGTATTATCGCCGCGCCCGAAGGCGTGAAGAAAATGCAGGAGACGCATGGCGACGTGGATATTTACATCGGAGCGTTAGATGACCATTTAAACGATCACGGATACATCGTTCCGGGACTGGGAGATGCAGGCGACCGTATTTTCGGAACGAAATAGATGAGGGGGATATGGGCGGAAAACGAGAGGATTATATCAGCTGGGACGAGTATTTTATGGGAGTTGCGAAGCTTAGCGGTATGCGGTCTAAAGACCCGAATACACAGGTGGGGGCATGTATTGTAAGTTCCGATCATAAAATTTTGTCAATGGGCTATAACGGACTTCCGATCGGATGTTCGGACGACGAATATCCGTGGGAGAGAGACGGCGGTCCGCTGGAGAACAAATATTTGTATACTACCCACAGTGAACTCAACGCCATTTTAAATTATCGGGGAGGCAGCCTGGAAGGAGCGACTATTTATGTGTCGCTGTTTCCGTGCAACGAATGCGCGAAAGCGATTATTCAGTCGGGGATTAAACGGATCGTATACGACAGCGACAAATATGACGGAACGCCTCCCGTCATTGCTTCTAAACGAATGCTGCGTTCGGCGGGCGTGGTTTTGCAGCAGTATGAACATACGGGGCGGGAAATCGGAATCACATTGTAGAAAAGGAAACGGGGAAAAGTTGCATAAATAGTTACGGCGTTACGCATTATTTTATGGACAAAAGATAGAAAAATGATATAATGGAAAAGTATAGTGATTTGTACGGGGTAGCAAAATGAAGAACCGGAGAAAAGTATTGTCGTCCCTGACTTTAATTTTGCAGTTCGGACTGAACATGATTGTTCCGATCTGTCTTTGCACGATGTTAGGCGTATGGCTGGGAAAGAAATACGACATACCCATTATCACCGTGCCGCTGTTTCTCGTCGGGGCGCTGGCGGGGTTTACCAATATCTATAAAATGGCAAAAAAGATCTACGGTCTGGGAGACGGCAGGAAAGAAAAGGATGTTAAGAAGATTAAATAATGCATTGCCGGAGCTGATTCTGGGAATTATTGTATATGGTATTATGATTGAGCTTATTGGCGTCTGGTTTGTATCCGACAAACTTCGTTTTTCGACCGGGCTGCTGATTGGAATCCTCTTAGCATGCGGGATGGCGGTCAATATAGCGGCCGTTCTCTGCGATGCGGTGGATATTTACGGCCAGGAAAAAGCGCAGGCAAAGATTATAGCGAAATCGATACTGCGCTATGCAGTAGTTGTGTTTGTTTTCTTTGTAATGATGAAATTTAACCTGGGGAATCTTTACAGTGCGTTTGCGGGAGTATTAGGCTTAAAAGTAGCCGCTTACTTACAGCCTTTTACACATAAAACGATACTAAAAATACAAGGAAGAGGTGATGAGTCTTCGGACAATGAAAATAATGAAATCACATAAGGAGGTGAAATTGTGAGTCACGCAATTCTGATGGAATCCGGTGCAAATGACATTGATTTTATGATACACGGGTTGATTCCGGTGAACTTTTTTGGTCATGAAGTCTGGATTACCACATCACACGTCTGTATTCTCATTGTAGTACTGCTGATGCTGGCGCTTGGAATCGCAGGAAATATTAAAATGAGACATGCGACGGAGGTACCGGGCGGTTTTCAGAATATTCTGGAGCTGCTTGTAGAAAAGCTGGAGGGAATTGTTTACGGTACAATGGGCAGGGTGGCGGCGCCGAAGTTTGCAAACTACATCCTGACTATTTTTATCTTTATTTTCCTAAGCAACATATCCGGTCTGTTCGGCTTAAGACCACCGACGGCGGATTACGGTACGACTTTAGCGCTTGGTCTTATCACATTTTCCTTAATCCACATCACGCAGTTTAAAAACCTGCCGCTGAAACAGATTTGGAAGGATATGTGTTCTCCGCTGCCGCCGTGGCTGCCAATCTGGTTTCCGATTAACTTAATCAGCGAGATTGCAGTTCCGATTTCCTTATCGCTGCGTTTGTTCGCAAACGTCTTGTCGGGAACGGTTATGATGGCGCTTGTATATGGACTGTTAAGCAAGCTGGCGATTATCTGGCCTGCGGCGCTCCATCTGTATTTTGACCTGTTTTCAGGTGCAATTCAGACTTACGTATTCTGTATGCTGACGATGACCTATATCAGCCAGAATTACGAAACCGAATAACATTTTATTTTTCAGGAGGAATAACAATTATGAATATTTCAGGACATGATTTAATTATGGCATGCTCGGCAATCGGCGCAGGTTTGGCAGTTATCGCAGGTATCGGACCTGGTATCGGTCAGGGTATCGCGGCAGGACACGGCGCGGCTGCAGTAGGTAGAAATCCGGGAGCAAAAGGAGACATTATGTCTACCATGCTTTTAGGCCAGGCCGTAGCGGAGACAACCGGTCTTTATGGTTTGCTTATCGCAATGCTTTTACTTTTCGTTCAGCCGTTAGGCTAAAAAACAATAAAACTCGGAAGGGAGGCCAGTGGTAGAAGATGGAATTTCTTTTTGGTCTTGACCCTCAGCTCCTCTTTGATACGCTGCTGATTGCAATCGCGGTATTTTTCCTGTTCCTTGCCATGTCTTATCTGCTGTTTAATCCGGTACGTAAGATGTTAAAGGACAGACAGGATAAAATAGCGTCCGATATCGATACCGCAAATGCGGATAAGAAGGACGCGGCCGCATTAAAAGCAGAATATGAAGGAAAACTGAAGGATATAGAAAAGGAAGCAGAGCATATTTTAAGCGAAGCCCGTGGAAAGGCGCAGAAAAATGCGTCCCGCATTGAAAACGAGGCAAAGGAAGAGGCTGCCCGTATTATCCAGAGAGCAAACGAGGAAGCAGAGCTTTCAAAGAAGCGCGCGATGGATGAGGTAAAACAGGAAATGATAGCCGTTGCATCCATGATGGCAGCAAAAGTAGTTGCAGCTAAAATTGATACGGCAATTCAGGATACGCTGGTAGAACAGACATTGAAAGAAATGGGTGATTCGACATGGCAAAGCTAGTATCAAAAACATACGGTGATGCACTGTTTGAAGCCGCTCTTGAAAAGGGACAGCTTGATGAATTTTGGGAAGAAGCAAAAGCAGTTGCGGCAGCGCTTTCGGAAAACAGAGAGCTATTCAAACTGATGGGTCATCCGAAGATTGTAAAAGAAGAGAAGATTCAAATCATTACAGACATTTTTTCAGGAAAAGTTTCGGAGGAACTTGTAGGCCTGCTCCGCATGATCGTCGATAAAGGCCATTTTGAGGAAGCGGAGAGCGTATTTACCTACTTTATTGATAAAGTAAAAGAATACAAAAATATCGGAACCGCTTATGTGACTTCTGCCGGAGAATTATCGGATGTTCAGAAGTCGGCGGTGGAAAAGCGGTTATTAGAGACTACAAAATACGTGAAATTTGAAATGCATTATAATGTCGACGCCGGTTTAATCGGCGGTATGGTAATCCGAATCGGCGACAGAGTCGTTGACGGAAGCGTTCGGACCAAACTATACGATCTGACGCGCGAATTATCAAAAATACAGTTGAAAGCAGGTGAATGCGCTCCATGAATTTAAAACCAGAAGAAATAAGTTCCGTAATTAAAGAACAGATTAAACGGTATGCGGCGCAGCTGGAAGTAGCTGACGTGGGTACCGTTATTCAGGTAGCGGATGGTATTGCCCGTATTCACGGTCTTAATAATGCAATGCAGGGAGAGCTTTTGGAATTTCCCGGCGAAGTATATGGAATGGTGTTAAACCTCGAAGAAGACAATGTCGGAGCCGTATTACTGGGTTCCCAGAAAAACATTAACGAGGGCGATACCGTAAAAACCACCGGACGCGTTGTGGAAGTTCCGGTCGGTGACGCCATGTCCGGACGCGTTGTCAATGCATTGGGACAGCCGATTGACGGCAAGGGACCGATTGTAACGGATAAATACCGGCAAATTGAACGCGTGGCATCCGGCGTTATTGCGAGAAAATCCGTTGACACGCCGCTGCAGACCGGTATCAAGGCAATCGATTCCATGATTCCAATCGGAAGAGGACAGCGTGAGTTGATTATCGGAGACAGACAGACCGGTAAGACGGCAATTGCCATTGATACGATTATCAACCAGAAGGGACAGAATGTAAAATGTATTTATGTTGCAATCGGGCAGAAGGCTTCTACCGTAGCGTCGATTGTAAATACACTTGAAGAATTTGGCGCAATGTCTTATACGACCGTAGTAGCTTCTACGGCCAGCGAGCTTGCACCGCTACAGTATATTGCACCGTATGCAGGCTGTGCAATCGGAGAAGAGTGGATGGAGAACGGACAGGATGTGCTTGTCGTCTATGACGATTTGAGTAAGCATGCGACGGCATACCGTACACTTTCTCTGCTGCTTAAGAGACCGCCGGGACGTGAGGCGTATCCGGGCGATGTATTCTATCTGCATTCAAGACTTTTAGAGCGCGCGGCGAGACTTTCCGACAAATTGGGCGGCGGTTCGCTGACGGCGCTGCCGATTATCGAAACACAGGCGGGCGACGTTTCCGCATATATTCCTACGAATGTAATTTCTATTACCGACGGTCAGATTTATCTGGAGACAGAAATGTTTAACTCTGGTTTCCGTCCGGCGATTAACGCGGGCCTTTCCGTATCTCGTGTAGGCGGCGCGGCGCAGATTAAAGCAATGAAGAAAATTGCGGCTCCGATTCGTGTCGAGCTGGCGCAGTACCGCGAGCTTGCGGCGTTCGCACAGTTCGGTTCCGAGCTGGATGCGGATACGACGGAAAAGCTTGCACAGGGCGAGCGTATTCGTGAAATGTTAAAGCAGCCGCAGTATCAGCCGATGGCGGTTGAAAAGCAGGTAATGATTATTTACGCTGCAACCAGAAAATATTTAATTGATATTCCGGTTGCCGATATCCTTCCTTTTGAAAAAGCGCTGTTTGAGTATGTGGAAACGAAATATCCGGAGGTACCGGAATCAATCCGCACCGAAAAGGCGATGAATGAGGAAACGGAAAAGAAGCTTGTAAAAGCGATTGAAGAATGTAAATCCGAGTTTATGAAATAAGCAGATTTGCCATGTGATTTCGCGGCCGCAGGATTGCGGCAGAAGGAGGTTTTCTTATGGCCTCGATGAGGGACATAAAAAGAAGAAAAGGCAGCATACAGAGTACGCAGCAGATCACAAAAGCCATGAAGCTTGTTTCCACCGTAAAATTGCAGAAAGCAAAAAACAGGGCGGAGCAGACGAATCCATATTTTAATTATATGTATCAGACGGTTACTTCCATGCTGGCGAAGTCGGGTAATGTAGACCATCCGTACTTAAAAGCAGGAGGATCGGATAAGAAAGCTGTTGTGGTGATTACATCGAACCGCGGACTTGCCGGAGGCTACAACTCTAATGTGGTAAAAACAGTGACCGCAAGCGGACTTTTAAAAGAGGACGTGGAAATTTATGCGATCGGCAGCAAGGGACATGAAGCGCTGTCAAGACGCGGATATTCCATTAAGGCCGACGAGTCCGGTATGATTGAATCCCCGGCCTATGAAAACGCGGCTGCACTTTGTAAAACAGTACTTGACGCCTATACAAACGGAGAAATCGGAGAGATTTATCTCGCGTATACTCATTTTAAAAATACGGTCAGTCATGAGCCGAAATTAATGAAGCTGCTTCCGATAGAATTTGACGAAAATGAAATGGAGCAGGCGGCCGGCTCAAACGTGCTGATGAATTATGAGCCGAATGAAGAGGAAGCGCTTGATACGATTATTCCGAAGTACATTACCAGTCTCTTTTACGGCGCATTAGTCGAAGCGGTTGCCAGTGAAAACGGGGCAAGAATGCAGGCGATGGATTCTGCTACCAGCAATGCGGAAGAAATGATCAGTGATCTGACTCTGAAATACAATAGAGCGCGTCAGGGCTCTATTACTCAGGAATTAACCGAGATTATAGCCGGCGCGGCGGCTATCTCCTGATTTGGGAGATAAGATGGAAGATTCAAAGTCAGGAATGTTCTCAATCGCAGGATTTGTGCCTGCGCGTCGCCTGCCATAATCTCGTCAATGCGCATAGTCTCGGCAAAGCCGAGCGATTAAAGCGGCGCAGTAATGAGGAAAACAATATAAAAAAGCAAGGAGAAATAGAGCGATGGCAAATAATAAAAGCAATAGCGATTGCCTGGGTAGAATTACTCAGATTATTGGTGCCGTTCTGGATATTAAATTTACAGAAGGCAGTCTGCCGGAGATCAACGACGCTATCAGAGTTCCGTTAAAAAACGGGAAGGAGCTGGTAGTCGAGGTATCGCAGCATCTGGGCGACGATACGGTCAGATGTATTGCAATGGGCTCCACCGACGGACTTGTGCGCGGTATGGAGGTAATTGCAACGGGTTCGCCTATCAGTGTTCCTGTCGGTGAAAATACGCTGGGACGCATGTTTAATGTTTTGGGCAATCCGATTGACGAAATCGATCCGCCGACGGGCGTTGAAATCTGGCCGATTCACAGACCGGCGCCGACATTTGAGGAACAGGCAACCTCTCAGGAAATGCTTGAGACAGGAATCAAAGTCGTCGATCTTCTCTGTCCTTATCAGAAGGGCGGTAAAATCGGACTTTTCGGCGGAGCCGGGGTAGGAAAGACGGTATTGATTCAGGAGTTAATTCACAATATCGCGACCGAGCACGGCGGATATTCTGTATTTACCGGTGTAGGAGAACGTACCCGTGAAGGAAACGATCTCTATTACGAAATGAAAGAATCGGGCGTTATTGATAAGACGACAATGGTGTTCGGACAGATGAACGAACCGCCGGGAGCGCGTATGAGAGTGGCGCTGACCGGACTTACAATGGCGGAATACTTCCGTGATAAGGGCGGCAAAGACGTGCTCTTATTCATTGACAATATCTTCCGTTTCACGCAGGCAGGTTCCGAGGTGTCCGCATTACTTGGCCGTATGCCTTCCGCCGTTGGTTATCAGCCGACGCTGCAGACGGAAATGGGCGCGCTTCAGGAGCGAATTACTTCTACCAAGAACGGTTCCATTACCTCTGTACAGGCGGTATACGTACCGGCGGACGACTTAACCGACCCGGCTCCGGCAACGACGTTTGCGCATCTCGATGCGACTACGGTTTTGGAACGTTCCATTGCAGAGCTTGGTATTTATCCGGCGGTAGATCCGCTTGGTTCCACTTCCCGTATTCTGGATCCGCGTATTGTCGGTCAGGAGCATTTCGAAGTGGCCCGCGGCGTACAGGAGATTTTACAGAAATATAAAGAATTACAGGATATTATTGCGATTCTCGGTATGGATGAATTGTCCGAGGACGATAAGCTTGTCGTAAACCGTGCAAGAAAGATTCAAAGATTCCTGTCGCAGCCGTTCTTTGTGGCGACACAGTTTACAGGACTGGACGGAAAGTATGTTCCGATCACCGAAACGGTCCGCGGCTTCAGAGAGATTCTGGAAGGCAAACATGACGATATCCCTGAGAGCTATTTCTTAAATGCGGGCACAATTGACGACGTCCGCGCGAAGTTCAATCAGCAGTAATCGGGATGGAGGATGAGTATGGCAGACGAAAGCAGGATTTTTGAGGTGGAAATCATTACGCCGGACCGCGTTTTTTACAGAGGCGAAGCGACGATGATTGAGTTTAATACGGCTGCCGGTGAACTGGGTGTGTATAAACGTCATATACCGCTTACTACGGTACTGGCTCCGGGGATCGTAAAGATTCACAAAGACGGAGAAGATGATGTAATCGCGGCAGTGCATTCCGGCTTCGCGGAAATTCTGCCGGAAAAAGTAACTCTTCTTGCAGAGATTGCGGAATGGCCGGATGAAATCGACAAAGGACGTGCGGAAGCGGCCAGGCAGCGCGCAGAGGAACGTCTTTCTCATAAAACAGGAGAAACAGACATAAAGCGCGCCGAATTTGCGCTTCGCAAGGCTTTGATTCGTATTGATATTGCGAAATAAACAAAACATACTACGGGAAACGAAATCACAAACAGAAACGTGACGTAACACCGGGTATCAGACAGGCGAAAATGGACCGCCATTTCGTCTGTCTTTTTATGTGAAAAACAGGGCGTAAGAGCCCGATTTTAAAAACGGGATTCCTTTTTGACAATCGAATCCAACCAGGAAAATAATACCAAAATATTTCTAAAAAAAAGATTAACAATTTCTAAAATTAGTGGTATAACAGTATGTGGGAAAATTTTTCGAGGAGGATTTTTTACAATGGATAAATTGGTTACAGTACTGATATGCCTGCCGTTTCTAATGGCGCTGCTCCCGGCTGTCATAAAGCATGACAGGATACGGGGTTATGCCGTTTACTTATGCGGTTTTGTCATAGCGGCTCTCGCTGTTTTTACGGCGGGTCTGTGGTATGCGCGCGGCGGTGAAGTACTTACGTTTGATCTGCCTTTTACGGAAATTTTTGATAAGGCAATACTGGCAGGGGATGTATTTCTGATGTTTTTGATTATCTATCTTTCAGTGAAGCATCGGAAGACAGTTATTTCTCTGCTTTCTGTGATACAGACCTGTCTTGTGATCTGGACGGAATTGTTCGGACCGGAGGCGGTCAATGCGCATCATATCCGGATTGACTGGCTGACGTTTATTATGATATTGATTATCGGTATTATCGGAGTTGCAATCGGGATTTATGCGGTAGGTTATATGCGGGGCTACCATATCCACCATAAGGAGTTTGCGGACCGCAGTAACTTTTTCCTTTCTATGATATTTGTATTTTACGGAGCGATGTTTGGTCTTGTATTTTCCATGAATCTGATATGGCTTTATTTTTTCTGGGAAATTACAAGCGTATGTTCGTTTTTGCTGATCGGATATACGCGGACCGAAGAAGCGGTAAACAACTCATTCGGCGCACTCTGGATGAACCTGCTTGGCGGATTGGGCATTGCGGTGGCAATAACGTATGCGGTTTACGCGGAACATACGGTGAACTTATATGATGTGATTGATTTCGGCAAGGAAGCGGGACTTTTGATACCGGTCGGAATGCTTGCGTTTGCAGCGCTTACGAAATCGGCGCAGTTTCCGTTTTCCGGCTGGCTGCTGGGCGCGATGGCCGCTCCGACGCCGTCTTCCGCTCTTCTGCACAGTGCGACGATGGTAAAAGCGGGCGTTTATCTTCTGATCCGGCTGGCAATTGCCATGAATGGAAATTACGTCGGACAGATGGTATATCTCTGCGGCGGATTTACGTTTTTGGTGGCTTCCTGCCTTGCTATCTCGCAAAGCGACGGAAAAAAGGTTCTTGCGTATTCGACCATATCGAATCTTGGCCTGATTGTAGCCTGCGCGGGAGCCGGTTATCAGGAAACCATCTGGGCGGCTGTGTTTCTGGTTATTTTTCATGCGGTTTCAAAATCAATGCTGTTCCAGTGCGTCGGCGCGATAGAAAATACGACGGGCAGCCGCGATATTGAGGATATGGAGGGGCTGGCAGTTCGCTATCCGAAGCTTGCGTTTATTTTAATGGTTGGAATTGCCGGAATGTTTTTGGCTCCGTTTGGTATGCTGATTTCCAAATGGGCGGCGTTAAAGGCGTTTGTCGATGCGCCAAGTGCGCTTATGGTATTATTTATCGTTTTCGGAAGCGCTACAACAATGTTTTACTGGACAAAATGGTTTGCGAAAATTTTAGGGATTCACGAATCCAGAGGAAAAGACGTTACACAGCGAAACGAATATGTCTCCATGTATTTTCATGCGATTTTTCTGATTCTTTTGTGCGTTGGTTTCCCGTTTTTGTCGAAATATGTCATTGAGCCTTTGATGAACGATATGTACGGAAGCGCAAGTCCCGTTATTTCGGAAGGAAATATTGCGATTATGGTTATTATGATTTGCGCGATTTTCGTAGTGCCGTCCGTCAACTATCTGCTTACGAGAAACAGAAAGGACAAAACGGTAATGGTTTATATGGGCGGAGCAAATACCGGGGACAACAAACGGTTTGTGGATTCTCAGGGGGATTCGAAGGAGCTTCAGATTTCGAACTGGTATATGACAAACTGGTTTGGCGAGGACAAGCTGTTTCGCCCGGCAGTTGCAATCGGGGCGTTGATATTACTGATATTTTTATGCGTAATTGTGGGAGGTGCCGTTCATGCTTAACGAGTTTGGAATCAGAGTCATTTGTATGGCGCTTTATATTGTGGCGGCTCCCCTGCTCGGAGGACTGCTTGACGGGCTTGACCGGAAAATCTCTGCAAGAATGCAGGGCAGAAAAGGCCCCTCTATTTTACAGCCTTTTTACGACGTCGCAAAGCTGACGCAGAAACAGCTTTTATCCGTCAATCGGTTTCAGTTATTGATGGTGATGTCGTATTTGTTTTTTGTCATCATGTCGGGAGTGCTGTTTTTCGGCGGTTTTGATATGCTGTTGTGCTTTTTCTCGTTGTCGACGGCGGAAATGTTTTTAATTTTGGCGTCCACCTCGACGCATTCGCCGTTTTCTACGATCGGAACGCACCGTGAGATGGCGCAGATGATGGCATATGAACCGATGATTTTACTTACGGCGGTCGGATTTTATCTGGCGGCAGGAACGTTTCAGGTGAGCGATATTATTGAGGGGACTACGCCGATTATATTATATGCGCCCGGCTTTTTTGCAGGTTTTGTATTTGTCCTTTCAATTAAGCTGAGGAAATCGCCGTTTGATTTAAGTACGACGCATCATGCGCATCAGGAAGTGGTCAAGGGTGTAACGACGGAAATGGTCGGCGTGGAATATGCCTTAACGACAGTGACGGAATGGTATGAAAATATTTTTCTGTTCGGCGTAATCGGTCTGTTTTTTGTGACGGCGAATCCGCTCAGTTTTATTGGGGCAATTGCCGCGGTGCTGGTTGTCTTCTTTCTGGAAATATTAATTGACAATACATCGGCGCGTGTGAAATGGCAGATGATGTTAAAGATGGCCTGGGGTGTTACAATTGTAACAGGCGGCCTGAATCTGTTTATTCTGGAGCTGATTAAACGCTAAAAGTGTGAAGAGAAGTTTTAAAGCTCACAGCAGAGGCTGTTTTGCTGAAAACTTCTAAAGCTTCACACGCAAGAATGCCAAAATGCAGGCATTCTTCCTCTCGATTGGATGGTGTGAAAGCTTTACCAGGGGCATAGGAAAGGCTGCGAAAGCGGCAGAAATGAGGCAAGATTGAAAATTAAAATTTTCAATCGCGAGATTTGTGTCTGCGCGCTGCTTGCCACAAACTCGTTATGCGCGAAAAGCAGCACAGAAATGAGGAAAATATGAAAAATATACATAAATCACCGTGGCTTCTTCATTATGACGGTTCAAGCTGTAACGGATGCGATATTGAAGTGCTGGCTTGTACGACACCGGTGTATGATGTGGAGCGGTTCGGCGTCGTCAATACGGGGAATCCGATGCATGCCGATATTTTTCTGATTACCGGCGGGATTAACAGTCAGAACGAGGACGTGGTGAAACAGATTTACGAACAGATGCCCGGTCCGAAGGTGGTAGTTGCAGTCGGTACCTGCGCCTGCACGGGCGGAATTTTTAAAGAATGCTACAATATAAAAGGCGGAGTAGATACCGTGATACCGGTAGACATTTATGTGCCGGGCTGCGCCGCAAGACCGGAATCGATTATTGACGGCGTTGTGAAGGCGGTTGCGCTGTTTCAGGAAAAGCATGACAAAAAGAAACGGAAAGAGAGGGCGGCAAAATCATAATGGAAGAAATTCAGAAAAATATCTATAAAATCGAGCAGGTAGAGCTTTTTCCGGTTATTATGGAAAAGAAAAACGATATGTGGCGGCTGGTACAGATTTGCTGTTCCTTTGTGGAAGGCAACTATGAAGTAACCTATTCGTTTGCCACCGGTTATGAGATCAGCAATTATCGTCTGATTGTAGGTAAGGAAGAGTCTGTACCAAGTATTTCCCGTGTTTACAAGTCGGCAATTCTCTATGAAAACGAAATGCGGGAGCTGTTCGGTCTCAACGTGGAATTTATTAAAGTAGATTATCATGATAAGCTTTACCGTATTAATGAGGAAACCCCATTCCTGAAAAAGGAGGACAGATAAATGCCAAAGAGAAGTATTGTGCCGTTTGGCCCGCAGCATCCGGTTCTGCCTGAGCCGATTCATCTGGATTTGGTTTTGGAGGACGAGCTGGTAATTGAGGCAATTCCCTCTATCGGATATGTGCACAGGGGACTGGAAAGTCTGGTTGCGAAAAAAGATTTTAACGAGATGGTTTACGTTACGGAACGAATCTGCGGAATCTGTTCTTTTATGCATGGGATGGGCTACTGTTCGGCGGTGGAGCAGATTATGAATGTGCAGATTCCGAGAAGGGCGGAGTTTTTGCGTACGATTTGGGCGGAAATGTCGCGGATTCACAGTCATTTGCTGTGGCTGGGACTGCTTGCGGACGCGTTCGGTTTTGAAGCGCTGTTTATGCAGTCCTGGAGGCTTCGTGAAAAGATTCTCGATATGTTTGAGATTGCTACCGGCGGACGTGTGATTTTTTCCGTAAATAAAATCGGCGGCGTACTGAAAGATATGCCGGCGGAGATGCTTTCGAATTTTGTAGCTGTTTTGGACGGGATGGAAAAAGAGCTGCGCGAGACGACGCAGACCTTTCTGGATGATTATACCGTGAAGAGCCGTCTTGTGGGCGTGGGAATCCTGACAGAAGAGGACGCGATCAGGCGCGGCGCGGTAGGGCCGATGATGCGTGCAAGCGGTATTGAAGTGGATATGAGAAAAACAGGTTATGCGGCTTATGACGAAATTGACTTTCAGGTAATAACCAGTAAAGAATGTGATAGTTTTGCCCGCTGTAAAGTGCGTATCGCGGAACTTTTTCAGTCAATCGAGATTATTCGCCAGGCGGTATCCAAGATACCGGATACGGAAATTTCGGTTCCGGTAAAGGGGTTCCCGAATGGAGAAGCTTATGTTCGACTGGAGCAGCCGAGAGGAGAAGCGTTTTATTATGTAAGAGCAAACGGTTCAAAGTTTGTAGACAGAATGAGAGTGCGTACGCCCACCTTTGCCAATATTCCGGCGCTCATGCAGGTGCTTCAGGGCTGTCAGTTCGGAGACGTGCCTCTTTTGATTCTTACCATTGATCCGTGTATCAGCTGTACGGAACGATAAACGTTAGAAAAAAGCCGTGTCTGCGGCAGAATGAGGGAAATTATGGCGCAATTTTTAAGTTTTACTAAAACAGTGATGAAAAACCTGTTTTCCAAACCGGTGACGACGGCTTATCCGGCGGCGCCGAAAATTTATCCGGAGCGCACGAGGGGACATGTGGAAATTCAAATCGAAAGCTGTATTATGTGCGGAATGTGTATGCGGAGCTGTCCCCCGGGAGCCATTGAGGTAAAACGGAACGAAAATTCCTGGAGCATTAACCGTTTTGACTGTGTGCAATGCGGATACTGCGTGGAAAAGTGTCCGAAAAAAAGTTTAAGTATCGTGCCCGGCTATACGACGCCGGACAGTAAAAAGTCGATAGAAACAATCATAAAACAGTCGGACGGGACGGAAGGAGAGAAAAAGGATGCATGAATATCATAAAGCGGTAGAATGGGTAAACCGGGCGAATGAAGAGGCGGCGGCGCGCGGCGCAGCGAAAGTAAAGGCATTGAATGTTGTATTTGGCGAGTGTTCCGATTATTCTCCCGAAGTAGTAAAAAATTACTTTGACGAGGCGGCAGCAGGAACCGCCTGCGAGGGAGCCGAATTTCATGTAACGGTCAGCCGTTCCATGCTGAAGTGTCCGCAATGCGGCAAGTTATTTGAAAAAAAGCTTCTGGAATACCGCTGCCCGGATTGTGGAGCGGAAGGAAATCCCACAGAATCGGGAAATGAAGTGGAACTTACAAGTATAGAAGTATAAGAAAAAGATGAAGATTACAAATAAGATTGTAGTAAAAGGGCTGGTACAGGGAATCGGATACCGGCCCTTTGTCGCAGAGTTGGCGCAGGACTGCGGAATCGGCGGCTGGGTGCGGAATACGGACGGCATTGTAACGATACTTGCAGCCGGAGAAGAAAATGCAATGAAGCGTTTTCTGAAGGGATTAAAAGAACAGGCGCCCTTTGGTGCAAAGGTAGAAGAGCTGACCGCAGAGTCCGTGGAAAATCAGGTTTTTTCCGAGTTTGCAATTATTGGCAGCAACACTTCGGAAACAGTCAAAGAGAGGGAAATCCCCTTTATACCCGCTGATCTTCCGGTCTGCAAAAATTGTCTTGCCGAGATGCAGGAAGAAACGAACCGCAGATACCGTCATCCTTTTATCAGTTGTACGTCCTGCGGCCCGCGGTACAGTATTATCGAACGGCTGCCCTATGACAGGGAAACGATTTCCATGAACAGGTTTTCCATGTGCGCATTGTGCGGCAAAGAATACGGCGAACATGGAAACAGAAGAAGACACGCGCAGACGATTGCATGTAAAGAATGCGGCCCTGCGCTTTCCTTTTCCCGGATTGTTATGGGAGAAGCGGACCAAACGGTTACGGGGGAAGCGGCATATGAAGCGGCAGTCCGGTTTCTAAGCGGCGGCGGAATATTGGCCGTGAAGGATATCGGAGGCTATCATCTGGCCTGTATGCCGTTTTCGGAAGAAACGGTACAGACGCTGCGGGTATTAAAGGGACGGGAAACAAAACCGTTTGCCGTTTTGTTTCCCGATATAAAATCGGTTTCGGAGTACTGTTCTGTGAATGAAAACGAAAAAGCGCTGCTTTTATCGCCTGCAAGACCGATTGTGCTGTTAAAAAAGCAGGAGGCCGGAAGGCGGCTTGCTTTTGGGGTATGCGCCGGCAGTCCGCAGATTGGAGCAATGCTTCCGTGCAATCCGCTGCAGGTGATGCTTGCCGAGGAACTTGGACCGCTGATTATGACAAGCGCAAATACTTCCGGAGAAGTTTTGATTTTGGACGACGAGGAAATGATGCGCTGGATGGAGCAAAAAGTTACAACGCCGTACCGGGGGAGGGAGGTCTCTCTTGCGGTATTAAGTCATGACCGCCCGATTTTAACGCCGCTTGACGATTCCGTTGTGCAAAGCGTCTGCGGCAGGACGCAGATTTTCCGCCGGGCGAGGGGATATGTACCGAATCCGGTCGAAACAGGGATTGAAAAAAATATTTTTGCCGCGGGGGGAGATTTAAAGTCCTGTTTCTGTTATACTGGAAAAGGTAAGGCATATTTAAGTCAGTATCTGGGCGACCTGGGGGAGGAAGCCTGCCTGATGCAGTATCGAAAAGAAGCAGAGCGGATGCGGCGTCTGTTTGGCTTTTCGCCGGAGATTGCGACATGCGACATGCATCCGGGATATGCGTCGGTGCGCGAGGCAAACTATTTTCAGGATCAGGGAAGCGCCGGCGAATGTTATGAGCGGAAACAGCGGGAAAATGCAGGCGGACAAAAGAGCGGATATCGGAGTCTGCATCGGATTCAGCACCATGAAGCACATGCTGCCTCCGTGATCGCGGAACACAGGCTAAACGCGCCTGTGTTAGGATTTGCATTTGACGGAACCGGATATGGACCGGATCATACCGTGTGGGGAAGCGAAGCGCTTTTGTGGAACGGCGGTGCAAATATGATTCGGTTCGCGCATTTAAAGCCGGTTTGTCTGATTGGCGGAGACGAAGGGGCAAGGAATGCGGATCTTTCTTTCTACGGTTATCTGGCGTCGTTTCGGGACGAGACAAAAGAGCGTATTTATAAACTCGGAAAAGTTGTGCCGGGACTGGACAAAGAAACTGCGGAACTGGTCGGGAAGGCTGTTTCAATGGGCATTCAAACGGTGAAATCATCTTCTATGGGAAGATTATTCGATGCGGTTAGTGCATTTTTGGACATTTGCCATTATAATAGTTATGAGAGTGAGGCCGCAATCCGGCTGGAATGGCTTGCGGATCAGACCGACCGGGCATATCCGCTGGAAATCGGACTTTCGGCCTGCAGCGGGCAGCCGTTTCTCGGAGATGCGGAGCCGTTGTTTGCAGAAATGGCGGCGGCTTTGCGTAACGGAGTGTTGAAACAGGAGCTTGCAAGGGGATTCCTTTACGCGGTATCGGATTTTATCTGCCGAATTTGTGAAATGGCCCGGATACCTGCAAGCGGAGGAGAACAGAACGGAATCCGGCAAATTGCCTTGACGGGCGGTACGTTTCAGAACCGGATTTTGCTGGAAAAAACGATAACAAGACTGGAAAGCGAAGGTTTTTCGGTATATATCAACGAGCAGGTACCGCCTGGGGATGGAGGAATCTGTCTGGGACAGGCATATCTGTGTGCCCAAAGAGCGGAAAATGAGTGATTGTATGTAAAACAGCGGGGAGTATATGATGTGTGTTGCAATACCTGGCAAAGTAATTGAGGTAAAAGACGGAAAGGCGGTCGTTGACTTTTCGGGGAATCAGGTTACGGCTTATGCCGGACTTGTAAAAATAAAACCGGGCGATTTTGCGCTGGTACATGCCGGCTGTATTATTCAGACGATGAAGCGGCAGGAGGCGGAGGAACTGACAAAATTGCTTGAGGAATGTAAGGGAGAGGCTTAAGTCGTTTTCTTTATGATAAACATGGAAGAGATCAGTCGTTATTTGAAACAGTATAAAGGCAGGGAACTGACTTTTATGGAGGTTTGCGGCAGCCATACGGCCGCAGTAATAAAATACGGAATCAAAGAATTACTTTCGGACCAGATTCATTTAATCAGCGGGCCGGGCTGCCCGGTCTGCGTCACGCCGTCCGCCTATATCGACAGGCTGATTGCGCTGGCGAAAGAACCGAATACGTATGTAGTGACGTTTGGCGATATGCTCCGTGTTCCCGGCAGCAGGCAGAGCTTAAGCGAGGCAAAAGGGGAAGGCGCAAAGACAAAAATGGTCTATTCGCCGATGGATTTACTGGCTCTGGCAAAGGAAAATCCCGGAATTACCTGGATTTTTGCGGCGGTCGGGTTCGAAACGACGGCTCCGGTCTATACGCTTTTATTAGAGGAAGCCGAAAAAGCGGAGCTTAGCAATATCAAACTGCTGACGGCGTTAAAGACAATGCCAAAAGCAATTGAATGGCTGATAAACCAGGGAGCGGCGCCCGACGGTTTTTTGGCGCCGGGACATGTGTGCGCCATAACGGGAAGCAGTTATTTCAATGATCTGGCAGAGCGTTACCGGATTCCGTTTGCCGTATCCGGATTTAAAGATACGGAACTGCTTGCCGCTATTTACGGCCTTGTCCGGATGTCGGAGAAACATGCGGCGGGGGTAAAAAATTTTTATCCGTCCGCGGTGGAAGATACGGCAAACCGAACAGCCGCAGCGAAATTAAATACGTATTTTACCGTATGCGGCGCGGTATGGCGCGGTATGGGAATGATAGAAGGATCCGGGCTTTGCCTGAAAGAGGAATACAGGCGCTTCGACGCCGGAAGCCTTGCTATTACGGAAGATACAAAAAAGAATCAGGGATGTCTCTGCGGAGAGATTCTGATGGGGAAAAAAGAACCGGGGGACTGCCCGCTGTTTGGCGGAGCGTGTACGCCGGGCAAACCGCAGGGCGCATGTATGGTTTCGTGCGAGGGAAGCTGTTATCAGCATTATATCGGCGGTATATAAGACATTCCCCTGCAAAAACGGTTTCGGCAATTTGCGTCAGGGACTGAAAGAGCGTTCTGCCTGCGGATAGGAAATCGTTTTTGCGGGTTTTAAACCGTGTATCATGCGGGCATCATGGAGGATTTTATGGAACGGATTACAATGGAACACGGCGGCGGGGGCCGCGCAACGGGGGAATTAATAGAATCGGTATTTGCAGATGCGTTTTCCAACGAGATTCTTTCCGCAATGGAAGATGCGGCGGTTGTGGAGGGGAGCGCACATATTGCGGTAACCACCGACAGTTTTGTAGTTACGCCGCCGGAATTTCCAGGCGGAGATATCGGACGCCTTTGTGTCTGCGGGACGGTCAATGATTTGCTGATGCGCGGAGCGGTTCCGAAATATCTTACCTGCGGATTTATTTTAGAAGAAGGGGCGGAGCTTGCAATGCTTCGGCGGATCGTACGTTCTATGGCGGAGACGGCAAGAGAAGCAAAGGTGCAGATAATTGCCGGAGATACAAAAGTAATTAATGGAAACGGCGGTCTTTCTATCAATACTACGGGTGTGGGATTTGTGCCGGAGGGTGTTTCGATTCATGCATCGAACAGCAGAGCAGGCGATGCCATTTTGATTTCGGGAAACATCGGGGATCATCACGCGGCGGTCTTAAGCAGCCGCATGGAGATGAAAAATACAATCAAAAGCGATAATGCGCCGTTAAATGAGATTGTGGAAAGACTGTGTGAAAGCGGTGTGGAAGTCCATGTATTGAGAGACGTTACGCGCGGAGGACTCGCTACGGTGCTCAAAGAACTTGCGATAAGCGCGGGACTTCGGTTTGAGATTGAGGAGGAGAAACTTCCCGTCGATCCGCAGGTGCGTGATTTTTGCGGACTGTTGGGACTGGATCCGCTTTACATGGGAAACGAGGGGAAACTTGTGGCTGTCGTCGCCGGAAAAGATGCCGAGCGGGCAAAAAAGATTATGCAAAACGCCGCTTACGGCGCCCGCGCGGAACGAATCGGAAGCGTTTTTGCCGCAAAAGAGGATTTTGACAGAGGAAAGCTGGTTTTACACACGAAAATCGGCGGAAAACGGAACTTGGATGTACTGCAGGGAGAAGGACTGCCGAGAATCTGTTAGGATTCTTCCGAATCAGACACGGCTTGACAGACCCTATATTCACAAATTGCAGAGAGTGCGATAAAACAACCCGTAGAACCTTTCATCGGGAGTATGGAGGATTAGACGAATTGAAATTTTATCTTGTGCGTCACGGCGAAACCAAGTGGAATGTAGATAAAAAGATTCAGGGGACGACGGATGTCCCGCTGAATGAAAAAGGCATTCGTCAGGCAAAAGAGCTGGCACAAAAGCTGGTAGCCGAAGGTTATCGGATTGACCGCGCTTATACTTCACCGCAGCTGCGCGCCGCGGAAACGGCTCGAATTGCCGCCGAAGCGCTTGGAATCGAATGTATTCCGCTGCGGGAATTAATAGAAATGAACCTCGGAGAGTGGGAAGGCTCAAACTGGAATCTGATAGAAGAGGAATACGGCGAGATGTATTATCACTGGAATACAAACAGACGTTATGTAAAAACTCCGGGCGGAGAATGCTACAACGAAGTATTAGAACGTACCCTGAAGGCGCTTTCTTATATTTTGCAGCGAGAGAAAGGGAATGTCTTAATTGTGACGCATAGCGCAGTCCTGATGGCGTTGCGGTGCTATCTTGCGAAGCGCCCGTTTGGGGAAACGGAAATGGTGGTTCAGTTTAAAACACAGAACGCACAGATTGTAGAAATTAAAGAAGCGGCTGTCAGAGAGGCGATCGAACGCTTTAAAAGGGGAGAATAAATCTCGCTTTTGTATAGGCAGCCCCGTTTTTTTCTTTTTATAAGATTCGGGTGTCAAAAGGCAGTCTTTTGACACTCGAATCCTTATAAGACCCTGTGTCGTTAGAAGTATGTAGAGAGTGCGAAGCACTCTTTTTTACTTTATAGGAACCTGCGTCTTCAGACGCATGTATTCCCAAGTTCGCAAAGCGAACTTGTAGAGAGTGCGAAGCACTCTTTTTTCTTATCTGAAATTTTGTCTGATTGGATGTATCATCCGGTTTTTCTCTGTACATAATATACAAATTATAATAAGTATTTTTGTGAACGATTTTGAATGAAATTGATTGACTTTGAATGATTGTGGAGCTATAATGCAACTATAACAAATGAACGATTTTGAATGAATATGAACGAAAATGGAGTGCAAAATCTATGCTGACAGAAGAGAGATTTGCGAAGATTATAGCTTTGCTGGAGCAGACCGGAAGCGTTACGATTCAGCAATTGATGACGGAACTTGACGCATCGGAATCGACAGTACGCAGAGATTTAATTTCACTTGACGCAAACGGACAGCTTACCAAAGTACACGGGGGAGCCGTTTTAAAGGGCGGTTCCTACAGCACAAAGGATGATAACGTGACGAACCGAAAGCTGCTCTATTGCGAGGAAAAGAGAAAGATTGCAAAATACGCGGCGGGATTGATCACACAAAAAGATTTTGTCTATGTCGACGCCGGAACAACGACGGAGTTTATGATTGAATGTATTGCAGAACGGCAGGCGGTTTTTGTAACAAACGCCGTTACCCATGCAAAACGGCTGGCGGAGCGCGGCTGCACCGTATATCTGCTGGGCGGAGAGTTTAAAGCAGTTACGGAGGCAATTGTAGGAGAAGAAGCGGTGGCGACACTGGAGAAATACAATTTTACCAAAGGCTTTTGGGGGGCGAACGGTATCCATACGAAGGCCGGATATTCCACACCTGAGGTAAAGGAAGCGATGGTGAAACGGAAGTCGATGGAAAAATGCAGAGACTGCTATATTTTGTCGGACGAAAGTAAGTTCGGACGAATCTCAAGCGTTACCTTTGCCGATTTTGACAAAGCAAAAATTATTACGACCGGACTATCCGATATAAATTACATGAGTTATAAAAATATAATCAACATATAATTATTAAGGAGGCAGATAAAATGATTTATACCGTGACATTTAATCCGTCGCTGGATTATATTGTTACCGTCGACGGCTTTGCCTGCGGCAAAGTCAACCGTACGAAAGAGGAAATCATTTATCCGGGCGGCAAGGGGATCAATGTATCGATGGTTTTAAAAAATCTTGGCCACGAAACGACCGCGCTCGGATTTTTGGCGGGGTTTACCGGTGAGGAAATCGCGCGGCGGCTGACAAAAGAAGGTATTGCGGCCGATTTTATCAACGTAGTGCATGGAATTTCCAGGATTAATGTAAAGCTGCAGTCCGAAGAAGAAACGGAAATCAACGGTCAGGGGCCCGTGATCGGCGAGCCGGAAATTGAGAAGCTCTATCATAGACTGGATTTGTTAAAGGACGGCGATATTCTGGTTCTTGCCGGGAGCATACCGGACGTAATGCCGGGATCGATGTATATGGACATTATGAAGCGTTTGGAATCGAAGAAATTAAAAATTGTTGTAGACGCGACGAAGGATTTGCTTGTAAATGTCTTAAATTATCATCCGTTTCTGGTGAAACCGAACAATCATGAACTGGGAGAGATTTTCGGCGTTACGTTGACTAAGAAAGAGGACGTGATTCCTTATGCGAAACAAATGCAGGAAATGGGCGCAAGGAACGTGCTGGTTTCTATGGCCGGAGAAGGCGCAGTGTTAGCTGCGGAGGACGGCTTAATTTATCAGGCGGACGCGCCGAAGGGAACGGTAAAAAACTCTGTGGGCGCCGGCGATTCAATGGTAGCCGGGTTCCTGGCGGGTTATCTTAAAAGCGGGCGGTTTATGGAAGCATTTCAAATGGGCGTATGTACCGGAAGCGCATCCGCGTTTTCCGATGCGCTTGCAAAAAAACAGGAAGTACTTGCGCTGCTTGAGTCAAACAGAGAGCTTTTTAATTAAGTAAGTTCTTCCGCTTTAAAGATGAGAAAAAAGTAAAAGAATGCCATTATTTATGGAAAAATAAGTGTGAATGAGAATCTTCACACGCAAATTGTACCTGCAGACTGATCTTTGCAGGATACGGAAAGGGCATGGTAATTTCTATGAAAATCAGAGATTTGCTTGCAGCGGAAAGCATTCGGCTTAACGGGGCGGCGGACGGAAAAAAAGACGCGCTTGATAAAATGGTTGCTTTAATGGCAAAGAGCGGGAAAATTAATGATGTGGAAACATATCGAAAAGGCGTATACGCCAGAGAAGAGGAAAGCACGACAGGAATCGGAGAGGGAATCGCAATTCCGCATTGTAAATCAAAAGCGGTCAGCAGACCGGGACTTGCAGCGATGGTTGTAAATGAAGGCGTTGAGTTTGACGCCTTAGACGGGGAAAAGGTTCATTTGATTTTCCTGATAGCTGCGCCGGATACGGAGGATAACGTACATTTAGACGTTTTAAGTAAATTGTCCGTACTGCTTATGGATGAAAACTTTACCGCTTCTTTGAGAAAGGCGGAATCGGTAGAAGAATTCCTTCAGGTTATTGATGAAGCCGAAACGGAGCGGGACGCAGGAGAACCGAAAAAGGATGAATCGAAAGTCGATTCGGATAAATTGATTTTGGCCGTTACAGGATGTCCGACCGGAATCGCACATACTTATATGGAAGCGGAAGCATTGGAGAAGAAGGCGAAGGAATTGGGCTGCCGTATCAAAGTCGAAACCAGGGGTTCGGGCGGAGCGAAAAATGTACTTACCAAAGCGGAAATAGCAGAGGCGGACGGGATTATCGTTGCGGCGGATACGAAAGTGCCGATGGAACGTTTTGCCGGAAAGCCGGTGATCCAGTGTAAGGTGGCGGACGGAATCAGCAAAGCGGAAGAGCTGTTAAACAAGGCTGTTTCAGGTAATATTCCCCTTTATAAGGCGGATAAAGCGGAAGATATTTCGGGCGGAGAAGAAGGAAAAGACAGTGTCGGACACCGAATCTATACCCATTTAATGAACGGAGTTTCCCATATGCTGCCATTTGTAGTGGGCGGAGGTATTCTGATCGCCATTGCATTTTTAATCGACGGTTTTGCCGTTGACTTAAATGCGCTTTCGCTGGAGGAACGTCAGAATTTCGGCACGATAACAGAGGCGGCTGCATTGTTTAAAGGAATCGGATCTGTGGCGTTCGGTTTTATGCTGCCGATTCTGGCAGGGTTTATTGCTATGAGTATTGCCGACCGTCCCGGTCTTGCCGTCGGATTTGTCGGCGGTTCGATTGCCGCAAACGGAACGTCCGGGTTCTTAGGCGCGCTTGCAGCAGGCTTTCTGGCGGGATATTTGGTACTTTTCTTAAAGAAAGCGCTTGAGAAGCTTCCGAAGAGCCTGGACGGATTAAAACCGGTTCTGCTGTATCCGCTGATTGGTATATTTTTCATCGGAGTTATTATGATGTTTGTTGTAGAACCTCCGATCGGGGCGTTAAATACGCTTATGAACAACGGACTGAACGGATTAAACGGCGCGAGCGCAATTTTTCTCGGCGCGCTGCTCGGCGGCATGATGTCGGTTGATATGGTCGGTCCGGTAAATAAGGCTGCATACGTCTTCGGAACGGCGTCGATAGCCGCCGGAAATTACAATATTATGGCAGCCGTAATGATCGGCGGTATGGTGCCACCGATTGCCATTGCGCTGGCGACCGTCTTCTTTAAAAAGAAGTTTACCGCGGAGGAGCGAAAAGCAGGACCGACGAACTTTATAATGGGACTTTCGTTTATTACGGAGGGCGCGATTCCGTTTGCCGCTTCCGACCCGTTGCGCGTAATTCCTGCTTGTGTCGTTGGATCGGCGATTGCCGGAGCTTTATCTATGGCGTTTCAGTGTACGTTAATGGCGCCGCACGGCGGAATATTTGTGTTCCCTACCGTGACAAATCCGCTGTTATACCTTGTCGCGCTTGCAGCGGGAGCAGCGGTCGGGTGTGTATTGCTCGGTCTGTTAAAAAAAGAAGCAGTCAAATCATGATAAAAGAAAGGCGCCGCATGGAAGCGGCAGAAAGAGAGGAAAAAATGAAAGAATTTAAGTATGTAGTAAAAGATGCACAGGGAATCCATGCACGACCGGCGGGAATGTTTGTGAAAGAAGCAGCGGCTTTTCCATGCAGTATTACAATTGAAAAAGATAACAAAGCAGTAGATGCAAAACGGATTTTGGGAGTTATGGGACTTGGCGTAAAATGCGGACAGGAAATCGTTTTGCGTGCGGATGGGGAAAAAGAGGAAGAAGCAATTGCGAAATTAAGCGCTTTTCTGGAGGAAAATCTGTAATCGGAGGCGGAATATGTTATTGGAGGGTAAAAGTGTGTTCGGCGGAATTGCAATCGGCAGGCTTTCCGTCTATCACAAAAAAGAGAATCAGGTAAAGCGCAGCAAAATCAGCGATCCGGCGGCGGAAACCGCGCGCTTTACCGAAGCGAAAGAAAAAGCAAAGGAGCAGCTTTCCGCTTTATACGAGAAGGCGTTAAAAGAAGTAGGCGAAACAGGCGCAATGATTTTTGAGGTTCATCAGATGATGCTCGACGATTTGGATTACATAGAGTCGATTACAAATATGATTGAAACTCAGCAGGTAAACGCGGAATTTGCCGTCGCCGCTACCGGAGATAACTTTTCCGCCATGTTTGCCGCGATGGAAGACGACTATATGAGAGAGCGGGCGGCTGATGTCAAAGACATCAGCAACCGCGTGATTTCTATCCTCCACGGAGAGGAACAGGGAGGTTTGTCGAACGGGGAACCGGTCATCCTTTTAGCAGAGGATCTTGCGCCGAGCGAAACGGTTCTGCTGGATAAGTCCAAAGTACTTTCCTTTGTCACAAGATTCGGTTCCACAAACTCCCATACGGCAATTTTGGCCCGAACCATGAATATTCCGGCGTTAATCGGTGTGGACTTTCCCAATGACGCGGATATGGCGTTCGGCATCGTGGACGGTTATGCCGGAAAGCTTATTATAAACCCGGATGAAACGGTTTTGGCGGAGTATCGGGTCAGACAGGAGGAAGAAGAGAATAAAAAACGTCTTCTTCAGGAATTAAAAGGAAAAGAAAATATTACGCTAGACGGCAAAAAAATAAACCTTTATGCCAATATCGGCGGCGTTGCGGACGTGGCAAATGTACTGGCGAATGACGCGGGGGGAATCGGACTGTTCCGAAGCGAGTTTTTATATCTGGAATCGGAGGATTATCCAACCGAAGAAGCACAGTTTACTGCATACAAGACAGTTGTAGAAAACATGGCCGGAAAAAAGGTGATTATTCGAACGCTTGACATCGGCGCCGATAAACAGGTTTCCTATTTTAATATGGAAAAGGAAGAAAATCCGGCTATGGGATATCGAGCCATCCGTATTTGTCTTGACCGTACCGATATTTTTAAAACGCAGCTTCGGGCGATTTACCGGGCGAGCTATTACGGAACGATTTCGATTATGTTTCCGATGATTATTTCGACGAGTGAAGTAAAGAAAATCAAAGAACTGATTGCGGAGGTAAAGGCGGAGCTGGATTCCGAAGGCATTCCGTATAAGAACTGTGAAATCGGCATTATGATAGAAACACCGGCAGCGGTAATGATTTCCGATCTGCTGGCGGAAGAGGTTGATTTCTTTTCCATAGGAACGAATGATCTGACGCAGTATACGCTGGCTCTTGACCGCCAGAATCCGAAGCTTGACGGCATTTATGACGCGCATCATGAGGCGGTTCTTCGAATGCTTCAGATGGTGGTGGACAACGGGCATAAAGGAGGCTGCTGGGTCGGAATCTGCGGAGAGCTGGGAGCGGATATTTCTCTTACGGAAACATTTTTAAAAATGGGTTTTGACGAGCTATCCGTTTCACCGTCCATGATTTTAAAAGTACGGGAAGCAATTCGAAACAGCCGCGTCTCATAAATCCTGTTATTTTGGAAATAATAGCGTGAGAAGAACTTCCGGAGCGCAAAACGACGGCTGGTTCGCTGAGAAAATCTAAGTGCCATTAGCTGCTAAAGCGGCAGAATGAGAGGAAAAATGACGGGAAATTTACTGATCAAACAGGGAACGATTCATAACGCGGTGCAAAGAGAGCCGTTTGTGGCCGATATTTTGGTGGAAAACGGAAAAATCAGTAAAATAGCTCCGGTATTAGAGGGAAAAGAGGCGAACCGGGCGGAAGCAATCATCGACGCTTTGGGTCTTGATATTTATCCGGGGTTTGTAGACGCACACTGCCATATGGGACTAGACGGATATGCCGTCGGTTTTGCGGGAGAGGATTTTAACGAGCTGGGAGACCCCGTAACGCCTCAGCTTTCCGCAATAGACGCCGTCAATCCGCAGGACGCGACGTTTCGGATGGCAAGAGAAAGCGGCGTAACCTGCGTGGCGACCGGTCCCGGCAGTTCAAACGTAATCGGAGGAACGTTCTGCGTGCTGAAAACATTCGGTACGCGTGTGGACGATATGATTGTAAAAGAAAAGGCGGCGATGAAAATCGCGTTCGGAGAGAATCCGAAAAGCTGTTATAAAGACAAGGGGTTGTATTCCCGCATGTCCATTGCGGCAAGACTGAGAGAAGAGCTGACAAAAGCGAAAATTTACGAAAAGAAGCTGGAGGCCGCAGGTTATCCGAATCAAATCGACTATACAAAGCTTCCTGCGTATGATGTGAAAATGGAAGCGCTGCTTCCGGTCATCCGAAAAGAAATGCCGTTAAAAGCGCATGTGCACAGAGCAGACGATATTTTTACGGCGATTCGGATTGCAAAAGAATTTGATTTGGATTTGCGAATCGATCATACGACAGACGGAGCCCTGATTGCCGAAGAACTGGCAAAAGAAGGCTATCCGGTGGCGGTCGGGCCGTCGTTCGGTCATGCGACAAAATATGAACTGAAAAACAAAGGGTTTCAAACGCCCGCCGTTTTGGCTAAAGCCGGCTGTCAGGTTTCCATTATTACCGATTCGCCGGTAATCGAAGAGCGCTATCTTGCGCTGTGCGCCGGCAGAGCCATATTTTACGGGATGGACGAATTTGACGCGCTTTCGGCAATTACGCTTCAGGCCGCAAGGCATATCGGCGCAGAAGACCGGGTGGGAAGTATTGAAGAAGGAAAAGACGCGGATTTTGTAATTGTAAAAGGCAATCCGTTTGCGGTGGATACCAAGATTCTCTATACGATTATTGACGGAAAAACAGCATATCAGAGCTGACATTCACGGAAGCAGAAGGTAATACAGGGTAGGACATAAGTTCGACTTGTATTACCTTTTTTTATGTAATAAACTATAAACAGGATAAAAGAAGTTTCACAATGGCGGGAAGGCGGAAGAAGGGATGCTAAATTTCGGAATTGACTGGGACGATGTGATTTCCCCGTTTAATGATGTGGCGATTAGTATGGCAAATGAGGAATACGGGCTGAATCTCACTTTAGAGGATATTGATTCCTGGGAAAATAAAGGCAGGGCGGGCGTTATAAAGAAATATTATGCGGACAAACGACTGTATCAGCGTCAGACTGTGCCGAAGGAAGCAAAAGAGTTTCTTTCGGCGCTCAGGAAAAAAGGAAACGTCTATATCGTAACGGCGGTCAGCCCCAGGTTTATGGCGGACAGAGTGGAACAGATTCTGACGGCGTTTCCCGAATTTCCGGAAGAAAATATCATTATGGGTTTTCAGAAAACAATGATGCATTTCGATATTATTTTAGACGACGGGCCGCATAATATTTTAAAAAGCAGCGCAAGATTTCCCGTATTATTCCGCCGCCCCTGGAACAGAGCTTTAACAGGCGTGTTGTCCGTCAATACCTACGGCGAATTTTTTCAGATGATCGAACAGATAAAGGCGTCTATGATAGAAGACGTAATGCCTGTAAAAAGTCCCTCGCTGATTGCGCTGGTAGGTCCGTCCGGTTCCAATAAAAACGGACTGGCGGAATGTCTGGCCGCACAGGGCGGGTTCCAGAGGGTTCTTTCCTATACGACGGCAAGAGAGGATTCCTTCCATATTAAAGTAACGGAGGAGGAATTTAATGGGATGGATTTTGTTACAACAACCGTGTATGCAGGTAAGAAATACGGCGTACCGCCGGACAGCGTGCGAAAAGTACTGGAAAAAGGAATCTTTCCGGTAATACCGCTTGACATCTGCGGCGCAATTTCCATGAAGCGTCTGTTTCCGACGCTGATTGTGTTCTGTAAAAACAGCAGAGAGAATATGATCGCGGACATACTCGAAAAAAACATTTCAAACGAGGATAAAAAATACCGTCTGCTGTCTTTGGAAAAAGAACTGGATAATTCGGAATTGTGTGATATGATTGTAAGAACAGAGAATGTAAGGGACGCGGAGCGAAAAATCAGAGAAACGATTCAAATGGGCCGTTAAAACGGCAGAATGAGAGGAGAAGTATGGAAACGGTAAGGTTTGTATTTCGGTGTGAGGAAATATTTGACTCGGGGGAGCAAAAAGAAAATGTATTACAGTCGGCGGTAAGTTTCCGCCCGTTAAAGGAGGAGCTGCTCGGCGCGCTGATTGGACTGTCGAAAGTCTGCGGCGGCGCCGGTTCGGCGCAGACGACGGATTTGATTATTGAGGGGTTAAATACTGCGGCTTTGAATATAGAGTCGGATGAGGATCAGATACGAAGCCTTACAAAACAGGTGAGGGAGGAAGCAAAGCGGCTGGCCGGTTCGGAATCGGAAAGCGGCAATTGGAACGAGTATGACCTGGGAAAGCTCTGGGAGGGGGAGAAAGATATCGCTTCCGTGAAGTGTATGATACTGCTTGGCATTTGCGGTATGGCGGTCGATGCCTGTCTTGCTAAGGAATCCGGGCACCGGGACGAAAAGCTGAACGGTTTTTTTATCAGGGCGTTATCGGTCATTTCCGATGAACTGTCTCTGGAAGAGCTGCTTCCCGTTATGATTGAAGCCGGAGAGATGAATTTTAAATGTATTGAACTTCTTGACAATGCCATTCAGGAAAAAAGTACGACGTCTATCTTGCTGGAGGAATCCCATCCGGCGGAAAACGGCAATTCAAGGGGGCTGCCGTTTTCCATCGGTTTTTCCTGGCATGAGACTAAAACGGTCTGCTTTTTCCTGACGCTATTGTATCTCGGAAACCGTCCGGTTTATGTCGGACGCAGACTGCCTTCGTTTTTGACGGAACCTGTTTTTTCTTTTTTGACGGAGCATTATAATGTAACGGTTTTGGATTCGGACGAGGATTAAAGGCGATGCGGCAGGAGAATTCTGAGGAAAGAGGTTCACAGGGAACAGATTATTCGTCCGGCTATTCCGGGTCTGATACATATCGGGATTTATCTTCAAATGAAAAAATGGAGTATGGCGTACCGCCAAAAACGCCATACTATAACCGTGAGGCCGGAGTTGATTACGGCAGTTCCTATGTATACGGAGACGGCGGATCGGAGCCCCAAAAGACAAACAAAAAGGCAGTGTTTAAGGCCTTTTTCCTTCCGTTTTTAATTGGCGGCGGTATAGCGCTTGCTTTATGGAAAGCAGGCGCTTTTGACGCGGTTTTGAATGCGGGCGAACGTAAGACAATCGCTGAAAAGGAACTTGGCGAGAACAGAGATCGGCAAAAACAGCAGGGGGAGACGAAAGCTGCTTCGGACGAAAGGCAATATCCAAATTCGGCTTTTTTTAAACAACTGGTGATTCAGATCTTTCAGGATACGCCGGAAAATATCGCGAAATCCGGCTACGAGTCGGTTTCTTCTCTTCTTCTTGACCCTACGGAAGACGACTTCGTTTGGGTTACTTATACGCTTTCGGACGGTACGAGCGATCGGATTGCGCTCTATAATCTAAGAACCGATTATGCCGATTTGCAATGTTTTCCCGGGCTTCAGAAAATAGACATTGGAGAGGAAGAGTTTGAAACAGGAGATTTATCCGGCCTTTCCAATTTAAAGAGTATCGGCAGCGGTATGACGGCGGAGGAATTAAAAGGAGTCGTTGACGATCCGCTTACAATTACGGAGCTGACGTTTTACGGAGCGATGTTAAAGAACGGTACTTCCGGTCTGGAGGAATATGCCAGCCTGGAACAGTTGTCTTTTTATACGAAAAATCTTCCTGATCTGGAACCGGCGGCAAACCTTCCGGGTTTAAAAGAACTTACCGTAGAACTTCCCGAACACGGCGCGGCGCAGGATGGTTTTCAGACTTTGTATCGGATGACGGGGCTTACTTCGCTGCATTTAAATTCTTCCTATGTCAAAGATATCGGCTTTATTGAAAATATGAAGAATTTAAAAGAGTTAACGCTTATAAACGCAGATATTACCGATTTGGACATTCTTTTGACCAGAAAAGATACTTTGGAAAAACTGGTACTGTGGCATATTTTTGGAGTATCGGATTATAGTCCTGTGTTTGAACTGACGGATTTGGATACGCTTGGCATCGAACTTTGGATGGCAGACGAATTGCCGTCTATGGCGGAGTTTTCCAATCTGAAAACACTTGCGGTCGGCAAGGTAGAAAAGCTGGATGCAGTCGGAGAACTGACCGGACTGGAAGAGCTGGCGTTAATTAATATTTATGACGGCGAGCTTTTGTTTTTACCGAATCTTAAAAATGTAAAAAAACTGTGGGTGACAGAGACGTCTGTATTTGAAGAGGGAATCCCGGCAATTGCAGGAATGGAAAAGGTAGAAGAACTGATTTTAGACGACAGCTTTATCTGGACCGATATGTCTCCGCTTTTTGCGATGCCGAAGTTAAGACATTTGTCTCTGGACGATGCGGAAGCCGGAATTGATTTTTCAAAGGTTTCAGATAACTTGGCGCTGGAATCGCTTCATATGAATAAAATCATCCTGGACGCTCTTGTCGACGGGAAGTGGAATTACGGGCAGGAGGAAAAATTGTATCTTAGCGATTATCCTGATTTTTTTACCCATTTTCCGCAGCTGAAAGAACTTTATGCGGCAAATTGCGGGCTGACGGATATGATGTTTGTAAAAGAACTTTCGGAGCTTTCCGTGCTGGATCTTTCGGACAATCGGTTGAACGCTCTTTTGCCTGCGGAAGAATTACCTGAATCGTTGACGATGCTGCGTTACGAAGGAAATCCGATTGCGGAGGACGGCGGATATCAGGAGCGGATGGACGCGTATATGGATACGATAAATAATTCGTCAGAGGAATAACGGCATGGAGGTAAGCATGAGAAATAGAATCAAACAGGCGGCGGCCGTTTTAGCAGCGGCTCTCATCCTTCCGCTTTTCGGCGGATTTTCGATTCTTGCGGCGGCGCAGGAAAAACGGGTGGACGTCATATTTACGCATGATACGCATTCTCATTTGGAGAGCTTTGTTACAATAGAGAATGGAGAGGACGTCGTTTTAGGCGGGTTTGCAAAGATGAAAACTCTGATAGACGAACAGACCGAAAAGAATCCTGAGACACTGATTCTGGACGCGGGTGATTTTTCGATGGGAACACTGGTGCAGACGGTATATGAAACGCAGGCGGCCGAGATGAGGATGCTTGGTTCGCTTGGCTTTGACGTTACCACACTTGGAAATCATGAATTTGATTATCGTTCGAAGGGACTTGCCAATATGCTGAACACGGCGGCTTCCTGCGGTGATAGTACGCCTGCGCTGGTTATCGGCAATGTCGACTGGGATACAATGGAAGCGCAGGGGTTAAGCGAAGGCCAGAGGCTGATAAAAGAGGCTTTTGACGAATACGGCGCAGAGGATTATGTTGTATTGACAAAAAACGGTGTGAAAATTGCCGTGTTCGGTATTTTCGGAATCGACGCGCTTGCCTGTGCGCCAACCTGTGAATTGGTTTTTGAAGACCCGGCAGAGGCTTCGCGCGACATTGTAGAAGAAATTCGGAATAACGAAACCGTAGATATGATTGTCTGTGTTTCTCACAGCGGAACAAGCGAAGATAAGAAGAAGTCGGAGGATGAGAGAATTGCGGAGGCTGCGCCGGATATTGATTTAATTATCAGCGGACATACGCATACAAAATTAGAAGAACCGATTGTATGCAAAGATACCTCTATTGTTTCCTGCGGAGAATACGGAAAAAGGCTCGGTTCGTTTTCTATGGTGCAAAAGGAGGACGGCCGTTGGGAAGTCCGGGATTATAAGCTTACGGCGATAACGGAGGAAATCGAAGACGATCCGGAAACGACAGAAAAAATCAACGGTTTTCTGGAAACGGTAGATAAGGATTATCTTTCTCAGTTCGGCTACACGCAGGAGCAGGTACTTGCGATGAATGACGTATCGTTCTGCGGCGTTAAGGATCTTGGTGCGCTGCACGAGGAATTAAATCTGGGGAACATCATTGCGGATTCTTATGTTTATGCGGTAGAACATGCGGTCGATTATGACGGAATACCGGTTGCAGCCTCGGTGGTTCCGGCCGGGACGATTCGGGACAGCTATGCGGAGGGGCCTGTTACGGTAAGGGACGTGTATAATTCGTTTTCCCTGGGAACCGGAGAAGACGGGATACCGGGCTATCCGCTGATCAGCGTATATCTGACCGGATCGGAGCTGAAAACGGCTGCCGAGATCGACGCCTCCGTTACGGATTTTATGAAAACAGCCAGGCTATATTGCAGCAGGTTTCACTTTTCCTATAATCCGCATCGGATGCTGTTGAACAAAGTGACAGACTGCTATCTGACCGGCAGTAACGGAGAACGGGTCGAAATTGAGAACGAGAAGCTTTACCGTGTTGTTACCGATTTATACACCGGTCAGATGTTGGGAACTGTGACCGATATGTCGTATGGATTACTGTCTGTCGTTCCGAAAACTGCGGACGGAACGCCGATTACTAATTTTTCGGATGCGATTGTATACGACCAGGGCAGCGAGATGAAAGCATGGGCCGCGATTGCAGGCTATATGGAATCATTTGAAGATACGGACGGAGACGGAATCGGAAATGTTCCGGCGTTCTACGGGACGTTACAGGGCAGAAAGGTTGTGGAGGACAGCAGAAACTTTTTAGACCTGATTAAAAATCCGAACAAATTTACTGCGATTTTCGCCGCAGTCATTGCGGTAATAATTTTCATTCTTGTATTAGTTATCTTATTCATCAGAAAAATAATAAGGCGCGTAAAAATGCGTCCGGGAGAGCGGAAATGAGTGCACAGGACGGTTTGGAAAGAGCACTGCGGGATCTATATGTATTCCTATCGAAATGCAGGCTGTACGAAAACGATAAAAATCTGATTATTGTGAATAAAAAAGAACTGATTGATCTTTTGGGCGGGCTCAATAACAGTATTTACGGTATTATGGAAGCGTACGAGCTGACAACGCAGAGCAGGAATAAAGCGGAGCGTGCGGCGAAAAAGGCCGGAGAAGAGATCATTCACGATGCAAGCCTGAAAGCGGAAGACGTGTATGCCGCATCGGTGCTCTATTCGGATGAAGCGTTAAAGCGCGTACAGGATATTATGTCGGAAGCGGTTCAATCCGTACAGGAAATTCTAAATAAGACGGCGGATGAGCTTTCAAAGGAAAAGCAGATTGTTCATGACAATCAGTCCGAGCTGCGCTCATGTCTGTCCGAAATGCAGGATACAAAAAAATATCTGAACCTGATTGAGGAGCGGAATAAGCAGCTTTTGAAAGAAAAGCAAAAGAGCGACGAGGAAAAAGATGAAGAGGCTTCCCTTTATGCGGCGGTGAAGCCGGAAATTAAGATTAACGAGGCATACTTCAGAGAACACGGACTTCTTACAGAGGACGAAGAAACGGAACCGGAAGAAGAAAAACAGGCGGTCACTCCCGAAATCAATGTGAATCTGGACTCGGAATACTTTAAATGGAAAGAAAGAGAAGCGTCCGGCGGGGAGGAAGAAGAAAAAGAGGAAAAGCGTTCTTTTTTCGGAAAGATAAAACGGTGAAAGGGTCGGGGCGGACGCTCTTAAGCCAAAATCCCATTCTTAATCGCCGGGCCTTTCGTCCGGTTCTCTTTGGTATACGCCAATTTCTTTTTTACCCTTGTCAGGAGAGGGTATATTCATGCGATCATCTCACAAAAAGGACTACGCACTGTATAACGGGATACAAAGAAACTCTGCTCTGCAGCGGCAGAGTGATAGCTGCTTTACGCGTGACTTCCATGTGACAATGAAAGAAAGGTTTCGCGTATTTTGCGGGCTTTCCCAGACAAAAATTTAAGAACATATTAAGATTTCCCCTCTGTTAAAAAAAAGTATTTACTGATAAAATGACCGTAGTACGGATATGAATATACGAAGCGGAGATAATACGCGGAAGCAGGAGGATATAAAATGCAGACAATCTTGGTATGCGATGATGATAAAGAAATTGTAGAAGCAATTGAAATCTATTTGCAGCAGGAGGGCTATCATGTCTTAAAAGCCTATGACGGGGAAGAGGCTCTTTTAATCCTGAAAGAAAACGAAGTGCATCTTCTGATTATGGATGTAATGATGCCGAAGCTTGACGGAATCCGCGCCACCTTAAAAGTCAGAGAGGAAAGCAGTATTCCGATTATTATTCTGTCTGCAAAAACAGAAGATTCGGACAAGATTCTCGGATTGAACGTCGGTGCGGACGATTATCTGGGAAAGCCGTTTAATCCGTTGGAACTGGTGGCGCGGGTAAAATCTCAGCTTCGGAGATATACGCAGCTGGGCAATGCGGCGGAAGCCGGTGCGTCGGTTTATGAAGTGGGCGGACTTTCCATCAATGACGAATTAAAAGAGGTGACGGTGGACGGAGAGATCGTGAAGCTTACGCCGATTGAATACAATATCCTGCTTCTTCTTGTAAAAAACCAGGGAAAGGTATATTCCATAAATCAGATTTACGAAAGTATCTGGAATGAAGACGCAATCGGAGCGGACAATACGGTTGCGGTTCATATCCGCCATATCCGTGAAAAAATCGAAATAAATCCAAAGGAGCCGCGGTATTTAAAGGTAGTGTGGGGCGTCGGCTATAAAATAGAAAAAAGTTAAAACATACCGGCGAAGAAAGGCATGTTCTTTTTATGGAAAAAAAATCATATTCCTACGGAATGAAATTAACGGGTCTGATTCTGCATCTGTTTTTTACCGTAATTTTGACGGTTTCAATTTATCTGTTAGTAGTTTTAATAGATAAAAACATTATGGATATTGTGGATATCGGTACGACGGATTTTTTAAGCTCCGGTTATTATACAAAATGCATTCAGAATAAGTGCGATAATTTAAGCGAGTATCTTTTTCTTCTGCAGAAGGGTGAAGAGAGAAACAGCGAGGACAGCCGGAAATATCTGCGTTATACGGATGAGTTTAAGTCGGAAAATACGAATTTCTGCTTTTGGTACAAAACGGGCGACATCTGGTATACCAATCAGCCCGACGCGGAAGAATATGAGGTTTTCGATGCGGAATCGGTGCTGATCGAAGCCAAATCACTTGGGAATTATCTCAATTATGATATGGAAAACAAGGCGTTCAGCACAGATATCAAAGGACTTTCGAGCTATTTTTTTAAAAGCTATAATACGCAGGTGTTTTGGCCGACCGAAAATGTAATACTGATTATCGGAATCGACACGCAGCTTTCGGAAAAAGACGATCTCTATGATGCAAGTGTGGAATATAACCAGCTTCATCCGTGGATAAAAATTGCCATTGCCGCGGCGCTCTTAAGTATGATGGGATGGATTATTACACTTGTATATTTGACGTTGGCGGCCGGGAAGAGGGACGGCGAATCGGAAGTTCATCTGACCTTTTTTGATAAGCTGAAAACCGAAATGCTGATAACGGGGTTTGTAATGACAACCGGCGAACTGATTCTTCTGATCGTGCGGATTAATAATAAGGAATGGGAAGTCGCCGGTCTATTAGTTGCTTCCGGAACGGTAAGCCTTGTGATGGACGCATTGTTTCTTTTGTTTTTCCTAAGCATTGTCAGGCTTATGAAAGCGGAACGGCTCTGGGAAAACAGTCTGGCGTGCTGGCTGGGTAAGGGAATCAGCAAAACGTTCCAGAACAGAAAGGCTACTACGCGCGTAATCTTGTTGTTTTCGCTTCATATGTTAATCGGCTTTTTTCTTGCGTTGAGCGCCTTTTATTATCGGAATATCATCGGAATCATTCTCCTGCTGCTTTTTTGCGGAGCGGAATGTTATTTGCTGCTGCGGATTGCAGTTGCGCGTTATCAGATTCTGCGGGGGGTAGAAGAGATCAGGCAGGGCGCGCTGGATACGGAAATTGACCTGGAAGGACTTCACGGGGAAGACAGACGGCTTGCGGAAGCGATCAATAACATGGGAGCCGGGCTGGTACATGCCGTAGACGACAGCATTAAAAATGAGCGGATAAAAGCAGATTTAATTACGAATGTATCTCATGATATTAAGACGCCGCTTACGTCGATTGTCAATTATGTGAATTTGTTGAAAATTGAAAAGATTGAAAATGAACGCGTGCAGGGTTATATAAAGATACTGGACGAAAAGGCCGAGCGATTAAAACAGCTTACGGAGGACTTGGTAGAGGCTTCAAAGGTCAGTTCGGGAAACGTCAAACTGGATATGCAGATGATTGACCTGATAGAGCTGGTTTATCAGACGGCAGGCGAATTCAACGAAAAATTTGAAAAAAAAGAATTGACGATTGTTACAAAGCTTCCGAATACTTCCGTGCTGATTTGGGCGGACGGAAGACAGCTTTACCGCGTGATCGAAAATTTATATAACAATGTCGCAAAGTATGCGATGGAAAAAACAAGGGTATATGTAGAAGTGGCATTGAACGATACAAATGTAGTGTTCTCAATCAAAAATGTTTCCGAAAAAGAGCTTGCCATTGAAAACAGCAATGCGGGTGATTTGACCGAACGATTTATCAGAGGGGATTCTTCCCGGACGACGGAAGGAAGCGGACTTGGCCTTTCGATTGCGAAGAACCTGACCATATTAATGGGTGGAAGGTTCGATATCAGTACGGACGGAGATCTGTTTAAAGCGTCCATTACGTTTTCCGGAGACGGCGGGAATAAACAGGAAAAGGAGGAAAAATCCGTTTAAAAAATCGACCAGGGGTAAACCGCAGACAAACAGACGGATAAGAACGAATCGGAACATAGCAAAAAGACTTGCTTTTTGGAATCTGTACTTATATAATTTTTAACATATCAATTTGCAGACGGAATCGCGGCAGGCAGGAAAATTGCCGCAGAAGCCACAAACTTGTCAACGCACTAAAGCAGCACAGAAATGGAGAAAAATATGAAATTATACGAAGGCGGAGCTTATCTGATTAACGGAACGGAGGTAGTTGCCGACGGCCCGCAGGCAAATGCGGCGGTAAAGCAGAAAACGGGACAAGACGTCACAAAGCAGAAAGCCGCAGAACAGACAATCGCATACGGGATATTGAAGTCACACAATACGTCGGGAAATATGGAAAAACTTCGGATTCGATTTGATAAACTGACTTCTCATGACATTACATTTGTAGGCATTATTCAGACAGCCAGAGCATCGGGACTCGAGAAGTTTCCAATGCCGTATGTTTTGACCAATTGCCATAACAGCTTATGCGCCGTGGGCGGTACGATCAATGAAGACGATCATATGTTCGGACTGACCTGCGCGAAAAAATACGGCGGGGTTTATGTGCCGCCGCATCAGGCGGTCATTCATCAGTATGCAAGAGAAATGCTTGCTGAAGGCGGAGCGATGATTCTGGGTTCGGATTCCCATACCCGTTACGGCGCGCTTGGGACGATGGCTGTCGGCGAAGGCGGACCGGAACTTGTAAAGCAGCTTTTAAATAAGACTTATGACATTGATATGCCGGGTGTTGTGGGCGTTTATATAACCGGTACTCCGGCAAAGGGCGTCGGCCCGCAGGACGTCGCCCTTGCGATTATCGGCGAAGTATTTGCCAGGGGCTATGTAAAAAACAAAGTTATGGAATTTGTCGGACCGGGCATCTCGAACTTAAGCGTTGATTTTCGTATCGGCGTAGATGTTATGACGACAGAAACGACATGTCTTTCTTCTATCTGGAGAACAGATGAAAAAGTGGAAGAGTTCTACGCAATCCACGGCAGACCGGATGCATATCAGCGCTTAAATCCGGGGGAGACAGCGTATTATGACGGCATGATTGAGGTGGACTTAAGTAAAATAAAACCGATGATTGCGATGCCGTTCCATCCGAGCAACACTTATACAATCGAAGAGCTGAAGGCAAATCTGACGGATATTTTAGATGATTGTGAAAAGCGCGCCGAGGTCAGCTTTGACGGCGCGGTTAAGCTGGATTTAAAAAGCAAGGTACGCGGCGGAAGGCTTTATGTGGATCAGGGCGTGATTGCAGGCTGCGCGGGCGGCGGCTTTGAAAATATCTGCGATGCGGCCGATCTATTAAGGGGCGCGTCTATCGGACCGAATGAATTTACATTAAGCGTATATCCCGCGAGTACGCCGATTTATCTGGAACTGGTAAAAAATGGCGCAGCCGCGTCGCTTATGCAGGCGGGAGCAATTGTTAAGACCGCATTCTGCGGTCCGTGTTTCGGAGCGGGAGATACGCCGGCGAACAATGCTTTTTCCATTCGCCACTCCACCAGAAACTTTCCGAACAGAGAAGGCTCGAAAGTTCAGCAGGGCCAGGTGGCGTCCGTAGCATTAATGGATGCCAGATCCATTGCGGCGACTGCTGCGAATAAAGGATATCTGACTTCAGCAGCAGAGATTGACGTCGAATACGGCAAGCCGAAATATTTCTTTGATAAGACAATTTATGAAAACCGTGTCTTTGACAGCAAAGGAATCGCGGACCCTGAGACGGAAATCCGTTTTGGGCCGAATATCAAGGACTGGCCGGCGATGAGCGCGCTGCCGGAGCATCTGGTATTAAAAGTCGTATCCGAGATCCACGATCCAGTGACTACAACTGACGAATTAATTCCGTCCGGCGAAACGTCTTCCTTCCGTTCTAATCCGCTCGGACTGGCGGAGTTTGCGCTCTCCAGAAAAGACCCGCTTTACGTCGGGCGCGCAAAGGAAATTCAAAAGGCGCAGAAGGCGGTAGAAGAAGGCAAATGTCCGGTTGACGCGTTAGAGGAATTAAAAGCGGTTCTGGGAGCGATTGACGCGGCATTCCCGAATCTTCGTCTTGCAGAAAACAGGGAGCCGGACGCGCTTGGGTTTGGAAGTACGATATTTGCGGTAAAGCCGGGCGACGGCTCTGCCAGAGAACAGGCGGCCTCCTGCCAGAAAGTACTTGGCGGATGGGCGAATATTGCGAACGAATATGCTACAAAGCGCTATCGTTCGAATCTGATTAACTGGGGAATGCTTCCGTTATTAATAAATGAGGGAGAACTTCCGTTCCGGAATCTGGATTATCTGTTCCTTCCCGATATTCGGAAGGCGGTACGGGAAAAGCAGACGGAAATGAAGGCTTATGCGGTAAAAGCGGACGGCCTTGTAGAATTTACGCTTCATATGGATGCGCTTACCGACGATGAAAGAGAGATCATTTTAAAAGGTTGTTTAATTAATTATTACAGAGATTAAGAATATTTTCTGAATTTCTTAAGAAAGGGATTGCGGCAGCTAAATTTTTTCTAAAGATTTGCCGTAGTCCCTTTTAAATCGGCAATCGGAAGAGTACAATACAATTAATAAATTTTTGACAGGGGGAATGCGAATTGGACAAGGGACAATCAAAGAAGGAGGAGAGACCGGAGGGGATATGGCAGCAGGGGAAGCCTGATATGAAAAGAACCCTGTTTATAGCATTTGTAGTTTTCCTGACTTTTAGCAGCTGCATTTTATTTTTCTTTGTGCTGTATCGTTATAACGGATTTGCAAATTACTGGAAAAATCTGTCGGGGATTTTGCAGCCGATTATTTTCGGAGTTGTTTTGGCATATCTGCTGAATCCGATTATGAAGTTTATCGAGCGGAATGTATCGCGTTACCTTTTAAAGCGAATGAAGGATGACAATAAGCGCCCGAAAGTAGTAAGACTAATTGGAATTACAGGAGCGCTCATTTTTCTGCTCGGACTGTTTGCGCTGCTTATCGCGGCGATTGTACCGTCCGTTACGGAAAGTATTACGAGCGTGGCGACTTCTCTGCCGGATGAAATCAATTCATTGATTGACTGGGTCAACAGCATTGCGGAAGGCGACGGCCGCTTTGCGGATATCTTAGAAGAAGTGATTAAAAGAACCAGTGAATTTTTAGAGACCTGGCTGTCGGGAACGGTGCTTCCCCAGATTGAAAAATATGCCGCTTCCATTGCGAGCAGTGTGATAACGAGTGTAAAATTCGTGCTGAATATTTTAATCGGCATTGTTATTTCGGTTTACGTGCTTGCCAATAAGGAAAAATTTGCGGGACAGGCAAAAAAAATTGTCTATGCGTTATTTAAACCGGTTCGTGCAAACGTCATTCTTGATACGGTACGCAAAAGCAATGAAATATTCGGCGGTTTTATCAATGGGAAAATACTGGACTCCGCCATTATCGGAGTGCTGGCTTATATTGTTCTGGTAATTATGCGTATGCCGGACCCGGTTCTGTTGGCGGTAATTATCGGCGTTACAAACGTAATCCCATTCTTCGGGCCGTTTATCGGCGCAATTCCGTCGTTTATAATAGTTGTACTGCAGAATCCGGTACAGGGTATTTATTTCCTGATTTTTATTCTGATCCTGCAGCAGATCGACGGAAATATTATCGGACCGAAGATTTTGGGAAATTCAACGGGACTTTCTTCGTTCTGGGTTGTATTTGCGATTATTGTGTTCGGAGGACTGTGGGGCTTTTTGGGTATGCTCTTGGGCGTTCCTCTGATGGCAGTTATTTACTACATTATTCAGAGTATTGTCTCTTATCAGCTTGAAAAGCGCGGGATACCGGGAAGTAAAATCGATTACGTGAAACTGGAACGGATCAGCAAAGAGACGAATCAACCGGAATATTTAAAAGAAAAAGAGGAAATACAGAGGCCGAAAAAACCCAGGCCGGAGAAAAAGGGAAGAGAAGGAAAACAGTAATATCTACGGGAATTGCGGAAGAAAAAAGAACTGCAATTCCCGTTTATTTTTTTGACATCTAATAAGGCGTATGATAAACTTAATAATAAAACGCGCAGGAAAAATAGCACAGCTTGAGGTGGCAGAGTTGGATAAGTACGAATATAATTTAAAGCTGGACCAGATGAAGGCTCTGGCGGCGGAAGAAGATTACGGGACGGCGGCGGAGATCGCAGCTTCCATTAACTGGCGAAAGATAAAGAACGTAAACGCCCTGCTGAAAGCAGGCGAGATTTATGAGAAAGCGGAACGCTATGAAGAGAGCAGGGAAGTACTGTTAATGGCCTACGACCGCTCGCCGATCGGGAGAGTGATTGTTTATCGTCTGGCAAACCTTGCCGTCAAAATGAACAATCTCGAAGAGGCTGAGGATTATTATAAGGAATTTGTAGAGGCGGCGCCTCATGACAACCTGAAATATGTACTGCAGTATGAAATCAATAAAGCGCAGGGCGCAGCGCCGCAGAAGCTGATTACAATTTTAGAGGAATTAAAGGAACAGGAATACTCCGAGGAATGGACGTATGAGCTTGCAAAGCTTTATCATCAGGCCGGAATGAGCGATAAGTGTATTGAAACCTGCGACGAGATTATACTTTGGTTTGGAGACGGACCATATGTCGAAGGAGCGCTTGAGCTTAAAATGCTCTATCAGCCGTTAAATAAACAGCAGGAAGAAAAATACCGTCTTTATCACAATTTAGAGGACGAAGGCGTAGAAGTAAACCCGGAAGACGAGCTTATGTCGGGTGAAATCATACATGAGCCCGTAAAAATACCGGATGTGCGCGTCCCTGCGGATCGATTTAATACGCAGAACCTGCAGAAAGCGCTTGAGGAAAATATACGTCAGATTATGGAAGCGACGGAAAAGGAAGAAGTCGAAGACAGCATGGATTCCATTAAAAAGCTGGTCGAGGATTTTCCGTACCTTCAGATTCCGCTGGAAAGAGAAGAGGACGAAACCGTACCGGAAAAAATTCCGCATATCGAAACGGATCAGGAGATCAATGACTCCTTAAAAAACAGTTTTCAGGAATTCCTGGAGGAAAGAGACGGCCAGATGAGCCTTTTTGTTCCGGAACAGGGCAACCGGGAATCACAGGTTTCCGGCCAGATGAGTATTGACGATGTTTTGTCAGAATGGGAGAAAACAAAACATGCCGCTGAGACGGCGCTGCAGGAGGCGGAACAGAAAAAGCTGAAATCCGCAAAGGCGAGGGCGCTGCAGGAGGCCGGGGATATTATGGAACGCCTCGCAAAGATCATTCCGAAGCTGGACTCCGGTCTGACTCCGAATGAGCTTTTAAAAGAGCAGTATTTGAACGGAACGCCGATGGAGGACGAACAGGCGGCCGAAATGGTTGCCAATATGAATCTGCTGCTCCAGCAGGAAATCGACAGGATAAGCGATGAGAACGCACAAATAGACGCGCGGATCGGAGAACAGCTTGCGACGGCAGAGAGCGACATAGCTGCAGAGGAAGAAGCGGCAAGCGATTCGGAAGCAGCAACGGCGGCAGGACATCATACGCTGACGGAGTGGGATTTCCTGGCGCAAATAGAAGAAGCCCTTCAAACGGGAAAATACGGCGTACAGGATACGGAGCCGGTGCCCGCGGAGGAAGTGCCGGAGATAAGACAGGAGGAAGAACCTCCGGTTACAACAAGAGAAGACGCACTGCCTGAGATACAATTTTTACGGGAAATAAAAAATGCCGAACCGGAGACAGAGGAGATAAAACAGGCGACGAAACGGCTGCCCGGCAGAACAAAACGGCTGCCAGACGTCAAAGCAGTTAAATCAGTGAATACGAATGCGTCGCCCGTTGCCGATGCATCGCAGGTGTCCGGCGCATCGCAGTCCGGACCTGTACCGAAAATCCAGGAAACGCCGAAGCTCCATAATGCGCCGGAGGCGTTTACCGCTCTATCGAAGGAGCAGAAAAAGATCTTTTCTTATTTTGTTTCAATAAAGGGAATGGAAAAACAGCTCTGCCGGGCGATAAACGGCGTAAAGCTGCGTCTTTCCAAAGAAGGAAGCGCATCCTCCGGAAATATTATAATTTCGGGAGGAGAAGGCAGCGGAAAGACGATGCTTGCAACTGAAATTGTGGAAGCGCTGCAAAAAGAAATCGGAAAACCAAACGGGAAAACCGGAAAAATCGACGCAGCCGCATTGAATAAAAGAGACGCAGCCGCACTGCTCGGAAAGGTAGCAGGCGGATGTCTGATTATCGAAAAAGCCGGAGGGATCTCAAAGGAAATGGCGGTGCGGCTTTCCGTACTGCTGGAGAACGACACCAGCGGCGTTTTAGTAATCATGGAGGATACAAAGCAGGGAATTGAAAAAGCGCTTTCTAAGGACGCCGGATTTGCGTCAAAGTTTACGGAAAAAATCATGATTCCCGTTTTTTCCAGCGACGAACTTGTAACGTTCGCCCGGTCATATGCAAATGAACAGGGGTATACAATCGATGAAATGGGGACGCTTGCGTTATACAACTGTATCAGCAATATACAAAAGATTGATCGTGCAACGACTCTGACAGAGGTAAAGGATATTATTGATCATGCAATCGGACATGTGGAAAGAGGCGGCTTAAAAAAGGTTTTCAGTATTATCACCTCCAAACGCTACGACGACGACGATTACATTATCTTACACGAAAAAGATTTTGACCTGTAGAAAGACATTTTCTTTCTAAAAATATAAAAAGGGGAAAAAGGGGTGTCAAAATGGCAAATTTTACAGAATTAGACCGATACCTGTTCGGACAGGCAACGCATTACGATATTTATCGTAAGCTCGGAGCGCATTTTACCGTGCAAAAGGGCGTGAAAGGAGTATGTTTTGACCTGTGGGCTCCGAATGCCGAAAAAGTATGGATCATCGGGTCGTTTAATGACTGGAATGAAACGGCGGACGAGATGAAGCGCTTAGAGCCGGAGACAATGGGGATTTTTGAACTGTTTATTCCGGCGTTGGAAGAGGGCATGCTCTATAAATATCTGATTGAAACAAAGGACGGGAAGCGTCTGTATAAGGCGGATCCTTATGCAAACTATGCGGAGTACCGGCCAGGCACCGCGTCTGCATTGGCGGATATCGATCATTTTAAATGGACAGACAGTAAATGGATGACGGATCGTGCGGCAATTGAGGATATCTACGCGCAGCCGATGGCGATATATGAAGTACATCCGGGTTCCTGGAAGCGTCATCCGGGCAGGGAAGACGAGGGATTTTATTCTTACAGAGATCTGGCAAAATACCTGATTCCGTATGTAAAGGAAATGGGTTATACACATATTGAACTGATGGGAATTTCCGAATATCCGTTCGACGGATCGTGGGGCTATCAGGTAACGGGATACTATGCGCCTACTTCGCGTTACGGTACGCCGCAGGATTTTGTTTATCTGGTGAACGAGTGTCATAAAAATAAAATCGGTGTTATCCTGGACTGGGTACCCGCACATTTTCCGAGAGACGCGCACGGGCTGGCGGAGTTTGACGGAACCTGTCTCTACGAGTATGCAGATCCGAGAAAAGGAGAGCATCCGGACTGGGGCACTAAGATCTTTGATTACGGGAAAAACGAGGTAAAGAATTTTTTAATCGGCAGCGCGCTGCTCTGGGTGGAGAACTATCATGTTGACGGACTTCGCGTGGACGCGGTGGCTTCCATGCTTTATCTGGATTACGGAAAAAAGGACGGAGAGTGGGTTCGCAATAAATACGGCGATAACAAGAACCTTGAGGCAATCGAGTTTTTTAAACATATCAACACCCTGATTACCGGAAGAAATAAAGGCGCAATAATGATTGCGGAAGAGTCGACCGCATGGCCGAAAGTGACGGGAACCGTGGAAGAAGAGGGATTAAATTTCAGCTATAAATGGAATATGGGCTGGATGCATGATTTCCTGGATTATATGAAACTGGACCCGTATTTCCGTAAAAATAATCATAATAAAATGACATTTGCCATGAGCTATAATGAGAGCGAGAAATACATTCTTGTTTTGTCGCACGACGAGGTGGTTCATCTGAAGTGTTCCATGCTGAATAAAATGCCGGGACTTGGCATAGACAAATTCAGAAATCTGATGGCGGGCTATGCGTTTATGATGGGACATCCGGGGAAAAAGCTTTTGTTTATGGGGCAGGAGTTTGCACAGCTTCAGGAATGGAGCGAAGAGAGAGAGCTTGACTGGTATCTGCTGGAAAATCCGGATCATATGCATATGCAGAACTGGGTCAAAGCGCTGCTGCATCTGTATCAAAAGAATCCCTGCATGTATGAACTGGACAGCAGCTGGGAGGGCTTTGAATGGATCAATGCCAACGACGCCGACCGTAGTATTTTCAGCTTTGTCAGAAAGAGTAAGGACGGAAAGAACAATCTGCTGTTTGTCATTAATTTTACGCCGATGGAAAGACCTGATTTCCGTATCGGCGTACCGAAGAAGAAAGCCTATCGGCTTGTACTTGACACCGATTCGGCGGAATTCGGCGGCAGCGGAGCGGAAAAACCGGTAAGCTATAAAGCGACTGCGGTGGAATGCGACGACAGGAAGTTTTCACTTGCCTATCCGCTTGCTCCTTACGGCGTTGCAGTATTTAAATTTTAGTTTAACGGGAACAAACTTAATAAATGAACCGGTTTCTCCGATATAAGATATAGCCGGTAACAATGGCGCACTCTTTTGCTACAGCGAAGAAGAGCGCCATTTTCATTCTTGCAATAAGAAATAGAAGGGAACAGAAATCAATGAGAGTAGAGCAGCAGAATAAGATATTGGAAGCGATGCAGCAAAAGGGCGAAGTAGAAAAGAAAGAAAGCAGCGGGATTCGTTTTGCGGAGACGGCTGCGGTAAAACAGTCAAAGAGCACGGATCAGAAGGCCATTTTTGTAAAGGACTCTACTTATTTAAATCCCGCGAAAGAGGAAAAAAAGAGTATTGTTGAGGAAATAGAAGAAGGCGCGGGGATGGATGCGACAGACCGGAAGAATCAAATGGCAGTGTTGTCCCATACGACGTCCGAAGAGGATTATGAGAAAATGCAGGAGGAAGGATTTTCTCTGGATGCTACAACCTCTAATACGATTATAACGGTTACGGATAAAATAAAAATGCAGATTGCGAAGGCGGGCGGTGATATTTCCTGCTTCGGAGACAGCCTGACGCTGGAACAGCTTGAGAAGATGACCGGAAGCTCTGCAATGGCGGTGCAGTTAGAGCAGGCCTTTCGGGAGGCGGATCTGCCGCTTACCGAAGAGAACCTGGAGGCGGCGCTTGAGGCGCTTGAACAGGCAATGTCGCTCAATCCGGTAAGCGACGGCGCAGCAAAGTATATGCTTGACAATGAAATGGATCCTACCATTGAGAATTTGTATAAGGCCGAAAACAGCGGAAGTATTCTTTATACCGGCAGTATGGCGGAACAGATTGAGATATCGGATATTTTAGGACAGGTAGAAGGGGTAATTCGGGAAGCCGGACTTCCCGTAACGGAAGAAACGTTGGCGGACAGCAAATGGCTGCTGGAAAATCAGATTCCGCTTACAAAAGAGAATTTAAGTTATTTTGAACAGCTAAAGGATCTTCAGATGCCCCTCGATCAGATGGAGACGGCGAGAGCAATCGCTGCGGCGGTTGCGGAAGGGAAGACGCCGCAGGATGCCGCGCTGATAGAAGGGTTCAGCCTTGCGGATCGTGCGGAACATGCGGCGGAAGTGGTTGCGAATGCAACGGATTCGGATTTGTCTTATCTGATTCAAAAAGGAATGGAGCTTACCGTAGCAAATCTGGAGGAAGCGGCTGCGAACAGAGGCCGTAACGGAGCAAATAGCGGTGAAAGTCAGGGATCGGAACAAAGAACGGACGACCGAAAGACGCACACAGAGGCCGGGCTGCGGCTTTTAACGGCAAGACGCCAGTTGGAGGAAATAAGGCTCGCCATGACGGCAGAGGCAAATTATTCTCTGCTGAAACGTGGAATTTCCATCGATACGGAACCGCTTGTGAAATTGGTTGAGGAGCTTAAAAATGCGGAAAATCAGTATTATGCCGAAATTTTAGAATCACAGGGTGCGGAAGGATCGGAAGAGAATACCGCGCTGCTTGCCGAAACTACGAAAAAGCTCTGCGATATGAAATCGGTTCCGGCATATGTGCTCGGAATACAGGAAACGGACGTTTCGGATATCAACGGAGTACATAGTGCGGGTACGGCTTTAAAGGCTGCAATGGAAAAGGCAAATGAACGCTATGAGACGTTAATGACGGCTCCGCGGAGCGATTTGGGTGATTCTATCCAGGCGGCGTTTGCCAACATAGACGATATTTTAACGGATCTTTCTCTGGAAAATTCGGAGGAAAACAGAAGAGCGGTCAGAATTTTGGCATATAATCAGCTTGAGATTACGGAAAACTCTGTTTTGGAGATGAAAGCGGCGGATGAAGAAGTACAGCGCGTCTTTAAAAATATGACTCCGGCCGTAGTCGCGAGAATGATCAAAGACGGCATTAATCCGCTGGAGACGGACTTTGCGGCCTTGAATCGAACGGCGGAGCGCATGAAGGCAGAAGAAGGGCATAAGGACAACGAGCGATTCAGCGAATATTTATGGAAACTGGAAAAAAATAATCAGATTACTCCGGAGGAGCGGAATTCCTTTATCGGCGTTTACCGTTTGATTCATCAGGTGGAACAGACGGACGGCGCTGCAATCGGTGCGCTGCTTCATCAGGGAGCGGAATTGAATTTAAAAAACCTGCTTATGGCGGCAAGAACCGGGCAGAAAAGTAATAAAATGGATATCTCCGTTGATGAGAACTTCGGTGAGCAGGAGACGCAGGGAAAACAGACAAATTCGATTACGGATCAGATCATGACGGCATACCAGACAAATTGTATGCGTGATGCGATGGATGCTTTGACGCCCGGAAAGCTGCAGGCAGTGATAAAAGAGTATCCGGACTGGGAAGAAATGTCGCCTGAGGCTTTTGCAAAAGCGCTGATGAAGGCGGAGGACGAAACGGAATCGTTAAATCAGGAATATATCAGAGAACAGCTTTCTTCATTAGAGCACTGCGCGAAGGCTTCCGAGGAAATTTATCAGGTTTTGGAACAATACGATATTCCGAATACCATGCAAAACGTCCTTGCAATGGAATCGATGATGAGAAACCGCAATCAGCTCTATCGGCAGATCTTCGGACATACCGAACAAAACAATACGGATATGCAGGAAAATCTGAAGGAAATCAAAGAGCAGTTGATCAAAGATTTCGGCGAAGCGGTTTCCGAGCCAAAGGAAATGGCCGAGGTGCAGGAGGCGCTTGGTAAAATTGCAGAAAACGTAATGAAAACAATGATTGAAAGCGACGAGGTAACAAGTATCGACATAAAAGAAGCGCGTCTGATGCAGGCAAAAATCTCGATTCAGGGACGGATGGCGCAGAAGGAAAGTTACTCGGTGCCGGTGCTGGTCGGTGATGAGGTGACGAATGTCTCCCTGAAGATTGTCCGCGGCGTAGAGAAAAGAGGAATCGTCGATATTATGCTGGAAAGTGAGATGACCGGAAAAATCGCCGCAACCTTCCGTGCGAAGGAAAAAGGAGTCGCCGGATTTATTGCTTCTGATGATCCCAAAACCAGAGAAACGTTTGCGGAACACTTGGATATGATTGCGTCTGCGCTTCGTGAAAACGAAGAAGAAGCCGTTGATTTAAATGCGGCTTATATCAAAGATCTGGATTTGAACCGTTTTTCGGGCGCGGCGATGGATTCGGCATCTGCAGATTCTGCAACAGAGGATATCGAAGAAAACCCGGAATACAGGGTTCAGACAAAAAGGCTGTATCGTATTGCAGAATCTTTTCTCCGTACGGCAAAAGCGTTATTTTAACAGCTTTTTGCTTTCCAGATAATCGAGGATGCCAAGATAGATTGCCTGAACCAGTTTTTCCTGGTATTCGGCTGTTAAAAGAAGTTCTGCTTCACCGGAATTGCTTAAAAACCCACATTCTACTATGACGGTAGGTGTGGGTGTTTTTTTCAATAAATAGTAGCTTTCGTTTGCTTTTGCAGCGCGGTGGTTTTCCGGGTCCGCTCGTTCGATCAGGCTGGACTGCAGAAACTCCGCGAGTTCCTTCCCTTCTTTGGACTGTCCGTAATAGAACACCTGCGCGCCCTTCACTTCTTCGGAGGGGTAACTGTTTTGATGGATACTTACCGTAAAGACGGGATTTGTTTCTGTAATCAGTTTACAGCGGTTTTGCATATCCTCTACTTTATGATTTTTGGAGTTCTCCGAATACAGGCCGGCGTCGGAATCTCTGGTAAGGATTACTTCGATTTCTTTTTTTTCAAGAAGATCTTTCAGCAAAAGCGCAATAGAAAGATTGATATCTTTTTCAAGCGCGCCGTTAATACCGACTTTACCCGGATCACTGCCTCCGTGTCCTGCGTCTACTACAATACGAAGCGGTTCGTTTGCGGTTCGGTAGCTTTGGACAAAAATCGCGCCCTGTCTGGCAAGAATAAAGGCGCAGAGAAGCAGAGAAATCGACATTGCCAATTCAATTTTTTTATTCATTTATCCATATCCCGGATTTTTTACTATATTCATATTCAAAACAGAAAGCGTTTATGAATCATTGCTTTGCCGAACTTGTCGATTCCCAGAAATCCTCCATTGTCCGATTAAATTCCTCCGGCACATCCATGTTGACGCAATGCCCGGCATTTTCAAAAATAACCGTTTTGCAATTTGGCTCGGACGCTTTCCACAAATTGACGGCATTACGTTCGGCCGGAATATCAAAGGCCCCGCAGCCGATCAGAAGAGGATAGGATCGCTGTCCCGTCTGACATTTGTTTATCAGAGTGTTTAAAGAAGCCAGATACATAAAAGACTTCTTTGGAAATAAAAGATTCATTTGATAAAATTCATCTTGTGCCTGTGCGGTATATGCAGATATGCTTCGGTTTGCTTTTGCAAACCATTTTACGGAAAAAAGCGCTTTTAACATGATAAGCATTTGAGACATGCTGTTTTCTTTTTGCATTTTTCCGTCAAAATTGTTAATGTCATATCCGCCGAAACAGGCGAGAGATCTTACTTTTTCAGGATGTTTATTTGCGAAGTCCTGCGCCAGGACAGCGCCGAGCGAAACGCCGACGATATGAATCCGTTCAATGTCTTCTGTCTTTAAGATATCAAAGATCCAGTCCGACATTTGCGCAATGCCGTCTCCTTTTTTCGTATCGGTCGACTGGCCGTGGCCGATAAGATCAACTGCCAGAAGATTGTATTTCTTTTGAAAATAGTCGATTTGCGTCCGGAACATTTTATGACTGACAAAAGCGGCGTGTAAAAATAGTATCCATTCGGATTGCGCTGATTTGTCAGTGTAGTAGACGATAGGGGAACCATTTAATTTTTGTTCATTCATGTTTTTTGCTCCTGATTTCTTCCAGTAGATTTTCATACCACTCAATATGAAACTTTAAAAAACTTCTTCCATAGCGGGCAGCCGCAAGCTGATAAAATAAAATGTCTTTTTGTTCTTCCGGAATCTCCAGATGATCGGCTTCTTCGCATATGGCGTTTAACGCGTTATACTGTTCCCTTAAAGAGTACAGATACTGTGTAAACGCTGTCTCCCGATTCGTTTCTTCTGAAAAACCCATAAAATAAACTTTTACCAATTCCGGAATTTTTATGTTTTGCATTTCTATAGGACTGTTTACCCATGCAAGAAAATGTTGTCGCCCTGCTTCGGTAATAGAATAGATTTTTTTGTATTTTCCGTTTTCAACGACTTCTTCAAAGCGGATATATCCGCCTTGCTGCAGTTTTTTTATACCAGCCTGTATGCTTCCCATACTGCTGCTGTACATTAGGTGTAATCCCTTGTCGATTCTTTCCCGCAATTGATAGATGGTTCTGCTGCTTAATAACAAAAGTCCGAGAATAATGTGATCCATGTTTCAATTCCTCATTATATTACTAATAGTAACATTCCTATAATATTTCATATGGGAATAAAAGTCAAGTCCGGCATATGTCTGACGACGCGCTTTCCTGTAAATAAGATAAAAAGCCGGGACGCGTAAGCCAATCGGCATCGCGTCCCGGCGCCTGTTTCAATCTTTTTATAACCTAATTAATATATTTGATAATGGTATCCCAGACAGCGGACCGTTCCAGACCAAGCTTCCAGAAAGCGCCGCCTGCCAATCCGTAGGAGTCCATTACTTTCAGCTTTTCTTCCAGAGAAGCGGCGTCTTCAACCCAAATCTGATAAATAGAACCGCTGTTTTCATATTCTGCGTAATATTGCCCTAAATCGTCGAGCCATCTGGTTTCGGCTCCGTTGACGCTAATCAGATTCTGAACTTCCGACATTCCTGCCGCATATGAAGACAAATCGTAGTTGATATAGCTGTCTGCGGAATCTTCCCCCTGTGTCTCGCCGGTTTCTCCTGCTTTTGGCGTTTTGCACCAGATTCTTGTAAAGAATGGCATACCGAGAATCACCTGTGATGCGGGAACCTCTTTTAACGTATTTTCCACACCCGTTTTTACAAAGCCGATGGAAGCGGTGGAACCTTCGTCCGACCCGTTGTAATGTTCGTCATAACCCATGATGATCACATAATCGGCAAATAAGCCTTGCTCTTTTCGATTATAAAATGCGGTGTAATCGGTCGGTACATAATTGTCTACCGATAATACAATTCCGTTGTTGGCGCATTTTAACGATAATTCCCTTACGAACTGTATATAAGAATCTTCTACGACAGGATCGATTGCTTCAAAATCGAGGTTAATGCCGTCCAGGTTATACTGAATTGCGGCTGAAATAATATCGTTTACGAGCTTATCACGTTTGGAAGTATGAGTAAGAACTTCCGTTGTGCTTACCTCCGTATTTTCCAGATTGCTGACAAGGGCCCATACTTCAACGCCGTTTTGATGACAATAATTTACATAATCGTTACTTGCCAAAGAAGCGATGCTTCCGTCGTTGCCGTTTAGATAAAACCAGGTGGGAGAAATGACATTGATCCCTTTCGTTTCCTGCAGTACGGCAGCGATATTTCCGTTTGCGGACGTGTTTGTCACCTGATGCCATGCCATATTGATTTTAAAATTCTTCGTAATATGTGTAAATTCCTCCGGAACATAATCACTTCGGATTTCTTTTACCGAGGATTCATTTAAACATTTTGTCTTAATATATCCGATTATACCGTCGCCGGTTACGACCTCCGTCCAGGTTTCATCCGGCTTTAAAACGGTTAATTCCGCGTTTTTTTCTATGTCAGCCAAAATAGGACTTTTAATTCCGCCGAGTGTTCGCAGTTCCGTGGCTTTCTTTGCCGTAGCGACTGTGTAGTCTCCCCATGCGTTTGTAATTACTACCCGATCGGGAGAAGAAAAGACTTCATAGGTAAAGTCAGAGTAGAGCTTTACAAAATCAATGGCGATATATGCAGTCTGCGAGTCCGCTTTCACAATCACATGATCAAGCGAATACGTATCTTTTGCTACGGTATATTCGTTGCTTTCGGTATGGACAGAGACAAGCCGGTCGGGAGCCGCATATCGAAGAATATTTTCCCGCGCATCCCAGTAAAAGCGGTTATTGATCAGCGACTTTACCGTTTCACAGCTCAAATATGGAATGCCGTTAATCATTTTGGCCTTATGTTCAATCAGTGTATTATTAAAAAGAATGGCGGCTTCCGTATCGGAGGCGATATGATAATATTCCGATAGGTCCGCCCGCTCTTTACTGGGGGTGTATTTTTCAATTACCCTGCCGAGAAACATAAAAAGCACTACAACTAGAATCAGCGCGGCTGCGGCGATCACAGGAATAATTTTCTTTTTCATACGTGGATTCCTTTCTTTCTTATCATTTGACGTTCCTATTGTAGCATATTGCCATCTAAATTCATAGTGGAAAAAGCTGCTGCGCAGAAGTTTCTGAAATCAGAAAAACAGGAAGCCGTTGCCGGCGTTTCCTGTTTTTGCTTTTTCATATTTTCATATCTTACGGACAGAACGGGCATTGAGGATGCCGCTCTGCAGACAGACACGCAAAAATAAAATTTTAAGTGTCCGTATCTATTTTGTCAAAATGGACTTCTTTCAGCCTCCCTTCGTCAAAGACATAGTCGCGCATATACATATTCTCGTCATGGACGTTTAATCGGCCGGCAACGTGCGCCGGATCGCTCAAAGCGCCTTCCAGCCAGATGGTGATTCCCTGGTTTTCCAGAGACGCCAGCTCTAAATATAGTTTTTGCATATGTTCGAAGTTCAAACAGATCCCTCCTCACATCTGAATATACCAAAAGGATGTTGTAAACAGTGTTGCCTGTGATATGTTATCATTATCATCCGATGGCTTTTGCCGACGCAATCCCCATACGCGGCAGATGCTGCTAAAGCAGCTCTTCTAAAAATGAGAACTGTTCTTTTTTGATATGAAACGGATTTTCAATGAAGGGAATCAGACGGAACTGCCGCAAGGGAAAAGAGAGCATGGCAGACAATTTCACAATATCCGTTTTTTCCCCAAATTGAACCATGCAGTAAAAGAATTCCATAGTTTTTATTTCAGGATATTGATGAAATAACTTCTGAAAACAGTCTGCTCTCCAGGGCGCGCGGCTTCCAATTAAAAATTTTTTGTTACAGCGTAAATATTCATCTCGAACGAAATTGTTTAAAACACCGAAGTCCAGGAAATAATAGTGATATCCTTTATTGAAAAGCTCCGGAATTTCGTCTTTTTGTACGGATGGGTAATAATCGACGCCATAAACGGTAAAATAACGGCGGCAGGAGTCAGCCGGGCGTTTCTGCGGATTTGCGGCCCCGTTCTCCAGACACCGGAATGTTTCGGCATCGTTCATTTCCAGACATGCAGTTTTAAAGCCGCATTTTGAGGCTGTAAAATTCGCGAAAGAGATGCAAAGATGCGTAACCCCTGTACCGTGGTTTGTGCCTGCAATGCCTATAATGAAATGTTTTTCCGACACTTTGGGATAAATGGTAAAAATTTTTTTCTGCTCCTTTCAAGTGGTAAAACAGTAAAAAATAATCGTTCCTTTTCTTCCGTATTTGTAAACGCACAGAAATCGGAAGGAAAACAGTAAACCGGCTTATGAAGCTGCTTTGCGAGTGCTTTTGCGGCGGGTTTGTTTCCGTAGTTACAGAGAAAGACGCAGTTTTCGTGAAAGTTCAGACAATCTGCGGCCGATTGCCAAGCATATTTGTCCCATTCTCCACCGCCGAACACATAGATAAGAAAACTGTCTTTTTCCGCCGCGGCTTTTCCGTCGGAATACACGCCGCCGTCTTCAACCGTTAGATAATGCTTTGTAACGGGATTTTCAATTCCGGGACCGTAGTCAGGAAGGCCGAGGAAGGAACGGTAGACATAGATTCCGTTTCGTTCTTTTGCGGAAGGATTGTTCCGCAGCAGAGAATAAAGAGTATCCGCATCGTCTTTTTTCGTATAAACGGAAGATATCCCATTTTGATTTAAGACGCTCACGAGCGACACGGCGATATGAGTAACGCCGATGCCGTGTTTACTGCCCAATAAGGTTATTTTTTTACAGAGATGCGAAACCTTAAGACACGCCGACTCCTGTACTTCTTCTAAAGCAGATCGGAATTCTCCGACCGTTTCATATCTGTCTTCTGCCGAACGGGCACAGGCTTTTAAAATTGCGCGCTGTAAGGGGACGGAACAGTCGGTATGGTGGGAATTTATCAGATAAAGCAGAATTTTACCCAGACTGTACATATCCGAAAGCGGGGATATGCAGGTACCGGAGAGAACCTCCGGCGCCGCGAACTCTTCTGTTCCGAAAAATTGGAAATGTTTGTCGGAACCGGTAAAAAATGCGGCAATGCCAAAGTCGACTAATTTTAGCTGATCTCCACATAATATAATGTGTTCCGGCTTTAAATCCTGATAAAGAACGGGATAGGGCATAGATTGGTGAAGATACTCCAAAATACCGCATAGCCGGATGCCGAATGAAATTACAAGTTCCTGTGAAATGTATGATTGACGGTGCACAAACGTGTCCAGTGATTCACCCTGTATATATTCTTCTATCATATAAACAAATCGACTGTCTTCTTCGATATCATATATGACAGGAATTCCCGGATGATTCAGATTTTTCAGAAGACTGGCTTCCAAACATTGTGAGGTTATCGCTTCGGATTCTTTGGGGATGATTTTGATCGCTCGATAGACCTTTAGCTTAAGATGTTCGGCAAGATAGACAGTGCCGCTGCCGCCGGCGCCGAGTACAGATAATATCCTGTACTTGCCGAACAGAATTGATTCGTTAATGCTGTTGATCGCTCCTTTCAAAGCGTGTCAGTTTGGCATCTCATGCATATGTTTATATCATGAACTGTTTTATTTTGCAACTATTTTTTATCACTTTGTGAAATTTTCACAAATAATAAAAAAAGACAGGTAATTGTTAGCAAGTTTAGAAATTTTTTATGAAATCGTATACTTTACATCATACTTGCATTTGATTATAATAAGATGTACAGTTTACAAGGTTTTCCGGATAAAGGAAGTGATAGAAATTATGAAAATGGAAAAAGTAAGTGAAAATCAAATACGCTGTACCCTGACCAGAGAGGATCTGGCAGAGCGCCAGCTTAAAATCAGCGAGCTGGCATACGGTACGGAAAAAGCGAAACTTTTGTTTCGTGACATGATGCAGCAGGCGGCTTATGAATTTGGCTTTGAAGCGGATGACATCCCGCTTATGATTGAAGCAATCCCGTTGTCTGCAGATACGATTATATTAGTCATTACAAAAGTAGAGTATCCAGAGGAGCTTGATACCCGCTTTTCCAAATTTTCCGATCCGGATTCCGAAGATTTGTATGAGGATCTGGCGTCAGACGGCGGTCAGAACATGCCGCTGGAGGGTGCGGACGATATACTTGGTCTCTTTAAAAAGATTCAGGAAGAACGTAAGAAAGCGGCGGAGGAAACGGAAAACGGCAAAGCGGGGGACGGAAAGAAACCGCCTTTAAGTGCGCCAGTTGAAATTACTAAGCTATTTGTCTTTCAGAGAATGGAAGAACTTACAAGACTCGCCTGTATTTTAAAGGATTTATACAAAGGACGTAATGATTTGTATAAAAACGAATTTACGCATAAATATTATCTGATTGTAAATAAGAACAGACATACGCCGGAAGAATTTAACCGGGTATGCAATATATTATCGGAGTATGGTTCCCAGCAGGCATACACCGCCGCAGCGGAATCTTATTTCGGAGAGCATTACCGGATGCTGTTATCCGATTCTGCGCTTCAGAGACTGGCGGAACTGTAAGAATACATTGCGGTTTGATTTGACAGACGGTAATTTTATTCTCAGTTACAAAGAAAAACAAAAAGAGGCATCTGCATAAGCGGATGCCTCTTTTTCTGTTAAGCCGGGTTTTTTTCGAGAAATTCGTTGATTTCATTTACCAGTGCATCGGGATCGATACCATGAACCTGGGCTGCCTGCTCGATTGTTTCCATCTGAGACGATGGACATCCGAGGCAGTGCATACCGATATTTAAAAGAACAGGCGCGATATTCTGGTTAATCTGAAGCAGCTCGCCAATCATAGTCGTTTTTGAAATCTGTGCCATGCCGTTTCCTCCTTCATTTATTTCAATTCGGATATTTGGATTTAGTATATCCGTTAATGTGGTAATTATAATACGAATTTTTTGAGAATGCAAATTTTTTCTAAGGAATCGGGATTGGAATGTCGATATAACACATATGAAATGACAGGGAAGGTCAAATAAACGGCATGGATGCACAAGTAAGCAGGAGATAGAACAAATGAAGATTAATACAAATATGTCAGCCTTTATTACCAACAAACAGCTGCTCCGTATTGAAAATAATCTGGCAGGCTCAATGGAGAGGCTGTCGTCGGGCTTGAAGTTAAACCATGCGAAGGATAATCCGGCAGGAATGGCGATTTCGAACAAGATGCGCGCGCAGATTGACGGATTGGATCGGGCTTCGGAAAACGCGTCGGACGGTATATCCGTTATCCGAATTGCGGACGGTGCGTTAAACGAGACCAGCAGTGTTTTACAGAGAATGAGAGAACTTGCCGTTCAGGCGGCGAGCGATACAAACAGCCTGGAAGATAAGCAGGCGGTTCAGCGTGAAATAGAGGACCTGAAAAAAGAGATTACGCGAATTTCTACCGATACGGAATATAATCAGCTTCCGCTTTTGGACGGTTCTTTAAGTACTAGGGTTTATGCCGACCATGTGTCCAGAATCAGTATTTCCGACGAGGTAAAGCCGGGCAATTACAGCCTTACGATTTTGAGCGCGGCGCAGCAGGCCGAGGTTGCGGGCGATGCCGGATTCGGAACGGGCATTGACGCGGACGTGACGTTATTCGGGGTTTCCGGTACGTTCTCCGTGAATGGGGCTACCGTTGAAATCAAAGAGACCGACACCTATTCCGAAGTATATCAGAAAATCAGAGATACGGCGGAAATCGGGGAAGCGGAAATGAACTTAACGGCTGACGGAAGACTGGATATCACGTCTACGGCATTCGGCGGAGACGCGGAGGTGAAGCTTGAATTCTCCGATATGGGAATCGCTTCTGCTTTGGGCTTTAACCGGGGGCTTGTTACAGACGATAAGACAGGCAAGTTAGTTTACGGAACCAAAGACGCATCCGGGAAAATTACAGGCGTAAAGGGCGTAGAGATGGATACGATTCTGGCCAGAGATACGGCTGATTCCGAATTTTCCGATACGGCTACCGTAAAAAAAGACGGCAACAGAGTTACGATAACCGATAAAAACGGTTTTAAGATGAGTTTCTTGCTGGAAGAGGGATTCCAGAAAGACGCAAATGCAAATCCGCCGGAAAGCGGCGTTATCAATCTTGAAGTTACGGATATCGGAACCATGACGCTTCATATCGGCGCAAATAAGGATCAGAATATGGAGGTCAGCATACCGAGAGTATCCAGCGAGAGCCTTTATATTGATGACTTGGATGTTACCACTGTAAAAGGCGCAGATCGGGCCATTACAAGACTGGATGAGGCGATTGCGGAGGTTTCGGCAGTCAGGTCAAAAATTGGCGCGTATGAGAACCGTTTGGACTATTCTACAGCGAGTCTTGATACATATGAGGAAAATATTACGGATGCATTATCCAGACTTTCCGATACGGATATGGCGGATGAGATGACTACCTATACGCAGCAGAACATTTTGAGTCAGGCGACGATATCAGTACTTACGCAGGCGAATGACTTGCCGCAGCAGGTGCTTCAGCTTCTGCAGTAACAAATAGGGCGGCGTGATAACGGAGGCAGTGATGCAGAAAGAACTAATTCAGGATTTTACACGCAGAATCGCCGTATGTAATCGCAGCGGACTTACCGTTGTGACGTATGATATTTTTTTTGCCTGCCTTGCCGAGGCGCAGGATGCATGGGAAAAAAAAGAATGGGATTCCTATAAACAGGCGGTCAGGCGGGCGATAAAAGCGGTTTCCGAACTGATTGATACGCTTAATTTTTCCTATGAGCTGGCCGGGCAATTATATCGAATTTATGTATACTGCAGAGAACTTTTATCGATGGCAATGGTAAAACGCAGCATGGAAGAGCTTTCTGAGGCAGAAAAGCTGATGCAAAAGCTGTATCAGGGATTTAAAGAGGCGGCAAAAAGCGATCACTCCGGACCGTTAATGAAAAATACGGAACAGATTTTGGCAGGATATACTTACGGACGTGACGATGTAGTAGAAAATTGTATGGAATTAAATGAATCGAGAGGCTTCCGAGTGTGAAGCCTCTTTTTTCTTTGTGTAATTAAGGATTCCCAGGCGATGCATTCAGCCAGGACGTTATGCGTCTGTACCGCAGGAATCTTCTATCTTTTTTATTGCCGCAAGAAGAAATTTGTAGCGCATCTGTACGGAATTCAGCTCGTAAATGTAACAGTCAATCAGGTCTGGTTCAACCGCGTTCTGCAGGTTATTGTAAGCGTCCTGAAGGTCTTTGGCGGTTTGGTTGAGGTTGCTTTTCAAAAGCATGTAATGGGTATCTTTTGCAGGCTCTTTTCGAAAAATACCAATCATAAGTATACGTCCCCCAATCGAAAGTTCTTATAATAAAGTATAAGCAAATATTGGTAATTCTATACAAAATATTTACCGATTCATTAAATTTGTGTAATATGTTTCGACTCGCAAAGGCGCACGGATACTTTTTTACCTCTGACGTACTAGACGGAAACATGCTTTCATACAATATTGTGTAGGTTTTAAATTTTCACGGTTTGGATGCAGTTGCAGAAAAGGAGAACGTATGGATATGGTTTTGTCTGCCCAGGTTATGGGAGGAATCTGCGGAGTTGTTTTATGTATTGCATTGTTGAAAAAAAGGGCTCAAATTGTTTTGGGTTTTCTGGTACGTGTAGTATTGGGAGCAATTTGTCTGATTTTTATCAATGATTTTCTTGAAAAACAGGGTGTAGCGGTGACGGTCGGTTTAAATCCGGTCAGTCTGATGACAATCGGTGTGCTTGGTACGGCAGGGATCATTCTGCTTTATGCGATAGTGGCATCCAGGTTTTTATAAATTGCTATAAATGCAAAAAAATGTCTGGACAAACGAGAATATATCTGATATAGTTCTTAGTACAACAGAAAAAAGGAGGGGTTCAAATCAATATTTCTTATCTAGTACTGCCGGTCTTTTTAATTATGGCGGTGCTGACAGATATGACCCGGGCAAAGATCAGTAACCGGCTGATTATTGCAGGTCTGCTCTGCGGATTGATGTTCCGCGTTTCAGGAGAGGGGGCTGCCGGTCTTTTGGTATATCTGTTTCATATTTCTATTCCGGTTATTCTGCTATATCTTTTTTTTCAAATGCGCGCCCTCGGGGCAGGCGACATCAAATTATTTTCCGTAACAGGTGCATTTTTAACAACAGAACAATTATTGACAGTTATGGTAACGGCTTTTTTTGCAGGCGCCGTACAGGGAATTTGCAGACTTATGTACGAACGGATAAAAAAAGACCGGAAAAGCGGCCAAGTAACAAAAATTCATTTTTCAGCTGCAATATTGGCTGCATATCTTATCAGTGTCTGGAGGTGGACATTTGGCTAGACTGAAAGTAGCGGTATATGATTCAGACAGGACTTACAGAGAGCGGTTTGCTGCTTATCTGATGAGGGAACAGGCAGAGGAAATGGAATTATCGGTATTTTCCAGCACAGATTATTTATTGGAAGCGGTGCGGAAAACGGAATTTCATCTTATTGTGCTGGGCGCATGGGATGAGGAAGTTTTTGGATTGCTGTCCGGTAAACGGGCGCCGACATTGGTTTTAACGGAGGAGGATACGAAAGAAGCCTTGTCGTTTTCGGAGGAGATTGCCTATACGCCTAAATACCGGCCAATGGATGAGATCACAAGAAAGATCTACCTGCTAACGGATCGCAGGCAAGTGCAAAGAACCATTCATACGGCTGCGGACATGGATATCACAGGCGTTTACTCTCCGGTAAAGCATGAAATGCAAATGATGTTTTCTCTTTTGTATGCAAAAGAGAGGACGTCGGATGGAAGGACTTTGTATCTGAATTTAATGGAGTATTCGGGGTTCTACGGCATGTTTGGTATGGATGCGGACTATGACATGGGAGATGTGATATTAAGACTGAGAGAAAAGAGACTTTGTACAGAGGAATTCTACAGGGGAATATGCAAAATGGGAGACTTTTTTGTCTTATGTCCGTTCCGAAATCCGGAAAATCTTCTTGAGTTTCATATGGAGGACTACAGAGGATTGTTAAAATTTATTTCGGAATATACGGATTTTAAGACGGTTATTGTTGATTTTGGTTCTCAGACACAAGATTTCGCTGAAATGTTAAATACCTGCAAGTATGTATACTGTATCGAAAAAAGCGGTTTTTATTTTCAGTGTCGAACGGAAGAATTTAAAAATTATCTGGAAAAGACAATGGAGGAAGCTTTTTTCGAACGGTTTCGAACTTTAGAATTACCGTTTCAGGCAAAGTGGATTCACGGCGGAGGAAATCTATTGGAACAGCTTGGATGGAGCGAATTCGGGGATTACGTCAGAAGATATCTGGAGGGAGGCATTCATGAAAGTTTCGAATAAGGAGCTTTTGAAGCTAAGGGAAGACATTCTTTCTGCCGCCGACCTGACAAAAGAGATGGAGGATGAGGAGGTCTGGCATTTAATCTGCGAGCGCTGCAGAAATTTTGCAAAGGAACGAATGCTGACACTGAAAGAGCAGGAGGCGCTAAAGCAACATTTGTTTCATTCTCTAAGACGCCTTGACGTATTACAGGATTTGCTCGACGATGAAGAAATTACGGAAATTATGGTAAACGGACCGGAGCGGATATTTTATGAAAAAGGGGGTGGTATCTATCGTTCCGACAGAAGTTTCGGTTCAAACGAAAAGCTAAACGATGTGATTCAGCAGATGGCGGGAACAAATAACCGCATGGTAAACGAATCCTGTCCGATTGTGGATACAAGATTAAAGGACGGGTCAAGAGTAAATATTGTCTTAGCGCCGATTTCTATAGACGGCGCCGCCGTTTCGATACGCAAGTTTCCGAAAAAACCGCTTCTTATGGAGGAACTGGTGCAGATGGGAGCAATTTCAGAGGAAGCGGCCGACGTTCTCAAAATGCTGGTTCAGGCAAAATATAATATCTTTGTATCGGGCGGCACCGGGTCCGGAAAAACAACTTTCTTAAATGCATTATCGCAGTTTATTCCCAGAGATGAAAGAATTATTACAATTGAAGATTCGGCAGAGCTTCAGCTGATAGAAAAATCGAATCTTGTCCGACTGGAAACAAGAAACGCAAATACAAAAGGGGTGGAGCCAATTACGATTCGGGATCTGATACGTTCAGCGCTTCGCATGAGACCGGACCGGATTATCGTCGGCGAGTGCCGGGGCGCGGAGGCATTGGATGTCTTACAGGCTATGAATACCGGACATGACGGAAGTTTGTCAACCGGACATGCGAATACCTGTAAAGATATGATAAGCCGTCTTGAGACAATGGTTCTTATGGGGATGGAACTTCCTCTGACAGCGATTCGCAGTCAGATTGCTTCCGGAATCGACCTTTTTGTGCATTTGGGAAGAATGCGTGACAAAAGCAGAAAAGTACTTTCCATTACAGAAGTACAGTCATTTTCGGAGGGAGAAATCGTTTTGAACGAATTATATCGTTTTCAGGAGGAGGTTCGTGAAACCGGCGCAGACGGAGGGCTGGTTTGTACCGGATGTTTGCTGCATCGGGAAAAGTTATTTGCCGCGGGATTGGGGAAAGCATATGGATGACAGATATTATCGGCTGAGTAAAAAAGAGTTTTTGAGATTTTTTGCCGGGGGATTTGGGATATCCGTTTTGGTGGCATGGCTTTTTTTCCGGTCTCCGATTGGAATGGCGGCGGCAATACTTTTGATTCCCATGCGTATCCGAAGTGGAAAACGACAGAAGCTTTTGGAAAAAAAACAGGCGTTGTTACTCCAGTTTCGAGATGCCATGCGAAGCGTGTCTTTATCGCTGTTGTCAGGTTATTCCGTCGAAAATGCATGGTTGGAGAGCGAACGGGAAACGGAGGAACTCTACGGCGCGGCTGCCTGTATGACAATGGAACTTGGACGAATGAATGCGGCGGTTCGGCTGAACGAGCCGTTAGAGCAGGTATTTTATCAGTTTGCTTTTGAAAGCGGCTGTGAAGAAATCATAAGTTTTGCAGAGGTATTTTGCTTTGCAAAAAGGAGCGGAGGGGATTTTGCTAAAATTATACAAAAAACAGTTGTAAGAATCAGTGAAAAGATTGAGGTTGAACGCGAGATACAAACGGTGATTGCAGGAAAGAAAATGGAGCAGAAAGTTATGAGTTTTGTACCGTTCTTTATGATTCTTTACCTGAATTTGACGTCTCGGGAATTTATGACGCCTCTTTACGGAAATACACTGGGTGCAGCGGTAATGAGTATTGCACTGTTTCTCTACCTTTGCGCCGTTATGCTGGCGGAGAAGTTATCGGATATCAGAGTGTAGGAGGAAAAAAGAATGGCGTTATGCGGTTTTGCAGTATTTGCCGGATTCATCTTATTTTTGTATGGGAAGCGTAAAAAGAAAGAAAATTTAAAAAAGTCGGCAGTTATTCTCTGTCTCGCCGCATTTTTCGGTTTTTTGTCCGGAGGAATGAGCGCAGATGAAAACCTGCTGTTAAACGGAGCATTAATAAGGCCGGAAAACGGTGCGGGAACATTGGAAACGGAGCTTTTGCTGGAGATTGAAGGACGTTCCGGGAAAATGCCGTTTGCCGTTTCGATACCGGAACGGCGGCTTACAGCCGCAGAGGAAGCGGAGTATTTAAAAAATGCGGTAAAGGAGATTGAAGATACGTTTCCCGGAAACAATCCTTCCGTGAATGAAATACGCTCAAAAGTAGTAATATCGGATTTATATCAGCAGGGAAAAGTAGAAGCGGAATGGGAATTTGGCAATGTCAGATTAATTGATGCGGACGGAACGGTCAGAACAGAGTATCTTACAAAGGAAGGGGAGGCGGTACGGGCTGCGGTAAGGCTCAGATGTGAGGATTCCGAGATGGAATATGAGTTTTTCTTCTCCGTCTACGCTCCAAAACAAACCGGAGAGGAACGACTGCATGAAGAGATTTTAAAAGAAATTGAAAAAAACGGTATCGCAGAAGGCGTCGAACAATTAAAGTTACCGAATCAAGTCGGAGGATATCGGCTGATCTGGGAGGAAAAAGCCGCAGATACCCCGTTACAGATATTGTTTGTTGGGGCATTGCTTGCGATTATGCTGCCTGTGGCGCAAGAATCGAGAAAAAAGGAAAAGCAAAAGAAACGTGAGGAACGGCTGCTTTTGGGGTATCCGGATATGGTCAGCAAATTGACGCTGCTGCTTGGCGCCGGAATGACATTGTCAGGGGCATGGATTCGAATTACAGAAAATTATCTCAAGGCGAGAAAAAACAATTTGATACCCAAACAGCCGGTTTATGAGGAAATGATTCAGACAGTTCATGAAATGGCTGGCGGAATAGGGGAAGCGCAGGCATACGAAAGATTCGGGCGCAGGTGCGGCATTTCGAAATACCGAAAACTCGGAAATATCCTGTCACAAAATTTAAAAAAAGGCAGTCAGGGGCTTTCGGCGCTGCTCGAATCGGAGGCGGGAGATGTGTTTGAAGAGCGAAAAAGCCTTGCAAGAAAATACGGGGAAGAAGCCGGAACAAAGCTGCTGCTGCCAATGATGATTATGTTTGGAGTTGTAGTTTTTATTATTATGGTACCCGCCGTGATCTCATTTCAGATTTAGAAGCGGGAAGGCGGGCAGAACAGGAGGAAATATATGAGAAGTTTTAGAGAATTTTTATTGGAAGAAGACGGCGTAGGCGTTGTGGAGATTATACTGATTCTGGTTGTACTGATCGGTCTTGTGCTTATCTTTAAAAAGCAATTGACTGCACTTGTAAATGATATTTTTAAAACCATAACGGATAAAGCGGGAAAAATTTCATGAAGCGGGGAAGTATCACTATCTTTGCAGCGCTCAGTATGATGCTGACGGCATCGCTGCTGTTTACCCTGTTAGAATCTGCCAGAGTTTACGGATTGCAAAGTTATGCCGAATTGAAAACAGAGACCGGGGTGGTATCTGCCTGTGCGGAATACCAACCCCTGCTCTGGCAGGATTATGGATTGCTGCTGTTGGACGGAGCCTGCTGCATGGAGAAGTTCTCCGTAGAGCATACAGAAGATGCCGTTCGGCAAAACCTTCAGAAAAATCTACAGCGGGATAACGGCTTTTTAAACCGATTCAGGCTGGATTTGTTCCGACTAAAAGAAGAAGGAGTGGAATTAACGGATTATCAGCTTTTAACGGACGGTAAAGGAGAGGTTTTTCTCCATCTGATTTCCGAACGGATGAAGGAGACCTTACCGATTGAGCTTGCAGAAACGATTTATAACAGAATCAAAGAAGGGAAGAAGATCGAAGACGGTGCGGCGAATACATCAGAGCTTATTTTCAATGCAAAAAAGCGGCTGGAAAGTAAAGGTCAGGAGGGGACAAAAAGAAAAGAATTTCCTGATCACGCCAGTACTGACAGGCCGGGGGACGATATGATCAAAAAGAATCCATTGGAGTTTGCCGTCAACTTAAAGGAAAGTCCGGTATTGGAACTTGTAGTGGAGAATCCCTCTCAAATTTCTCAGAAAAATACCGGATTAAAGGATTCGCTGTTGAAACGGAAAAAAGAAGCCGGAACAATGGAGATAAACGTAAAGGCGGATTGGTATCGAAAGATTCTTACGCTTGGTTATTTAAATAACTATTATTCCTGCTACACAAAAAAACAGGAAAACCATTTTATGGATTACGAAATGGAGTATGTTTTATGCGGGAAACCCGCGGAAAAGGATAATTTAGAAGGGGCAATTAATCGCCTTCTGCTGATTCGGGAAGCCGCAAATGTTTTATATCTAACAACGGATAAAGAAAAAATGGACCTTGCAGAAGCAATTGCAACGGTGATCGGCCTGCTTGCAGAAGGGAATGAAGCTGTTATAAAGGCAGTCAAGGCGGCAATAATCGGGGCCTGGGCGTTTTTGGAAAGCGTATTGGATGTTCGGTCTTTGCTGGCGGGAGAGAAAATCCCCCTGATTAAAAATGAAAAGGAATGGACTACGAATGTAAATGATATTTCGGAATCATTTCGAGAACATGCAACAGCGAAAAAATGTGAAAGCGGACTTTTTTATTCGGATTATTTGCTGCAAATGATATTTTTTATCGGAAACGAAAAACTTGCTTGCCGCATGATGGAAGTTATGGAGTCACACCTGAAAAGTCATGAAGTATACAGTAACAGCAGGATGGACCATATGCTTGTTCAATTAAAATGCAGGATATCGTATTATGCCACTCCGGTATTTTATCATCTGTCCATAATAGGAAGAAAATACAAAGACCGTTATTATTTTAGAAATGAATATAAATTTTCGTTTGTTCCTTGAAAGGCAGGTGTATTGGGGTGTCTCTTGATTGTAACCGGAGCGTTCTGTTAAAACAGAAGAACATTAGCCCAGATGTCGAACACCTGCGTGTATCTCTATGCAGGGAAGCCGACGCATGTATAAAAAAAATAAAAAGGAAATCTCTCCCTGAAGGCAGCGCTTCTGAGCAGTTGACAAAGAAGGCAAAACGGTGTGTCAAAGAGGCGCCCCAATGCGGCTGCAAAAGAGGTTCGTTTACTTTGGAAGCAGTCGTTATTTTTCCGCTGACTGCCTGTCTGTTTGCTTTCCTGTTATTTTATTTTCATGTTTTACAGGTAGAGTTGGCAGTACAGGGAGCATTGGAAAGCGTGGGCAGGGATTTATCGGTGCTTGCGTCTTTGGAGAGAGAAGAGGAGGCAGGTGAAACAGGATATTTTCTTCTCGCAAAAGGAGCGGTTTTTCTCAAGCTGTCGGAAGATGAGCGAATAGAAAAATACGTTGTCGGCGGAGCTGCAGGAATCGGACTTCTTGATTCCGAATTTACGGGAGACTACATTCTCCTTAAAGCAAATTATTTCATGAAATTTCCGATCGGAATATTTGGATCAAATTTGTTTTGGATACACCAACAGGCAGCTTTTCGTAAATGGACAGGCTATCATCCCGCCGACCTGTCTAATGAGGAGAATATTTGGGTCTATGTTACGGAGACAGGACGAGCCTACCACCAAAGAAAAACCTGTCCGTATCTGGACCTGTCAATTTCACAAACGAATCCGGGGCGAATAGAAGAACTGAGAAATAAAAGCGGAAATAAATATTCGCGTTGCGCTTCCTGCGGCAAGGGGGAGGCAGGCGGTGTAATTTATATTACGGATTACGGTACAAAGTATCATTATGATTTAAACTGCAGCGGTCTGAAACGGACGATTTTTCAGATCCGAATATCGGAAACGGGAGGAAGAAGAGCATGTATGAAGTGCTGCAATTAGTGCAAAGCTGTGTTTTATTATTTACATTGTCATTTTGTGCCTGGGTTGACTGGAAAAAACAGCAGGTATATGTGACGGTTCCTATTCTGGCGAGTATTCTTGGATTGGCGCTGCACATATTTTTACAGGATAAAACGGTCTGGGATCTGATACTTGGGATGTCGGCCGGAGGCATATGCCTGATTGCTGCGTTGTGCACAAAGGAAAGTATTGGTTATGGAGACGGGATAGTGTTTGCGTTTACAGGTGTATTTCTTGGATTTTGGAAAAATATTTGTCTGCTTTACGGCAGCTTATTGCTGGCGGGTATCTTTGCTCTTATTTTAATGATTACAGGGAAGAAGGGAAGGAAAGACAGAATGCCGGTTGTTCCTTTTATTTTTACGGCATATGTTTTGCAATTGCTATGATAATAAAGAATGGAAGCTTTTCCGTGGAAGCCGCGCTGATAGCGCCGATGCTGTTAGGACTTACGATAATGGCGATAAATGCGGGGATTCACATGCGGCAGGAGGCAGTGGAATATTCGTTACAATTTACGAATCAAAAAAAGACAGACATAATACAGTGCCTGTATTATGTCAAATTCATGGAAAATTTAATAGGAGAAATCTATGGAGATTGAATATAACCGGGATATCAGATACAGCAGAATGCGCATAATCAGCCGATGCCGGTTGGAACCGACAGAAGAGTTTATGCTGTTAAAAAATCGAATTTACGGACTGACGCCGGTAACGATCAGAAAAGAGGACGAAAAATCAGTTTTCTTTTATGACATTACCGGAAAACAATCGTTAGAGTCGCTTCTTGAGAATGAGACGGCGGACGAACGAATGCTGCTCCTGCTTTTTTCAGGTATTACGGGCTTACTTGACAGACTCGAAAAATATCTTCTTTGCGGAATCTATCTTCTTTTGATTCCGGAATGCATATTTTGGGATTACCGTACGGAGGAATTTTGCTTTTGTTATTGTCCGGAACACGAACAGGACCTTCCGGAGGCATTTCGAAAGCTTGTGGAATATCTGCTTGCAAAGACAAATTATAAAGATGAAAACGCGGTAGATATTATTTACAATGTTTATGAGGAAACCCTGAAAGAAGGATACAGCTTAAAGAACATTAAAGAAAGTCTGCATCTCTGGCAGGGAACGGAGCAGGCCGGGGAAAAACTGCAGGAAGACGTTCGTCAGAGACATGAAGAGAAGACCGGAAAAAGGCGGTACTTAGAAACAAAAGATAGCGATACGGAAAAGAAAGAGACAGACAACAGGAAGGTTTGCGAAGAAGCGCAAAAAACGGATAAGCAAAACGCGACCGTAACGAAATTTCTGCAGGCTGATTTTTGGAAAAATAAAATACTGAATATTCTAAATAAGAAAGTAAGCCCTTCTTTCCCGATGCCGGGAAAAAGAAAAAAGGAAACGGAACCGATTGTTTTTGAACCGGAGGAAGAAGAAATAAAAATCAGCAGACCGACAGTCCTTTTGGCCGAAAGAAAAAGGGAAGCGTACGGTATATTAAAATATGAGGGCGTGAATCGGCAGACTGATTTGAACATGGAGCGTTTTCCATATCTGATCGGGAGCGCGTTATCCTGTGACGGAGTGATTTCATTGAATACAGTCAGCAGAAAACATGCCAAAATTACTAAAATAGATCAGATATATTTTATTGAGGATTTAAATTCATTAAACGGAACGGTTGTCGGCGGTAAATTACTGCAATATAAACAAAAAGTAAGTTTGGAAATAAATGAAGTTGTAGAATTTGGAGGAGAACCGTACAGGTTTCTTTAAATAAAACAAAAAGATTGATTTATGGAACAAAAATTTATATACTAAAGGAGAATATGTTTGATAACGGGAAAGAGCAGACAAAAAGCGAGGAAAATACATGAAAGTAAATATTTATTATGGCGGCAGAGGGGTGTTAGATGATCCGACGCTGTATGTTTTAAATAAGATGGAGGATGTTCTGCATGAACTTAGGGTCAGCGTGGAACGGATTAACATTTATGAACATAAAAATGAAATTACTACGCTGCCTCAAACGCTGAAAGAGGCCGACGGCATTATACTCGGTACGACAGTAGAATGGCTGGGTATCGGCGGGTATATGCAGCAGTTTTTAGATTCCTGCTGGCTGTACGGAGATAAGGAAAAGATAAAAACCACTTATATGCAGCCGATCGTAATGTCGACCACATATGGAGAGCGGGAAGGCGAACTGACGCTGGCAAATGCATGGGAATTTCTGGGCGGACTTCCATGTCCGGGCTTATGCGGTTATGTTGAGGATCTTGTTACCTTTGAAATGAATGAGGATTATAATCTTATTATAGAAAAGAAAGCCGAAAATCTATACCGGACCATTTCACAGAAACAGAAGAGCCTTCCAACCAGTAATCAGGCAGTAAAGCAGAGCGTATTACGAACGCCGCAGATGGAGCTGACGCCTCAGGAAAGCGAGCAGCTTTCAAAATATGTATCGGATGATACCTATGTGAAGAAGCAGAAGGAGGACATAGAGGAACTTGCTTCTATGTTCAAAGATATGCTCGGCAAAAAAAGCGAAGAGGCGGATGATACATTTATAAAAGATTTTAGTGAACACTTTGTACCGCAAAAAGGATTTTCAGCTAAGTATCTTTTTATCATCGAAGGCAAAAAGAAGCCGTTATTTGTCGATGTGGCGGAAGAGGAACTGGATATTCATTATGGCCAGGAAGACGGCATAGACGTTTTTGCGAAATTGACGCCGGAGGTGTTAGAAGGAATCGTTGCGGGCCGAATGACGTTTCAGAGGGCGTTTATGACAGGTGAAATGACAGCGAAGGGTAATTTTAAGACGCTGCGGATGTTGGATAATTTATTTGCTTTTTAGTATGGAAGGGAGAATATGATGTCAGATTGTATTTTTTGTAAGATTATCGCAGGTGAAATTCCGTCTAATACGATATATGAGGATGAAGAATTTAAGGTGATTTTGGATGTGAATCCGGCGACAAAGGGACATGCATTAATTTTGCCTAAGGCCCATTACAAAGATTTGTACGAGATTGATGAAGAGGCAGCGGCACGGGCGATGAAGCTGGCAAAAAAACTCGCCGTTCATATGACAGAGGTTTTAAACTGCGACGGATTTAATTTGCTGCAGAATAATCATGAGGTTGCGGGCCAGACGGTATTCCATTTTCATATGCATTTGATTCCAAGATATCTGAACGCAAAGAATGACGATATCTTAGTCTGGTCTCATGAAACATTTACTTCCGAAGAAATGAAAGAAATACGAGACGCGCTGGCGCTGAAGAAATAGTAATAGTTATAAAAGTAGTTGTTTCTTAAAAATAAACGCTGCTAAAAACGGATCAGCCGTTTTTAGCAGCGTATCGGAATGTTCTTTCTCCTGGCATATCTATTTCCCGGAACGCCCTTTTACGGCATCCAGAATTAATTTTACAATTGTATCAATCGTATTTCTTTCCGTATTTTTTTTCATTGCCGCGATATAAGAAGATCTGTGCTCGGTAATATGATGTATTGCCTCCAACAGCGCTGTATTGGAGAGATTTTCTTCTTCAATTACATAGCTGTAACCCGATGCGCGAAAAGAGTTTGCGTTTAAAATCTGGTCGCCGCGACTGGCGCTAGCAGGCAAGGGAATTAAAATGTTTGGTTTCCGCAATGCCAGGAGTTCGCAAATTGCATTTGCTCCGGCACGCGATATCACCATGTCGGCAAGAGCAAATAAGTCGGCGAGTTCTTTTCCGGCATATTCAAACTGAGCGTATCCTTCGACATTCTTTCGTGTTTCATCAAAATTTCCTTTTCCGCATAAATGAATGATATTGTAGTTTTTCAGCAACTCCGGGAGTAAGTCTCGAATCGCGTTATTGATTGCTCTTGAGCCGGAACTGCCTCCGATAATCAAAAGAACCGGTTTTTGTGTTTCACGAAATCGACAGAGCCGTAACGCTTTTTGGGAATCGCCTTTTAATAATTCCTGGCGTATTGGCGAGCCGGTAAGAACGGCTTTTTCCTTCGGAAGATAGTTAAGTGTTTCAGGAAAATTACAACAGACTTTAACGGCTCCCGGTATGGCAAGTTTGTTTGCAAGGCCCGGCGTGATATCTGATTCATGTATAATGGCCGGAATATGACAGAATTTTGCGGCGAGCACTACCGGTACGGAAACAAACCCCCCTTTTGAAAAAACAACGTCCGGCTTTAGTTTCTTTAATAATTTTAAAGACTGGCCATAGCCTTTTATGACTTTAAACGGATCGGAGAAATTTTTCGGATCAAAATATCGCCTCAGCTTTCCGGAGGAAATACCGTAATACGGAATTCCCTGTTCTTCCATCAGTCTTTTTTCAATTCCGTCATAAGATCCGATATAGGTAATATCAAATCCCTCGTTACGCAGGGAGGGAATTAATGCGATGTTTGGGGTAACATGACCCGCAGTACCGCCTCCGGTCATAACTATTTTTTTCATAATAAATAACCATGCCTTTCTTATAGCCTGTAGAAATTCAGACACAGGCACAAAATTGATGAAAGCGTGCTTGCACTGCTTCGTATGCGCCTGACGACGCAGTATAATATTATGTATGATTCAATATGTCAGTAAACTAGTACAATGAAAATTAAGTTTTGAATAGTTTGGCGCAGAATATTTTTCTGAGAGTGCTGCTTCACAAACGCAGGCGTAGCGGTGGCTA
>CANPGM010000003.1 GCA_947573605.1 uncultured Roseburia sp. | reverse complement strand
TCGTCTTATCAGCGTGCCCGTCTCCGGCGGGCTATTTTAATTCAAGATTCCTCCGCAAGGAGGAATTTCCTATTATATAAAAAAGAGCGCTTCGCACTCTCTATACATGCGTCTGACGACGCAGTTTCCTATATGATAAAAAAGAGCGCTTCGCGCTCTCTGCAAATAAAAAGAAGCCGCGGCTTTGTCATTGTACCATCACAAAACTGCGGCTTCTTTTGCCAGGAACCGGCTTACTGCAAAAACTTTCTCAATTCTATTCTTCATTATCCTCCTCGTCCGCAATCGCTGCCGCCGTTCCCGATACCGACGATACCACCGCAATCACTGCGACAATAACCACAAGTAAAATAATAAGTCCCATAAAAATCAGAAAACCGCCTTCTGTCATACCTCTCCTCACATTCCGCCGCGCCGAACGCGGCTGTTTTCGTGATCTATTATTTACTGCAACAGGGACAGTATACCACATTCCTGTCCGATTGGGAAGAGGAAACTATTTTTCTATTGGGAAACAACGATTCACACGGACCTGGTATTTTTCTATTGCACTCTAAGACATCTTATAGTATACTCAAAAAGTTCTATATAGAAATATTCCATTTAGAAATGAGGTGAGAACACGGAAACGAAAGGCGGTTTTTATATTACACAAATTAAGCAGCTCCAGGACAGGATTTTTGAAAAGCTGCTACTTGAAAACGGCATTGAAATAAGCGGCGGACAAGGGCGAATTTTGTTTATCTTATGGAAAACAGATCATCTTACAATCAGTGAAATAAGCAAAGAAGCTTCCCTTGCAAAGAACACGGTATCCGCAGTTATAAACGGAATGGTGAACCGCGGGCTTGTGGCGAGAACGATCAATCCGACGAACCGCCGCCAGACCATTATATCCCTTACGGAATACGCAAAATCGCTGCAGCAAAAATACGAAGCCGTTTCAGAGAAGATGAACAAGATATTCTATCAGGATTTTTCAGAAGATGAATTGAGGCAATTTGAAAGTTATCTGGCACGAATACGGCATACATTAATCGAATATCTGCAATAAAGCAAATAGTTTAGGAGGCGTACCAATGCAATCAAAGACAAAGTTAATGGAATTTATCAGCAAACAAAAAGTTACTTTTATTGCTTCCGTGAATGAAGACGGATTTCCAACCATAAAAGCCATGTTTGCACCCCGTAAAATAGATGGAAATCATTTTTATTTCTCGACGAATACTTCGTCTATGCGTGCGCAGCAATTTATGAAAAATCCAAAAGCGAGCATCTATTTCTATAACAAGGGACGTTTTCGTTATGAAGGCGTTATGCTGACAGGTACAATGGAAGTATTGCAGGATGATGAAACAAAAAAAGAAATATGGCAAACTGGCGATACCATATTTTATAAACAGGGTGTCACAGATCCGGATTATTGCGTACTGAGATTTACGGCAATAAAAGGCAGACATTATTCCGACTTAAAAACGGAAGACTTTACTGTGGAGGATTTCGATTCGTAATAAGAAATATAACGGTTTACTGCACAATTGTAATATGGAGGAATAGCGCAATATGATTGTTAAGGCAATGGGCAAAAGTGGTTGAGAAATAGCAAACGCTGATTTGCCGGGTCCCAAAAGGGGCTGTCGCTTTCACGATGAAAAAATCGTGAAGCGACAGCCCTTTCGTTATTCAAACGATCGTATTTTTATTTTACTGAAAAGCTTCCAGCGTCTCTTCGGAAATGACAGCCGTTCCTCCCATTGCATAGATTCCTCCGATTTTGCTGCTCTCTATAAATGCTTTCTGATCCTTATAGTTATCGTCGGAAACCAGAAGAATCGGAGCGCCGAGCTTTGCCGCTAGCACGCCGCCGGTCAGTCCGTCCGGGAAATTCCCGCCGTATGCCAGTACCGCATGTTCCGCATCATTCATACGGAATGCTTTTGCAATCGCAACGGAAGTCTCATAACGCGTCATACCCGCAACCCGTTTCACGGAAGCGCAGAGCGATTTTGCCTGTTCCTCCGCCTCCTCGCTTACCGCAGCCGTTCCGCCGATCAGATAAATATTCTTCGGCGCAAGAGCTTTGATTTTTTCCATCGCTTCTTCCGTCAGGCTGCCGCCCGTTAAAATCACAGGCATATGAAGCAGTCCGGCCACACCGGATATACTCAATGCATCGGCAAAATCCTTGCCGCTGACAATTGCAATATCTCCGCCTGCCGTTACCCCCATCTCATCTACAATTTGAAGGTTTGTTTCATATCGCGACGTTCCGCTTAAACGCTTCACGTTCTGATAGCCCATATCTTCCAATGTTTTTTCTATACTCTCCGGTACCGCAGCCGTTCCGCCCAGCAGATACACACTGCCGTCCTTATTTACAAACGAATTGATATAATTCATGACGCGTTCCGTTCCTTCCGCTGATTTTCCTACCAGAAGAATCGGAGCTTCTTTCTGCGCTGCAAGCGCCGAACCCGCCAGTGCATCCGGGAAGTTTTCCGCGCTGGCAATCACAACCGAAGTAAAGCTTCCGCCGTCCCGCATCGCTTCCGCGCTGCCGATTGCCGTGTCATAGCGCGTCGTACCCGCTACGCGGTTCGCGCTGCCCGTTCCCCGCAAATAAAGTCTGTCTGCGGTACCCCAGCCGCCAGCTTTCATGTCAACCGTAATCTGAAGCCTGACTTCTGTCTGTTCCTCAAGCGTGAAACCGACAGAGACGTTCATCCAGCTTGCCCATCCGGTCACGGTCGTGGGATCACCGGTAAATAAAACCTCGTCTTTCGTATTTAAAACGGAGAGCGTGACCGTATCGCCGTAATCGCCCTGTGCAACTGCTTCAAAAACATAATTTCCGGCAGAAAGCGAAATCGGATTGTTATAGGTAACGACACCCTGAGAAGCCACCGTATTATACCAGTGCATACTTCCGTTTCCTTCATACGGATCGTCTTTCGACGGAATCGCCGAAATACCGCTGCCGCTTACCGTAAAATTGTCGCCTTTTTCAAAGCCTGCATCCTCAGCGTCCGTAATCAGATTTGCATCTTCGATTGTCAGAATATAAACGGTTTCACCCGTTTCTTTGCCTGCATAGCGGCCGTCGTTGATTTCTTCGGAAAAAGTAACGGTTCCGCGGATCAGCTTCGTACCCGTCTTAGCCGTGTCGACAATCTCTATATCATCCTTGTTCCATTCAACTTTCTCTTTCGCCGCTCCTTTATTGTATACTACATTAATCGTCTCCGGAAGTGTATAACTGCCTCCCACTGTCGCTTCTCCTACGGCAGTTTCTATGCTTTCTACGGAAACATATTTGCTTACCGCACCTGTCTTTACGTATTCCCATACGTGCATACTTGCGACCGGAGAACCGTCCGGATAAAACATTGCCTGATTGTCGACAGCCGAACCGCCGAACCACTGTCCCGCGTCTTTCGGATCATACTCCGCCGCATAGCTGGACGCCCAGCCGGAACCGAATTTTTCCCATTTTTCCCGATTGGATGCAATCTGCGCATTCAGCTCGTCTCCGGTAAGTCCCGTCGTGTCGCCGACGGTCAGCCATGCCGGTTCCCAGTAAAATACGCCGAGACCGCCCGCCTCGTTTACCGTATTCATCACGTCGCGCAGTACGGTTGCCTGTCCCTGCGGGGTAAACGGTTCGGTAATATTGTCGCCGGTATCGTTATTTCCGGGACGCAGCGTATTATCATGTCCGTCCGAATCCTTTAATGTATAACCATAGCTGGTTTCGGCAACTAAAACGTCTTTGCCGTAAGTCTCTTTTACTTTTGCAAATTCACTCTTTAAGTTCGCATATGTCCCGTGCCAGAAAATATAATAACTGGCAGCCAGAATATCGTAATCCACTTTATTGTCGTCCAGATTCTTTGCCCATCTGGTAATCATTCCTCTATGAGCGTCGGTAACATGAACCGCAACCTTCACTTCCCGATTATAGCTCCTTACCGCTTCTGCGCCCGCCGCAAACAGCGCGCACATATTTTCCACCGATGATTCCCCGACAAACGACCCGTTTGTCTCGTTGCCGACCTGTACCATTCCTACAGTAGTCTTATCCGGGTCGATTTCATTCAGCGAATCGGTAATAAACTGCTTTACTGCTTCCTCTTTCTGAGACAGCGTAAAATCCGCCCATGCCTTCGGCGCCTGCTGCTTTGAGGGGTCCGCCCAGAAATCCGAGCAATGGAAATCCACAAGAAGTTTCATCCCCGCCGCCTTCACGCCTTTTGCAATCTCTGCTGCAGCCGCAACGTCATTGTTGCCTCCGCCGTAACCGTTTCCGTCCTTGTCATACGGATCGTTCCAGACGCGCACACGGATATAATTAATTCCGTTGTCCGCTAAAAACTTACAGAAATCATTGATATTATCAATCGTTCTGCCTTCGTAGTCTTGAAACGTTACACCGCTTTTAAACAACGACAAAACAGAGGAAATATCCATACCCATAATAAAATCTTCCGGCAGGTTTTTAATCTTTTCCACATACAATTCCCCTTCTACTGTGGTATCCTCTCCCTCGCCTTCGTCTGCTTTTGTCGTTACAAAAGCCGCCGTTTCTTTTACATGTGTGGTGTCTCCTTCTTTCAGCTCGGCAATGATATAGTAATTGCCGACACTCGGCAAGGTCACGTCCGCACTGAACGAATTGCCGCTGTTTTCGTCATAATTGGAATAAACGGCGTCTCCAAGTCCGTCCGAATGGTCGTTCCAGGTATCGGTCCACCACCATAATTTCAGTCCTGCGGCTTCCAAATCCGTAACCGCCGTTCCGTTATTTGTTACCGAAGCGGTAAGATGAACGGTATCGCCTGCCTTCGGCGATTCGTGATCGGCGGTAATCGTCACCTGGTATCCTTCCGCATTCGTGTCGGCCTCCTCCGCCCGTATCGTCTGCGCGTTAGAAAAACACATTTGTCCAAGCGCCAGAACTGCCGCAAGCACAAAACCTGCAGCTCTTTGCAATGCTTTTCTGCCCTTCATAAAGACCTCCTTCTTCCTTCTAAAACTCTTTGCGCACCGTTTGCGCAATCGGTTGTTCATATTCAGTGTAACATTTTAGACCAAGCAATACAATTGACAGTTTTTATAATATTCCTCTTTCCGTTTTAGTGAATCTTCACAAGCAAAAAAGAGCGCTTCGCACTCTCTGCAAGTTCGCAAAGCGAACTTGTGAATACATGCGTCTGACGACGCAGTTTCCTATATGACAAAAAAGCGTCTCTTCGTGACGCCTGCATACGTCTGACGAGGCAGTTTCCTATAAGGATTCGGGTGTCAAAAGGCAGTCTTTTCGATTTGAACCGGCAAATTTTACAAAATAAATCACGGAGCTGTTTAGTGCAGGAAAATGAGATTCTCTTAATGCTCTGTTCACTGCCTGCAAGTATGGTACATGGATGTACCATACAGCCCGCAATGAGCCGGGATGGCGATTGGCGGGCGGTTGCATTGCAGAGAAATCACATGGTCAGAGCATTTAGAGAATCCGTTTGCCGGAACATACAGCGAGTGATATTTTGTGCATTTTGCCAGACAACAGCTTAAAACCTGCCTTTTGACACCCGAATCCTATAAGGCAAAAAAAGCGCCCGAAGTCCGTTTCCGGCTCCGGACGCCTGTTTTCCGTTATTCGGAATTTGCATCCCTCTTCTGTTTAATTCGCGCAGACAACTCCATTCTCCGCGTCAAGTTCTACAAATGCGCTTGATTTTAAGATATTCAATGCGTTTTCCGCTCCGATCAGTACCGGAATATCAAGACTCAATCCTACAATCGACGCATGACAGTTCGAATTGCCGTTCTCCACAATCAGACCGGAAGCCTCGCGTACCTGTTCCATCATCTCATTCGAAGTATCCGCAGCGACAATAATATCGCCGGTCTTAAACTGCTTTAAATCCTCCAGCGAATGGCAGACGCAAAGGTTTGCCGCAACTTTCTTTTTATTGACGCCTCTTCCCTTAATCAGAATATGGCCCGCCACCTGCACTTTAATCAGGTTCGTCGTTCCGGAAACGCCGAGCGGAACGCCTGCCGTTAATACGACGATATCGCCTTTCGAAATCAGGCCCGCCCCTTCCGCAGCATCCACCGCATAATCAAACAATTCTTCCGCCTGACTCTTTTCCTCAAGAAGCAGCGGCACTACGCCCCAGGAAAGTCCAAGCTGACGGTAAACCTTTTCCGTTACGCAGCCTCCGACAATCGGAGAACACGGACGATATTTGGAAACCATACGCGCCGTACGGCCGGATTTGCTGACCGTAATAATCGCCGCTGCGTTCAAATCAGCCGACATCGTACACGTAGCGTGTGAAATCGCATTCGTCACATCCGGATTGCTTAAAGAATAGCGCTGACGGAAACGCTGCAGATAATTGATATCCTGTTCCGTACGAATTGCAATCCGAACCATCGTCTTTAATGCATCCGCCGGATACATTCCTGCCGCTGTCTCGCCGGAAAGCATAATCGCGCTTGTTCCGTCATAAATTGCATTTGCAACGTCTGTCGCCTCCGCCCTCGTCGGCCTCGGATGTTTCATCATAGAATCCAGCATCTGTGTCGCAGTAATTACGACTTTTCCGGCCTCGCAGACCTTCTTAATAATCATCTTCTGAAGTACCGGCACATCCTCCAACGGGATTTCCACACCCATATCTCCGCGGGCCACCATAACGCCGTCCGATACCCGGATAATTTCATCGATATTATCAACGCCCTGCATGTTTTCGATTTTGGCGATAATTCCGATGTCTTCTCCGCCCTTTTCTTCTAAAATTTTACGGATTTCAAGAACGTCGTCCGCCGTGCGGACAAAAGAGGCCGCAATAAAATCATAGTCCTGTTCCACGCCAAAGCAGATGTCCAGATAATCCTGTTCGCTGACATACGGCATAGAAAGCGGAACATTCGGTACGTTTACCCCCTTTTTATTGGAAATCATACCGCCGTTTTTTACACGGCATATAATATCGGCCGGCACCTGTCCGTCTTTATCGGGTGCAGCGCCGGAAACCGGCTTAATCTCAAGAACCTCCATTTCAATCAGACCGTCGTCAATTAAAATGCGGTTTCCTTCTTTGATATCGTTCGGCAGATTTTTATAGGTAATGGAAACGCGTTCCGCATCGCCTGTAATTGCCTCGGTCGTCAGCGTAAAAAGCTGCCCGTCCTTAAGCTCCGCGCGGCCGCCCATAATCTCCCTCAAACGGATTTCCGGCCCTTTCGTATCCAGAAGCGCCGCAACCGGCTTTTTTAATTCCGTACGAAGCGCCTTTAACCGATTCAAGCGTCCTAACTGCTCTTCGTGCGTTCCGTGGGAAAAATTAAAACGAGCGACATTCATCCCCTCTTCAATCAGGCTTTTCAAGACGTCGTCCTGATCGGTGGACGGTCCTAACGTACAGATAATCTTTGTTTTTCTTAACATAACAGAAACGTGTCCTTCCTTTTTATTTTGTTATCATTGTGCCCATTCCGCCGTGAATATTTGTACCGTCTTTATTTAATCTTGTAATCAAAACGGACTTTATCGCGGAATCTCCGATAAAATCTACCGCGGCCTGTATCTTAGGCAGCATATCTCCTTCTCCGAACTGGCCCTGATCGATATACTCCGCCGCTTCCGCTACCGTCATGGAAGATAAGGGCTTCTCATCCTCTTTTCCAAAATTGAGGCAGACGTTATCCACACTTGTCAAAATAATCAGCATATCGGCGTCCAGAAGCTCCGCAAGCTTACCGGCTGCAAGGTCTTTTTCAATCACTGCTCCCGCGCCTTTTAAATGATTGTCCTGCGCCAGCACCGGAATGCCGCCGCCGCCGCACGCAACAACAATCTGGTCCGCATCGGATAGCGCGCGGATGGCGTCAATCTCCACAATATCCATCGGCTTCGGCGCGGCTACAATACGTCTGTAACCTTCTTTTGTCTTCGCGACATGATTTCCCTTCTTCTCTTCCGCCTCCGCTTCCTCTTCCGTCATCACACGGCCGATAATCTTTGTCGGCTTATAAAAAGCCTCGTCATACGGATCTACTACAACCTGTGTAAGTATGGTGGATACCGTTTTATAAATTCCTTTGTTTAAAAGCTCCGCACGAATGGCATTCTGCAGGTCATATCCGATATAGCCCTGGCTCATCGCCGAACAAACCGACATCGGCGTCGCCGTATACTCAGGATACAGCCTGCAGAATTCGTTCATTGCGGTATGAATCATCCCGACCTGCGGGCCGTTGCTGTGCGTAATTACAACCTGATAATCCTCACGGATAAACGAAGCAACCGCCTTTGCGGTACGCTCCGTTGCCTCCTTCTGCTCCGGCAGCGTCGTCCCAAGCGCTTCATGACCAAGCGCTATCACTATTTTTTTCTTCTTCATAATTCCTCTCATTCCACATTATTGTTTTCCATCTTCTTTCCGGTTCTTTCCTGCTTTTTTCATTCTATCATGAACAGATTTCCTATGCAACGTTTATCTTCCCGCCCGACTGACTTGACTACCGCTCCAAGAAAAGCTAAGATAGAAAAAGAGTGTTTTGAAAGAGGTACGGATGAAAATAGTAATATGCGACGACAGCATTGAAGATTTAAGAAAACTGGAAAAATTATTGGTAAAATATACGGATGCCCGCCCGGATGTAAGACTTGAACTGGAAAAATATTCGGATGCCGCAAGCCTTTATGATAAAATAGCAAAACGCAAACCGGCGGATATCTATCTTCTCGATATGATTATGTCTGAAAAAACCGGTATTGAGATCGGAACCCGGCTTCGAAACAGCGGATGCGAGTCGGTAATCATTTACATCACGTCGTCCGGAGATTTCGCTTTGGAAGCCTACGGCGTACACGCGGCGAGGTATCTGCTGAAACCGGTCAGCGAGAAAAATTTTTTTGAAGCGCTTGATTATGCCGTTTCCTTAAGAAAACCGGAAAGACACTCCGTCTATCTGATGAAGACAAAAGACGGTCTGGTATCCGTCCCCTATTCTCAAATTGAATATATTGAAAATTCCGCCCGGATGCTCGACGTCCATTTGACGGACCGGAAAAACATAAAAAGCATCTTTATCCGTAAGTCTTTTGACGAGGAAATCGAAGATATGAAAAACAGCGCCGAATTTCTACAGGTTCATAAATCGTTTTTGATCAATCTGAAGTATGTAAGAAAGCTCGCGCAGGATCAGGTGATAATGGAAAGCGGAAAATGCATTCCCGTCAGTAAGCGGCGGAGCGCGGAAGTAAAAAAAAGCTATCTTTTGTTCGTTTCAAAACAACATGAATAGGGAGCGGAAATGGAATATTATAAAAACATTTCATATATGATCAGCCATCTGTTTTTAATGGCATTTTTTTATTTCTTTATCATGCATCGCTATACGAAACGGAAAACGGCGGTCCTCTGCTTTTTTTCGTTTCTTATTTTATGTATCCTGGACTGCTTCAAGCTGAACTTTTTTCCCGACAGTAATCTCTGTTATGTCATTGTAACGGTCGTTCAGATACTGGTAACACAGTTAAGCGGTATGTTGATTTCCAAACAACGGAACAGCAAGGTTTTATTTATCGGCCTAAGCGCCTCCAATTATGTGATCGCAGGAAGTATTGCCGCCTGCGTGCTGCATATTTGCACGGGCAGCATACCGCTTTCTCTGGTCGGCAGCATTGCGGTTCATCTTTTCCTTCTTATCTTTTTGTACTGCAGACTCAGAGAAATCTGTTTTAAATACTATGAAAACGAACATTTGAAAGGCCCGTGGAAGCTCTGCCTGATTCCGGTATTTTTTTACTGCAGCTTTTGCTTCATTGCCTTTTTTCCCTATACGCTCTACGAATATCCGAACAATATTCCGGGAATCCTTGTTTTTATTCTCACCATGTTTGTATCGTATGTAATCGTTCTGCAATATGTTGAAGGCGAATCGATACGAAACGATATGTACTGGAAAAATATGCTTTCCGAATCTTATATCCGAGGTCTTGAAAGGCAATACGCCCTGGTAGAGCAGTCGCAGAAGCGCCTGCAGATTCTGCGGCATGACATGAGGCATTATGCCGAACTAATCAATACCCTCCTCAATCAGGGAGAAACTGCGGAAATCAGAAATATTGTCAGGCACATTACAGATGTGGCTGACGAGAGCAGGGTCGTCACATATTGCGATAATTTAGTCGTTAATACCATTCTTGCAAACACGGCCGAAAAAGCGCGTTCTCTTGCGGTCGAGCTTAAGTTTAAACTGCGGATAGAAAAGGAACTGCCTGTCAATTGCTATGAGTTTGCGGCGGTACTTGCAAATTTATTTGAAAATGCGTTTCTCTGTATAAAAGAATACGAAAAACAGAATCGATATGTAGACGCGAAAATTCACTGTACCAAAGAATACCTGTTAATCCATATGAAAAACAAATGCGACCGGGAAGTCCTCTTCGATTCCGCTACCGGGCTGCCCAAAAGCAAAAACGGGAAAAATCACGGACTCGGTATGCAGAGCGTGCTTTCTTTTTCAAACCGGATCGGAGGAACCATCGGCTGCTATTGTGAAAACGGTTTTTTCACAATCTTACTGCATGCGAAATTTTAGACAGTTTTTGCGTAAAAAAAGAAACAAAAATCCGGCTGCAAAGAGATATAATGATTTAAGAAATCCGAAGCGGAGGAACTTTACATGCAGAAAACCTTTATTAAATATACGCTGATCGTCATTACGTCCGGCATCCTGCTTATTTTGACGATCAATTTTCTGTTTACGCTGCATACGCTCGAAACGGGTCAGTATCAGACGTTTCACACAAAACTCGAACAGATCCGGCATACGCTTGAAACCAATCAGGCGGAGCTCGCCCTGATCTATGAAAATCTGGATAAAGACTATCTGACAAGAGCAAAAGCAGCCGAATATATGCTGAGCGGACAGCAGGATTTCTCAATGGACGTTTCCGAAATGCAGTATCTTGCAAAGCTTTTAGACGTCGACGAACTGCATATCATTGATGAAAACGGTTTTATCGCAGCCTCTTCCGTCTCTAAGTATGTGGGTATTGATATGGACGATCACGATCAGACGCGGGCGTTTCTCGCTCTTTTGGAAAGCGGCGACCCGGACGCCTCGCTTATACAGGAGATGCAGCCGAATGCTGCGGAAAATAAAATCATGAAATATGTAGGCGTCGCAAGAAAGAAGCAAAAGGGAGTGGTACAGGTCGGATTCAAGCCGGTCAGACAGTTAGAAGCCGAGTCCCGAAATGCCTATGATTATGTATTCTCTAAATTCCCGACCGATATGGGAGAAGAACTGTTTGCGATCGACTGCGCCACGGGACAGATTCTCGGTCATTCGGGAGGAATGGATCAGGTCTTTTCAGGAGAGTGTTATCAGATTGACGAACTTTTCGGCTGTACAAACGGCGCCTATCGAAAAGGCGGGCACGGCGAATCCGTCTATGTCGTAAGCGCAACATATGAAAATGTAATGGTATGCGCGGCGCTTCCGAGAAGCCTTTTGTTTAAAAAACTCTGGAAAAACCTGCTTAATACGTTAATCTACCTTCTGTTTGTTGAAGCCGTCGTCATTGTTCTTCTGAATTATCTGGTCAAACGAAAAGTAGTCGACGGCATTCATCAGATTATAGACCGCCTTTCTTCCATCACGGGAGGAAATCTCGATACCGCAGTCACGGTCGGAGGAAACCGGGAATTTGAGGAATTGAGCGGCGGAATCAATACAATGGTAAAAAGTATCGTCCATCTCTCCGACCGCATTTCTTCCATTATTGAAATAAGCGGGATTCCGCTTGCGGCATTTGAATATAAAAACGGAACGGAACCGGTCTTCGTCACCTCAGGGCTGAGAGAATTGCTTGATCTTTCTGAGGAAAAGGCAGAGACGCTTTGTAAAAACTCCGAGCTGTTTCATCAGTACATTAAAGAGATTACTGCCAAACCGGCGGAAGGAGAATCTGATATTTTTCAGATCAATGATACGAAATATATTCGCATCCACATGTCAAAATCCTCTGACGGCTGTCTGGGTGTAATTACAGATAGTACAGATGTGATGTTAGAAAAGAAAAAAATGCTGTATGAAAATACGCACGATCCGCTGACCGGCCTGTTCAAATATCAGGATTTTAAGCAGTCAGCGGCGGAGATTTTACAAAAAGTACGGAAAAATTCCGTATGCGCCGTCGTAATGCTGGATCTGGATTTCTTTAAATCCATCAACGACACATACGGCCATGATGCCGGGGATCAGTACTTACAGCGTTTTTCGTCGGTTATGCGCTCCATGCCCAACGCGCACTTTCTTACTGCAAGACGTTCCGGGGACGAATTCTGCATGATGATTTATGACTGCGCGGACCGCTCGGAAATCAGAAACTTTCTGGATTTCTTTTATCAATCGCTTGCAAAACATCCGGTATGGCTTTCCGAGACGCAGTCTAAAATCATCAGCGCTTCCGCCGGTTTCGCGCTTGCGGACGAACCGGACACCGATATTGCGGAACTGCTGAGCCATGCGGACGATGCGCTCTATCAAATCAAACGATCGACAAAAGGAAGTTATGCCGAATACATCCCCCCTTCCGTATAGATCCGTGCGGGACAGACTTCCGTTACCTGTCCCGCTGCTCACGGGAGTCATGAAGAAGGCTCATTTTCATATCATAATAATCCGGTGTCATATCCATATAATGTCTGTGCGGATTTACGAAGCGCTGCTCTTCCTCCCAGATTTCCTCTGCAAGCTGTCTCGCCACATAATCCCTGATTTCCGTCAGTGCAGGTTTTTCATAAACCCTTTTTCCGTTTTCAAAGATTTTTACCTGAAGCGGCTTTGCCGTACAGCCGGAAAAATACTGATTCTTCCACGGCATTTCCGGGTCGACGAAGCGGAATTTATCAGACAGATCCACCTCTTCCTCCGCTTTCGCAATCAAATCCGCCCTTGCTTTTCCGTTCGCATCGTAGACACGATACACCTTTTTTAAGCCCGGATTCGTTATTTTCTCTACATTGCCGGAAATTTTAATCCGGGGTGAAAAGCTTCCGTTCTCTTCGACCGCCGAAATTTTATATACGGCTCCAAGCAGCGAAATCGTATCGTCCGAATAATCGCTGGACGCCCCTGTAATCAGGCGCTCTCCGACTCCGTAGCTGTCAATTTCGGCGCGCTGGCTGTTAAGAGAACTGATCGTATGTTCGTCCAGGCTATTGGAAACAATGATTTTACAGTCGGAAAGTCCCGACTCGTCTAACATTTTACGAACCCGAACGGACAGATATGCAAGATCTCCGCTGTCGATCCGGATTCCTTTCAGACGTTTCCCCATCGGCTCCAACACTTCTTTAGACGTACGTATCGCATTCGGAATCCCGGATTTGAGCGTATCGTATGTATCGACCAAAAGTACCGTATTATCCGGATAATTTTCCGCATAATGCTTAAACGCTTCAAATTCATCTTTATAATACATTACCCAGCTATGCGCCATCGTGCCGCTGACCGGAATCCCGAACATCTGTCCCGCAAGTACCGTGGCCGTTCCGACTGCACCTCCGATATAGGCCGCCCTTGCTCCGTATACGGCGGCGTCCATATTATGCGCGCGCCGCGCGCCGAAGTCGGATACTGCTTTTCCCTCCGCCGCTTTTACAATTCGGACCGTCTTTGTCGCCACAAGCGACTGATGATTAATCTGCGCCAGAATGGCCGTCTCAACAAGCTGCGCATCGATAAGGGGCGCTACAACTGTAACAATCGGTTCATTCGGATACATAATCGTTCCTTCCGGAAACGCATAAACATCGCCCTGAAAACGAAACTCCCTCAAATACGCAAGAAAATCCTCCGTAAAAATTCGCAGAGAGCGCAGATATTCCACATCCTCATCCGAAAAATGAAGATTCTCAATATATTCAATAATCTGTTCAAGTCCCGCAAAAACCGCAAATCCGCCGCGATCCGGATTTTTTCGATAAAAAACGTCAAACGCAACACGCGCTTCCCTGTCTCCGTCGTTGAAATATCCGTTGGCCATCGTAAGCTCATACAGATCCATCACCATAGAAAGGTTTCTTGTATCCTCCTGTCTCATGTTCCCTCCCGTTCCGCCGCTGCGCGGCTTTTTCTCTCTGTTATGATAATAGCCCTACCTGTCTTTATTGCCAAGTAGTTTTTTTACATTTTTATAATAAGCCGCGGCCAGATAGAGCGCGGCTCCCGACCATGCCGCTATTTCCGCTCCGAAAATACCGGTTTCGTATCCGGTCGCCCCGATTGCGGCGGCAACGCCGACGCGTAAAACAAATTCGATGATCCCTGAAACCATAGATACTACCGTATGGCCCATTCCCTGTAACGCCGACTGATAAACATATAAAAGGTACAGAACCGGCAGAAAGGCGCTCATTGTAAACAGATACTGATATGCAATATTTCCTGCTTTCGCCGCAAGAAGCGGCGACTCGGACGAGATAAAAAGCATGGTAATCGGCCTGCCGAACAATATCATGATGGCGGCGATCGCAAGGGAAGTCGCCGCGGACAGAAAAACAGCCGAACGGACGCCGCTTTTCACACGCTCCGGTTTGGATGCGCCGTAATTTTGCCCCACATATGTCGTCACTGCATATCCGTACGAAATTGCGGCGATTTCCAATAAGCCGTATAGCTTGTTTGTCGCCGTGAATCCTGCGATAAAACTCATGCCAAAGCCGTTTACAATTGTTTGAACCGTCATGCCGCCAACTGAAATAATTATATTTTTCAAAGCGACGGGCGTTCCAAGTCGAAGCATTCGTTTCCCTGACGCTGCATCGGCTTTTATATGCTCTTTCCCAAATCGCAGCTCCTTCGACTTTCTGATTTGCAGCGCGCACAAAAAACCGGACAGACATTGAGAAAAAACAGTCGCCGCAGCGGCTCCCGCAATGCCCCAGCCCAGTACGAATACCGTCAGCATATCCAGCGCAATATTGGTAATCGAAGATACCGCCATTGCCTTTAGGGGCGTCCTGCCGTCGCCGACGGCGCGCAGGACCGAGGAACAATAGTTGAAAAACACAACTGCCGGGAATCCCAAAAACAGAATACGCGTATAGAGAAGCGCCGTACCCTTTAATTCTTCCGGAACGCGCAGAAACAGCAGAAATAACGGCAGGCAGGCCTGACAAAGCGCCGTGCAGAAAAGCGCAATAAAAGCGGAAAGACGTGCAGACATACCAACGGCACGCTTTAACCCCTCTTTTTCTCCCTCTCCGTATTTCTGTGAAATCCGTACCGAGAACCCCTGCGTAAAGCCCTGGGCAATCCCAAGCAGCATCCAGTTCAGCCAGTCAACCGCTCCAAGCGCCGCAAGCGCGTCCATGCCGACGCCCCTGCCTATGATCGCCGTATCCACTACGGTGTAAAGCTGCTGAAACACATTTCCGAACATCAGCGGCAGAGCAAAAAGAAAGAGCAGCCGCGTCGGTTTTCCCTCCGTCATATTCTGATTTTGCGCCATTTGCCCCTCCTATAAGGGAAAAACCGGACAGAATCGCTCCCGTCCGGCATAGGTTTGCTGATTATGAATCACCTTCAGCAGAATCGTCTTTGATAATCGTTTCAATTAATTCCCAGATTTCCTCCCTGCCCTGTTTTGTCTCCGCGGAAAACGGCAGAATCTGAGTTCCCGGCTTTGCGCCGAGTCCTTCTTTGATTGCTTTCAACTGCTTTGCAAGCTGGCTTCGTTTTATTTTATCCTGCTTCGTTGCAATAATAATCGGAGAAAATCCCTGATACATCATCCATTCATACATGTTTTTGTCATTCGCAGAGGGATCATGGCGAATATCAACCAGGAGAAAGACTGCCTTTAACTGCTTTGAGGAATGCAGATACCGTTCCACCATCTCGCCCCATTTTTCCTTTTGAGCCTCCGAAGCTTTGGCATAGCCATATCCCGGAAGGTCAACCAGATACATTTCGTCATTGATATTATAAAAATTAATCGTCTGCGTCTTTCCCGGCTGGGAAGAAGTTCTTGCCAATGATTTACGGTTCATCAGCGCGTTAATCAGCGAAGATTTGCCGACATTGGATTTTCCCGCAAACGCGACCTCGCAATACGGATTGTCCGGCATTTTACTTGTCACACCGCATACCGTTTCCAGACTGACATTTTTAATGACCATAGCGTATCCGCCTTTCCGCCGTCAAGATACAAACGCAGCAGTAAGAACTTCCTGCATTTGGCTTACGAATTTTATTTCCAATCCTTTTTTAATTTCGCTGGAAATTTCCTCTACGTCTCTTTTATTCTTTTCGGGCACTAATACCGTCTTTATTCCGGCGTTTTTAGCTGCCAGAAGCTTTTCCTTTAAACCGCCGATCGGCAGAACTCTTCCGCGGAGCGTAATCTCGCCCGTCATAGCCACATCCGCGCGCACCGGCCTTTTTATTACGGCGGAAAGAATTGCCGTCGCCATTGTGATTCCGGCGGAAGGACCGTCTTTGGGCACAGCGCCCTGCGGAATATGGATATGTATGTCGTTTTCCTGAAAGAACTTCTTCGGAATCTTATATTCTTCGCTTACCGCGCGAATATAACTGATTCCCGCCTGCGCGGATTCCTTCATAACGTCGCCAAGCTGTCCTGTCAACTGGAACTCGCCTTTTCCGGGCACAATATTGACTTCGATTTCCAGCGTATCGCCGCCGACACTTGTCCATGCCAATCCGCGCACAATCCCGATTTCATCGTGTTCATTCTTTTTCTCGAAATCGTATTTTACTTTTCCGAGATACTTTTCCAGATTCTGCTCCGTTATTTTAACAGCCGTTTTTTCCCCTTCATAGATCTCACGGGCTGTCTTCCTGCAGATTTCTCCCAACTTCCGCTCTAAATTCCGCACGCCCGCTTCTCTGGTGTAGCCGTTGATCATTTTTTCAAGGGCGCGGGAACTGATTGTAAGCTGTCCGGCCTTTAAACCGTTGCGTACAAGCTGCTTTGTAAGAAGGTGTTCGGACGCAATATGCGCTTTTTCATTTTCCGTGTAACTGGTCACTTCAATGATTTCCATACGGTCAAGAAGCGGCCGCGGAATATCCTGCACGGAATTTGCCGTTGCAATAAAAAGCACTTCCGACAAATCAATCGGTATCTCGATATAGTGATCGCGAAACCTGCCGTTTTGTTCGGAATCGAGCACTTCTAATAATGCAGAAGCCGTATCCCCTTTGTAATCGCTGCTTATTTTGTCAATCTCATCCAAAAGCATCAGCGGATTTTTCACTCCGGCGCTGCGGAGGCCGTTTACAATCCGTCCCGGCATCGCGCCCACATACGTTCTGCGATGCCCGCGGATTTCTGCTTCGTCTCTCACGCCGCCGAGACAAATTCGAACATATTCTTTATCGAGCGCCTTCGCAACCGAACGCGCAATGCTTGTTTTTCCGGTGCCGGGAGGCCCTACAAGACAGATAATCGGGCTTTCGCCCTTGCTTGTCAGATTCCGTACGGCCAAAAACTCCAGCATCCGTTCTTTTACCTTTAAAAGACCGTAATGATCCTCATTGAGAATACGTTCCGCATTTTTGATATCGCGATTGTCCTTTGAAGCCTTATTCCAGGGAAGTTCCAAAAGCGTTTCAATATAACCTCTGGATACGGCGCTTTCGGAAGAACTTCCGGATATATTTCTAAATCGCTCGATTTCCTTTTGTATCTTTTCCTTTACTTCTTTATCCGCCTTCAGCTTCTTTAACGCTTCCAAAAAAGCATCGGCGTCGGAAGCGGTATTGTCCTCTCCCAGCTCTTCCCGGATTACTTTCATTTGCTCTCTGAGAAGATATTCCTTTTGATTCTTGTCGACACGTTCTTTTACTTTTTTCTGGAAATCGTTTTTTATTGCAATAATCTCGATTTCTTTAAACAGCAGCGTCATTAAAACCTCATAACGCTCGGTCAGCGAAACCGCTTCCAAAAGCTTCTGCTTTTCCTCGAAGCGTACCGGAAGATTATTGGCAAGCTGGTCCATCAGCTTCTCGAGATCTTTCATTTCGCTAAGCTGCCGCTGTATCTCTTTTCCGATCCGCTGATTCACTGCGGCATATTTGCCAAACGTCTCCAATACGCCGCGCAGCATTCCTTCCTTTACTTCTTCCGAAAGCCCTTCGTCCGCCTCTCCGTCAAAACGGACGACTTCAGCCAGAAGGTAATCCGGATTCGGAAGAAAGGAAGACAATTCCGCACGCTCTTTGCCCTCCGCCAAAATGCGTACAATATTATTCTGCAGCTTAATAACCTGCTTTACCTCCGCAATCACACCGATTTTGTATAAATCCGTGACCGCAGGCTCATCCTGCTCCACATCCTTTTGCGTAACGAGAAAAATCTTCTGTTCCTCCATCATGCTCTCTTCTACGGCCTTGACGGATTTTTCCCGGCTGATATCAAAATGGGCAATCATCCCCGGAAGAATCACCATTCCCCGGAGAGCGACCGCGGGCATTCTCAAAATCAGAGTATCCATTTATATTGCCTCCGGCATCTGCTCGTGCATCTCTATTTCGAGACTCTTTTCTACCATTTCTTTCGTAATGCGGCATTTGCTGACCAGCTCCTCCGACGGAATCTCATACATCAGATCAAGCGTCACCGATTCTATAATCGCACGGAGACCTCTCGCGCCGGTCTTTTGCTCAATCGCCTTTTCCACAATTGCTTCCAACGCCTCGCTGTCAAACTCCAGCGCTACGCCGTCTAACTCAAAAAGCTTCTGATACTGTTTTATCAGGGCATTTTTCGGCTCTTTTAAAATACGAAGCAGCGCCGTCTTGTCGAGTAAATCAAGTGCGACCGTCACCGGCACGCGGCCGATAAACTCCGGAATCAGCCCGAATTTTACAAGATCCTGCGGCAGTACATGACGAAGTACCTCGCCGACATTAAAACTGCCCCTCGCCTTTACCTCGGCGTTAAATCCGATTGTCTTCCGGTCCAGACGCGTCTCGATAATCTTCTCCAGTCCGTCAAACGCTCCACCGCAGATAAATAAAATATTTGTCGTATCAATCTGTATCAGTTCCTGCTGCGGATGCTTTCTGCCGCCCTGCGGCGGAACGGAAGCAACCGTCCCCTCTAAAATCTTCAACAGCGCCTGCTGTACGCCCTCTCCGGAAACATCTCTTGTAATCGAAACATTCTCGGATTTTTTTGATATTTTATCTATCTCGTCAATATAAATAATTCCGTGCTGTGCACGTTCAATATCATAATCCGCCGCCTGAATCAGCTTTAACAGAATGTTTTCCACATCTTCACCGACATAACCGGCTTCCGTTAAAGTCGTTGCATCCGCAATCGCAAACGGAACGTTTAATACTCTTGCCAGTGTCTGTGCAAGCAGCGTCTTTCCGCATCCGGTCGGCCCAAGCATTAAAATATTGCTTTTCTGAAGCTCCACGTCCAGCGTATCGCCCGCCAGAATCCGCTTATAATGGTTATAAACGGCAACCGATAATACCTTTTTCGCCTGTTCCTGCCCAATGACGTATTCATCCAGAAATGCTTTCATCTCTACCGGCTTTATCAGGTTAATTTCTTCGGAGGGCTCGTTTTCTTCTATGCTGAATTCCTCGTTCTCCAGTTCCTCTTCAATAATTTCCGTACAAATGTCAACACATTCATCACAAATATAAGCGCCGTTCGGTCCGGCAATCAGTTTCCGAACCTGCTCCTGTGTTTTTCCGCAGAACGAACAGCGGTATCTGTCATCATTTCTTCCTGGCATCTTCCTTCTCCATCATTAACGTCTTACGATAACAGTGTCAATCAGCCCGTATTCCTTTGCTTCTTCCGCCGACATATAGTGGTCTCTTTCCGTGTCGGCCGCAATGACGTCATATGGCTGCCCTGTATTTTCCGCAAGAATTTCATTTAATTTTTTCTTCGTCTTTAAAATATTCTCAGCCGCAATCTGAATCTCCGTCGCCTGACCCTTTGCTCCGCCCGACGGCTGATGAATCATAATCTCGGCGTTCGGCAGCGCTAAACGCTTGCCCTTTGTTCCGCCTGCAAGCAAAAACGCTCCCATACTCGCAGCCATTCCAAGACAGATCGTCTCTACATCACATTTGATATACTGCATGGTATCGTAAATTGCAAGGCCGCCTGTCACAATTCCGCCCGGAGAGTTGATATACAGGTGGATGTCCTTTCCCGGATCCTCGGATTCGAGGAAAAGCATCTGTGCAACGACAAGGCTTGCCGTCGTCTCATTTACTTCCTCTCCCAGAAAAATAATTCTGTCTTTTAACAGTCTTGAATAAATATCGTAGCTGCGCTCGCCTTTACTGGTCTGCTCTACGACATAAGGCACTAAACTCATAATTTCCTCCATTTCTTCCGCTTTTGCGGACTGACTCAGGCAGGGAAATGATTTTTCTCCGCCGGCGTTCAGGGCGCATACTGCGTCCGCAGCTTCCTGACGCTTTCCCCTTACGCATAAAAGCTCAAACAGACCGGCCCGTTTAGAGCCAGTCTGTAACGATTTTTTACTTTCTATAAACGGCAGGCGTTTATTCTTCCGTCGTTTCTCCTTCTGCTTCTTTTTCCTTTTTCGTCTTCGGTTTCGCTCTTTCCTTTACGTTCTCCATAATCAGATCAACCGCTTTATTGATTGCAAGGTCTCTCTGAATGGATTCTTTCTCCTTCTCGCCCATATATTCTTTGAGCTTATCCGCTTCCATGCCGTACGCAGCTGCCATCTTCGCTATCTCGGCATCGATCTCTTCTTCGGTGCTTTCAATCTGCTCTTCTTTCGCAATCTTCTCTAATACGAGACTGCTCTCAATGCGCTGCTTCGCCTCCGGACGAACCTGCTCCTTTAACTTTTCTATCGTAAGACCGGAGAACTGCAGGTACTGCTCCATTGTCAGGCCGCTCTGAGAGATACGCTGTGCAAATTCATTGACCATATTCTCACACTGTGTCTCAAGCATTGCCTCTGGAATTTCCATCTCGGATTTTTCAATAATCTTCTTAATGGCTTCGTCTTCCTTTGTACGCTTCGCTTCGTTTTCCTTGTCCGTCAAAAGTCGTTTCTTTACGTCTTCTCTGTACTCGGCCAATGTCTCAAATTCGGAAACGTCCTGTGCAAATTCGTCATCCAGCTCAGGAAGCTCTTTTGTTCTGATTTCGTGCAGCTTTACTTTAAACAACGCCGGTTTTCCGGCCAGTTCTTTTGCCTGGTACGGCTCCGGGAATGTTACGTTGACCTCTACCTCGTCGCCCGGATTATGGCCTGCCAGCTGATCCTCAAAAGTATCGATAAAGGAATGAGAGCCAAGCTCTAACGAATGATTCTCGCCCTTTCCTCCTTCAAACGGTACGCCGTCGATCGAGCCTTCAAAGTCGATCACAACCGTATCGCCCATAGCCGCAGCTCTGTCCGTTACGGTAACGGTTCTTGCGTTCTTCTGTCTCTCCGTTTCAAGCGCCGCATCGATTTCCGCGTCGGACACGGATGTATCAATCTTTGTCACCTGAACTCCTTTGTATTTTCCAAGCTTCACGTCCGGTCTGACGGCTGCTTCCGCTGTAAACACAAACGGCTTGCCTGCTTCAATCTGTTCAATGTCGATTACCGGTCTTGAAACGATGTCTTCGCCGCACTCGTCAAGCGCCTGCGCATAATTATCCTGAATCAGCATATTTGCAGCGTCTTCGTAGAAAATACCGACGCCGTACATTTTTTCAATCATTTTCCTCGGTACTTTTCCCTTACGGAAGCCCGGAATGCTGATTTTATTTTTCTCTTTCATGTAAGCGGCCTGTATCGCCTTTTCCAGCTCCTCTTCCGGTAATTCAACAGTAAGCTTTACCATATTCTTTTCCAATTTCTCAACCTGTACATTCATGACAACGATTTTCCTCCTTAAACATATATGGAATGGCGATACCCGCTTTGCGGATTCGCCGCCGCCTCCGCGGCTGATACATGTACCCTTTTCGCTCATTACTGCCTGATATATGGAGCTGTCGTGAAAAATAAGCACAATACGCCCATTACAGTCATTTAGAGATTATAGCATATGACATTCTAAAATACCAGCATTTTTTTTTAAAGTTTATGGACATCCATGAGAACAGCGCGGACAATCCCCCCTTCACTCCTTCCAACCCGAGCGGCTTTTACACTTTGTTTCGCCGGTTCCGATAAGGTAAAAGAGGCATAAGAACGGAAAACTCCGTTCTTATGCCTCTTTTAAAATCATATTTCTGTTTTATTTACCCAGTTTACTAACTGTGTCATCCGAAATGGCAGCCGTTCCACCCATTACATACATATCGGTGATACCAATGTTGCCCTTCTTTAAAAACTCGTTCGCTTCTTTGTAATTGCTGTTGGAAATCAGAAGAACCGGAGCGTTTAATCCTGCTGCAAGCACGCCGCCCGTCAGACCGTCCGGGAAATTGCCGCCGTATGCAAATACTGCGGCTTCCGCATTCTGCATTCCGAATGCTTCTGCAATCTTAACGGATGTGCTGTATCTGTTCTCGCCTGCAACTCTGACTACCTTACCGCCAAGACCGCTTAATTTCGTCTCAACAGAACCGGTAACCGCAGCCGTTCCTCCAATGATGTAAATATTGGCAGGATTGATTTCTTTAATCTTAGCAAATACTTCCTCAGACATTTCGCCCGGCGTAAGGAAAATCGGCATATTCTTTGCGCCTGCAATACCGGAAACGGATAAGCTGTCCGCATAGTTATTGCCGCTTACGACAACGATATCGGAGCCTGCTGCCGGTTCCATAGCTTCTACGATTGCTAAGTTTGTACCGTAACGGTTCGTGCCTGCAAGACGTTCTACGACATAACCGCCGCTCTTTAAATCAGCCTCAACGCTTTCCGGAACAGCGCCCGTACCGCCAAGCAGATAAACCGTACCGCCGACTGCTACATTTTTCTTTACATAATCAACGGTTGCCTTTGTTCCTTCCGCATTGCTTCCCGCAAGAAGAATCGGCGCGTTTTTCTGTGCAGCAAGCGGGCAGCCTGCCAGCGCATCCGGGAAATTATCTGCGTTTGCAATCACAGCGGAAGTAAACGTTCCGCCCTTACGCATAAGCTCCGCACATTCAAGCGCCGTAGCGTAACGGGTTACGCCTGCAACGCGGTTTGCCGATACTGTGATCTGTTTGAATTCGCGCGTAGTTGTATTGCATAATACCGCATTGATATTGCCGTTTCTGATATTAAACTCGGTAATCTTAAATCCCGGATAAGCCATGTTAATGTCTACAAGAACGCTTTCTTCGCCTGCTGCAAGGTTATAACGGCAAATCGCGTTTGCTCCGAACGAAGAGTAATAAATGCTGTTTCCAAGACCGTGCGCATAATCCGCAAGGTTCAGGAGCTCAATTTTTGAACTTGAGCTTCCGTCAATCTTAGCCTTCTGAAGATAGACATCGGAAAACTCACCGTTTTCATCATAGGTCTCTACCAGATTATACCAGTATCCGTCATAGTAACTCATTCTCGCATCCGCGCCGAAAAACGCATAGTCCGTATATGCATCGCTGACGGTCGCTTCCGGTATAATGGTAAGCCATCCCTCATGATCCAGTTCAAAAAACTCGTCGTCGCTCTTTAAGAAATAGGCGTGGGTTACAAAACCTTCGTCCGCATAGTCGTTATTCGGTAAACCATAATATGTAGTTCCCCTTGTCCATACCGGATCGTCCCATGTAATATCCACATGGAACCAGTTTCCGTTCAGCTTCACGAGATTCCATGCATGATTCATCGGATCGCTCGTTACGATATAGCTCTCAAGACCAAGCTTCTGCATAAATGCACAGAAGGCTTCCGCATAACCCTGACATACCGCTTTATTTTTAATCAGTACGCCGTACATATTGAACGTATCCTCATCCGGAGTTTTGCCTTCTATAAAGTCAAGATAGCCTTCCTGATCGTAGTCGCAGACCGTTGCAATATAATCGTGAACGGCAAGCACCTTTTCTACATCGGACATGCCCGGAACAATGCATTCAAGTCCCTTATTTAACGCCGCATCCAAAACGGAAAGACGTTCGTCTACAGCGCCGCGGTTTAAGCTGTCGTCCGCATTCTTATAACGATCACCGTAATTAAAACGAATCATCACGACCTGACCGGTGCTCGTGCTGTAGCTGTAAGAATAAGATTTTACATAAAAATAACGATAGCTGGAGTTCAATACTTCGGAAAGACCCATGCTGATAACGTCCTTATCGCTGATGTTCATTCCGAGATCGGAAACGTTAAACTCTCTCTGCCAGGAATCAAGAGCAGCCTTTGCTCTGCCTTTCAGCTTATCATACGCATCCACTGTAACCGCATTCGGGTCCGCGGTCGGAAAATACGTTGAAAATAAATCTCCCTGTGCATTTAAGGTAAGCTCCGCTTCCTCAACAAACACCGTACCGTCCGGCGCGGCATTCGGGTCCGCTTCCGGCTGCTGTACCGCCGCTGCCTCATTGGCTTCCGGCTGCTGCACTTCCGGAACTTCCGGTACCTCCGTGCTTTCCGTTTCTTCAAGCACTACCGTCTCGTCAGACTCGGCCCAGCGGTACTCTTCCGCATAAACCGAACCGGCTCCGCCGCCGATTGCAAGAGTCATGCCGAGCACGGCTGCCATCAGCTTTTTCCACTGTTTTCCTGCTCTCTGCATTTTACCTTTTTCCTCCATCATATAAAATATTTGATGTATAAAAACAGAAGTCAGACTTACTTACATTTTTATACATTTAGTTAATTATAATACGGAAGCAATGAAAAAAACAAGCCCTCTTGCGAATTAATTTATAGTCTGTTTTTCACAAAAAAATACTCCTGCTATTGGTAAAAAACATCAGATTTTTGCTAACCGTTTAAAAGCGTATCCGAATCCAGCTTCCGCACTTTCCAATTCTCAAATCTCTGCGCCTCTTTTAAGTTCTCTTCGTCAAAACACTTTACAATCAGACGCTCTCTGCCCTCCCCTTTCAAAAAAAATCCCAGTTTTTTCGCCGTCTCCGTTTCTCCCGACTGCGGATTTAAATACGGAAGCACCAGAATATCGCACCATCCCTTGCTCTCTTTCCGCAGCGTCTTTTTCAATCCGGCATATTCTTTGCGCTCCGCCGCGGGACTCACATACCAGTCAATCAGTTCGCCAAACAGAAAATGACGGCTTTTTTTCCGTAATACCAGAAAATAAGCGAAAATCCTGCCTTCTTTTTCACACTTCAAAAGCCGCCAGTCCTCTTTTTGTTCCGACATTTTCCACCTGTAATCTTCCGCCGTTCTTTTTACGCCGACTTTCATGTCTCCGTTTATCACGGATAAGTCTTCTCCGGTAAGCAGTTCCATATCTTTCGCAACGCAAACCGTAAATCCCCCTTCTTCGTACCGCTTTCTTTCTCCGCTCTTTGTCTGTGGTTTCGGGCGCTTCCTTCCGCCGCCAAAACAGACGGATTTCAGGCAGTCCATAAAACCGACGGGACTTCTTTGCTCGGTCAGTGTTCCGACATGGCTCCACCCCAGTTTGTTTATAAAAATCGGATAGGAATTGTCGTTCGGAAACCCAAACTCCAGACTTCCTCCCATATCTTTATATGTTTCCGAAAATTCCGATTGGATCCGATAAAACAGTCCCTGTCCCCTGCAGGTTTTCTTTACTGCGCTGTCGCTGCTTTGCGCGCCGAAAACGGTCCTGCCGCAGACGATCAGCTCTGTCTGGTCGAAAGCGTTCATCGCGCGCATTTCCCCGTCCTTTTCCAGAAAGTAAACGGGCTCTTCTATCCGTTTCGGATTTGCAAAATGCTTATGATAAAAAGTTTTTTCGTCTATCTTTTGAAATGTTTCCGAAAACAGCTTCGCCGCTTTCCGGTTTACGACAGTTTCGTCCATTCGTTCCCTCCATACCGCAGCACATCTAATGCTTCCATTTTTTTGCAATGCGTTCTCTGACATATTTCATATGGCAGTAAAATACCCGTCCCGGCGTACAGTTCTTTACCAGCGCGGGATGTTTTTTTAACAGCGCCCACTTATCCGGCCAGAGTTTCCCGCGTCCCTTTCGTTTTATCAGAAAACAGAACTTTTCAAAGCGGCAGAGTATTCCTCCGCTTTTCGGTTCTCCGTCTCGCTCTTCCTCCCGATACAAAGAAAGCGGAAGCGGAAAAGACGAAAGCGGCCTCTTTTCACCGTAGATTTCCAATTCGGTAAGACCCGCCTTTGCGCCCTCCCATTCCAAAAGCCGGATTCTCAGCTCCGACGCACGCTTTCTTTCTGTTAAAAGCAGATTCGACGCGTTTCCGTCTCTCTGCAATTCTCCCGTTTCAATCCGCGTCCCGTCCGCAAAAAGAAGCTCCATATTTTTAATATGGCCGTCTCCCGGATTTTCATAAAAAACAATTTCTGATATTTCGCGTTCCTTATCAAATGTAACCGTAATCTCCTTTTTCGGATCCTCTGCGGCAGGAATCCACATTCCCGCGTCATAGTTTCGGTAATCCTTTGACAGGTTCGAACAGTCCGCGCATTTAAAATCGGAAAGATGAGTCCCGTCTCCCGAACTGACCGTAATGTCCGCCCGGTAGGTCAGGCTGTCGGTATATCTCCTCCAATACACGGCGTCCCGGTTAATAAACGAAATCGCGCGGATATCCGCATTCTGCGACGGATATGCGCACGCGGCGCGGTAGAGAAGATTTCGGCAAAGCAGACGGGTACGGCATTCCTTCGGCATCAGAAACCGGATTCTGTCCTCCCACCGATTCAGCGGATGCTCTTTTTTTATTCCAAACGTTTTGTTGAATTGTTTTGTAACGTTCCCTTTCTCATAATAGTCTGCAGGTCCCTCCCACATTCCGGTATAGGCCTGCGCTTTTAATACCAGAGGCCGGTAATCCGACTCTTGAAACAGCTCTCCCAGACATTCGTCCGTAATCAGAGAACATGCGATATGGTCGATGTGGTCGTCCCAATCCACAGTAATCAGTATTTCCGGCAAAAATTCCTTTAAAACCGCCCGAATATCCGATTTATAATTTTCGCGCGTATACGCATGATGCACGCCAAAGCGCGTCATTGCATATTCGGAAATGCCGTTTGTACCGAAGGTTTCCTTTCTGCCTGCGTTGGAACAAACGATTTCCCCCTCTTTTGCATTGTACAAATGTCCGCCTTCCCGCGGTTTGTCGGAGTATCCGAGGAAGAGAATGTCTGATTCCCCAATACCCAGTACGCCTAATGCATTTACCGCTTCCCGCATCCGAATCGGAGCCAGATAATCATAGCTGTCTCCGTTTGTGATAAACACTACTTTGACGTTTAAATTCGCCTTTGCCGCGCCATAAAGCATCGCTCCCGCAATAATCAGCTCGTCGTCCTCATGCGGGACGAGCACCATAAGATCCGTTTTCATTATCCCATCAGCTCCGTTTCAAAAACTTCTGTTTGACATAGAGAAACATTTCCGCAATCGTACTTCGGTAAAGAAGAATCAGTAAAAGCATGACGGCCGCAAAGCCTGCCGCGCTTCCTGCTCCGAACGGAAAAAACGTACAGTAGCCCGCATAAGCAATCGTCGCGGCGGTAAGCGCCGACAATTTTTTGATATGCCAGTTTACATAATAAAGCCGGTTTGAAAGGACCGTCCGCATTGCAAAAAAGACAATATAGGACAGGCCTGTCGAGATTGCCGCGCCCCGCGCGCCCAAAAACGGTATCAGCAGAAAATTTCCCGCAATATTCGCTACGCACGCTGCGGCGGCAATCCGGATATGAAGTTTGCTTTTCTGATAAAAATAAATACCCGAAACGGTCGTCTCGGAAATGGTGCACATAATCGGCCGAAAAATCAGAAACGGAAGAATACAGGCGGCGGCTCTGTATTTTTCTCCCAGCAGCAGCGCAAAAAGATCCTTTACAAAAATCAGACCGATTCCCAGCGCAAAAACCAGTACCGTAATATACTGATTGACCTTCCGGTAAAATTCCTTATCTTCCGGCGACTTTTCAAAATGTTCGATCGCCATCGGCTGCCAGAGCGCATAAAACGAACTTTGAATTACTGCAAAAATATTAACAAGCGTAGTTGCGCTCGCATAAACCCCGACCTCTCCGTAAGTCGTAAAAAGCTGCAGTGAGATTTTATCGATTCCCTCAAATAAAGTCGTTACCGCATTGTAAAAGATAAACGGATAACCGTATTTTAACAGTTCCCGCACCGTAAACAGGCCGGACGATTTCACGCTCCCAAACGCAAGCTTTCTCTGCCGGAATACGGCGATCGCATTTGCCGCCAGATAGGAAAAAACGGTCGCCGCGGCCAGAATCCAAAAATAATAGCCGCGAATGATAAAAATACCGGACAGCGCCGCGGCCAGATACGCCGTCTTGGTCAGGATTCCGAGCAGGGCGTACTCTTTTGTTTTGTATTGTAACCGGAAGGAAAGCAGAATAAACCGGTTTAAAAGCAGGTTTATCACATAGATGATAAAGAGCGCAAGAAATGGTATGCTTTCCCGAAACGGCGCTTTAAAAATATGGACCGCCGCCGCGTCGATCAAAAGCGCCGCCGCTCCCACAGCGCACCAGGATAACAGCGGCGGCAGAATACAGCTTTGAAACAGCTCTTTTTTATACGCTTCCGATTCGTCCTTGTAAAAATAACGCACCAGCGCCTGATCCAGTCCCATACACATCACCGTCAGCGCAAAACTGCCGTAGAGCGTAAACAGAGAAAGCCTGCCGTATTCGTCGGGCGATACCAGCCGCGTAATAATCGGAGTGGTGAGCAGTCCGATAAACATGCTGATAAACGTCCCAAGCGATATGTCGATAAAATGCTTTAATCTGCTTTCTTTCATATCATAAAATCCTTTTTTTCTATCCCGTAATATTCTGTCAGTCTGCGTATACAGACATCGTTTTCCGTAATCACATTTGCCGCGCTTAAGCATTCTTTCTGCCCGCGTTCCACCATCGTAATTCCGCCCCGCCCCCGCACGGCCTTTACCACAGGAATCCCGGCGCGCAGCTCCATAATCTTCATCCAGATATCGTCCGCCGAAAAACACAGCCGCCGGAACGTTTCGCACTCAAACGTTTCCGCCGGCATACAGTGCGGCGGGTAAAGCGTGCCCGCGCCCGTCGTCGCCAGCAAAAGCCCGGAAGGCGTTCTGCCGCCAGGCGATTCATAGCCCCACTGCCGGTAAGGTTTTATTTTTTCTCCGTCAAACAAAATTTTATGCGCCCGCATACAGGAAACGGCGTTCGGATACCTTTTAAAGGAATTGACGAGAAGCGCAATCATATTTTTTCTGTAAAAAATATCGTCGTCTACCGTAATAATCAGGTCGTCCGGGTACTCCTTCATTGCATAAAAATACTTTTTATGCGACCGTAAGTCGTCCTCCGTATACCGAATCACAAGTCCCCGTTCCTTCTGTGCCAGCAGTTTTGCGGGGAGCGCAATCCCTTGAAACTGCTCTTTTGACAGATAGAGTACAATCCGGTCCGGCGGCAGACTCTGCCGGAAAATGCTTTCAATACTGAGCCAGACCGTATCCGCACGCGAAGGAATCGTCGTTAAAGAAACAGTGATTTTTTCTCTTCCGTCCCGCCTGGGGGAATCGGCAAGTCTGTATTCTTTTCCGGCGTCGTCAATGCTTTTTTTATACAGGCGGGTATAATGCGCCCGCAGCACGGCCGCTCTGGCGCCGCAAAATTCTCTGTAACATTTGTTTTTTATTTTCCGCAAAATAACCTTTGCCTGTGCCATGTAAAAACTACTTCCCTTCAGCCTTTCGTTCTCTGTTTATAAATTTGATCGATTTCCCGCGCGTTTTTTTCTACAGAAAAATGCTCTGCAGCAAAAGCCTGTCCGGCCGAAACCACCCCGGAAAACCGCTCCGGACGGTCTGTAACACGGGACATTACCGCGCACAGATCGCCGCCGTCGCCCTGACGGTATAACAGGCCGGTTACGCCGTCTTCAATCAGCTCCGCCGTTCCTCCCGTATCCGCCCCGATCACCAGATTGCCGGAAAGCATTGCTTCAATCGTCACGCGCCCGAACGCCTCCGCCCGGCTCGCTACGACAACCACATCGCTTTTTTCCATATAAGCCCGTACGTTTTGCTGAAAACCCAACAGCCTGACTTTGCCGGACAGCCCGTTTGTTTCAATACGCGTTGTGATTTGCTCCGTCATTTTGGGCGTCCCGTCTCCAAGCAGCCAAAGCTCAAACGATTCCCGTCCGCTCCTTAAAAGCGCTCCGCACGCGTCAATCACCTCCGTCTGGCCTTTCGACGCAAGAAAACGTCCGACGCACAGAAATACAACCGGGTTCTTTTTGAGCGCATGCGGATTCTTACACAAAAAATCGCCTGTCCGGATTCCGTTATAGACCATTTTTATCTGCTCCGGCTTAAAATAAGGCAAAAATTTATTGCGCACGGCGTCGGATATCGCAATCACGGCGTCGGCTTCCGCCATCAGCCGAAGGCTTTTCTTTGGCGCGTTGAACCAGTATCCGTGGTCTTCTTCTAAAAATTCACGGATATGCCAGATTAATGTTTTTCCCTGCCGCTTCGCCGATTTCGCGCCGACGCCCGCGGCGGACGTATTGATATGCACCAAATCCACCCGTTCCTTCTTCAAAAGCCGCGCAATACGAAATTCCGCGTACAGGCTGAAAAAATATTTGATTACGCGTTTGACCTGCCGCTTTATATCCATACGGCCTGCAAGCGGATGCGTCCACTGCCCGAACCGCACATATCGCACTGCCAGCCCTGACAAATCCTCTCCCGAAACAGAAGCTTTGGCAGGAACAACAACAAGTACGCGGTTTCCCATGCGCGCCATTTCACGCGCCAGATTCAGCATGGAAAGAATCGCCCCCGTTTTCCGGTCGTCCGTACCGATATATAAAATCGTCATTTATCCTCTCATTCCCCGCTTTAGCGTTTTTGCAGTAATTCCTGCCCCCGGTGCAGGCAGTACATCAGTGCAAACAGGCGGTGGCGCGCACAAAAAAGCACCGGACGCAGCCGCCCCTCCAGATGTTTTTTTTCTATCTTATCAAATGCTTCCCGATATGGCTCCGACTCCATCACTTCCCGTATCCTTCGCTTTTTTTCCGCAAAGCTTTGCCTGTTTTGCTTATGGAAAAAACAAAGGCGGAAACAGATCGCAAAAGATTTGATGATACGCGCATAGACGGCCTGATAAAACGCTTCGTCCTTACCGCGCTCTTTTGCAAACCGAAGCAGGTGCAGAAAAACAATACGGTCAAGTTCCGGACGGTTCTTTTTATAAGCGTTTGTAATCGAACCTTCCACCATCCGGTAATGGTAAAGCGCCTCTTTGATATATTTGATTTTTCCGGCATATTCCAGCGCGTACAGATTAAATACCATATCGTCAAGCGTTTTCAATTCTTCGATATAGCAAAGTCCATGCTCTTTAATCAGCGAGGCGCGAAACAGCTTATCCCACGGAGCGGCAATCGGAACCTTTGTCGGATACGGCGTCATCGGAAAATAGAGCACGCCGCGCTGCATTGCGTCAAGCGCCGCCCGTTCTTCTGTCTCAAATTCCGTTTCAAAATGGCTCCAGTCCTCCTCCCGTTTCGGAAAACTTTTTACGGCGTCAAAATAAAGGATGTCGACATCCGTATTTTTTACGGCTGCATACGCCTTTTCATACATGTCGGGCGAAAGCCAGTCGTCCGAATCCACAAATGCAAGCCATTCTCCTTTGGCAAGACGGATTCCGTCGTTCCTCGCCGCAGCCACGCCTGCGTTTTTTTTATGAAGCACTCTAATCCGGTCGTCCCGCGCGGCATATTCGTCTAAAATCGCCCCCGAACCGTCCGTCGCGCCGTCGTCGATTAAAATGATTTCCATCTCTTTTAACGTCTGTTTACACAGACTGTCGAGACACTCTCTCAGATATTTTTCCACATTGTACACCGGTACTATAATACTGATGAATGGTTTGTCCGCCATTTTCCCTCTCATTCCGCCTTTCCGCAGCTTCTTATTATTTATCAGGATTCGGACGCCGATTTTTGATAAAACGAAAGGATCGCCGCGGCAAGCGCATCCGCGTCTCCCATCTTTACAAACATGACGTCTTTATCATCCGAAGAAAACAGCTCGTGATTCGCAGCGTTTTCTCCCAAAATCATGTTCTTTTTCATTGCCCGGTAGATATATGCTTTGCCGGGAATCGTACGCGCGGCCTTTTGGATATCCGCCGAAAAATGGCCTGCGAGACACAAATCGGCCTCCGCTATTTTTTCGGCCAGTTCTTTTTGGGACAGCCAGTCAATATAGCGAATCCGTTCGCCCTGCGGTTTTTTTCGGTCTCCGAGCGGGCCGATCACATAAAAAGCCAGCTCTTCTTTGTCTTTTAATTTCTCTATTGCTTCCAGCACCACGTCCACGCCCTGAAGAGGCAAAATGCTCCCGAAATAAAGTACAATAAACCGATCCTGCCAGGGTTCTTTCTTTTTTTGCTCCATCGGGCAATAAATCGACGTATCCGCCGAAAGATACAATACTTCCAGCTTCTTTGGATCGCAGAAAAGCGCTTTTACAAACCAGGCTCCATGCGCTTTTGTGTCGGCAATCACATAATCCGCCGCTTTCAGCGTCTTTTGGTCAAGCTTTAAAAAAATCCGCGCGGGAAGCGAGCCCGCCCGAACCTTTTTTCTATCGTACACAAATGTATCATACATGGAAATAAAGAAATCAATCACAATCGTTTTTTTCTTTGTTTTGAAACGAAAAAAGGGCACGATTAACTGCGGCGCAAATCCGACAAAAATAGTGTCGAATTTTTTCATATCCGCAGCTAACAGTCCTGCCCAAACCTTTGCCAGCCTTGTAAAATAACTTTTCTTTTTGGAACCGATCACCGTAAGCGACGCGGCCCGTCTGCGAAGGAGCTCCATCTCCTGCGTGTTTCTGATATAATCCAGATTTTTTGTGGTTACAAACAAGACCCGTTTGCCTTCCACCGCCTTCTCAAGCCACATCATACGCCTTTCCACTACATCAATCTTATAACGAATCTTGTGCGTCATTCGAGTTGTTTTGGTTCGTATAGTCCATTTTTCGGACATGCAGCTGGATATCTTCTAAGATTTTCCGGTTTGACGCAATAATATCCGCTAAAAGTCCTATTACAAACGTCTGAAATCCCAGCAAAAGCAGCGTACTCGCTAAGATCAATGACTGAATATGTCCGTTTCCGCTTCCTGCGAACCAGAATACCAGAAACCGTATGCCGATTGCAATTCCGGCCAGAAAAACGATGCCGCCCAGAGCGGAGAAAAACGCCAGCGGCTTGTACATCATAAATGCCCGGATAATCGTAAGCATGGATTTCTTTACATAACCAAACATGCTGCCGAATAATCGAGAGGGGCGCAGCTCCTCGTTTGTGCGAATGGGAACGGACTGCATGGCAATTTTTTCCCGCCCAGCCTGTACAATCGTTTCAAGCGTATAGGTATATTCGTTTGTAACGTTCAGCCGCATCGCGGCATCTCTGCTGTAGGCGCGAAAACCGCTCGGCGCGTCGGGAATATCCGTCTTAGACGCCTTTCTTACTACCCAGCTCCCGAAATGCTGCAGCCGTTTTTTAAGCGGAGAAAAGTGCGCGGTCTGATCAATCGGCCGCGCGCCGATTACAATATCCGTCTTTTCTTCCAGAATCGGACGCACCAGCTTCTCGATATCGGCGCCGCAGTACTGGTTATCCGCATCCGTATTTACGATGATATCCGCGCCGTTTCTAAGACATGCGTCAAGACCTGCCATAAATCCCTTCGCCAGTCCCTGATTTCTCTTAAAATTCACAACATAATTGACGCCCCAGCGTCTGGCAACCTCAACCGTATGATCGCTGCTCCCATCATTGATAATCAGGTACTCAATCACATCAATGCCGTCAATGTGCTTCGGCAAATCGTTTAATGCAATTTCTAACGTTTCCGCCTCATTATAACACGGTATCTGAATAATCAGCTTCATCTGCCTTCCTCCGGTTTGTAAGATACTGACGCATCCTATTGTAACACGTCTGCTCTGACATGACAACACATCCGCACCCCGCATTTTTGCGGGAGCGGATGTGCATACAACAAATCTTTTATTTCTTTAAATGCTGCAACGTATTATTAGAAATTACCGACGTTCCGCCCATAATGTAGGTCTGCGTAATCCGGCTGTTCTTTAAAAAGCTCTCCTGATCGCCATAATCATAATTGGATACCAGAATGACCGGCGCGTTTAATGACGCAGCAAGCACGCCTCCGGCGAGTCCGTCCGGGAAATTGCCCCCGTATGCAAAGATCGCCGTATCCGAATTATACATTCCGAAAAATCTTGCTACTTCAAGCGACGTATCGTAACGGTTATATCCCATAATCCGTTTTACGTTGGAACAGAGATTTCTCGCCTGACTTTCCACGGTAGTATTTACCGCCCCCGTTCCGCCGATAATGTAAATATTTGCCGGAGTAATTCTTCCGATTGTCAAAATCGTCGCATAATCCATCGTATCTCCGACAAGGAAAATCGGCATATTCCTTATTCCTGCAATACTGGAAACAGACAGGCTGTCTGCGTAGTTCTTTCCGCTGGCAATAATTACATCCGTGCCGACATCAAACGTCATTTCATTAATAATCTGAAGGTTCGTCTCATACCGCGTCATACCGGCAAGACGCCTGATGCTGGAGAAACCGTAGTACTGAAGCGACTTCTCCACCGCCTCCGGAATCGCGCCCGTTCCGCCAAGCAGATAAACTTTACCCGCCTTATCCACATATTTATTGATGTAATCAAGCGTTTCCTGCGTTCCGCCTCCCGATTTTCCTACCAGAAGAATCGGAGCGTGATTCTGCGCCGCAAGCGTGCTGCCGGAAAGCGCGTCCGGGAAATTATCCGCATTCGCAACTACAACCGCCGGGAATTTTCCGTTGTTCTTTATGACCGCCTCACTGTTTCGCATAATCTCCGCCGCTTCAATCGCCGTTGCATATCTGGTCAGACCGCTGATGCGGACTGCGGAATCGAACGTCACGCGCAGGAAATCTCTGGTGCTGTTATTATAAAGCACGCCTTTTAACTGCTGTCCTTTAAATGTAAGCTCCGAAAGCTCATAACCAGGGTATTTCTGCGTAATATCGGCAATTACCTGCTCGCTGCCGCTGGCGATATTATAAGCGTAAACACCGGCCGCCGTCGCATAGTAGAGGAGATTGTCGATACCAATGACATAATTTGCAGCGTTTTTCAGAGAAATGATCATGGAATTGCTTCCGTCAATCTTTGCCTTTTTGACGCCTCCGGTTGAAACGGCGCCGCTGTTGTTTAAGCAGTACCAGTATGAATCATAATAATTCATTTTCTGATCCATGCCGTAGAACACATACCCGATAAACGCATTGCTGTTGCCTGCCGCAGGTACTGCGCCCTGATAACCGTAATGCTCCGTCATCTCGGCGTCGCTCTTTAAGAAATAGCGGTGGCTGACATATCCTTCATCCGCAAAATCATTGTTCGGCCTGCCGAAAGAAGTAGTACCGTAAATCCAGACCGGATCGTCCTTCGTAACATCCACATGATACCAGCTGCCGTTTATCGACACCAGATTCCATACATGATTCATAGATGTGCTTGCTACCACATAGCTGTCGATTCCCGCTCTCCGCATCAGCGTAGAAAACGTCAGCGCATATCCCTGCGCGACAGCCGAGCCCGCCGCAAGCGTTCCAAGAATCGTATACGAAGTTGCCGGAACCGTATGGTTCATATAATTTTCACCGTCATAATCGCAGACCGTGGCAAGATAGTCATGAACCGCCAGAATCTTTTCTACATTGGACATCTGCGGTTTTATGCAGCCGTACGCTTCATCCAGCGCCGTATTCAGCACGCCAAGCTCACGATTTACCGCGTCTTTGTTTACCGAGCCGTCCGAATTGGCGTATCCCGGAAAATAGCGGAAGTAAAGATGTGTAATCGCTCCGTTTGCAGCATTATACTGATATCCGAAACTGTCCACATAAAAAAACTGATAGTTTGTATCCAGCAGCGTAAAAATCGTATTTTGCATTGACGTCAGATGATTCGGCGTTCCTGTATTCAGGTTTAAATCGCGGATTTCAAAACTGTTCTCCCCTTTGTTTAACGCCTCCGTCGCACGCTGTGCAATAATCTGCTCTATCGCGCCGTTATAAGCTTTCGAAGCCTCTACCGGATAATAACCGGTATTGACGCCTCCCTCACGGGTAAACCGTCTCGTTCTGTTGATATCCACGCGCGTCGGCTTATCCTCCGGCTTTATGTACCAGAAATTCAAATCGACATTGCCGCTGATACCGCTGACGCTTCCTTTGCTGGAATACTGCCAGAAACTGTAGTCTCCCTTGTAATCCGTCTTTGTCGTATAATGAGCAAGCCAGATGGGATGCTTGTCCGCAATGCTCGCTACATTTAAATGCTGCTCTAACATCGTCTTATTTGCGTAGAGCAGCGGCTTATAACCGGCGCTCGAAACGCGGTTTAAGAATGCATTGCAGATACCGGTCGCCGCCTGATTGGAAAGCTTTGCATTGTAAAGTCTTCCGGTCGAGCCGTTCTGGCCGGAAGCATATTCAAAGTCCATAACAACCGGCAGCGCAAGGTTATATCCCTTTACAAGCGAAAGAATATAATCCGCTTCATGTATGGCCTCGGCCTCCGTAATCGCCTGTGAAAATACATAAGCTCCTACTTTTAAGCCGGCGTTCAACGCTCCGTTAATATTCTTCACAAAATTCTCGTCTATATTCATCGTACCGCTGGTATAGCCGCGGTAGCAGGCACGGATAAAAACAAATTCCGCTCCGGCCGCTTTTACTTTATTCCAGTCGATTTCAAGCATCCATTAGGAAACGTCGATTCCTTCCGAAATCTTATATCCGTTAAATTTGGAGTCATGCACATAATTCTGATTGGATAGAGAATGCAAAGAAACCTCTTCCCCCTCGTCCGCAGTCTCATTGAGCTCGCTCCATGCCATCGGATCCTCCAAAAGCTTTTCCTCCAGCGTCATCTCCCGATACTCCGGCAGATTATCTCCTTCCTCTGTCTCTTCCTCCGTAAATGTTATGTCGGAACTCTCCGTGCTTTCCGTCCCGTCTGATTCGGATCCCCCCTCCGGATCATCCGCTTCGGTCGAATCGGAGCCTCCTTCCGTCTCATCCTTCCCGGCCGGCGCAGATCCTTCCGTTTCAGACGATTCGGTTCCTTCCGTTTCGGTATCCTTCTCCGTCCCGGTTTCATTCTCTGTGATTTCTTCAGTTCCGCTTATTTCTTCCCACTGAAACGTATCCCCTGATTCCGCAGCATACGCCGGTGCAAGCGGCGTATTGAACAATAAAACGCCGCAGAGCAGACCCGATAAACATCTTGCTAACAGTCTTCTCATAATTTAGCCTGTCCTCCATTCCCTTTCCTTTATTTTCGTCAACAATACATTTCTATTATACAAAAAGCGCTTTCGACTGCAATAACTAAATGCTGCCAAAATTCTTAATCTTTTCTGAAATTCCCGCCGTTATTCAGGCGGAAATGCGTTTTAGCAAAATCGATTCGCAGACCGCTCTGCCTTCCGCTTCCTTTATAAAACGAAATTCAAGCAAACTGCCGGTCTCTTCTAACGTAAAACACAGCTTTTGCTTTCCCTGCCGGATTTCCATTCGCTCGTTTACTTCCCCGTCTACGACAATCTCAAGCGTTCCGACCGCCCCGTCCGGTTCGCTCTCCCGCAAAAAAGAGATCTCGGCTTCGTATTTCCCCGGTTCGGCTTTAAAATACGGTCCGTAAAAGGACGTTCCGATCCCGTTTAACACCCACGCCCCGTCCGGCGTCCGCTCCGAATCTCCTTCGCCGATGAAATACGGTCCGAGTTCAACCGTATCCGCCTCTGCGGCGCGAAGGCGAAAGACGTCCCCGTTCCTGCTTTCCTCCGCCGTCCGCTCCGGAAAGCTTCCGTAAGTACGTTCCGGGGCCGTCGTCGCAATCGTCTGCGTTATGATCACCTCCGCGTCAATTCCCCACGGCACGGCCGATTCCCGCAGCCCGCCGAAAAGATACACATTGTCATGAGACGCCAGATAACGGCTTACGCTTTCGGCGTCAAAGTCTCTTTTCAGCATATATACGTTTTTATGATAAATATAACGAAGCGCCGCCGCCGCTCCCTCGTTTGCGGTTAGTACAAATGCATCTTCCGGTATCGCTTCCGAAATCCTGTCATAGGCCGCCGTCATACCCGCGTAAGAACGCATATTCCAGATCTCCTTATCTCTCCAGCCCGTATACAGAAAAATAAAGACGGCGGAGACGATTGCCGCCGCTTTCGCAATCCTTTTTTTCTGCTGTGCAAGGCTGCTTACGCCATACATTCCGAAACAAATCAGAAGCGGAAAATTAATCGGAAGAAACCGTCTGCTCATCCAAAAATGATCCATTGAAATCGAAGGTTTTGCCGAATACAGAAGCAACGAGCCAAGCCCTGAAATCAAAAACAATAACACGGCCTCTAAACTGTCAAATTCCCTGCGGCTTTCCACCAGACACTTTTTATAAAATCCGTACAGCGCGAACGCAAGCGTAACGGGACAGATATACCAAGCGTACTGCGCGAGCACGCCCGCCGTTTTTTCTCCGTTTAACAGCGCATACGGTTTTAAATAAAAGAAACCGTACACAAGGAAAAGAAGCGCCGCCGCGCCTGTCACAACCTTCCTTTTTTTACAGAGAAAAAAAAGGAAATTGTTGCGTTCTTTAAAACGCGCAGCCACATGATCGCCGATAAAATAACAAAACGTATAGAAAAGAAACAAAAGGGCGTTCGCCAGTATCAGATACTGCAGGGCCCCGTTTTCCCAGTGTTCTATATAATAATGATAGTGAAAGGCAAAGCCGTAGGAAAACGAAAGCAGCACCCATATCATATAATGCACGGTCACGCGAAACATGCTTTTCTTTAAAGCCGTACAAAAAAGCGCTGCGTAAATGCAGCAGCAAAGAAGCCCGATCCCCATAATATAATGGTCCATCCGGCAAAAACATCCGATTCCGGCAATACCTGCCGCAAGCTGTAAATACACAGACCGTCGCTGACGCCATCCGACGGCAAAGAGAAAACACATTAAAAGTACAATTAACTGCATGAGCTGCTCCGACTGCGTAATCCGGGCTCCCCAGAGCTCCGCGGGACAAAACGCAAGCAGCGCTGCAGATAATACGGCCGCTTTTTTCGAAAAAAACCGCTTGACAAAGTAATAAAAAACGCTTATGGAAAGTAACGTCACAACCGCCGTCATACGGATCAGTACGGAAAATCCGCCGACGGCATAGCCGACCGACAGCAAACACCAGTACAGCGGCAGAAACTGCGCGTTGATATCGCCGGGCCGCTCGCTGATTAAATCTTCATAGGAGGAAAAAAGCGCCGGATATCCGATCTCGACAAACTCTTTGATCTCTTCGTAATTTTCATTTAAAAAAGAATCCGTCTCATATCGGGCGCCGCCCGTTTCCGCAGTATGTACCGCATTTACAATATACATACCGTAGTCTCTTCCCGTCCACATGTAATTGCTGGGAAACAGAAAAAAAAGACTTCCCGCGGCAAGCAAAATCAAAATCAGAGGCGCGTCGGAAAAATGTCTTTTTTCCGCCGTTTTCTCCGCTCTTTTGAAAAGAGAAATCTTCCGAAAACGGCAGGCCAGAACATGAGCCGTTCCCGCCGCCGCTCCATAGCACAAAATCAGAGAAGGAACGGAAAAAATTCTGATCAGCGCAAGCGCCGTCGCGGACGCGGCAAGCATCACAAGACTGACGCCAAAAGAGAGCGCCGCTCCTTCTCCCGTCTCGATCCCTTCCGCCTCGGACACTAAGATTTTATAAAACACTGACGTTCCATAGAAAAAAACGCCGCATAAAACAACGGCGCCTATGATCGACGCAGGCATCATACGCATCCTCCCTTCCTTCCCGCCCTGCTGTCATCAGGCTATGATACTTTGCAGAATCATACGTTTTACAAGAATATTATTTTCATTATTGATAATCGAGAACTCAATATTGTCCATCCGCTCTTTTAATTGAAATACAATTTCATTCTCCCCGTATTTCAACTGATATCGGGAAATAATATACGCTCCCGCATCCGCCGTAACGTTTACTTCGGCAAACATATCCTCATGAAATTCGGCTTCAAGCAAGAGCCTGTATCTGCCGCGCTCTAACGTCTTATACGGGCCGCTGATGACGCCTTTGCGCTTTATCAGCACCGCGTCTTCCGTACGCTCACAGTTCTCATTGAGCCGCATTGCGGGCAGCACATCCTCCGCCACCTGATTATCAACGGCGTTTAAATATCCCAAAACGTCGCTTTCCCTTATTGTCACATCTGTTTTATGATCCTGGCCCTCAAAACGGCAGAGCACCGTTTCCTGGCCTTCCCGCGAAAAACAGACCGATTTTTCCGTTTTGTCCTCTTCCGTAAAGACAAGTTTTGCACGCTTTAAGGATTCGGCGGATATTGTCTGCGTCGTACCGTCGGCCTGTTCCGTTACGAGACGGACAAATGTTTTATCGCTCTCCCGTTTCCGTTTGGGCGTCGGACTGACTGCCTTGTTTTTACTCTCATGTCTGACATTCATAAAGTTCAGATAAGATTCGTGCACCTCGGAAGGTTCTCCCTCTTCTTTGATTTTCCCCGCGTCAATCCAGATCGTTCTGTCGCAGATTTCTTCAATTTGTCCGAGACTGTGCGATACAATTATGATTGTAGTGCCGTTGTTTTTAATCTCCTTTAAACGGTCAAAACACTTCTCCTGAAAATGCGCGTCGCCCACCGCCAAAATCTCATCGATCAGTAATATGTCTGCATCCACGTTAATCGCCACCGAAAAAGCAAGGCGCATATACATACCGGAAGAGTATGTTCTTACCGGATCGTCAATAAATTTTTCCAGTTCCGAAAATGTAATAATATCGTCAATTCTTTTATCGATTTCTTTTTTTCCGAGTCCGAAAATGGAAGCGTTCATATAGATATTTTCCCTGCCGCTCATATCGGGGTGAAAGCCCGCCCCCAGCTCAATTAAACAGGATACCCTTCCCCGCATCTCAATCGTCCCCTCGGTCGGGTAAATAATTTTGGATAAAAGTTTTAAGGTAGTGCTTTTTCCGCATCCGTTGTGGCCGATAATGCCGACCGCCTCGCCCTGTTTTACGTCAAAGCTGATTCCGTCAAGCACCTTACGCCGCTCAAATTTACTGCGTTTAAAAAAAAGCACCCGCTCTTTTAAACTTTTTCCTTTATCGTGATATACTTTAAATACCTTCTTTAAATCCCTGACCTCTACCGCGTTTCCCGTATTCATTACAGCTCCTCCACAAATCCTTTCTGCAGCCTGCGAAATATCAGATAGCCGACGAGAATGAAGACGACGCCTATCGTACATGCCAGCGCAAGATTTGCAAGCTCCGGCGTTTTCTTATAGTAGAGAATATCCCGATATGCATTAATGACCGGCGTCATTGGATTTAACCTCCATAAAAACATAAGCTGTTCCGGCACCCAGCTTTCGGGATACATAACCGGCGTCAGATACTGCCACGCCATAACGACAATATTTAAAATATAGAGCAAGTCCCGGAAATAAACGGTCAGAGACGATACGATCATCGCAATTCCGAGGCAGAAAATATACTCGACTGCCATAACGATCGGCATAAATAAAAGGGCCGCCGGATTGATTCCGTACCCGGTCACAATCAGCACAAAAAAAACAGCTACAAACGTAAGAATCATATTTACAAACGCGCTCGTCACTTTCGCAATTGTAAGAACCTCGCGCGGAAAATAGATTTTTTTAATCAAATCCGCCGATTCCACAACGCTTTCGGCGCCGCTTGTGACCGCCCCTGAAAAAAACATCCACGGAACCAGCGCCACAAAAAGGAACAGATAATATTTTTCAATTTCCGCGCGCATGATAACCGAAAAAACAAGCGTATATACTACAAGCTGAAGCAGCGGGTTTAAAAAAGTCCACATAAATCCGAGAACCGAACCCTTATATCTGCCTCTGATTTCTTTTCGGACCATACTGTATATCATTTGTCTGTACTCAATTAATTCTCTGATTGCACCCATGTAAACCCTTTCTCTTTTCCGATTGAACCTCCGTACCTGTATCCCGTAAGTACGCTACGCCAACTGCCTTTTTAAGCAATCTAAAAACATGCGCTCTACCTTTTCCCTCGAAAGATCAGAAAGCCGTTTCTTTCCCGCTTCCTTCATCTCCTGCATAAGCGCTTCGTCCGTAAGAATCCGGTTCATCCATTCCGCCACATATCGCGGTTCCTTATTGTCGATTACAATCCCGCCTTCTCCAAGCGTATCGGGAACGGCGCAGCAGTCATAAGCCAGAATCGGCACTTCAAAATACATCGCCTCCACCAAAGGCACGCAGAATCCCTCGTGCTCGCTTAAACAGAGAAATAAATCGGCGGCTCTGTACCAGGCCAGAATTTCATCGAATTTAATATGTCCGGTAAAAATCACATCTTTTAAGCCAGTCAGACTGATATAATCTTTCAAACGATTGTAGTATTTTTCCATGCCCGATTCGTTTCCGACAAAAATCAGCCTCGATTTTTCGTTAAAATAAGTTTTATAGTAATAAAACGCCCGAATGATATCTTCGTGTTTCTTATTCGGCACGATTCGTCCCGTAAACAGAATATTCGTATAGCCGTCGCTCGTATATTTTTTTATAATCTCTTCATTCGGCTTCTTTTTATAGTCGTCAAGCGCTAATAAAATCGGCACGACATCCGCGCCGCACTGATAGCCCATCCCCCGCAGGTCGGAAAGATTGTACTCGGAAACGGCCAGAATGTGATCCGCTTTATCGGCCAGAAACCGCGCTCCGGCGTAGCCTTCTTCATCAAGCGCCGCAAGCTTTGTGCTGTACCCTTTAAAAAATCTCGACGGCGTAATGTTGTGATACCGGATAAACAGTCTGCAGTCAAGTCTTCCCATTTCGTAGTTCAACGGCGTTCCCGTCGCAAGATGATAGATGACAATATCATCCTTTGATACTTTTAGTTTCTGCACCGGCTTCGCCGTATCGGAAGGAAGCCTCTTATCCACTCCGTCCGCATAAAGCTCCGTCTGATAGCCCGCATCCGACAGCATCTTTTTAATTGCAATTGTTTCATTTCCGATCGCGTCGCCGAACGCCACCGTCGGAACCACCTGTACTATTTTCATAACGACTGCCTTTCTGTCTTATTTTTTCCCTGCAGCACGGAAAGTTCATTCTCCAGCCGCTCAATCTGTTTTTCGTAATACTCCATTCTTGCTTCATTATAAGCGACATATGCGTCAAACTGATTCATTGCGCCCTTCACCGTCGCATTATACAGGTTCTGCTTTTCAACAATCGGCAAAACGTAAAACCGCACGAGTTTAATCATGAGTCGTTTCATGACGCCTTTTAAACCCGGATGACGGACGCCCAAGTCGTCGCTAACCGTACAGTAGCCGTTGACGTCCTGTATATAGTCCCCGAACACCTCTTCGTCATACGGCTCCACCGTCCGCGCAGAATGGATGGAAACCGTATCAAACGGCGCAAGCTCCTCGGGCAGATTCCTCTTTCTGAACGATTCCTCCACCTGCTCCTTTAAAATATTCATATCTCTTTCCATCGCCGCATATTTCCTTTCCTGTTATCCTTGCATAGATCCGGGAAGAATTTCGGCAATCCGCTGCCTGATCAGACCCGCTATCCGCTCCATACCAAGCTTCTCTTCCAGATACTTCTTCCCGTCTTCGCTTAACCGCTTATAATACTCCTTATCCTCATACAACCGCTTCATATGGCCGGCCGTACTTGCGATACTCGGTTCCGCCCACCGGCTGCCGCGCACATACGGTCCGATGTCCTGCTTTAGTTTTACCATTCTGTAATTTACCATACAGGCAACGTCGCTGTTCATAAATTCCGTATTGGCCGACCAGTTTGTCGCAATGCACGGTACGCCGTTTAACATGGATTCCGCCATTACAAGCCCGAATCCTTCGGCCCGGTGCGTAGATACAAACGCGTCGACGCACCCGATCAGACTGTTTACTTCCGCCTTTGACAAAATTCCCGGTATCATATAAACATTCGAATACTTCTCCATTACCATTCTCACGTACGGAACGATATTCCTGGGCGTATCGTTTAGCTTTACTACAAAACCGACTTTATCATTTTCCGGCGGAAACGCCCTCTTAAACGACATCAGGGCTGTCTGCGGATTTTTTCGATCCGCCATGCTCTGATAATCGTACATCGTCAAAAACAGAAACTGATCTTCGGGCAGATTGAAATACGCCCGGTCATACCGGGGGTCTGTCGGCGCGTCGACATGATACGGAATCGTGTAAACAGGCTTGTCCGTCTTTTTCCGAATTGCTTCGCTGACAAACTCCGCCGGCGTCCAGATTTCATCTATCACGTTAAAACAGCCCTTCCAGAGATCGGGAAATTCCTCCAGCTCCCAGAGCCAGAATACGATATTGTAGTGTCTGTCAAAAGTCTTTTTTCCCATCTGGAAATAGGCCTTCGCAAATTCGTGCGGATTCACATGAATCAGATTTACGTTGTAAAGGAGCCGGTTGGAAATCAACCCGTCTTTGGTGTGATCCGTCATACTGAAATTTTTTGAGATATGATGCTCATAAATGCAGAACGGCACGCCGCTGTGTTTTAATTCGTCCGCAACCAGCCGCATACTCTGTCCAAGCCCCGCGTTCAGCCTGATATTGCCGATTAAATTAATGCCGTCCGGGAACGCCGTCCGGTCAAACTGCCGCTGCGGCACCAGTCTCAGCGCGTTCGTCTGCGTCCAGAGCTTCGTCTTGCGGTAGGCCGTCACCCATTCCTTCGGTATACTCTCTTTTAATAATCCCTTTAAGGATAAGTCAATATCCTCCCTCATCTTTCCTCTCATTCCGCCGCCCGGTGCGGCTCTTTATTTTCCGTGAAAAAATGCGGCGAGACGCCCGGTAAGCCGCGTTCCGGCATAGCGTTCCGTCACTTTTTCACAGTACTCGTCGTCAGGCAGAAAGCATTTTGCCTCTCCGCCGTTTCCCTGCCGCCTGTCAGAAAGGCTTTGCTCCATGAAAAGCATCTGATCCGCAAGCTCCTTTATCGTCAATTCCTCGTCCTCGTGAAGCGCTACAAACGGAATTTCGCTGCCGACGATTTCTTCAAACACGTCAAGTCTGCTTAAGATCAATGGCTTTCGATAAAACAGCGCCTCAACCGCAGGCATTCCGAATCCCTCCGCCCGCGAAGGGAACACAAACGCGCTGCATCCGGCGTATTCCATCCACTTATATTCGTCGGAAAGATAACCCAGCCGTACAATCTGCTTACAGCGGGATACGCATTCGTCGATCAGCTTCCCGATTTCTTCCTCTCTGACCGAACCGCCCAGATGAAGCGAAAGCGTCCCGCCCAGGCTGCGATACTGCATATACGCCTTTAAAAGAAGGTCCGTTCCTTTCCTGCGCTCCAGATTTCCGATATAGAGAAAATACCCCTGATCGGAAACCGTCAGCTTCGGCATATGGTCTATAATAATATAGGAAACCAGATTCGGCCGTTTTGCCGCCCGCTCCTCATAGCATTCCACACTTTTTTTCGCCGTCTCCGTATCGTATAAAATCAAATCCGTCTGCCTCACGGTTTTTTTGATTCCGTATTTATAATACGGGACATAATAATTCGGAAAACAATCCGGGTCCGAAATCGGAAAAAGGTCGTGAATCGTAACCGCAATTTTTCCGTGCCGGTTTCTTATTCTGACCGGAAGCAGATTATTGACCTCCCAGAAAATATCCGGTCTTCGGAATCGGATCTGCTTTTGTACGAACCGAAAATACGAGTAAACTCCAATACTGTTTTTTACCGGTTTTCCGTAAATACAAATTGGGATTCCCTCTTCTCTGATCCGCATAAACTCCTCGCTTCTATCTACATCTGTAAGAAGCGCAAGCGTAATGTCCGGCCTTTTGTTCAACTCTATTACAAAATGATATAAATAAATTCCGATCCCGCTCGGTTTCTCTCCGAGCGTTCTCGCGTCTATCAGTATAATCATACTATCGTTTCCTCATTGCCTGTGTTAAATGTCCGATCAGATAAAAAAAGCTTTTATATGCCGGAAGCTTCTGATTCCTCCGGTATATATTCCAGGTCCATCCTATAGTACGAAGCTTGTTCGCACTGACCGACTGATTATTAATTCGATAACTCCCCAGTATCTCGTCTATCCCGTACGCCGCCGGAATCTTCCTGAAAATGGTAAGCCAGGCGGCATAGTCCTCATGCCCGATTTCCGGCATGGAAAATTCTCCGACAAACTCCCGGTCCAGCAAAACGGTCAGACACGGAATCACATTCCCCCAGAGAAGCTTTTCATACGTAATTTTAGGCGGAACGTGGCGTACTTTCGATGTCGCGACACTGTTTTCGTCCACAACGTCGCAGGCCGCATAAGTAAAGGCGCATCGCCTGTTTTTTAAAAAAGAAAGCTGCTTTTCCAGCTTCTTTGGTTTCCATAAATCGTCGCTGTCCAAAAAGGCTAAGTATCTTCCCCCGGCAAGTTTCATTGCGTCGTTGCGTCCCTTCGCCACGCCGGATTTGACCGTCTCCCGAAAATAACGGATTCGTCCGTCCGCTTTCGCGTATTCCTGTACGATTTCTGCGCTTCCGTCGTCGGATAAATCGTCCATAATAATCATTTCCCAATTCGGATAGGTCTGACGCTGTACCGACTCTATGGCTTCTCCGATATAGCGCCCGGCATTGTACATTGGCGTAATAATTGACACCAGCTCCTGATTCCATTCCATAGTTTTCTCCATTTCTGCGCCATTTTCTGCATATAACGAGTTTGTGATACACTGCGCGCAGATACAAATCCCGCGCTTGAACCTTTCATGTTCAAGCTTATGCTCCGATTTTTTCAAACAATCCGTTTACGTTCTCAGCAACGGACGAAATGGAATTTTCCCGAATTACTTCGCTGATTTTCGCTCTGTATCCGGCATATGCTTTTTCGTCCATACAGACAGCCGCCGCACGTTCCATCGCTGCAGCGAGCTGCTTCGGGTCGTCTTCATAGTAAAGAAATAACGCGTCGCTAAGCGCTTCCTTCGTATCCGCTACATCGGAAGACACCACCGGCTTACCGGCCGAGAGGTATTCAAAAATTTTCGACGGGAACGAAAAACCTCCGAAAGCATGGCGGGAAAGCTGCGCGTTGATACAGATATCCGCCTCGGACAATTCCTTTTTATAGTCGCCGTAATCCAGATATCCCAGAAAACGCACGCGCGGGTCCGTGCAGGCCTTCACCCGTTCCTCCGCCTCGCCGCGCCCCGTTATTTTCAGTGTAAAATCCAGATTTGTATAGGATAACGCCTCTAACACGACGTCTGTCCCGCGCTGCTCATCCAGCGTACTTGCGAACAAAAATGTAAGCTTTAAGCCGGGGGTTCTGCTCCGGCCCGCCGCGCCCAACGACGTATCCGCCTTCCTGTCCGTGTCTCCGTTAAAATCATCCTCCCGGACGGCTCCGCGGATTACTACGGACGGACACGGCACTTTTATTTTGGAATTGACTAAAAACGCGCCGTCCAGCTGATGTAAAACCTGCCGCTCCAGTCTTTTGTAAATTTTCCGCTTCAATCCGCCGACCCCTTCATCCGTTGTCAGTCCGTCCTCATACTGCAGAATAATCGGAATGCCGAACTTCTTTTTGGCATACAGCGCCAGTCTGGAATTTTCGAGGCGCATATTGTAAAAAATAAGGACGTCGGGCCTGCGTTCTTTTACCAGCCTTTTTAAAAAGCGCCTGCTGCAATACAGGCAGCTATATGCGTTCAATACCGGAAGCGCTATAATGTCCGAATAATAGACGTTCGGATTCAACTTTGAACGAAAGCCCTTAAAACGCCGCAGGCCGCGTTCTTTCGTCCAGGCATTCGACCACACCGTCACATGGTTGCCGCCGCATTCCAGCATGTCGATGATATAAGTTCCCTTATTCTGCCCCGCCTGCGAAAGACACTCCCCCGGACTTCGCTGTGCGATCACATCTTCTAAATAATAATTTGTCACATATAAAACGTTTTTTCCCAAAGTCTGATCATCCTTTTTTATAAATGAAATGCGATTCCGTAGATACCAGATACGTATAACCCGCCTGTTCCATACAATCCACAAGCGTACGCTCTTTCCCGATAATCACATACGTATAATCAAGATTATTTTCTGCCTCCATAAGCCCGCCTTCCTCGTCAAGCTTATCCGAATAACCTGCGATCACAAGATCGGGCGTATACTGCCTTAGCCCGAAAATCAGGTTTTCCTCTCCCTCCGGCAAAAGAATCCGCGTCCGTCCCTCCTCCTTGTCCTCCTCGATCACACGAATCACTTCCAGCGCTTCACTATCAATTTTATAGATATTTTCCGCCTTCAGATACATGTTTTTACCGTAAAAGTGACCGGATAATACAACTAAAATGGATAAAATGCCGGCAATTAATAATTTTCTCTTCCGCGGGTCCGTTTTTTTTGCCGTTTTCACATAGAACTCCGACATGGCATAAGCGATAACGGTCATAATCGGAAGCAGGTAAAAAATGCGAAGATACGCCCACTGGTCTTCCATAAAGTGCTCGACCGCAAGCTTTCCGAGTATCGGATTATAAACGACTAACACAAAGCAGAGCGCCGAGTACAGCGCCATTCGCTTTCCGCGCATTTCGATATCTTCCCGAAACAATGTAATAAGAATGGAAACGGCAAATAACAGCAGATATCCGCCGTCCCCCCAAAACGTCTCATTTAAAAATTTAACTAATTCCACGAAATACTCCTTGTACGCGAAGCCAGCTTACAAACATATCATACCGCAGATAAAGCAGCATGTAAACAGCGGCGGGAATGCCGGCAAGCCCCGCGCCGATTACAATAAGCGGCCGTTTACAGAGAAACGCATAAATCACCGAAAGCAGCATCACCATTAATACGGCAAGTCCGGCTCCGGTCAGCGTCGTCGAACACGCCGCAGTAATAAAAACCGAAAGGCAGAGATATTCCCGCGGCGCACATTTTTTTTCAAATATCAGATTACAATAATAAAACAGAAACGGAATGACGATAATCGCCAAAAACGCTTTACTCTGCCAAATCCACGTATAGAGCCGGTACGAAACCGAATAAATCGAAAAACAGCCGAAAAGCTGAAGCAGATTTAAAAAAAACATGGCGGCGAGCATTTTCCGTTCGTTTGAACGAAACAAAAACGAAAATAAAAGCCCCTGCACCGCATAACTGATCGGCGCAATAAAAAACGCAAGTATTGTTTTACATAAAATCAGCGTATGGATACCCGTAATTTTTACAAGCCACGCAAGAAACGTCCAGTAAGAGGACAGCGCGTACTTTGCGGATACCCAGGTAATCGGCTCCCCGGTAGCCGTATCAATCATATAAAGCGTATCGGAAGCCGCAATATCATTTACCATTGTAAGATATGTCTTATCGTCTCCGTAAATATACGGCGTAAAAAAGGACAGCGCAATGACCGGAAGATAAATCAGCGCCACAAGCAAAAACCACTTTTTATCGGCTCTTTTGATGAGACTTCCCGCATTTTGGAACAGTTTTGCCAAATAACGCCGCCTCCGCAGAAGCGAAAACACGCAAAACAGGGCGAGCGTTCCCGAATAAAGAATGACAAGACTGGTAAAACTGCACTGCAGGAGCGTGAACGGCACCGAATAAAGCTGCATCACCGCAAGCATCACTAAAATACCGACCGTGTAGTTAAAGGTAAGCCCCTTTCTATATTCCGTTTTCAGCTTAAAAGAGAATGCCGCTCCCGTCAATACCGGGACAATTCCAAGCGCTAAAAGCAATACAGGAATCCCGGCGATTAATCTAACCGTTTCCAAACAAAAACCTATTCCTTTCCCAACTTTTTAAAAAACCTGCGCCAGTACGACACCGATTACCTCTATCCCGCTCTGCCTGCAGATATTGAGCTCTTTCGCAATTTCTCCGCAGCCTGTTTTTTCGTCGGCTTCCACAAGAAGCACGCCCCCCGTTTCAGACGCTTTCTTTATCGCCTCTTTGTCCCTGCAGACGTCGGAGCCATATGTCATAGCGATACCGTCGGCGGCCAGAAGCCCCGCCAGCTTATCCAGGCAGTCCGCAGGAATATTTATGGCGGAAACGCCGCAGGCATAAATTTCCTTTCTCTCCTGTTTGTCACAGTAAACCCGGATTTTTTCAGCGGCCAGAGAAAGCTCTTCCTCATAAGACAGGTATTTTTTCCCGCGAAGCAGACGGTCCAACATAAGGTCCGTTTTGCCAAATAATCTCTTTTTTCCTACCGTAATGGTATTTACGGTTCCGAATACCGGTATGCCGAACAAATATTTCACCTCGTCTGTGCCGTGAATATTTTTCGATACCGTATAAAGCAGCATAAATACCGCATAAGCGGCAATTGCGCCCGCCGCAAAGCCGATGACTGCCATTCTGACGCTTGGTCTTACATGGATTGTCGTATCGATTTCCACAGGAGTTCCTTTCTCTCCCTCAGGAGTTTCTTCTTCGCCGCTCTCCCCCGCAAACAACGACGTCTCTGCGTTTTCTTTGACAAGCAGCTCAAACAGCGTATGCTGTTCTTCCCCAAGTCCCTGCATATAGCCGTTGAAGGTATTCAGCATATTATTAATCTCACCGGTATGTCCGGCCTGCGTTCCGGCTAACGCCGCGTCGACTACCACCTGCGCGTCGCGTTCTTTTAATGAAATCTGAGTCCCGTCCGCAGAAAACGACGCCGCATAATTTTTCATCTGCTTGTCTACGCTGTCCGCAAGAAGCGCGCAGCTTTCCGCATTTTCCGCGTATACCCGAATCGTAAAGCAGGTCGTATTATCCGACGCCGATATCGACAAAAGCTCCAGCACATACTGGCTTTCCAGCGAAAGTCCCAGATCCTGTGTAATTCCGTTCACCATCTCTTCGCCTGTCGCAAACCGTTTACAGTCGTTGATAACAGCCGCCGGATGTTCCGCGCTGACCTGATATGTCAAAAATACGGCGTCCACCGCATAGGCATTCAGATTAAACCAGACGGAATGCTCCATATAATCATTCTTCCGTTCAATATACCTCCAGTGGTCGAGCGCATTCTGCACGGAGGCCACCTGGCTTTCCCCAAGCTTTTCTTCCAGATATTCCACCGTGATTTCCGGCGCATTCGCCGCCTCAATCTGATTGTTGATCGCCGCTTCGGCCGCCGATACATCCGCCTGATACTTTACCGCGCACGCAATTACCGCTCCAATCGCCGCCGCAATCAGGATTCCTCTCCACCGCCTGATACAGCTTATCAGCATCGTTTTTATGTCAATTTCTCTTTCCTTGATAAAATATGCATTCTGCCTCTGCATCTGCCTCTCCCTCACTACTATTTGTTGTACAGCGATTCCGTCAAATAAAAAAGCTCCATCGTTTCTTTTTGTTTGCGGAGAAATGTTCTGAAAAACTCGTTTCGTTCCCGTGCCTGTTCGTCTGTCACCGGACGGCGCAGCGTCTTGTCCAGATAATTTTCGTTGATATTTGCAGAAAATCCGTCAAAGCCCGCCAGATACGCTTTCTTAACGCCAAGCGCCGAAAGAAGCCCGAAGATCACAACCACTGCGGAATCGTTGACGCCGTTCTCCACCCGAATCCAATTTTTATAGTTCAGCGTCTTAATCCGCTCCCTCGGATATTCCTCCTGCGCGTTTAAGACATTCGAAGTTACAATTACGGTACGACCGCTCGCGGCCGCGCCTTCAAAGCTCCCCCGTTTTGTCGCAAGTACGTAATCGGTTTCGTACGCTTTATGATTGTTCAGCGATACCGAAACAACGCCGTCGTCCCGCAGCAATTCTTTGATTTTCCCGTCCGCCTCGGTTAAGCGTCTGCCCGGCGCCAATAGAAGCGCCGCCTTTCCCGAAAACGCGCGCTTTAACTCGGAAAGCGTTTCCTCTTCGTCCTGCTTTTGTTTTTTCTCATTATATTCCAAATAAAGCCGATCTGCAAATTCCCGGTCAAACGATATTTTCTTTTCCTCCGGCAAAAGCTTTAAAAGCTCCGACACCTGATCAATCGAAAGCATATGCTTTTTAAAAAAATGCCCCGCATAACTCGGCGTGCAGTGGTGTATGGACGAAAGATAATATTCCACGGAGTAGCCCCAGTAAAACTCGGAATGAAGCTGATTAATGACCGTATCAATCACTTCCAGCAAAGGTTCAATCCGATAGCTTTTTTCAAAATACAGATTTAAGTGCTCCGCAAACAGCTCCGTATTCAAATTGCCGGCGCCTTTTCCCATTCCCATAATCGAAACGTCGATGATACGGTCTCTTTCGGTATGGAAATCAATAAAGGTAATGGCGTTGGAATAAGAAAGCTGTAAATTATTGTGGGAATGAAAGCCAAGCGTCATGCCCGGATACAGATTATGGTCCACCAGATTCAAAATCCGGTTCATATCGTTCGCGCGCATTTCTCCGAAACTGTCGACAATATAAAAAGCAGACGCGTCGGAAAGCTTTTCGTTTACCTCTCCAATCAGCTCTAACAACTCGCTGTCGGAATACCGCATGACCGTCATCGGCTGAATATAAAACCGGTATCCCTTTGCCATAATCTTCTTACCGCAGGCGACAATTTCTTTGCGGTCTTTTTTATGAAACGCCAGCCGGATCCCGTCAACATCCGTCTCCGTACGCTCCGGCAGCCTGTCCGCGTCAAATTTTCCGTAGTCGATCATCGCGACATAGGCGACCCCCGGCTTTTTCTCTTTCAGATAACCGCGGATGGCTTCTTCCCTGTCATACTGCGTACGCCCTTCGGACGAGCCTTTCTTTTCGTCGATATATCCCATCTCTATCATATCGACGCCGGACTCTTCCAGCGCGCAAAGAATCTTTCCCATATAATCGCTTCCGAAATTAAAATCGTTGACACAGCCGCCGTCCCGCAGCGTGCAATCCAAAATCTGAATATTTTTCAATGCAATCCCTCACACCTTTCCACAACCCTGATATGCAGCAGACCTGATTCAACGCCGCAAATGGGCGAACAGGCGAACCGATCCGCCTAATGTTCCGCCATACCGCACGCGAATCTTTCTTCGACTCTTGCAATATCTTCCGCCCGGTCGACCGCGATTGTAGCGGAATCTACCGTTACAAATTTAATATTGATATGGTTTTCCACGAACCTAAGCATTTCGATATCCTCAATCTGTTCGAGCTTTGTCCGCTTTTTTGACGCGTAGAATAAAAGCGCCTTCCTGCTTAGGCCGTAAAGTCCGAGATGTTTATAATAAGTAATCTCCTGTCCCTTTTTCGGATACGGGATCGGGGAACGGGAAAGATAGATTCCGTCGTCCTCGCTGTTCGTTACGACTTTGACGCAGGTATTCGATGTAATCTCAAATTCCTCCCGGATCGGGGTAATCGTATTAATTACTTCCGTTTCCGGACGCTCCATTTTATAGTCTACCACCTTTTTTATCGTCTCCGGCTCTATCAAAGGCTCGTCACCCTGTATATTGACGTAAAAATCCGCCTCTATCAATTTCGCCACTTCTCCAAGCCGGTCGGTTCCGGTCGGATGCTCTTTCGACGTCATAAGCACGTTCATCTCATACTGTCTGCAGACGTCTGCAATCCTCTCGTCATCTGTAGCAACAATTACATCGTCAAATTCCTTTACCTTAACCGCCTGCCGATATACCCAGTAAATCATCGGTTTCCCGCAGATTTCAGCCAACGGCTTTCCCGGAAAGCGCGAGGATTCGTAACGCGACGGTATTACTCCGATTATTTTCATACTTTTTCTTCCTTTCTAAACAGATCTTCCAGCTTCACGCGTTTAAAAGCCTCAAGCTGCCCGCCCCTTGTGGCGTTATAGATGGCAAACCCGTGCTCCTTTGCATATTGCTCCGCAATCTCAAACTGCGGCAGCATCTGATTTCCGTTTTTTAACAGTTTTTCCTTCGTCCATTTCGTTTTATGATCAATATACGTTACATTGTCGCTGTACATTTTCGGCTGCGCATAATTGCAGTCCACACCAAGCAGATAAATTTCCGTAAATCCCATATATGCCGCAATCTGCAGCATCGCATAGACGACGGATTTTCCCGTGTACACTACTTTCGTAATATCTCCGCTGAAATCCGTTTCCGGAAAACGCTTCGGAAAACGTCTGTGAAAAAAAGTGTCGGTCATCATATTATCCGTATCGTCTTTCGGAAATGCAATCCCGTTTTTCCCGTCGTATGAGGCGTCGAGATCGGTATAAAAAAAGACAGGAATTTCATCCGTTTTCAGCTTATCTCCCATAATCGCTACCGTATGGGAATCGACGATTCCGTAATAGGTGGCACGCCAATCTGTCTTATCGTACATGGTAAGGCAGGAGTTCACTCCAAAAGTATATTCTTCTTTTAATAAATCAACATCTTCAATTCGAAGGCTGGGCCCCGTCCCGACAATAAAGCAGCGTTCCCCTTTATGGATATTATGAAACCGCTCCAGATTCTTCCGATAGCTTTCATGCAGCCTTTCGTTGCGCAATGTAACGGCTTTTTTTCGTTTCCGATATGCCGAACGCGTTTGGATATCCCGTAAAAACTGTACCGTTCCGGGAAAATGATTTTTAATAAATGTCTTCAATGCTTTGCTCCTTTGTTCCCGCCGCCCGCTTAGTCCGCGCCAAGAAGTTCCTTCCATGCGGTTATGATCCGCTCCACCGCAAGACTTTCCGCCTTCCGGACCGCTTTTTGAGCCATTTCCTCTAAATCCTTTTGCGGAAGTCTCGTTATTTCATACATCCGTTTTGCAAAGTCCTCCGTATCGAACGGCCGTGCAAGCAGCCCTTCCTCTCCGTCCGTAAGAAGCGGCGTAACCGCCGTAATGTCAAAAGCCACCGTCGGGAGTCCCATCTCAAATGCTTCCGTCAGTACCATCGGAAAACCCTCCCAGCGCGAAGAAAGCAGATAAACGGAGGCTTCCAGAAGATATCTTTTTACTTCATTTGTAAAACCGGTAATAACCACACGTTCCGAAAGTCCGTATGACCGTACCGCTTCCTCGATCTGTCCCCGCATCTCGCCGTCGCCGACAATCACAAGATTCCATTCGCTGTCTCGTGCGGCAAACCTGGCAAAAGCCTCAATCAGTAAATCAAATCCTTTCTGGCGGATCATCCTGCCGCATGCGACGAATGTCTTATTTTTCAGCGCGCTTTTTTCCGCACTGACAAAGCTTCGCGGATTATAAATTACATCGCAGTCCGCGTCGAACGCTTTTTTGTATCTTTGTCTGATATAATCGTTTAAGACGATACAGTGGTCAAGGCTGTTTACGGCCTTTTGAAACAGCAGATCCATATGCCAGAAATACAGACCCGGCGTTTCAAAATACGCCTCGTATGCGTTGTGCTCCCATCCCGCCGTCCGGCAGGAAAGGCCGTCCGCAATCAATCCGAGCCGCATGGAATTTCCTCCGGATACGGCAAGTATCACATCATAGGGTTCTCGGTTTAGCTCGGACAAAAGCTGCTTCTGCCATGCTTTCGGAAAATAGGCGTATTCAAGTACGCCGTAACAGGAACGCTTTCGATAGAAAAGTCCCGTCTTTTCGTTCAGTTCCCGAATCAGTCTGCGTAAGACACGGTTTATCATACCAAATTTTGGCTGTTTCGTACAGCGTATTTCGATTTCCCCGGTCAGGCCGTAAGGATTCGCTTCGATATCGGCTTCCCCGTCCATTGTATATAAAACAATCCGATTGTTTTTCGCCAGCTCATTTGCAATGACTGCGGTTACTCTCTGCTCCCCGCCGTACGTAAATACGGAAGAAGCGATCAGACAGATTTTTGCCATAATACCCCTCATTTCTGCGTACGTTTTTTCACAGTGTGAAAAATGGATGCTTCGCGCTCCCCCCGCCGCGGCTTTTTATCTGTGCGCGATTTTTTGAAAAGCCCGCATCGGATGACGCAGATAAAAACCGATTCTGCCGGCAAGATAGCTTCGCTTCTGCTTTTTTTTGCAGCGGATAAACGCGCTTTTCGCCGCCGCAGTCTCTTCCTCCGACTCCGGGAACTTAAGAATACGGCCGTTATAAGGCTCAGTCGACGCATATCCGTTATCTGCGCCGCAGTGCACGCCGGAACCGTCGTTTCCGATATTTTCACAGAGCCGCATATTCGGGAACAATGTCGTCATATCCGCGCGAAACATCGTCCAGTACGCCCGAATGGCCCAGGAATTGATACTGCGATCCTCCATCTGATTTTTTAGCATCGTGCAGTTGTCCAGACAGTTATCATAATCAAACGCTTTCGCAAGCGCAGGATTTTCCTTTATTTCTTCCCAGCCCTTTGCCTCCCTGTCAAACAGATCCCAACGGTCCTTCCAGACGGCCCAGCTCCACGAAGAGAACACTTTTAAAAAATAAGACTCCGGCAGCGCCTTGCTTCCGTTGATAAAATGGGAGTATCCGGTAACCGAAAACACTTTTTTGTTGTTTTCATAGCGATTCAGCGCATCGTTCATATAGGTTAAAAACCATTGGCCCGTAACCAGGTCGTCCTCCATTACGATCACTCTGCCAAAGCGGTTTACCACCTCCGTCACACCCGAAATCACCGATTCGGCAAGACCGAAATTCGTTTCCCGCAATCGGATCTGCACATCCTTAAAACCGGTAATCCGCGCTACATATGCCCTTGTTTCTTCCATTTTCGGCAGCGCCTTTTCATTTTTGGCATAATCGCAAAATACGAAGAGTTCCGTTTCCTTTGCGCCGTAATTTTTCTTTAATGCTTCTACCGTCCGCGCGGTGTGTTCCGGCCTGTTATATACAAAAAGAACGACCGGAGCAAATGCTTTTCCTTCCAAATCCTATCTCCCCTCCGTCCCTTCCGTTACCGGTTTTTCAGACGCCTCATACAACTCCCGGTAAATAGTTATCAAATCTTCCATATTTTTCTCAACGTCAAAAATCTGTGCCGCATGCGCCCGCTCCGCATCGGAAAACCGTTCCGCATCGGCTCCCATCAGAAATATGTCGTCAATATAACCCGCCAGCATATACGGATCGTCGTGCGGATAGACAAATCCCTCCGCCCCGTGCGTCATCATATTTTTCACGCCTCCGACGTCTGACGCAACGGCCGGCGTTCCGAGCAGCATTGCCTCTCCGAGTGAATTCGGAGAATTTTCAATCGCGGACGGCAGAATATAAACGTTCGCCTTCAGGTACTGTTCGCACATCTGCGCTTCGCTTAATGTGCCGAGAAAGCAGACGTGTTCTTCGAGATTTTCTCTTAAAATCATCTTCTTTATCAGATACTGGTAACTGTTCAACCGAAGCTTTTCTTTGTACCCCTTCGGATGCAGAAAATCACGCTCGGTCACGTACAGTTTTATTTTCGGATACCGTTTCTTTAACATCGCAAGCGCTTCGACTGCAAAGTGCAGTCCCTTATAGGGCACGCCGCCCTGACTCATAAAAATCCGGTACGGCTCGCAATTTGCATAGCTCCATTTTTTTTCATAGAAACTGTTCCTTAATATCTCATTATTAAAGTGATATTTTATTTGCGGATTCATCATGCGCGTACACGCCTTGTCCCAGTCCGTTCTGCCAATGACATGGCGCGCCAGAGACAGCGCTTTTTTCTCGAATTGCGCCCGGTATGCAAATTCTTTCTGCGCGCCGTATATATTGCTCCGTCGCAGCAAATCCCGCAGCGTATAAAAACGCGCTGCTTGATGCGGAAGAGACGCCAGATAATGCGTTCCGCAGACCGATACCAGCCCCTGAATCGAAACGACCGTCCGGTCGAGAAAACCGGCCGCCTCGGCCGCCAAAACCGCGCTGTACGTATGCGGAAACTCCGTACCGAAAATATGAATGACGTCCGGCTTTATCTTTTCATATACGGCTTCGATTTCCCGCTTCATCTCTTTGTCGTATTTTCCGGCCGCTTTTATCCTTCTGGGAATTGCTATAAATGTAATGTTATCTCCGCGCCCGACCTCCGGCTGCGTACAGCCGTATGCCGGATAAGCGTAATAGAGTTCTGTTTTTTTCCGAAGCGCAAGGCTGATTCCGACCAGCCAGGATACCCGGACCTCCGCCGTCTGTTTCATGACCTCCTGTGCTTCCGGTATCGGCACGTTACATATCCACAATACTTTCATCCTGACCCTCACGCCTTTCTTTTTGTACATAGAGCCTGCCCCGGTACCAGACAAACGGCAGGTCTTTTTCAAACGCGTCCGCTTCTTCCTCTTCCCGCTTCCGTTCGGCTTCCCACGCCTGATAGAGACAGACGCCCAGATAGAAGCACATTACCGGCGCGGAAAACGGAATGGAAGAAAACATAATCGCCATATACCCGAACACATACATAAACCGGTAGCCCTTACGGCTCCCCTTCCAAATCAGAACGCCGATTGCGCCCAGAATCAGGAGCGCTACAAAGCCGCATTCATAAAAGAGTCCGCCCATCCCGCTCATAATTTTAAAATCAAACATGCCGTGCGGGAGAAAATGATTCCGGACAAAACTTTCAAAGCCAAACCGAATCGCCTCGACACGCATTACGATACTTTCGTCCTCGATAATTTTCTGCGGCTCTTCAAACAGATAAGCTACAAGCGCTCCCATTCGATTTGTAGGCGGCACGACGGCGCGAATGGTAAAAAGTGTGAGAAGTCCGCCTCCCGCGACCACCACCACCTTAAACAGCGCGAATTTCTTATGCCATAACAGCTCGTTTAACATATAGGCGATAATATAAAACGCCAGATAAACAAGCGTCACCGATGAAGAGGCAAATACAATAATCTGAATCAGCAGCATTACCGCATAAAGTTGTGCGTTCTTTTTCATCTGCAGCGCCAGCAGCAGCATAAACAGGCACATATATCCATAAGCCGACGGCTCCGGAGCAAGGCTGATTGCGCCGCGCGTTCCTCCCGTCGTATGTCTCGATAAAAAGCGGAAGCCGAATTCCGGAATAAAATAGCGCTGAATCAATCCCACGGCAAACCAGACCCACATACAGCATTTTAACAGCGGTTCGTTTAAGCCGCCCCGTCTCTTTAGAATCAGAAATACCGCAAGCGGAATACAAATCAGCGAAATATAGGAAAAATAACTGCGGAAAGCGCTTAAGAAACCGTCCATTACGATATCCACCAGTACAAACGCTCCCATTCCGATACAGCAGAGCGCCAGTACAAGAAACTTTTTTTCACCCGTTCCCGTGCGGAACCAGTAAACCAGAATAATCAGAACCGATGTCAGAGCCGCATAGGGCTGCGTATCGGAACCCCACCAGACAAATTGTATAAACGGAAAGAAACAGGTCAGATAAAGAAGCAGCTCAAAAAAAAGCTCCGGCATCCCGCTTATGGTTCTTCTGTGAAATTTTTCCCTTGAAAGCGGATTCTTAAACTTCATAACCCCTTATCCCTTTCTGTCTGTAAGCGCCCTGTAAAGCCGGTAATAGGCTTCGTGCGCTCTTTCCTTATCAAACGTGTCCCGATAAGCAAGGCAGGCGTTTCGGTATTCCTCCTGATTCGAACAAATGGCTGCAGCCGCCCGCTTTACGCCTTCTAAATCTCCGGGCTTTAGCACATAGCCGCAGCCGTCTCCCACACTTTCCGGCACAGCCGTAGAACGGTAAACGATTACGGGCGTTCCGCAGCAGATCGCCTCCCCCGTCGTCATACCCATCGTTTCTTCTATGCTTGCATTAAAATAAACGTCGGAGGCGGAATAAAACGCCGCCAGCTCGTCGATATTTTTTGTATGTGAGAAAGCCAGAATATTGGAGGGAAGCCGTTTTTTTCTCGTTTCATCGACCCCTGCCATCACAAGCTGATAATCGCTGCCAAGCATGGAAGCGAGACGGATAAAATCTTCAAAGCCTTTTTGTTCGGTCCACACGTTAGCCACGCCTAATACCACTTTTTTTCCTTTTACCGCCGCTCCGAAAAGCGCCTCCTTCTTTTCCTCCCGCGGTCGAAATACGTTTAAATCGAGTCCGTTTGGAATCACCTCGCAGCGTGCGCCCGCAGGATACAGTCTGGAAGGCTGTCCGAAAAAAGAACACTGTACTTCGTTTTTCAGCCAATTTGACGGCGTTACAAGCGTCAGATCCGGCACGGAACAAAACAGCGCCTTTTTCGTCTTGTAGTTCCGTCTCGACGCGTCAATCAGAAGACTCCCCGGATAATTCCGTTTCTGCGGACAGGTTTCGCACTGTGTTTTCCATTTCTCACACGAAACTCCGGTATAGTGGGAACAGTGGCCGGTATACGTCCAGCAGTCATGCAGCGTCCATAAAACCGGTTTCCCGTATGTTCGTAAAAATTCAAATAACCGTTTTATATTCAGATAATATCCGTGAACATTGTGCAGATGAATCAGATCCGGTCCGTACCGCACCATTTCCGCTATTAAATCCTTCGTCGCATGAGAAGAATACATGCCGTGGCGGTCGGTGATTCTGGTCATCACTCCATGCCATGCGATTTCCGCTTTGCTTCCGAACCGAAAAGCGCTCACATCCTCCGGCGCGCTTCCTCTCGCAAAGGCGATACGACAGGTGTCTCCTTTTTCTTCCAGCATACGCGCAAGGTCCGCCGCAATTCGTCCGGTGCTCCCCCCGCCACATACGGTATTGATTTCGAATATTTTCATATGGCCCCCATATTTACGCTTCGCGGAATCTCCGGCGCCCCGGCGCGCCCGTCACTTTAACAGCGCTTTCGCCGTTTCGTGAACCAGACATTCCAGAAAATAAAAGCGGCTCATTCCGTTCTGACGGTAGATCCGGTAACGCTCCGACACCTTTTTTAACGCGCGTCCAATGCCGCCTTCGTTGCTGGCGCCGCCCATGCGGAAGTTCGCAAGTACCTCGTTTATGACTACAATTTTATATCCCGCATTCCTGACCTTTAAAATAAAATCCCAGTCGTCGTATACCACTTTACACTGGTATTCGAACCGGTCGTAAATCTCCCTCTTCACAAATGTAGTTGGATGATTCCAATCCCGCGACGTAGCATATTTCCGATATCTCGCGTGTTTGATAATCGCTTCGCCGTTCGGCTTGATTAACCGGATATCGGCATAAAAGAGATCAAACCCGGTTTTTCGATACGTATCCACGACACGTTCTACCGTATTTGCTTCGTACCAGTCGTCACTGTTTAATATGCCGACAAGCTGTCCGCACGCGCGTCTGGTTCCCTTATTCATCGCGTCGTAAATTCCCCGGTCCGGTTCGCTTACTACGAGATACTTCATTCCCTTTTCTAAAAAAGCGCTGCGATAGCTTTCCGCAATTGCTACGGTTTCATCCGTTGATTTTCCGTCTATAATCAGATACTCGATATTGGAATAAGTCTGATGCAGCACCGACTCAATCGTATCCCGGATTGTTTTTTCACTGTTGAAGCAAACCGTTACAATGCTTACCATGATATCCAATTCCATACCTCTTCACCCCGTCTTTTACATGGCGATTTCATCCTCTGTCCGCGTCAGCCGTATCGATTCTTCAAAAGAAACGGTCTGATACTCCGAAACCTTAATCGGACCGTTGCTTAATTCCTTATCGTAGACAAGACTGCCGAACGCCTTGTTGCAGAGCTTTCCGTACTGCCCCGGCATTCGTGAAAGCAGGTAAATCGCCCAGTTAAAAAGCGGCGTCACCCAGATATGCTTATGATGCTCCGCCGCAATTTTCTCCACCATTCTTGACGTCGTGACATAGTCCGAATTTTGCGGGTAAAAGATACCGCTTGCTTCCCGCTCAATCGCCAGATGGACAAATTCGCAGAGATTGTTGATAAAAATCATCGAACGTTCGTTTTTAATCGCCGGAAAAACCGGCAGCGTCCGCGCAAATTTCTCCAAAATCGGGAAATTTCCCTTGCTTCCCTTTCCGTATACCATCGGCGGCCGCAAGATTACGACCTTAAACTCTTCGTCGATTAATTCGAGCAGTCCTTTCTCCGCCTGCACTTTGCTGTCTCCGTAAAAGTTCGCGGGCGAAGCCGGCGTTTCCGCCGTAATAATCCGCTGCTTGCCGACCGGAGCGCTCTCGCCGTACACACTCATACTGCTCATAAAGATAAACTGTCTGACCCCGTCGCTTTTTGCCTTCTGCGCGGCCTCAATCGCCATATCGCAGTTGACCGCGTAATATTTCTTTTTTACCTCTTCCGATACATTCGTGACGTCCGCATGCGCTAACCCCGCAACGTGAAAAATGGCATAATGTCCCGAAAAACTTCTATTACGCCACTCCCCATCCACCATATCAATTGTATCAATCCGATAATCGGCATAACGCTGCATCCATCGTTCAAAAGAAGTCCCGACATAGCTGCCGGACCCCGTAATCAATACCTTTTTCATCCTACTTTGACCGGTCGTGCAACGTACCGGTTCCTCCTTCCACAACGCCGTCATGCTTTGCTACGCTGATAAACGTACCAAAAAAGCATTTCAAATCAAAGAGAAAACTCATGCGTTTCACATACTCCCCGTCTAACCTGGCCTTGACCGGTATTTCCAGCTCGTCTCTGCCGTTAATCTGCGCCCAGCCCGTCAACCCGGGCATCACGTCGTTCGCTCCGTATTTCTCACGCTCCGCAATCAGATCGTCCTGATTCCAAAGCGCCGGACGCGGCCCTACGATGCTCATCTGTCCGGCCAGAATATTAAAAATCTGCGGCAGCTCGTCAAGGCTGCTCTTTCGCAAAAAACCTCCTACTTTTGTAATGTACTGCTCCGGATTGGCAAGCATATGCGTCGGCATATCCTTCGGCGTATCAATCCGCATCGTCCGAAACTTTAAAATATAAAATTCCTTTTTGTGAATGCCGATCCTCTTCTGCTTAAACAGTACCGGCCCCCTGCTGTCTATTTTGATTGCAATGCACAGAAAGAGAAGCACGGGAGACAATAGGATACATCCCAGCAGGCTGACCAAAAAATCAATGGCTCTTTTCATTTTCGGATAAATCATTCATGAATCCTCCCTGTATAGTCATTTAAACCGATTCGTTCTCCTGAATCGTATAAGTCGGCACGATTCTCTGCACCCACTCACGGATATCCGAAGGCTCTCCGACTACATAATCCGCCAGTTCTTCCAGCTCCTGTAAAAAACGTTCCTCATTGATCTCAATCGGTTTTCCGATATGAATCAGCTTATTTTCCGTATCCTGCATTCCTTCTTCATCCATCAGCATCTCTTCATAAAGCTTTTCTCCCGGACGAAGTCCCGTAAATTCAATTTTAATATCCTCGTTCGGCTTATGCCCGGAGAGTAAAATCAGGTTCTTTGCAAGATCCAAAATCCGAACCGGCTCTCCCATATCCAAAATGAAAATCTCTCCGCCCTTTGCATACGCGCCCGCCTGCAGCACAAGTGATACCGCTTCGGGAATTGTCATAAAATAGCGGATAATATCGGGATGCGTGACGGTAACCGGTCCGCCTTCTTCAATCTGGCGCTTAAAAATCGGTATCACGCTTCCGTTGCTGCCTAATACGTTCCCGAACCGAACCGCCACATACTCCGTTTTGGAATGGTTGTTATAGGTCTGAATAATCATTTCACAGATACGCTTTGTCGCCCCCATGATATTGGTCGGATTGACTGCCTTATCCGTCGAAATCATAACAAAACGCTTTACATGATACGTATCGGCCGCCTTCACAATCTTCCAGGTGCCAAGCACGTTGTTCTTCACCGCTTCGTTGGGGCTGTCCTCCATCAGCGGCACATGCTTATGCGCTGCCGCATGATAAACGATTTCGGGATGATATGTTTCAAACACCCAGTTAAGCCGCTTGGTATTCCGAATGGAACCGATCGCCACCACAAGATCCAGCTCCGGAAAATTGTGCTTCAACTCAAGCTGTATATCATATGTCGTATTTTCATAGATATCAAAAATAATAAGCTGCTTCGGCTTATGCGACGCAATCTGACGGCATAGCTCGCTTCCGATCGTACCGCCGCCTCCCGTAACGAGTATCACCTTCCCCGAAACGTAGCCCATAATGGAATCAAGGTCAACGCGGATCGGCTCTCTGCCCAAAAGGTCGTTGACGTCCACTTCTTTTAGCTTGCTGATGCTGACCTCGCCGTTTACAAGCTGGTAAATACCGGGCAGACGCTTTAACTCGCAGCCCGTTTCCTTACAGATATCAAGGATTTCTTTCATTTCCTTCGGAGAAGCCGTCGGAATCGCGATAATAATCTCCTTTACGCCGAGTTCCGCCGCTTTTGCGCGAATGTCATGACGGTTCCCGACCACCTTTACGCCGTGAATAAACCCGCCTTTTTTATTGCGATTATCGTCAATAATTCCGACTACATTCATATCAATATAATTGCTGTTTGCAATCTCTTTGATAATGGCGCTTCCAGCCTCGCCGGCGCCGACGATCAGCACATTTTTCCGCCCCGCCTTACTGGTGCGGACACGAATCAGCATACGCACGGCACGATATGCGTAACGGCTGATAAAGGTCAGAATCAATAACAAAAGCCCATAGTACAGATAAAAACTACGCGGCATCGGACAATAAACGTTCCTGTTTGTCAAAAGTATAAAAAGCATGACAAGAAGCGCATCCGCCACGCATCCGGCCATCATATAGAAAAATTCCGTCGCTCCCGCATAAGACCACAGACTATTGTAAAGACGGAAAATATGAAAAACAATAATTGTAATTATGATATTCGGCAGAATCGAATCCATCATAATATCATAATACTGTACCGGTATCGACTGCAAATCGAATTCAAAGCGGGAAGCCAGCGCTAAAATACTGGCAAATGCAACGGCAAGAATATCGTATACTACAAGACTGAATCTTCGAATCCAGACGTTTCTCTCAAATTGTTTAATCTTATCCATTTTTCCTCGCATTTCCGCCGCTCAAACGGCTTTTTATCAAAAGGAACTTTATTTCTTATAATATAGACTGTATCCGTCAAAAATAATCACAAGCCGATAACCTTTTGACTTTAAAAGCTTTTCGTCGTCGTATTCCTCTTTTAGAATAAGGCAGTTGCTTCCGTAGGTTCCCATCAATTCCAAAAGAAGCTCCGTATGCTCCGCCGGGTAATTATAGGTCGCGCCATAGGCGACGCGGATATCTACATCGTATTCCTGAATCTGCGACGCGATCTCCCCCGGAGCAAGCAAAAACGGCTCTTCCTCTCCCGCCGCCTCTTTCACGCAGCCGGCCATCCGCATCACTGTCTGCGAGACTTTTTTATCGTTATAATTGCCAAAAAGACTGGCGCTATGATATTCCAGCCCAATCCCCGACTGAATGATTATAGCATAGAGGATTATAATAATCCATTTATTTTTTCTTAAAATTGGCAGTTCTGCCAGCCGGACGCCAACATAGGAAACAATTGGAGCATACGGAATCAGATAATAAGTCTTCGGCATCATATCCCGATGCAGCACCGCCATACTTAAAAGCTGTAAAACTAAAATCAAAAAGACGGAACAAACCGTATATAAAAAGAGACTGTTTTCGGTTCTGTTTTTTTCATAGAGAAAAATCCAAATAACCGCAAGAAACAGCAGTGAAATATAAATGGTATCCCTTCCAAACGAAAGCCAGCTGTTTCGGATTCCCTCATGCAGCCAGCAAAGCAGCATCACACCGCAAAACAACGCTCCGAAAATCCCCGGCACACGCGCTATCCATCTTCCGGCGCCGCGTTCCAAAAGTCCTTCGGCATTCCGATACAGCTTCCGATACAAAAGGATCCCCGCGCACAATAAAACAGCCAGCACGGAAAGCATTGCGCCTCTGCCGATCATTAACTGATTTGCAGCAGCCATTATAATAAGGAAGAAAACTTCTTTTACCGAAACACCCGCTCCCTGACTTCTCTTTTGCAGGATTTGAAAACACTGCGAAAGCAGCGCAGGAATGCCGCAGCACGCAAACAAAGAAGCGGCATTCCAGATATTCTGAAACACTCCCATAGCGGGAATCGTCCTTGTATAACAGGCCGCGGAGTAAAATATCATCATAAACAGAACAAATAATCCGCGTTTGGAAAGCTCCCTCCAAAAATTTCCCGACAATTCCCAGCAGACCGCGTAAAACAGCGGAAGCAGAAAAAACGGCAGAACCATATGAATAAAGAATGTCGTATCCAGCCCGGAACGAACGGCTCCGGCCGCATACAGCATTTCAAGCGGCGAAGTCGATTTTTCCGAAAAAGTAATTCCCGTTTCCAGCTTTGTATAAGGCTCATAGACATACATCGTATCGGTTTCAACCGTAATCCCCGCCGTTTCCGGCGTATCGTCGCTCTCCGCCGGAAGCACAAACACAATCGAAAACAGCATTGCCACAATCATGACGACAACCAGGCGATAAAGCTTTTCCTTTATTATTTTTGTATTTTCAAAAAGCTCCTTTCCCCATTTTATCACTGTTTTCCTGCGAATTAACAGAATCAGAATCGCCGCGCCTCCCGTTGCAGGCGCGCAAATTCTCCAGAGTTCGAGCAGCGATCCGAAACGCCTGCCCGTCACTGCCATCGGCGCCGCAGTCATTTCAAACAGCGCCAGCATGGAGAAAAAACCTCTGACATATATTTTTGAAAAGCCCGCCCGCTCTTTTTTTCCCAACCAGAGAAGTCCGAGCAGCAGCGGAAAAATCCCAAACACATAAATTACTGATAAAAAAGACATTTATCCTCGCATTCTGCCGCCTGGCGCGCTGACCAATCCTAAACCCGACAAATTGCCTGCGGTCGGCGCACCGGTATTTAAAACGGCACATTGACTTCTTTCAAACACTTTCCGGCAAAAAAACGGATACGGTAACTGCGTTTCTCTCCCGCGCCGAAAACCGCTTCAAAGCCGCAGCAATCAGCCGGACTTCCCTTTGCCTTTAAAACCTCCATAACATCCGGACGTTCCATCCGTCTTACGGCCTGTTCCATCGTATTCCCGTCCTCGTCAAAAATCGAAATATGAACCGGAATAAATCCGCCGCCCCGTATCTTTGCACAGGCCCAGCCCGCAATACAGGCTCTTCCGTGAATCCGCTCACAGCGGTCAAGCGAATAAAAGAGCTTTACGGCCTCCGTCCCGTGCAGATTGATCATCCGTTCCGCTTCGCGCTCTATGCCGTTTTTCTCCCTTGCCGCATAAATCACCTGTTTCCCGAACCGTTCCGCCATATCGCGCAGCATCACTCTGCCGCCCCCGATATAGGCCTGAAACTTTTCTTCCATGCAGCGATACGCTTCCCCCTCTTCCTCCGTAATTCCCGCAAGAGAAAGCAAATTGGAAAGTTCCGTCAGGCCGCACCGCGGCAATTCAATCGAAGCGCGGAACAAGGCGCGGAATAAAACATAGTCCTCCGGGACTGCCGCCTCAAACGACCATTCGTAATCAATGATATACCAGTCGTCTCCGTCAACAAGAATATTGGAAAACACAAAGTCCAGATCGGTCAGCGGTCTGCCTCCCTCTTTCGTTTCCCTCTCTTTATAGTATTGCCGGAATCGCACAATAAAATCCAAAAGCATAACCTTCGCTTCCTGTTCTCTGTGCTCTGCGATTTCCCGCTGCAAAAGGTCAAGAAGCGACTCTCCTTCGATAAACGGCGAAGCCATACAGTCTCCGTAAGCCTTTGACGGTACAAAATGAAGCCAGGGCATCGTATTTTCTTCGGACAAACGTTTGTAATGCTTTTCGATTCTGTCAACATGCGCCGCGGCCTGTTCCGTCATCGGATATTTAAATACAAATTTTTTCCCGTTCTCGCTGACCATAATGTCCGTACGAATACAGAACTTTGATTTACGCTCGTTTGAAAATCTCGAATAGCAGACTTCCAGTTCCTGTCCGTCAAACGGCTCGCCCGTCATTACCAGATACGAATTGGAAAAAAGCGCAAATTCTTTTTCCCGGATTACGGTATCGAACACAGCCTGCTCGTCAAACAGCATGAGACGGTCCATATCAAAATTGCGGTGATTGTCGGACAGTTCGCCTTCTTTGGGAAGCCTCCGCTCCGAATAGAGCGTATTCATAAATTTATAATCCGGATAGGGATAATAAAAAGTGCAGTCCCGGACTCCGGCAAGCTTTAACAGCCGCGCAAGTCCTCTCTGCGTAAACGTTCTGACTCCTTCTTTGCCCCGGTAGTCTTCCAGACCGGAAAAATAAGTGCCGAGATGATCCTCTCTGCAGCCCGCCCAGTATTTTAATCCGAATTTATTTTCAATTGCGATTATCAGACGTCCGCCCTGCTTTAAATGACGAAGCAGTATCGTTAAAAATTCCTGATACGGACGACTGCCGCCAATATAGGACTGTCCGTATTCGAATACGCCGATCAGCAATATATAATCGTAATCAAAAGCCAGCGTCGGTTCGATATCTTTAAAATTTCCGACATGAATCCGCACGTTTTCACACGTACTGTTTCGGTACGCATTAATTATACTTCTCTTTTTCGACAAATCCACACAGGTCACGCTGCCTGCTTTCTTTGCAAGCGTTCCGGTAATCGCTCCGCAGCCGGATCCGACTTCCAGTACTTTTGTATCTTTATCCATAGGAATCCAGCTTACAATATTGCCGCGCAGGCCGGAAAGATGATAGAGTACCGGCCAGCTTTCCATGTCGGTTATTATTTTTTCGTAATCCTCTTCATAGGGATGCTCTTTCACGATTTCCAACAGCGTATCTTCGATCGCTCCGTCGCAGTAGACATCCTCCCCCGGATAAAACTCATAATCTAATGTCACCTTTCCGATTTTTTCCTGCTTTCCCGTTTCCATACCCTTCTCCCTGCCCGCTTTCACATGCGCCGATTGCCGCGCTCTTCCTTTATTTTATTCTACAACCATTACCGTATTCATATCAAAATAGCCGACCGTATTCTTATCCGAAACGACCGTAATATTGACTGCGTCGTACAGTCTGTGGTAGACGCAGAAATTATCGCTTTCATATCCGGTCACGCCGAACGACAACAGATATTCTCCGCCCTGCAGATTCATCTGCTGACGAAACGTAATATGAAGCTCCTCCCCCGCTTTCACGGGCCGCAAAAAGCTTTTTTCCAAAAGCGAATTGGTTCCGGTCAGCTCCGTTCCTTTGATATCCTTAATAGAAAAGGCAAAAATCGGCGATTCAATATCCTCCGCAATTCTTACCATCATATGAACGGTAAAAAAAGTTCCCTTCAGCAGAGAATTGTTTTTCAGCCCGGTCTCGTCTTCTACGAAAATTTCGGTAATCACCGCTTTCCCGTTGCCGTACTGCTGCACGTCGGGATTCACGCCGCCTGCGGCGGCTCCGCTTTGTTCCTCCTGCCCTACCAGCACCCGTTTATAAGCGTCTATCATCTCCTTCGGACTTCCCTCGCCGAGCAGTACGCCTTTATTCAGCAAAAGCACTCTGTCGCAGTATTTTGCAATACTGCTTAAATCGTGGCTGACAAATAGAATTGTCCTGCCCTGACTTTTAAATTCCTCAAATTTTTTATAGCATTTGGACTGAAAAAAAACGTCTCCGACCGACAGCGCCTCGTCTACAATTAGAATTTCCGGTTCAATATTGATTGCCACCGCAAACGCAAGACGGACAAACATACCGCTCGAATACGATTTTACCGGCTGATCGATAAAGTCTCCGATATCTGCAAATTTCAATATTTCCGGTATCCGCGTTTCTATTTCCTCACGGGAGAAGCCCATCATCGTTCCATTTAAATAAATGTTCTCTCTCCCGGTATATTCGTTATTAAAACCGGCGCCAAGCTCTAAAAGCGCGGAGATTCTTCCGTCAATCAAAACCTCCCCTTCCGTCGGACTCAATACACCGGTTACAATTTTTAGGAGTGTGGATTTACCGGAGCCGTTTGTGCCGATAATCCCGATTGTCTCTCCCTTTTTTACGTCAAATGAAAGGCCGGACAACGCCCGATGCTCCTTAAATTTCCTTTTTCCGGGAAGCCCGAACGTATCCACCAGACGGTCTGACGGGCGTTGATACAGCTTGTATACTTTCGAGACTTCCTGCATTCGGATTGCAAATTCTCCCATAATAATAGCCATGCCTTTCTCTCAGTCTGCGAAACATTCATTTTTCACACGAATCTCAACTGCACTCTATAAAACATCCGCAAAGAGCGGCTTTAACTTTTTAAACACATGCGTTCCAAGCAGATAGCAGAAAGCCGTAATTACCCAGAACCATACGGTAAGCAGCGGGTGTTCCCAGAATCCGACCCCGTTTATCAGCGCGTCCCGGTATCCCGAAACCACATAATACATCGGATTCATTTTCAACAGCACGATCGCCCACTCCGGCAGATTCATCGTTTCAATATTCCACATAATCGGCGTCGCCCAGGTTCCGATCTGTATTACAATCGAAACGATCTGATTTAAATCGCGGAAAAACAAAACGATCGCGCTCGTGGCATAAGAAAGCCCTGTCAGAAAACAAATCATCGCAAAAGAATAATAGAATACCTGAAGCGTATAAAAAGTCGGCGGACATCCCAGTATGCACGCAAGAAGCACGGTAAACGCCACAAAAAAAAGATGAACGAAAAGCGCCGACGTCATTTTTACTATCGGCAGAATGTCAATCTGAAACACCACTTTTTTTACCAGATAGCTGTACTCGATTAAAACCCCCGTCGCTCCGTTCCACGCCTCCTGCAAATAAAACCACGGAACGAGTCCCGCCATCAGCCAGAGCACATACGGCACTTTGATTCCGGTTCGTAAATTGGAAGCCTCGGCGTGAAGTCCCTTTTCAAACACAAACCAGTAGAGCAGCACCGTAATGACCGGCTGTACAAATGCCCACAGAATCCCCAGATTCGACCCGGCAAACTTTTTCTTAAAATCATCTTTTGCCAGAGAAAAAACCAGCTTTCTATTATCCAAAGCGTTTTTTAACATAAGCGGAAAGTCCTTCCAAAACTTTATCTTTCTCGGAGAAAATCAAATCCTTCTCCGTCATGCCCTCCGGCATCGGCCATTCTACACCGAGCTGCGGATCGTTCCAGATAATGCCGATCTCGTCGTTCGGATGATAGAAATCCGTGACCTTATAGCAAAACTCCGCATAGTCGGACAAAACGAGATATCCGTGCGCAAAATTCTTTGGAACAAAGAATTGTTTTTTGTTTTCCTCTGAGAGCCGCACGCCATACCATTTTCCGAATGTCTCCGAACCCTCTCTTACATCCACCGCTACGTCAAAAACCTCGCCCTTTATTACGCGCACCAGCTTATCCTGCGGAAATTCCTTCTGCGAATGAAGTCCGCGCAGCACGCCTTTTTTAGAGGCCGACTGATTGTCCTGCACAAATCTGCAGTCGATCCCCGCTTCCGCAAAATCACGATAATTATAAGTTTCCATAAAATAGCCGCGGTTATCCCCGTGCACTTCCGGTTCAATCACTGCAAGCCCTTTAATACCGCCGCAGTCATGCGTCACTTTAATATTTCCCATCGAATCCCCTCCCGTAATCATCCTGCAAACAAATACGCCAAACTTCTCTTTATTCTAAAGACCTTCCGCAATCTCCATCAGATATTTCCCGTAGTCCGTTTTCAAAAGCGGCTGCGCCAGCCGGACCAACTGTTCTTTGTCAATAAATCCGCGCTTATATGCGATTTCTTCAATACAGGAAATATATAATCCCTGACGTTTCTGAAACGCGGAAACAAAATCGGCAGCCGCAAGCAGCATATCGTGATTTCCGGTATCGAGCCATGCGAAGCCGCGTCCCAGTGTTTCTACACAAAGGTTTCCTCTTTTTAAATATTCATTATTAATACTGGTAATCTCAATCTCTCTGCGAGCGGAAGGTTTCACATTTTTGGCAATTTCTACCACGTCGTTATCGTAAAAATAAAGACCGGGAACCGCATAATTGGATTTCGGATGCTCCGGCTTTTCCTCTATGGACAACGCCATGCCGTTTTCGTCAAATTCCACAACCCCGTATTCTCTCGGGTCTCTTACATAGTAACCGAAAATTGTCGCGCCCGACTGACTTTCGGTACGCTCCGCAGCGTTTTTTAATACTTTGGAAAAGCTTTGTCCATAAAAAATATTGTCGCCCAGTACAAGCGCCACGGCATCGTTTCCGATAAACCGTTCGCCGATTAAAAACGCATCGGCCAGTCCCCGCGGCTCCTCCTGAATCTCATAAGTAAAGCTCATCCCAAGCTGACTCCCGTCGCCGAATAGCTCTTTAAAAACCGGGAGATCGCGAGGTGTGGAAATAATCAGCGCCTCGCGGATTCCGGCAAGCATGAGCGTCGAAAGCGGATAATAAATCATCGGTTTATCATAAACCGGCATAATCTGCTTTGAAATCGCCTTTGTCAGCGGATAAAGCCTTGTTCCCGCGCCTCCGGCAAGTATAATCCCCTTCATGATAAATACATCTCCTCATAATACTTCTGATAGTCTCCGCTCGTTACATTCCTCATCCATTCTTCATGCTCGAAAAACCACGCAATCGTTTTTCTGATTCCGTCTTTGAACATCGTTTCCGGTTCCCAGCCGATTTCCGCTTTGATTTTATCCGGCGCAATCGCATAGCGGCGGTCGTGTCCCTTCCTGTCTTCAACATACGTAATCAGGTCTTCCCTGACGAGCGCCTTTCTCGGATCGCCTTCTGGCAGCATCTCCTGTAACGTTTCCAGTATGATATGAATAATTTCTATATTCTGCTTCTCGTTATGGCCGCCGATATTGTAAGTTTCTCCCAGCCTTCCCATTTCCTGGACCATGTCAATCGCCTTTGCATGATCTTCCACATAGAGCCAGTCGCGCACATTTTTACCGTCGCCGTAAACCGGAAGCTTTTTCCCGTGCAGCGCATTATTGATAATAAGCGGAATCAGCTTCTCCGGAAACTGATAAGGGCCGTAATTATTGGAGCAATTCGTAATATTAGCCGGGAAATGATAGGTATCGATGTATGCCTTCACAAGAAAATCACTCGACGCCTTGCTTGCCGAATAGGGACTGTGCGGCGCGTAAGGGGTCGTTTCATAAAAATAAGAACCGTCATCCTCTAGCGAACCGTAAACTTCATCCGTCGAAACATGTAAAAACTTCTTGTCTTCCGGATAGGTGCCGTCCTCTCTTTCCCATGCCGAGCGCGCACAATTTAACAGAACCGCCGTACCAAGCACATTTGTTTTAATAAATACTTCGGGATTTCTGATACTGCGGTCGACATGGCTCTCCGCCGCAAAATGTACGACGCGGTCAATGTCATTCTCTTTAAAAATCCGTTCCATCGCTTCTCTGTCCGTGATGTCAGCCTTTATAAAAGTATAGTTCTCTCTGCCCTCAACGCTTCTTAAGTTTTCCAGATTTCCCGCATAAGTCAGCGCGTCTACATTGATTATGCGAATCTGATCCTCATATTTACGAAACATATAGTGAATATAATTCGAACCGATAAACCCGGCTCCTCCGGTTACCAGATATGTTCTCATAGCATTTTCTTTCCTTTCCTAGTGTAAAACACAACATTTTGTAATATTTTACCATTTTTTATAAGGCAACACAAGTTTACACTCTTATGTTTCCTCATTTATTTCCGATAAATGCACGACAATAAAATCTTCCGTTTCTTTAACGGACCCTTTTTGCGGAAACAGGGGCATCGAATCGGCTGCTTCTAAAGCCTCAAGGCGCATTTCCTCCGTATATCCGTCGATAAAACCGCCGCCGTATCTGGCATTTAAAAATCCGACGATACGATGCGTGGCCCTTGTCGGGTACTTTGGATGATAATCCCATTCAAAAAAAGACCATCCGAACATCTCGTTACGGACGCAAAGCCTCCCTGTAAATTCCGGTATTTTGCGCCCGACAAAAATCAGCGGTTTTTCTTTTTCCGCTCCGCCGCACTCTTCGTTCAGCTCCGTTAAAACTTTTTCGGCATACGCGCTATCCCACTCATATCGGACGTGATCCGTAAACCCAAGCCGCGCGCAGTATGTCCACTGTACAAAAGACGCAAGCAGCGCAAGGCAGATAACGGGATATCGAAGTCTTCCGAACCGCTTTGTCGGAATTAATCCGATGACATACATCCCCAGAAAAGCCGCGATCACCGGGAGCGCGAACTGCGCCCTCGTCACTACTTTTTCTCCTTTATAAAGCATCATCAGAAACGGCGTCAGCAGCAGACCTGCGGCCGCTAATACATACAATACGCAAAAAAATACATGTTTCGCAAATTTTTCCCTGCATACAAAGAGAACAGCCGGCACAAGAAAAACGGCCCCAATCGTATAAAAGGAAAAATATTCCGAACCACGCATCCGAATGATGTGTTTCATATTTGTAGTGATTATCTCTATGCATTCGGACGCCGCAAGCCTGCCCCAGCCTTTTTCTCCGTTTAAATATTCCCCGCCGGACATAAACCAGGTGTTGGCAATCCACGTATAAGCCAAATAAGATACGATAAAACCAAGCAGCAGCTTTCCGATCCCGCAGAGGACGCTCCCGCTGCTTTTGGGACTTTGATTCCACAGATACGGCAAAAAAGCAGATACGCAGATTGCAATATAGTAGACAACAAATGACTGATAGACGCCGAATCCCAATACCAGTAACGGAATGGCTCCCAAACAGGAAAAAAGGCTGCTTTTTCCTGTCGTCAGAAAACAGCCGCGCATGGAAAGAAACGCTCCCGCCGCAATCAGAAACATCGCGCATGCCACCTCCGCCTGCTGCATCGAAAAGTATATCTGGTAACACCAGATATTTGACGACGCATACAGCAGCACAAATACCCAGTACGGATAGCGCTCGTCCTTATTCAAGATATGATAAAACAAAAACGTAATTGTATGAATACTAAGGATAAAAAAAACAAAAAACCAGATACCGCTTAAAAGAACATGATGCGTCGACAGTCCCAGCAGACGTTTTAAAAAAGGAAGCCCATACCTCCCGATCTGAAGCCATCCAAGCGTCGATCCGGGCGCATTGATAAGCTCCTCCGTATCAATCCGTATATTTCCTTCAAAAACAAGAAATCCGTAGCAAAGCGCCGCGGCGGCAAAGGACAGCCAAATCAGCCTGCCATGTTTTTGAATATACTCCTTTATATCAGCCGACACCGCGCAATTCATTCGTTCCGGTTCCCTTCTGTTCGTACAATCGAATTCATATATTCTGACAGCGCCTCTTTCCAGTCCGCCATTTGATAGCGATCCGTCAGCTTTAACATATAATTGTCAAGAATCGAATATGCCGGCCTCTTCGCTGACGCCGGATTCATTTTTGCATACTGTTCGCTTGTTACATGAATTACTTTCGTATTTCTTCCCGCAAGGCGGAAAATCTCTTCGGCAAACTCCGCCCAACTCGTATCCCCTTCGCAAGTCGCATGGAAAGTGCCGTAATTCTCAGTCGGTTCGAGATGATGAATCAGCCTTGCCAGCTCTGCCGCGCTCGTCGGACTTCCAAGCTGATCACACACAACGGATACCTCTTCGTGGCTGTCGGAAAGACGCAGCATTGTTTTCACAAAATTTTTGCCGTCGCCGTAAAGCCAGGCCGTACGTAAAATAAAATGTTTCCGCGAAAATTCCTTTACAAAAAGCTCGCCCTCCAGCTTTGTCTTCCCGTATGCGCTGATTGGGTTAGGCAAATCAAACTCCGTATACGGCGCGGTCCCGTTTCCTTCAAACACATAATCGGTAGAAACATGAATCAGCTTCGCTCCCGCTTTCTCCGCCGCAATACTTAAGTTTCTGGGACCGATTGCATTTATTTTATAAGCCAGATCCCATTCCTTTTCACAGGCGTCGACATTGGTATGCGCCGCACAATTCATAATCACATCCGGTTTTTCGGCGCAAATAAACTGCAGCGTCTGCTCAATATCCGTAATGTCAAGCGCCTTTACTCCGTCCTGCGGCGTTACATCCGTAAGAATAAATGAAACGTCTTCTTCTCTGTATTCCTGTCTTATCGCACGTCCGAGCTGTCCGTTGCAGCCCGTTACCAAAATTTTCTTCATAAAGACTTCTGCCTCCATCCTTATAAGTAATCCCGTTTTCTAAGCGCTCTATTCCTTCTTTTCGTTTTTCACACTGTTTTCTTTCGCAATATAAATCGGGCGCCCTTTCACTTCCAGATATATTTTGGAAAGATACAGCCCTAAGACGCCGATCGCGAGAAGCAAAATCCCGCCGATAAACATAAGAATACAGACCATAGAAGGCCACCCGTCGGCGGAACCGCCGAAAATCAGCTGCCTGACTACAATAAAAATAATTGCAAGAGCCGCTACTCCGCACATAACCGTCCCAAGAACGGACGCGATATAAAGCGGAGTGGAAGAAAACCCGACAATTCCGTCAAGAGAATATTTAAAAAGCTTCCAGAAAGACCACTTTGTCTCTCCGGCTACGCGCTCCACGTTTTCATATTCAAACCACTTTGTCCGAAAACCGACCCAGCCGAAAAGCCCTTTGGAAAACCGATTATACTCCTTCAAACTTAAAAGCGCGTCCATATACTGCCTATTCATCAGGCGGTAATCTCTTGCGCCGTCCATCAGCTCCACATCACTGATACGGTTCATAAGTCGGTAAAATGCCCGCGCAAATAACGAACGAATCGGCGGTTCCCCTTTTCTGCTGACTCTGCGTGTAGCGGCGGAATCATACCCCTCTTCCGTCACCGCACGATACATCTTTGGCAGCAGTCCGGGCGGGTCCTGCAAATCCGCGTCCATTACCACGGCATAATCCCCTGAAGCATTGCTGATACCGGCATAAATCGCAGCTTCCTTACCAAAATTTCTTGAAAAGGAGATACATTTTACCGCCTCATCCTTTTCCATTAGCTCATGAATCACGGTAAGAGTTCCATCCTTTGAGCCGTCGTCTATAAACAGATATTCGAATAGATTGTCCGGCATCTGCAAAGCCGTACGATTCATTTCCTCATAAAAATAATACAGTGACTGTTCTTCGTTATAACAAGGAACGATAACTGAAATTAACTTTTTTTCCTTACTTTCCATGCACACTCTCCGTGCAAATTCCAAATAATGAAATTGCTTTGTTTTTATTCCCCAAGTCCGTCCTCAATCTCCGCGACAAGAGACTTAAGCGCTTCTTCCTCGTCCTCTCCCTCACAGACGAGTTCGATTTCGTCTCCCGATTTGATGCAGGCGCCAAGCACGCTTAACACACTTTTTGCATTCGCGATATTCTGACGATATTTAAACGTAATATGCGATTTATACTGCATTGCCTCTTTGCATAAAATACCCGCCGGCCGCAGATGAAGTCCGGTCGGGTTCTTAATCTTAACCTTCTGGCTTACCATGCTGATATTTCCTCCAATACATTTTCCTCATATGCCTTTACGCTCGAAACATTAAAACATAATTTTGGTAATCAAATCCGCAAGTCTTTTCGCTTCCGCGTCAATTACCTTCTGATCTTTCCCCTCAATCATAACGCGAACCAGCGGTTCCGTTCCGGACGGACGGATTAAAACGCGCCCTTCTCCCTGAAACTTTTTTTCCACCGCTTCTATTTCGTCCGCAATTTCCTGATATTCCATAAACTGATCTTTTTTGTGCTCCGGTACTCTGGCATTGACAAGCGCCTGCGGCAAAACCTCCATCACAGCCGCAAGCTCCGAAAGCGGTTTTTTCGTTTCCGCCATTACACGGAGCAGATGAAGCGCGCTTAAAAGACCGTCCCCTGTCGTATTGTCGTCAAGGAAAATAATATGTCCGGATTGTTCTCCCCCAATATTGTATCCGTTCTCCTTCATATTTTCCAGAACGTAGCGATCCCCTACTTTTGTCTTTACCGTCGAAATTCCTTCTCTCTTCCCCATCAGATCAAATCCGAGATTCGTCATAACGGTAACGACAATTGTATCCTTTTTCAGAAGTCCCCGTTTCTTCATAAATAACCCGCAGATTGCCATAATCTGATCGCCGTCTACAAGCGTTCCCTTTTCGTCTACGGCAAGCATACGGTCCGCATCCCCGTCAAACGCAATGCCGATTGCCGCCTTCTCGTATACAACGCGCGCCTTTAGCTCATCCATATGCGTAGAGCCGCAATTTGCGTTGATATTCGTTCCGTCCGGGTCCGTATGAATTGCGACAAGCTCCGCTCCCAGGTCGCGAAGCGCTTTTACCGACGTATAATGCGCCGCTCCCTCCGCGCAGTCCACTACAATTTTCATACCGGTCAAGTCTAACGGTACGCAGCACTTTACAAATTTAACGTATTCGTCCCGCAGGTCAAACCGATACTCAATCTTCCCTACCCCGGAGCCGATCGGAAGCGCGACGTCCTTCATATCATTTTTTATCAGTTCCTCGATTTCATCCTCTAAGGCGTCCGAAAGCTTATAGCCTTCTCCGTCAAAAAACTTAATCCCGTTAAATTCCATCGGATTGTGAGAAGCCGAAATGACAACCCCGGCGTCCACTTTATATTTTCTGGTCAGATAGGCGATCGCCGGCGTCGGCATTACTCCGACAAAAATTGCATTCGCACCCACCGAACAAATACCTGCCATCAAAGCGCTTGCAAGCATTCCCCCGGAAATCCGCGTATCACATCCTACAATAATCGTCGCCTGATGTGCGCGTTCCTTTGTAAGTACATATGCGCCCGCCTGTCCTAACTTTGTCGCAAGCTCTATTGTCAGCTCCGAGCCTGCGATCCCCCGCACTCCGTCCGTGCCAAACATTCTAGCCATAAGAATAACCATGCCTTTCCCCGCCGCCCGGCATTCTACACAGGCGCAGTCCGTCTTTCTTATTATAATTCGTCTTTGCGCGAAATAACCCTGTCGCTCGAAGCAGCGCCTGTACCGTTCCCGTGACGCTCTATTTCAAGCTCGATCGTCAATTCCGCAACCGTATAAATCTCCGGATCTAAATCAAACGCCACATTTACGGTATAGGTGCCGACTCCTAAATTGTGCGCCTCTATCACGCCCGTAATGCTTGCTCCCGTCAGCTCGGCAAGCTGACTTTTTCCGGCCGTCACGGTAATATCAACATAATCCTCCTCATAGGAAGCGACGTAATTGCTTCCCAGTCCATTTAGCACCAGGTTATTTACCGGCACTCGAAAAACCTTTGTCTCAATCGGTTCAATTTCAATGCTGACATTTACTTTTGCTTCTCCGTTTATCACAAGTGATATCCCTTTCGGAAGATAAGCGGAAATATCGACCACTTTCTCAATATTCTCCGTCACATCCGTCAAATCCAATACTTCGGTCGGAATTACGATCTTATCAAGCATATTCAAATCGGCTGTTTTACCCTTAACGCGCACTTGCTGCGGGATATTTGTAATCCCCTTTACCCGGTATCCGTCCGCCGTATCTCCGCTTGTCGAAAATTCGAGCGCGACATCTTTCGTTCCCAGAATCTGCGCCCGTATGCCTACTGTCTTCACACTGACCCGAAGCTTCGTCGTATCAATCTCATTTCCGTCCTTATCCCGGTATTCCAAGACCACGTCATCTGTAATGTCGCTGGACATGCCTTCCACATTAATTGCCGCAACCACAGAGTCAATCATACCGACGACGGAAGCCGGGCCGGATACCTGCACCACGTTCCTGTCGTTGATTTCCACATCTCCAAGCGCACAGCCGTCCGCTACGGTTCCGTTTGCAACCGCCTTAATAAAAAACTGCTTATTGCTCGAATCCTCCAGCGTAACATCCAGATAGATGTCCTTTGATTCTATATTGATTTTACTTACATATTTCGTCGGTATTACCACAACCGGAACGCGCCATGTCCCGTTCGCCGCGTTATACTCAATCTTCTCCATATCCGCCCGTGCGGAAAAATCAGAGGACGACAGATTTTCATAGGTACTTTTATTGGTAGAGTAAAAAAAAGTCACCGTATTGTTTTCGCTCAGTATATCCGAATATTTCCCCATTTCCGTAAGATATTCCTGATTCTGCAGCGTCACGCTAACCGTTCCCGCCCTGCGTATCGTCGGGTCATTGATACTGACGACTACCATCCACAGGGCAACCGCAAAGATAATCGCAAGCAGTTTGAGACCGATATTATCGACCAGCTTCCTTCCGAACTTCTTTAGCACCCTTAAGCCTCCTTCTTAACAACTCAATTTTTGACACTTCCTGTTCCTTCTTCTGGAGGAATATCAGCTTATTTCTCAGGAAATCAGCGTCCACATTCCGGTAGAGCTCTCCGCCTGCGGCAATCGAAACCTTACCCGTCTCTTCGGAAACTACAATCGTAAGTGAATCACTGACTTCACTGATTCCGATCGCGGCCCGATGCCTCGTTCCCAGCTCCTTGCTTAAATTCATGGAATCCGTCAGCGGAAGGTAACAGGTCGCCGATACGACTCTGTCTCCGCGTACAATGATTGCGCCGTCATGCAGCGGCGTATTCTTTTCAAAAATATTAATCAGAAGCTGACTTGTCAAAACGGCGTCTACCTCGATTCCGGTCTGTTCGTATTCCGTCAGAACGATATCATCCTCAATTACGATTAACGCTCCCGTTTTCACCTTCCCCATCTCATAGCAGGCCTTTACAAGCTCATTCACCGTTTTATCCGAGAATTTTGCATTGGCATTTTTGGAAGAATCAAAATTAAACAGATTAATCAGGATCTTTTTCCGCCCGATATTTTCAAGCGCTTTCCGCATCTCCGGCTGAAAGATTACGACAACCGCAATTACCGCCACACTGAAAATACGCTCCGCGATCCAGATAATCGTAGTCATCTGAAAAATCGCCGCAATCAGAACAAAGACAAGAATCACAAAAATTCCCTTCAGCAGCGTCCATGCCCTTGTTTTTTTAATCCATAACAATATATAGTATAGCAAAAAAGAAATAATCACAATCTCAACGATATCAATCGCCGTAATAGTTTTCGGCAAATTGGTCATTAATGTGATCTTCTCCCAGAAATCACTGAGCGTAGCAGCGACATCCTGCACAACCTTCACATCCTTCCCGTCAACAGGATTGGTCTCTCCTGTTTAGTCCAGTAAATCCTCGTCAATCTCCAGCTCTTCCGCAAACTTTTTCTTACTCAGGCGCTCTTTTTCATCCGCCCTGTTAAAGTGCTTTACTTTTTTATCGGTGCCGGAAACCACCGCTTTCGGAATTGCCTTTACATAATAGTAATATTCATCGTCTTCAAATTGCAGACGTTCCGTACGCGAATAATCCACATTAAAAAACAGAAACTGCATCACAAACGCGATCGCACAGGAAAAAATACTTCCCACAAGAACGCCGACCGTCTTACCTGCAATTCCAAGCAGCATATAACCTGCTATTAAGCCGATCGCTTCAAACAGAATTCCCGAAATCCATGCAATCGTCCACGCATATTCAATATCCAGCCTCCTGACCACATATACAATCACAGTCGCAACCGTAAAAATCCCGATCACCAGATACATTTCCTTATTTCCGATCAGCTGATTAATTGTCACTACAATTTTAGAGGCAGAGTTCTCCGCCAAATCTGCCGCATCGCTTAAAACGGCCGCATTCTCCCGCACTCCGTCGATAAAATAATAAAGAACCGTACCGCAGATAATCGGAAATACCGAATACAGCTCGCAGACCAAACCGGAACCTACCGGCATAATATAGGGAATCCCAAATCGAAAACAAATCGGCGTCAGAACCGCATTGTATCCGTGTCCAGGCGAAAATCGAAAATAGACAAGATATATAATTACAAACAATACAAGCGCCACAAGGCACAGCTCCATGGACAGCGCATAAAAATCCATCAATATCACCGCCGCCGCCGCCAAAAGCATTACATTCGTCGGGAGCACCGCACAGACCAGTGCAAGAATCAGTGCAATCGGAAACTTGCTGATAGAGGTCATATAACCGATACTGCCGTTAATCATAGAAAATAAGGTAAGCGCCATTACAAAACGTATTACAGGAATAATGTACACTTCTCCCTTACTGTAAAATCGTATTAATTTCTCCTTCAGTTCCAATAAAGTTGTCATTTTTTCCTCCCCGTGCAAAATCGCAGGCCTGCCGGTCATCCGCCCTGAATTCTTTCTAATTCCGATCTCTGTTTCCGGTCGACTTCAGCTTTTCATCGCGTACATACAGCTTGTTGACTTTTTTCACACAGCCAAAAAAATTCTTTACCTTTCTGCGTCCTTTTGTATACCTGCCGTTAAATACCAAAAACGTCGCCGCAAGGTAAACTGCCATAAAAATGAGGTATTTAATCAATATGGACGTCAGAAATCCCATAAGATCCATCGTATTGATCTCCTGCATCAGCCGGTCCATCGAATACAGCGCCCACAGCCCGAAGATCATCCCGAACGCCAGCGTCCCGGCCACGAACCCCCGAAGAAGCTGCAGAGAAACATAATCATGTCTTGCATATTGTATCATCGGTTTGCACTTTTTACCCTCATTTGCGTCAAATGCCGCCATTTTAATCATATGCCTTAAACGCTCTTCATTTACCATACGCCCATGCCTTTCCGCGTGCACCGCTCCGTACTTTTTACACGCAATTGTGCATTCTTATTCGTATTATAACACAATCTCCCGGAAATTCAAAGAAAAAAAGCAGGATCGAACTAACGATCCTGCCAAAAAGCAAATGTTCTCTTCAAAACGCCTACTGGAGAAAACGCATCTTATTTTTATCCTTCTGCTGCTTGGGATCCTCAACGGTAAATCCTTTCGGCTTGTCAATCGCGCTGCCTAACGTATTGGCCATAGACGCTTTGCATTTTTCACAGAAACGGCCGCTGCAAATCGGCTGTCCGCAGTGCTCGCAGGTAATTCCGTCCGGGGAAGGCTCGGATAAAATCAAACGCTCCTCCCGAATCCACTGCTTAATCTGCTTCACCGAAACGTCGTTGTCTTCGGCCGCCTGCTGAACCGAAACCTTAGGATGACTATTGATGTAATCTTTTACTTCTTTAAACTTATCCTCAAGCGACTCTTTGCATAGTTGGCAAATCGGCTTTCCTCCCATATAATTAAACAACCTGCCGCAGTTTTTGCAATTCCTTACCTCCATTTTTCCCATCCCTCCTAATTTCGTACACTGACGCAGAAAATACTAAAACCCCTCTCCGACACAGATACAGAGAAAATATATTTGCTCGGCGCCGCCGTCTATCAGCGCCCCGGCCACCGCATCCATCGTACTCCCGGTCGTATAAATATCATCCACGAGTAATAGTTTCTTATATTTTACTATATTTGTTCGCAATTGAAAAGCCCCTTTTAAATTGTCTTTCCGCTGTCTGTCATTCAGCTCTTTCTGCGGCGTCGTATTCCGAATCCTCTCTATCAGACGTCCTTCAACCGGAAGGCGCAGCTCCTTTCCAAGCTTTTTCGCAAAAACCTCCGCCTGATTGTAACCCCGCAGACGCTTTTTTCCTCTGTACATGGGAATGGGTACAATTGCCTCTATCTCATGTCTCGATATCCATTTTTCATATTGCCGTCCCGCTTCTTTTGCATAAAAATCCGCATACTCCCGTCGGTTTGCATATTTAAAACGGTACATGGATACCTTCATTTCCTTCCGGTAGGCAAACACCGCTTTGCCCTGCCGGAACGGATGCGTTTTCCTTCTGCAGTCCGCGCAGTATTCCTCCTGTGCCCGCGCAATCGGCTTTCCGCACTTCTTACAGACCGGCTCGCCGATCAATAAGGCCTTCCCGACGCAGTCCGGGCATATTTGGCTTCCGATCCGAACGACATTATCACAGACCGGACATCTGCGCGGAAACAGAACGCTTACCGCCGCTTCCGTCCATTCGATTGTCGTAATGACACATCCGCCTTTCCTCTTTATCTGTTGAACAGGTTCTTAAAAAAATCTCCGACAGAACGAAACAATTCGGAGAAAAAGTCGCCGATCACTTCAAAAAATCCGCCGCCGTTTTTAAAATTGTCATAAAGCTTTGCCGCGTAATCCACAAGTCCGCTTAAATCAATCCCCAGCGAAGTAATTTTTAACAGCAGATCGACAATCATCCCACGCTCCTCGTCGGAAAGAGTCACGCCGTATTTGTCGCAGGCCTCGTCAATCGCTTCGTTAATACTTGCCTCGTCTGAAAGCCCTTTTTCCGCTATAACCGACTTAATATATGCAACAAACTCTTCTACCTCTTCTTTTGTCAGGCCTTCTATGCTTTCTTCAAGCCGGCCGGTAACGACAAGCTCATGAAGCGCTGCGTCCACAACCTCTTCCTGAATCTCTTCGCCCGTCATTTCCTGATACGCCTTAAAAATACCTACTAAAGCAGCCGTTCCCGAAATCGGAGTCGGTCCCGCTACAATAATATCCGCATCCGTAACGCCTGCCGTGGTAAGCGCGTTTTTATACATACCGACCGTACAGTAATTAATATTCTGCGTGGAAATATTGATGCCGTTCCCCTTCTCGCGTTCCACAATCACAACCGAAGAAAGAGCCCTCGTTCCGATTTTGGAAGCGTCAATGTAAGATTCGAGATACTGATGTTCCTCTTCATTCGTAATGTAAACTACGTCATAATTAGCAAGATTCTCCGGTGCAATCCCCATCAACGCAAGAACAATCCCCCTCTGTTCGTCTGTCAAATTTGCGCCAAGCGCCAGATACGGCTTATCCTTCGCTTCGATCTTCACGTCGTCATTATTCACATCCGTAATAATCTCTCCCTTTATCTCCGAAGGGCTTTCCGTAATTGTACCGGTTGCGCCCCCGCCGTTCTCAACGGTGTCGCCGCGTTCCGGGTCGTCCGATACGCCCTGAGGCGCTTCTCCTTCCGCTGCAATAATCAGCATATCCGGATCCGAAGCCGGGGCCGCCGAAACCAAAGCTCCCGAAGTAAACAAAAGTGACGCCGACAGCGTGAGACTGATCAGTCTTTTGCAAAATTTTTTCATAGTACCTCCGTTTCCGCACAGTTCCTCTTTTCCGTCTGTGCCGCTTTCCAATAGAGATTCTATTTTACTGCGTCCGTCCTGCAAAAACAACCGCTTCCGGGCTTCTTTAATTAAAATTTAAGATTCAGACATGCATATGCGCGGATATCCATGACACAACATCCTCGTACACCGTTTCCTTATCCGTTTCATTTAAAAGCTCATGGCGGTCATTTTTATAAAGTTTACAGGTTACGTCCTTTATTCCGGCCTTTTGATAAGCCCGATATACTTTTTTTACACCCCGTCCCATATTTCCGACCGGATCGTCTTTTCCTGAAATAAGAAGCAGCGGCAGCGACTTCGGTATCTTTTTCAGATATTCGGGCCGGTTGTCATAATACGCCGTCTGCATCAGCGTGAAATAGCCGTTCAGTGTAAAGCGAAACGTACATGCCGGATCGGCATAATACGTTCTGACGCATTCGGTATCCTTCGTAAGCCAGCTTTTCTCCGGAATCCGGCCCGTTTTATCAAATCGGTCGTAAGGGCCGCAGAAGACAAGCCGCTCCATAAGCGCGCTTCTATGTCTCCAGCCGAAAATCTTTGCCATAAGTTTACAGACAGCCATTCCCGTTTTCGATACGGCGTCTTCCACACAACCGGTTCCGACAATGATAGCTCCGGCGAGTCCTCTGTGGTAAATTGTAATATATCTGCGGAGCAGATAAGAACCCATGCTGTGCGCCAGCATAAAATAAGGAATGTTTTTATTCTCCCTTTGAAGTAACGTCCGAAGCCTGTGCATATCCGAAACCATTTTATACCCCGGAGCGCTGTCCGCAATATAGCCCCAGTCGTCCTGCGACGCCACGGATTTTCCATGTCCGAGATGCGTATGCCCTGCAACCAGAAAACCGCGCGCAGTCAGAAATTCCGCAAAGCCCCTGTAACGGTCGATATGTTCCTGCATACCATGACTGATTTGCAGAATCGTATGATACTCCTTGTTGTCCGGCAGCCACTTCACCGCGTCAATCCACGTTTTTTTATCCGAAGATAGAAAAGAAAAGCGTTCCTCCGTCATTCAAAAGCTCCCTCCTTTACCGCATGGCGGATCTTATCAAATGCCTGCTCCATTTTTCCGGCGCATTCTTTCTGCTCTTTCGTAAGCTCCGCCATATCGAGAAGTCCCTCTTCCATATGACGTTCCATTTCTGCAATTGTATCCGAACGTTCCAAAAAGCCGGATAAATCTTCCGCTGCTCCTTTGGACGCCAATTGTCCCACCGAACATTTATGATTTTCATATTCCAGAATCGAGCTGTTGCTTTCTTTCAACAGCCGTCCCATTGAAACATTGTTGTCTTTCAGCAGGCGGTTTAAATTCCTGGTCTGCTCTTCTGTCTGTTCGATTTTGCCGTCAAGCATACCAAGCTGCTTGATCACGTCAATGGCTGCGGCTTCGTATGCATTGGAAAAAGAATGGATATTTTCCGCCGTCGTCACAAACTTTTTCGCCGCCTCTCCCATCCTTCCGGCCTCGATCGCTGCGTTTAAAGCAAGAACCCCCATATTTTTGGAAAAATCCACCATCTGCTCCAATTGAACGTCAAGCCGTTCGCGTCCCTCTCTGTAATCGGCGGGAAGTTCCGTAATTGTCTTCATCGGCGTCGTAAAATGCTTGTTATTTTCGACAATCTCCAAAATCCTTCCGTTCTGACCTTTTACTTCATTATAAAATCCGTCCTGCGCTTCCTCCGCTTTTCCGGTCTGATCTTTTGCGCGCAGAAGTTCCTGCTTCAGCTCCTTTGCTTCTTCATGGTTTTTTTCGGAAAGCTCCGTCATCTTCCGAAGCTGTTCCGTTACCAGCTTTAATTCCTTTTCCATCTGCGAATTGGCAACGGCTAGCGCCGCGAACTGTTCCTCAAGCTCGTCCTTCTCGCTTCCGATCTGCGCTAACGTTTTTTCCCTCGCCGCAAGCAGTTCTTTTAACCGGACCGTCTCGTCCGCAAGCTCCTTTTCACGTTTCCCACCGAACATATGTAATCCTCCGTCTCTTGTCACTGATAATTGCGAATCACAATCTGAATGCTTTCCATCCCATTATACTCATTTATTTCCGGATAGTATATGATACTCATTTGAATTTTATTTTTTCTGCCCAAAAAAGCCTGTTCCACTTCCGACGCGCCGTATTTCTCACTGTAATAGCGTTTCAGCTTCTCAATATCGCCGAAATATACCGCGCATACCGATCTGCCCTGCTCCGATTTCAGATGAATCTTTAATACATTACGGTTTTTTCCGACGACATACGCCCTTTCTACAGAAAGATTCCTGTCCGCAAACTGAGGCTTAACATTTTCCTTTCCGTACGGCTCTAACAAATCAAATTCCCGTATCAGCTCTGCGTCGGCATAGTCTGCAGGCATCGCCATGTCGGCTTTGATTCTTGGCGCCAGATCTTCTTCCGTCAAACTGCAGCACGCATTGATTTTTTTGCGAAATTCTTCCGCATATGCGGCGTAGTCCTCCGCTTCCAATGCTTTGGAACCGTTTTCGTCCCCGCCGCATTTCAAGGTAAGTCCCGCCGCCATCGGATGACCGCCGAATTTTGAAAAGAGCTCCCGGCATTTACACATTTCCTCATACATGGAATAAGTCTCGATCGAACGGCCCGAACCCTTTATTCCGTTCTCTCCGTTTGTCAGCACGAAAACAGGTTTGTGAAAAATTTCACGAACTCGTCCCGCGATGATTCCGGCGAGGCTTTCATGCACGTTTGGCAGATAAATCGAAAGTACCTTATCGCCTGCGCATGTTTCTTCCGCCGCCTTGCAGGCGGCTTCCTGTCCCTCAAAGGTGAGCGCCTTTCTCTGCTGATTCAGCTCTACCAGTCTTTCCGCAATTACCTCCGCTTTTTGGGAATCCTTCTCCAAAAAAAGCGCAAGAGCGGTCTGCGCAGTTTCAAGACGTCCGCCCGCATTGACGCAGGGACCCAATACGTAGCCGAAGTGATAGGAACCGATCTGCTCCGGCGAAAGGCCGTTCTTAAGGATCAGCGCCTTCATGCCCGGATTTTGCGTCTGCCGCACCGCCTTTATGCCTTCTCTTGCCAAAATCCGGTTTTCACCGGTTAAATCTACGAGATCTCCGACTGTGGCAAATGCGACGTTTTCAAAAAATTCATACGCATCCTTCATCGAAAAACCGCACGCCTCGTACAAAAGCTGAATGACTTTAAACGCCACCGCTGCGCCGCACAGCTCTTTAAACGGATATTCGCAATCCTTTTGCTTCGGATTGACAATCGCGTCCGCCTCGCTTCTTAAGTACCTTTTTTTCCCGTTTTCTTCCGTAAACGGAATCTCATGGTGATCCGTTACCAATACCGTCATACCAAGCGATTTTGCAAGCGCAATTTCGGGTAATGCCGAGATTCCGTTGTCGCAGGTAATAATCGTATCTACTCCGTCCAGCTTTGCTCTTTCGATCATGCTTTCGTTCATGCCGTAACCGTCCTTCATCCGATCCGGGATGAAAACGCTGACAAGACCGCCGCATTTTTCCGTTCCTCGAAGAAGAATATAGGTCGACATCACACCGTCAATATCATAGTCGCCGATAATCCGCAGCTTTTTTCCTTCTTTTATTTTCTGTTTCAGTATTTTCACAAGAAGCTCTGCATCCTTTAACAGATGCGGATCATATAAGTCGTTCGCCGTGCCGTTTAAGTAACGTTTAAAATCGTCATCCGTCTCCATGCCGCGATTGCGGATTAAACGCGCGGTGACCGGACTGATTCCGAACAATTCTCCCAGGCGGGTAAAATCCGCTCTTTTGTTCATTACAAACCACTTTTCCATGCAGTTCTCCTATTGTCGCTCATATTTTTACATCTTATCACAGATTCCGCAAAAAGCCAAGCTATACCAGTTCGGCAAGACGCGTGACTGCTACGTATATTTCAGAGATTTTATACCAGGTACGATAATCCACAATTCCCGTAACGGGAAGTCCGAATACAGACTGAAATTTTTCGACGGCCGCTCTTGTCGCGGGTCCGTAAATCCCGTCCGGCGTTACGGCCGGTATCGCAGGATAGCTTACGGAGATTTTTGCAAGCTGTTCCTGCATCTGGCGTACCTTTTCTCCGGTAGAGCCTATGGTTAAATCGACGCGCGGCCACGAAGCCGGGATTCCCGATACCTCCTCCGCGGTATTTATAAACATATTATTTCCGTAATAATAACGAATGATTTCTATTGTCTCATAGTTCTGATCCCCTAAGTACTTACTGCCCCACTGGCTTAACCAGTTGCTGCAGGTCACACGCTGTCCGTCGCAGTACTGTGTTAAAATCGGCTGGCGGACATTCGGCCGCGACAGATAATTCTGAAACATTTCGTCTACAATATCGGAAATACTCCGGAAAATATTCCTGCCGTAGGTAAATTTCTGGTCGAACGCGGTAGAGGACGTAATTGTAAAATTGTATCCTTTATTCCGGTACGCCGAAATCAACGGTTTCCGCCTGAAAATCGCCGGGCTTTACTTTTAACTTTATCACAATTTCTTCGTTCTTTACAATGATTTTGTCAATAAAGGAGGATAAAATCATATGCTTTGTCGCCGTGTCCGCATGTAAAAATTCTTCGCCCCAGTCCAAAGCGGCGGTCGGTCTTTTTTTGTCCGCGCCGTAACATTCTTCCGCTTCCCGAAGCCGTTCTTCTGTCTCCCTTTCCTTCGCCGCAAGTTCTTTAAACGTCTCCGCCTTTTCCGCTATCAGTTTGGACAGCTTTTCGGCGCTGAAATAATATTCCCCTCTGATCGCCTGCGGAATTTTTTCTTCCAATGTTTCCATATCCAGTTTCAGCTCTCTCCTCGCCTTTGCCGTCCGAAAGAACTCTCTTCTGAAACGTTCTATCTCCTGTTCCCGCCTTCTGTGATACTCCTTTGAAATGTCAATCGTCTTTATATGACTCAGAAAACCGGCCGCCGCATGAAAAACAGCCTCTTCCAGATAATCTTTTGCATAACAGTTCCGCTCTCTGCACCTTTCCGGGCAGAGATATCGCCCTGCATAGGCTGCTTTCTTCTCTCCGGTTGATTTTATCACCCAATGGTTGATGCAGCTTCCGTTTTTTAACCGTTTTCCGCAATAACCGCAGAAAACCAGCCCTGTCAGAGCAAGCGTTCCGTCCGTGCGAAACGGCGCTGCAGCATTCTCCTTTAATCCGTTTGCTTCCCGCGCCGCCGCAAGCGTCTTTTTTCTCGCCTCTCTGATTTCCTGAGCCGTCTCCCATACCCGGGGCGGTACAATTACAAGCTCTGCAATCTGTTCCTCGGAATAGACCCAGTCTTTTCTGTCAAGTCTTGTAAAACTCCCGTGGTTGACCCTTCGATTGTACGCCGGATAGCCCATATAAACCGGATTCTTTAAAATACTTGCAATTGTGGCGGATTTCCATTTGTCTGTTGTAATCGCAGGTATTCCCTGTGCGTTTAGCGCCTTTGCTATTTTTTCGTATCCGAAACCCTGATATACCGCCAGGCTGTAAATTTTTCGGACAATGGAAGCCTGTTCTTCCACAATCTCCAGCTTTTTAAGCAGCCTTCCGTGATTGCTGACAAGCCCGGACGCAATAAGGCGATATCCGTAAGGCGCCCGTCCGCCCATAAACCGCCCCTTTTTTACCATTTCCTGCATACTGTCTCTTACCCGCATTCCGGTCTTTCTGCTCTCGCCCTCGTTCTGCCAGAAGCGGATAAAATTAAGCAGCCGGTCAATATGTTCTTCTGTTTTTAACTGTCCGTCCTTAATGGTCCAGACTTCCACGCCCAGACGGTTTAACGCCGCCACATAAGTACTGTACTCTTCTTTCCGTCCGATTCGGTCCGACATATAGGCAAGCAGTACCTGAAACTGACGCTTTTTCGCATCCTCTAAGATCCGCAGCAGTACTTCTCTGTCCTCTACGCTGTTTTTATAGGCGGATACTGCTTTTTCCATGTATTCGCCGTCGAAAATCCAGTCCGGCTTTCCCTCGATATACGCCTTCGCCTCGGCCCTCTGAATCGGAATATCGTTTTCATGAAGCTGCTGCCTTGACGATACTCTCAATAATGTCCGCACTTTTTTACTCATAACCGTCCCCCGCTTCCTTCTCAGACTTTCGAAAATAAAGTTCTTTGAGTCTGTCCGCAAGCGCGTCATTTGCCGCCTGATTTGACTGCTTTGGAAATTCCAGAATCACCGTTCTCTTTTGATTTCTGTAACTCCGAGAAAATACAACTCTGTCTTTTTCGATTTCACTCATAAGAACGCCTTTTTGTTTGCTCCTGATCCTGACAGCTTATGCGGTTTTATTCTCCGGTATGACGGCGGACAGGCGTCTCCGGTGTATCAGAGTGATTTTCGGCGTTTGCATGATCTGAATCATCCGGGGTATACTTTTTATTCTTTTTGTCTACACTAACTACGGGGTGAAAGGGAAAAATGAATACTAAAAATAAGAAATCACAGGCAGAAGAACAGAAAAATCAAAACAAATTCAACAGCGTAACGCAAAAAGTCACGCCGGAGAATCAAAATCAAACGCACAATGCGAGAAAAGAAGGCATACAGCCGATTAATCAAAAATTTGAGTAGGGGAGATTTCATCTCCCCTGCAAATACAATTTTTTATAAATCTTCTGCTTTGTATATCGCATAACCTTCATAATAATAACTATAATCTATGCCTTTCCTATACACTTCTCTATCATTGACCTTATCAGTCAAAGCCTGTTTCAAAACGTATTTTACTTCAATATCTTTAATTGGGCTTCTTTCCATTGCAAGTAAATACTCTTCCTTATCGACTGTACTCCAATCAACGACCATGTTCAGCTCTTTTTTCAAAATTAAATCAAGCCATATCCTTGCGCTTCGCCCGTTACCCTCGCGGAATGGATGCGCTATATTCATCTCCACATACTTTTCAACTATTTCATCAAAAGTTGACTGCGGCATCCTCTCAACATTCTCAATCGCTGACTGCAGATACATCACCGGCGCAAATCTAAAATTTCCTTTTGCAATATTTACAGTTCGTACTTTTCCCGCAAATTCATATATTTCATCAAATAAATATTTATGAATTGCCGCAAGCATCTGAAATGACCCGGCTTCATAATTGTCCAGATATCCGTTTTCAAATAATTCAACAGCTTTTTTCTTACTTATCTTTTCTTCCATTCTGGCCAGTTCTGTGGAATCTGTAATATAAAGTTTATTTTCTAAAGCCATATCTTTCTTCTTTCTAAATGCGCGATGGCATATTTTATGATAAATTATAATTTACCGCTAATCCAACCTGCCCGCTTTCATCTCGATTATAACCAGTTCGCACGGATTGCCCCATCTCGGTACATTTACCGTGTTCACACACCCTGCGCTGACAATCAGCTTTCCGTCATGCGCGCCTTTGGCCGTATTGTGTATGCCGTAAGCATATTTGGAAAACATACCCTGCCCCGGCGCATAAACGCCGCGTCCTCCGATCCGCCACTGACCGCCGTGGCTGTGGCCCGAAACAATCAGATCAAAGTTATCGTATCGCGTCCCTTTTATAAAACGCAGATAGTATTCCGGATGATGGCAGATCAGGATTTTGTACCCTTCCTTTCGGGAAAACCGCTTTAACCATTCCAAATCGTAGCGGGTGGAAAGACCGCCGATTAAGATACAGCCCTTACCCGCCGCCGCTTCGCGTTCCGCCACGACGTCCTTATTGTCCAACAGCCTTATATGGCATTTCTGCATCACCTCATAATCCTTCGGCAGGTAATACCATTCGTGATTGCCCACTCCCAGATAAACAGGCGCTACTTTGGAAGCTTCCCGAAGAAAATATCTGCCGTTTTCCTCGCTCCATGATCGTTCCTGTCTTTCCGCGGGAAATAACCATCCGGCAGCCGCATCCGCAGCATTCGCAAGAAAATCGGACACAGGCCATTTTCCCTTCGTCCCCTGCCACTCCTGCATTGCTTCCTCCGTCCATTCCGATACGCCCTCTTCTCTGCGTTCCATCAAATCGCCCGCTGCCAGAATAAAATCAACCGGCTCTTTCCGAAGCAAAAACAACAGCTCATCCGGCTTACGGTCATGCAGATCTGCAACAAGCGCAATGCGGATGTCTTTACGGATATAAGAACTGCAACTATGCAATTTATATCTGGTAACAATTAATTCCTGTTTCATATCTGATACGGTTCCTGTTTTATTTATCCTTACTTTACCATATCCCCGATACGACTGCAATTTCAAATCATAAAAACAGATTTGCTGCCATACGCATCCCTTTTCACGCAAAAAGTCTTTCTTTCCGTCATTTCAAAAAATACCCGTCGCCCACACGGACAATGCCTGTGCAAGTCTGTCCGCGCCGCAGCCGTCGACTGTTTTTTGCATTCCGGCCGACAGCTCCATTCTTCTTTCCATGTCATCGCTTAATGCTTTCACTGCATGAAAGATCGTTTCCGGCGCAGCATCGTTTCCTCTGACATCCCCAATCGATATCATAAGTCCCTGTTTTTCAAAAGCTTTTGCCCCCTGCTTCTGGTTATCCGCCAAAATATAAGTAATCGTCGGGACGCCGCAGGCGCACAGCTCATAAAGCGTACTTCCGGCGGCGGCAACCGCCAGATCACAATGCAGCATCACATCCTTCATAGAGCTCACGTTTTTAAGAATTTCCACATTCTTAAGACCCTCCGCGGCTGCCGTTATTTTATCCGCATCCGCATTCAGCGCTCCGACGACAACGTGAAAACAAAATTCATCATAGTTCCCTTTGGCTTTGGCAAGATAACACACGCAGCGAAGTCCCAGATGAGCCGGATCCGCTCCGCCCGTGGAAATCAGAACATTTTTCACCCGAACAGGCTGCGGCCGTTTTTTAACCTGTTTAAACTCCTCCCGCAGCGGCGCGTAGGAAGGCCCCAGAAAAAGCTGCGGCAAAGACGCGGCAGCCCCCCGGTAAAGCGTTTCATACACCGCAGAGCTGCCAAATATATTATAATTCACAAGACAGTCGGCCGGATAAGCAAAAGCAGAAAGATCATCCATATAAACAACCGGGCGCTGTTCTTTCAGGGTTTTTAAATAAGTCTCCGTCACATAATAACTGTCCACGATGACACATGTCGGCCGAAGTCTTTTCAATAGCGCCAAAAGCTTCTGCAGTTCCGACTCCATCCGTTTAAAATCCGTATGCAAGATCTCGGCCGGAAAACCGTTTTTATGCACGGTCAACGCAAACGCATCGTCCGACAGTACAAAAGTGCATTCTTCCCCCGTTCGGCGAAACGCCGCTGCAAGAGAAAGGCAGCGCATAATATGGCCGGAACCGATTATTTTATTGCCGTCCGCACGAAAAAGTATCATAACGTCCTCTTACCTTTTGTCTTATTATTTTCTTAAAACAGTCGACTGCATACCCCAATAGCAGAATTACCAGAAACAAAACTTTCCGTTTCACTCTGCCCGGAAATCATCACATTGTTTTCTTATATACCCGAAAATTCTTATTCTTCCCCGCTTCTTCAAAACCCAGCCGCCGCACAAACCGGACAGACGGCCCGTTCTCATAATGAATTTCCGCAAAAACAGTTCTGATATTCCATTCCTTTTTTGCCCATGACAGCAAAGAGACGGCCGTCTCCTGCGCATATCCATTTCCCTGCATCCGAGGAGCAATCAGATAACTGATTTCCGCCTCTTCCTTTCCTGATTTTCTCAATCCGAACATCCCAACCGGGACTTCGTCTTCTTTCCTTACCGCCATCCAGATACAATGCTGTCTGTCCGTAAGATAACGCTCCCTGTACCACTTCAAGTGTTCCTCCATCGTCAGACGATGCGGAAGCCGAAAAAATTTATAAACCTCGGGATCGGCGCGCCACTTTACAATCAAGTCAGCATCCTGCCTGGTAATACCGCGTAAAATAAGACGCTCTGTTTCAACATACCCCGCTTTCATGCCGCCTCCATACCGGGAGTCCGGCGGCCGCCTGCATCTTAGCTATACCCCCCCCCCCCGGCTGCTGCCTCGTGGTCCCTGAGCCGGCGTTCCAGCTGCAGCAGCTTTTTGCTGCGCTCCTTCAGCCTCTTTGCCGGAGCGCCTGCATAAACGCCCCAGGCGTCCAGACTTTTCCCGCACAAGCTCATGGCTCCGACCGAGCTCCCTTCTTTGATCGTAACGCCCGGCAGAATCACGGACCCGCTTCCGACAACAACATGCCTGCACAAACGCACCGCCTCGCTTTTATCGGTTGTCTTATATTTCGCAGGAACCATCGGATTTGTCATGGAATTTCCGGAATAGTCATTCGACGTTGCATATATGGTAACTTTAGAAGAGATCCCTGAAAAGTCGTCCATAAATATTCCTTCGCTTCCTCCGTATAGACCGCAAAACTGCGCGATATGGATATAATCCCCCAAAACAATCTTTCCGCTTATTGTGGTAAAATCATCGATTCTGACATTGTTTCCGATCTCCAATTGCTCCGGATGGTATAAAACCGCATTCCTGCTGATGAATACATTCTTGCCGCATCGTTTTAACCCAAGCGATTTTAATTCCTGACTGCTGTAAAACGTATCGGTACGCCCCGTATCCTGCGCTCTCAACTCGCCTGCATATTTTACAACCGCCTCTCCGTCTATCACAACTTCCTGAAACTGGTTCGTACAAACCGTTTCCAGCTTATAAATTCCTTCGTCTTCCTTCAATACCTCCATCACAGTTGCTTTTGCCGTAATGGTATCACCGATTTTTACCGGGCGCTTAAAATTTAAACTCTGATTCAGAAGAATCGTCCCTGGTCCGGGAAGGTACATCCCTAAAACAGTGGATATAAAACCGGCCGTTAAAAATCCATGCGCAATCCGTTCTCCAAAAGTCCCGTTTTTTGCTTTCTCTTCGTCTATATGAACCCTGTTAAAATCACCCGTAATACCGGCAAACCCATAAACGTCCGACTCCGTCACCGTTTTGCTGAAACAGGCGTTCTGCCCTTTCATAAGCGCCATATCAATCCCTCCTTACCATCTCCGCCGACATCGGTTCTCCGCGCCGAATATCACGCGACGCCTTCTTCCCAATGATTTCTTTTAAATACTTCGGTAAAAGCCCCTGCGCCGGACGAATGCTGCGTATATTCTCTTTCGTAAATGTTTCTCCCTCTTTCATATCGGCCACGGCAAACAGACTGCGGCGGAATTTTAAATTCTCCGCCTCCCCCGGATTCGGACCGTAACGGACCTCGCCCTTTGCCAGAGCCGCGTTTTTTACATCCTTGACCATCTGCGCAAACTCCTGCATTTCCATACTGAATTCACTGTCCGGATTTTTGATTTCCCTTGAAAGACAGACATGCTTCTCTATTACGCATGCCCCCAGGACGGCTGCCGCCACGGCGCCCAGACTCCCCATACTGTGATCGGATAATCCGACGGGAACGCCGAACCGTTTTCTCATATCCGGGATATTGGAAAGATGCATATCCGCCCACGCCGCAGGATACTCGCTGCAGCATTTCAGCAGTACAACATGTTCGTTTCCCACACGGCGGCAGGCTTCTACCGCCTCCCCGATCTCTTCCGCGCTGCCCATGCCGCAGGAGATAATGATCGGCTTTCCCTTTGAAGCGGCATATTCAATTAAGGGAATATCCACCAGTTCAAAGCTTGCGATTTTATAAGCCTCGCAACCGATATGCTCTAAAAAGTCTACGGCGGTATTGTCAAACGGCGTGGATAAAAAATCCACTCCGCAGGCCTCGCATTCCTGTTTTATCCGCTCCTGCCACTCCCAGGGCGTCCCGGCGTCTGTGTATAAGTCATGCAGCTTGTATCCGTCCCACAGTCCGCCGTGAATCTGAAAAGCTTCACTGTCACAATCAATTGTAATCGTATCTGCCGTATACGTCTGTATTTTCACACAATCCGCGCCGGCCTTTGCCGCCCCTCGTACAATCTCCAGCGCATACTCCAGTTTTCCGGCATGGTTGGCGCTCATTTCCGCAATGATGTATACCTTTCCGGCACGGACGGAATCAAATAAATGGAACATTTCTTTCTCCTGCTTTCCTTATTTTCCCGCTCTTTTTACCATGGCGCGGTAGCTCTGCTCGGCAATCAGCCAGTCTTCCTCGTTATCGATATCCCGAACTTCCGTTTCCGGAAGAAGAAACGGAAGAAGGCTGCCTTTTATTTCCCCGTTCTGTTTCAGGTATTCCTTCGCGTCGTAAAAATAAAACTGACCCGCGTCATGATATAAGGGCTCCAAATCCTGTGAGCGGCAGTTTGCAAATTCCGGCTGATTGTAAACAAGCGCTCCGTCTCTTATCACATAGGCTCTCTGAGGCGGGAAGGAAAAACGTGTGACGGGAATCACCCCGCATCCGCCGCGCGTTTTCATCTCATTTAAAGCTTTCTGCAGCTTTTCCGGCGTAATAAACGGAGCCGTTGGATAAAGACACGCCATAATATCGTACGACTTGCCCAATTCTTCGTACTTTTTCAAAACTTCCAGCAGCACATCTCTTGTCGTGGCATAATCGCTGCTCGTCTCTTCGCTTCTCATAAACGGAACAGATGCGCCGCAGGCTCTCGCAATATCTGCAATTTCTTCACTGTCTGTAGAAACCATCACTTCCTCAAAAATACCGCTTTCTATTGCAGCCGTAATACTGTATGCAATAATCGGTTTTCCGCAAAAATTCCGTATATTCTTTTTGGGTATGCGTTTAGAGCCGCCGCGCGCCGTAATAATCGCAATATTTTTATCCGTCATTTTCCTGCTAACCCCCATTCCGCAGCTTTGCTGCGTGCGTTGGAATTTCACTTCATACTGTGCTTGCGCCCATTTTTTGCCTTACGCAGTCTCATATCCGCGCGCCACTTTTTTTACCGCATGAATCACATCCGCAACATCCGTATCATTCATCTTTGGATACAGCGGAATACTCATAATCCCTTTATAAACATCCTCCGCATTCGGACAAAGACCTTTCTCATAGCCCAAATGTCTGTAATACGGAAACCAGTAAACCGGGACATAGTGAATCTGACACTGCACGTTTTCCGCGCTCATCGCGTCAAAAAATTCCCTGCGCGTGCAGGAGAGCTTTTCAAAGTCAAGGCGGATGATATAAAGATGTCTGCAGGTATCCGATTCCGGGATTTCCTTTTGTAAAATAATCCCAGGGACTTCTGAAAAAGCGTCGTTATATGCTTTTACGATTTCCTTGCGCCGCGCCGCAAACCGGTCGAGTTTTTTCATCTGGCTTGTAATCAGAGCCGCCTGAAAATCTGTAATCCGGTAATTAAATCCAAGCGAAATCTGTTCATAGCACCACGGTCCTTCATGCGGGCCGTCCTCCATCATATTCTCGTCATGTGTAATTCCATGTGTATGTGCAAGAACAAGTCTCTGATAAAAGTCCTCCCTGTCGGTAAGGATGGCGCCTCCCTCGCCGCCGGTCACGGTCTTTACCGGATGGAAGCTGAAACAGGTCATATCCGCAAGGGAACCAACCTGCCTCCCTTTGTAGGTTGTGCCTATCGCATGCGCGGCGTCCTCAATAAACACAAGACCGTACTCGTCGCAGAGCGCGCGGATTTCTTCGTGCTTCACCGCCTGCCCCGTAAAATCAACGGCAACGACCGCCTTTGTTTTGTCTGTGATATGCGAACGAATACTCTCCGGGTCGATATTGTAAGTTTCCGGATCTACGTCCGCAAATACAGGTCTTGCGCCGCAGTAAAGCGCGCAGTTTGCGCTTGCCGCAAAAGTAAGCGGCGTAGTAATCACCTCGTCGCCCGGCCCGATTCCCGCCGCAATGCAGGCGCAGTGCAGCGCCGCGGTTCCGTTAGAAACCGCCACAGCATGTTTTGCCCCCGTATACGCCTCTAAAACGCGCTCCATTTCGCTCACCGCCGGACCGCAGGTCAGGTAATCGCTGCAAAGCACCCGGCTTACCGCCTTAATATCTTCTTCGTCAATCCACTGATGTCCGTAAAAAATTTTCTCATTGCGGACAGGACTGCCGCCCTTTATCGCTAATTGTTCCATACAATCCTCCCATGACTTTGCTTTGCAAAATCTGATATCCGAACGAAAAATACCATGTGTCCGGGATTCTAATGCCGATCCAGATCTGTTTTTAACAGTCTTTGGATATCTTCTACGCTTAACCATTCCGTATTCGTGCCGGAGCTGTATTCAAATTCGGGCGCTACCGGTTTTCCGCCCGGAATAACGTCCTGTTTTCCCCACCAGTTATAGTGCGGGTAGACAATGAAATGCTTTTCGTACTCATAGGTATGCATGGAATCCTCGCGCGTCACCATGATTTCATGCAGCTTTTCCCCTTCACGAATGCCGACCTCCGGCATCTTGCAGCCCGGAAGCATTGCCTGCGCCAGATCCTTTACTTTAAAAGAAGGAATTTTGGAAATAAACGTCTCCCCTCCCTTTGCCTCCGAGAGCGCCTTAATCACCAGTTCTACGCCCTGCTCCAAACTGATCCAGAAACGTGTCATCCGGTAATCCGTAATCGGAAGTTCGGTCCCGCCGTTCTCAATAATGTTCTGGAAAAACGGAATGACCGAACCGCGGCTTCCGGCTACGTTGCCATACCGTACGACTGCAAAACGGGTATTCCCGGCGCCGGAATAGGAATTGGCAGCAGTAAAGAGCTTGTCCGAAACCAGCTTTGTCCCGCCGTACAGATTAATAGGATTGACCGCCTTATCTGTCGATAAAGCAACTACCTTTGTAACTCCCGCGTCGAGAGATGCGGTAATCACATTCATCGCGCCGTTCACATTTGTCTTAATCGCTTCGTTCGGATTGTATTCGCAGGCCGGAACCTGCTTTAAAGCCGCTGCATGAATGACATAATCCACGCCTTTCATCGCCATACGCAGACGCGCCTCGTCTCTGACGTCTCCGATAAAGTAGCGCAGGATCTCGCGGTGCTCCTTATACCGATTATCCATAATGAACTGCTTATACTCATCCCGCGAATAGATAATAATCTTTTTCGGCTGATAACGCTTTAACACATAGTCCACAAAATGATGGCCGAAAGACCCCGTTCCTCCGGTTACAAGAATACTTTTGTCATTCAACATTGTTATTTCCTCCCTTGAAAATGAAAGTAGAATCTTTTATGTATATTTTCGAATCTGCGTCTTTATGTTCGCGGTAAATCTGCCCTCCGCAAGATAAAACAGATACCCTCCGAAAAGGCACAGGCAGACATCGACGACAAGCGCCGCCGCACGAATCTTTATTATTCTGTATATCGGTTCTGATAAAAAACAGTAATACATCATCTGCACCAGGAAAATATGATAAGAAGCCCTTCCAAGTCTTTCCAAAGATCCGCACCGTAAGGAAGCGCATACAGGAGATACAAGAAGCTTTCCCATTAACGGCATAATATACATAGCCGCAAGAAAGGATGTTCCGCTCCAGTATCGCAGGATTTCAGGAGAATATCCTGCATATTTTACAAGAATAATAAAAATACACCCTGCACATCCTCCAAAAGCTATGACAGGATTTCGCTTTTTTCCGCCTAAATACAGATAACAGCCAAACGCAATCAGCAAAAGATAGCGAAAAACAAGCAGTCTGTACCAACTTTCCTTCATATTAAGACCGTACTGCCAAACCTCATAACATCCGTTCATCACGCCGCAGATCAATAGACCAAAGTGACCATACCTGCGAATCAAAAAATAAATCAGCGGAAACAAAAAGATAAGCTGTACCAGTATCGGAAAGTAATAACTGCCCGGTCCGAATCCGCCCGATATCCAGCCTGTAAGCCAGCCGGATTCCAGTCCCGCCCCGTACTTTGCAATCATTAACAGCGCTTCCAGACAATAGACAGCTGCAAACGGCCGCGTATACCGGATGAATTTATCCGCAATATTCTGCGGCGCATATGCCTTACTAAGACTGTCCGTCCGGTTTTTTTCAAAAGATACCGCGTTCGCGTACCCCGAAATAATCATAAAAGCAGGAACCGCCATATCAATCCAAAACGGAAACAGGAAAAAACGACGCTCTGCATCGCTCCATGCAAAATGGGTAGTTACAACAAAAATACTGCAGATTCCCTTCACAATATCCGCCATATGGTTTCTTTTAATCTCACTTTGCAACCTAAATCTCCTCTATATCTAATTTTCAAATCAGCCTCCGCAATTATTCGGAAACTTTTCTTCTTTTGATAAAAGTAAAAATCATTTTCCTGTATTTAAACAGAACCAGGAAAAATGTCCCTATATAGATAAGAAGCAACAAGCCTCTAATCCAAAAATTTGTATAAACAAAATTCACGATCCCTGTAAAAGCCAGATTCACTCCTATTACACCCAATATAAATTTATAGTCGTAAATTCTTCCCAGCTTCATTCTGTATACTAAAAACATATGAAACGCCAACAGCCACAAATAGCTTATAAGGGTCGTATAAGCTGCGGCAATATAGCCATATTTCGGAATCAGAACCAGGTTCAGAACAAAATTAAGAAGCGCCGCGGACACACTGGCGGCAGCCATTCCCACTGTTTTCTTCATGTATTGTTCCACGTTTACAAACATGGTATATAAAAACTGGCAGACGCAACCGGCGGCAACCGGCGGCATGACGTATTTTGCCGCCATATAAGACTCCCCTCCCATCAGAAGGAGCGCTTCCGGCGCAAAAAGCATAACGCCTGCCGCCAGCCCGCAAAACGCCAGAATATACTTTTTCGAAAAACGGTACACTTCCTCATATTCCCCGGAATGCAGATGCTCCGCCAGCCACGGATTAAACGCTGTATTTAAAGAAGTCAAAAACAGTACCACTATCATGCCGCAGGTATACGCCAGACTGTACAATGCCGTATCCTCCGATCCGCACAGTTTTGTAATCATTGTTTTATCCATTGCATTTAACAGCGTAAGCGACAGCAAATGAGGGATATATGGAAGGCAGATCGGCAGCGCATATTTCCAATACGACAGTTTTATTCCTTTTCCTTTTATGATATAAAACACAATAATCGCCCCGCCCAGGAACGCCGTAGGCAGCACCGCGCCGAGCGTCCGCCCCAGCAGCCGGTCCGGCATGATAAAAATCAGCAAAACAGAAAGACCCGTCGTGCCCACGGCAAGCAGGAGCGCCATAAGAACAGACATCTTATATTTATAAAAAAACCTTTCGTTTGACTGAAAAAGCTCGATTGCCGGATTAAAAAGCAAAAAAAGATACATCAGGTTCATGTAAGATCGACTTAATTCGAATAAATCGGAAAAAAACGCGCCAAATACATTTGTAATCACTCCGCATATCAGCACAGAACACGCTCCCAGCGCAAGCATGGAACAGTTATATCTGTTTAAATCTTTTTCAAAATCATATCGGGCGCTGATTAGCGTTGCGCTTAAATTCAGCGTTACGAACACGGTAAGTATACTTTGCCAGGAAGCGTAATTATTAAACGCTCCAAACTGCTCCTGCGACAGCATTCTCGTAAAAATCGGCGTCGTAATAAATGCCAGACTTTTTATCAGAAAATTAGAAGCGGTATACCAGACGCCCGATTTTAACGCCTTACTGTTATGACTCATTTTTCCTCCCGCCGCCCGCAATCCTGCGCATACAGGACGCAAGCGCTTCAAACGTATCCGGCGCAAACACCTTTTCCGGCTTCCGGTAATGATGTTTAATGGTTTCCGTTAAATTCAGCATCTCGATTCGATTCTCCGGTTTCACCAGCATAGGATACAGATTGTATAAGAAAATAATATACGGCTCTTTGTTATAGAATAACTTCGGAATAATCTGGGATGTAGAAAAAGCCGCGATTAAAACATGGTCGTCCCGAATCTGATCGGCACAGATCAGCTCCCACATATCGCGGTGACGATCCTCCAAAAGCCCTCCCGCATTCACCTGTTTTTGACGCGGATGCGGTCTGAGAAGCACATCTTTACCGTATTCCGCAAGCAGGCGGATTATCTTTTCATCCACCTGTTCCACCTTCTCCAGGCCGTCGTCGTTCGGCTGCGTCAGGTAAATGAAACGGTATTTTGTATAGTAACCGTCTCTTTTATAATTAAAAATTTTGGAGAGAAGCTCCATTGCATCCGAATCGTCTCTGTTTAACTCCGGCAGCGGAAATCTGGGACAATCCATTTTGCTCTGACAAAAATCCGGCTGATTGAGATACAGCGCATCCGGCTTTAGTTTTTTTAAATTATGGCCAAGGAAAGCATACATTATCCTTGTCTTTTTCTGCGGATTCGAGACATCTCCAAAATAACTTCCCATCCCGTCATCAAAATAACAAATCCGCTGCGCTTTTGAAAAAAAGGCCAGTGAAATTTGAAAATATGCCGGAACACTTATAAAAACCGCATCATACCTGTTTGGAATCCGCTGCAGATCATCCGAATGGATCAGCATTCTTCCCAAACGGTACCGCGGTGAAACGATTCCGTACATCTTTTTAATCGTGCCTGCTACGCCGCGTTCATTTTTCAGCGGTCTGTAGGGAACAATCCTTCGAAAGAAACCTGTCTCCCTTAATTTTTTCTCAATCTCTTCCGAATTTACAAACTGATGCCCAATATATAAATCAACGGTATCTTTCCCGTTTGATCGTGTATAAATGATACAATTTAATATCTGATAAGCCGTGTCGCATACCCATGCAATCTGCATAACAAACCTCCGTACCGCCGTTTTACAGCTCCTTTGTATCCGTCAAATCAGTATCCCTGCAGAAGAATAATTGTGTGTTTGTAACAAACATACATACATATTCCGCAAACTGCCAGCTTCACGATATACAAAATCAGCTTTGTTTTTGAGCGGGACTTTTTTTCCGTGTTCACAATTAAAGAAGTCAGCGCAGGAGAAAATACTCCGAGCAAATAGGACGGCCTTGTTACCATATCATAGTTTCCGATATTTCCAAGTATAAAGCACATATAATATGTTAAAAACGAATAGACGGCAATCTGCCTTTTATCCCAGTTTTTATTGATTCCCTCATTTTTCTTTGCAATCAGATAAACAAAGAGAAAGATCCCTATAATCAGAACGTTTCCATATAATGCATATCTGTCGCCCCGATATTGATTTTCTGATGTATAATGCTTATAGGTTCTCGCCATCAGCGCCAAAAAAGAAAAACCTGAGCTTGCAAAATAGGTTGTCGCCAAATCAATAAACAATGTAACGCCGAAAACGATCAAAAACCCCTTTATTCCGGTTTCATAGCGTACAAAAAACACAAAAGGCACGGCAAAAAATACTGCAGGATGTATCGTAACTGCAATAGCCGCAAAAACGATAAATACAGCAATCGGCTTTCCTTTATACAAATACTGATAGATACCTAAACTGACAATTGCAACTGCCAGCGTGTTTCTAATCCCCGATACTGCATATGGAAACGGAAACAGCGCGAAACATAATAAAAGAGAAGTAAAATTTACTCTCCCCTTGTAATTATTGTCCTTTGACCAGTCTATAAAAATATATCCGATAATCAGATACTCCAACAGTACGCACAGGAACGGCATCGCATTGTTAGTAGTAAACATTTTTGCAACAATATATCTTAGAAAATTAAATCCGATCAGGTTCTTATAAAGCCATCCTCCGATTCCGGACTTGTTTTGAAACAAAAATTCAAATAATGACAGATCGCTTTTCCTGATAATATCTAACCACTCAAAATGCCGCGCCAGATCCCAGTTCGGAGGAGGCGTCACGCCATACGCAATGAGCGACAGCGACAATGCGAAAAGAACAAAAGAAAGCTTGCGCATCTTTCTTGATATTTTAATTTTATTCGCTCCAATTATCCCTGTTATAAAGATAAAAACATAGAAAATGGATACGCCCATAAAAACACTCTGCAATTCATCGCCCTCCAAGCAGCTGATAAAGCAGCGTTTCCCACTGTTCTATCACTCTTTCCGGTTCAAAACGTCCTAAATCTTTTTGAGACTCGGACGCAAATTTTATCCTTAGCGCAGAATCGTTCATAAGAATCCCCATTTTTTCAGCCAACTGTTCGATGTTTCCTTCCTCGACAAGAAAACCGTTCACCCCGTCGTCAATAATCTCCGCCGGACTTTCTTTACAGTTAAAACTTACGCAGGGAAGTCCTTTTGCCTGGGCCTCTAACAGCGCCAGAACAAACCCCTCATGACGCGAAGACAAAACAAAAACAGCCGAATTCATCAATTCCGCCTCAAGATTATTTGCATATCCTTTCAGTGTTACCCTTTTTAAACCGTAACCCCTGATTTTGCTTTGCAGCATCTCTTTCTGTTCACCGTTTCCAAAAATGTCCAGTTTCCAATCCTGTTCCAGTTTCTTGTTTTTCTCTATAAGATTCCATGCGTCTATCAGTAAATCGAATCCTTTTGCTTCCGTCAGATTACCCGCGGCAATTACCCGGTGCACATGCGGATTTTTATATTCCGTTTTCTGAAATGCGACAGGATTATAAATACATGTCAGATTTTTTGCTCTCTTAAAATGCGACCTGTAATTTTGCAGGTCGTTTTTTCCTAAAACCACTACTTTATCCGCATATTTTGCAGCAAGTATTTTAGCCAGTTTTGCGCCTCTGTGACTTGAAATATAATAATTAAAATGATCCCATGCAACGCATTTGCATTTCCTTTTCATCTGCAGCGGGAAAAGATAAAGATATAAATAAATATCGACCGCAACGAGAACGTCATAATGGTTTTGTTCTACGCACTTCTTAATCGCAGAAACGTTGGAAAACTTTCTTTTGATTGGATTTTTGATATCTTCCGCACTCAGAAAATGCGTTTTTACGTTTTCATTCAGAAAGAAAAAACTGCTCCCTTTTCCTCTGCATGAAATAATTCCTGCTTCCAGGCCTTTTTCAACCAGCCCGTTCGCAATGATTGTCGTAACGCGTTCCGTCCCGCCCCTGCTTGTTATATCAGCAATTAAAAAACATACCTTCACTATTAGATCTCCCCTAATACAGCATTTGATATTGCTTTGCCATATTACTGTCCAAAAGATACTTTCTTTTAAAATCCTTTATCTTCGCTTTCTCTATTGCAGAAAAATTTAAACGAAGGCTCTGCAGTTTTTCGGAAAACTGATTCTCCGAAAAATATTCGCCCAAATAAGTTTCCTCCGAAATGTCGAATACCTCTTTATGAGACGGAATATCCGATAAAAACAATCCCAGACCGCAGGTCAGCGCTTCAAGTATTGACACAGAAAATCCTTCCGAAGCAGACTCTGATACGTATATGTCAGCCATCTTCATATACGGATAAGGATTTTTTAAAACTCCCGGGAATTTAATATGATCGTCACAAACCTCCCTGCACTTTTTATGTTCAGGACCGTCCCCTATCATGACTAAATATTCATTTTCCTGACGAAAATGATGAAAATGATTTACCAGCTGCAGCGTTCTTTTACACGGCGAAAAATGCCCTGCATAGATAAAAACGACGGCGCCATCCGGTATTCCTAATGTTTCTCTTGATTCATAATTGCAGGTATCGATTTCTCCGCAGCCGTTTCGAATGTACGTCACATTTTTCAGACGCTTCTGCATCACCTCTTGCACTGTCTTTGAACAGCAGACACACAAGTCCAGCTTTCTCATTGCGCGTAAATGAATCCTGGTATATAGAAATCCTTTCCATTTCCCGTAAGTAAAGATATAATCTTCATACATATTGTTATGAATGGTATTGATTTTCCTTACCTTCCTGTGCATCCGGGAGGAAACGATATCCGGCACAAAACCATGACTATGTATGACTTGAATCAACCTGTCGTTCACGATTCTTTTTAATTCTCTGTGCCCGAACAGCAGATATTTCATTCTGCTGTTATTTTGGCACTCAATCACCGAAATGCCTTTCTCTTTCAATTCCGTTACAATCGTTTCGTCATTTCCGCAAAACAGCGTAACTAATACCGGTTCAAATTGTGAGTGATCCAGATTGTGGATGATTCCTAAAACAACGTTGCTGGGGCCGCCTCTTTCTATTCTGTTAATCACATAAGCAACCTTTTTTTTCATCTGCCTCTCCTTCTGTCATCCTGCGAAATTACTCCGGCGTACTAATCAGCAGCGGGCACGCAGTCCCTTATATACCGCCCGGCGCACCCGGTTCGGCAGCACGCATACAAGCGCATGCGGCACGGCGCCGGTAAGAAACTGAAGCGGTTTCGTAAATCCCGAACGCAGCAGCCATTTATGAAACCGCAGCATATCTTTTGCATACTTTTTTCCTCCGCGGCGCAGATACAAATCCTCCGGCGTTCTCATATACAGCAGAGGTTCCTTCAGGTTATAGCCCTTACAGCCGTTTTGAAGCATACGAATCCACAGATAATAATCCTCAAAAAGCGGGTACGACTCATCATAACCGCCCGCCGCAGCCACCGCCGATTTCTGAAACATTACAGCCGGATGATTAAAGGGATTCCGTTTGCATGAAAACGCCAGAATTTCTTCATGCTTTTGGGGCAGCTCCCTTTTCCCGGAAACATACTCCGGCGAATCCTTAAATTCCAGCACTGTTCCGCTGAGTACGGAAAGCGAAGGATCGTTTTCAAATGCAGCCAGTTGTTTTTCACACCGTCCGGGGAGGCTGATATCGTCGCTGTCCATTCTCGCAACCAGATCATGTCTGCAATACTTAATCCCCGTATTCAGGGCATTTCCAAGCCCGCCGTTTTTTTCCAGACGCACAAGATGAAGGGCGTCTCCGAATAACTTTTTCCCGTCGGATATCACCTGCTCCAATCCGTCGTTTAACGGCCCGTCGCAGACAAGCACAAAATCATCCGTCGGAATGGTCTGAGACGCTATGCTCTCCATCGCCTGAGCCAGATATTTCGGTTTTTCTCTATTATAAACAGACATAAGTACAGAGTAATCCATCCTAGTCCCTCATACTGCCGACCGCATTTATCACCTTATTTTCCTTACCCAAAGAGGATAGCTCCGGCTGTTCCGGCGTCATGGCAGTCACCGCGCCTTTTGCAACTCCTTCCGTGCTCTCCGGTAAAAACAATATTTTTACCGTGGCAAACATAATCCGGATATCCTCTAATATCCCCGGCTTTGCTATATACATTAAATCCATCTGCAGCTTGTCATAGGGACTTGTATTGTATTTCCCGTAGACCTGCGCGTATCCGGTCAGACCGGCCTTTGCCTGAAGACGCAATGCAAACTCCGGCAATTCTTTTTCATACTGCGCCGCAATTTCCGGCCGCTCCGGTCTCGGACCGACAATCGACATATCGCCTTTTATAATATTCAAAAGCTGCGGCAGCTCGTCAATTCTCATTTTTCGGATCATCCTGCCCGCAACAGTAATCCGGTCGTCATGCTCCCCGCTGGAAAGCCTCGCAACGCCGTCTTTTTCCGCATCTACTCTCATACTGCGGAATTTCAATACCATAAATTTTTTTCCGTCCTTTGTCAGCCGACACTGTTTATAGAAAACCGGACCGCGGTCCTCCGCCTTGATAACGATAGCTGTAATTAGCATAATCGGACTAAGGCAGATAAGCGCCGCCCCCGATACGATAAGATCTATCAAACGCTTTACTACAACATATTCTACGGAAGGCGCATACTGCTTTACCTGAAGAATCGGCAAATGAAGAATATGTACCGGTTTTGCGCTGCTCATTAACACGTCGCCGATTCTGGGAATCACATAAACTGCAATTTTATTTGCGACGCAATATTTCAGGAGGATATTTCGTTCGCGGCTGTGTATTCCGTATAAAAATACCGTTTCCATACCGTTAAGAACCGTCATCCCGTTTGCAAGACACTCCTCTACGCTTACCGCGGCTTCCACACAGAAATTTTTATCCAGTCCGTACTCCTCTAAAAGCTTTTCCATTCCTTCCCGCATATCATATACGACTGCAGTCCGTTTGGGCGGGAACTTGCGAAAGTACCATCGATGAAACACATTTGCCCAAAGCGCCGATAATAGAACCTGCGCAAACAGAACAAGCAGAAGCGGCCAAACCGCAGGCAGATGCTTCGTCAGCAGCCAGCACACAATATACATAATGCCGTCCGATATCACAGCCGAAAGACTCTGGCTGTACACCATTTCCGATATATGACTGATCTGTAAAAGCAACGCATCATAAACATGTCCGTATATGGTATAAAGAATCAAAAACAAAACAATAATCAGCCAATTTCCTTTTGCATAATACGGCGCGTCGGTCCGCTCTGCGTAATAGTACATCCAGACAAGGGCAAAAGGTATTGTTATGAGTACCACATTAAACATTTTGATTAGTTTTAATGAGGCGTCATGAAATTTGTTATTCATTCCGTTCTCCCCGTATTTGTCCATTCAATTCCGATTTCTTCCAGTTTCTTCTTCCGTTCTTCACAAAGCGTCCGGTTTTTACAGCTCTTCTTTTGCTCATACACCCATTTTCCGAGCCATATCCGCTCCTTTGTCACAAAATCCGACGGAATCTTTAAGTTACCGTGTTCCCTGTAATAATCTTCGGCCAGTCGGTATTTAACCTCCCATGCATCCCTGTTCCAGTCCATTCCGATAGCGTCCAGCTTCCGAATGCGGTCCTCCGTCAGCTTTCTGCCGGAAGACGATGGATTTTGCCTCTTTCGCCGCAGTGAATAAATCCATTTTCCGAGCTCCAGACCGTCCGCACAGTAACCCGCCGGAACATTCAGATGGCCGTTTTCTTCATAAAATAATCTGGCAAGGGCATAATATTTATCCCATAAGCTGTCATTCTTTTTTTCCCATTCCATGCCTATGGCGTTTAATCTGCTAATCCGTTCCGTACCAAGAGGCACGGCGTCTTCCTTTCCTTTGGCATATCTTTCTCTCTGATTCTCAAGCCAGACTCCAAGCCGCATACCGTCTTCCGTAACGCAGTCGCGCGGTACGGAAAGGTTCCCGTGCTCTTTGTAATATTTCTCCGCTGCCTGAAAATTCTGCTCCCATTTCCAGTCGTGCCGGTCCCATATCATTCCCAGCGCATCCAGCTTTTCCATCCAATCCTCCGCAAATGCCGTCTCGTCTCCCGCCTTCCGCTGTTCGAATTTCTTTTTCTGCCTCATGGCGCTGACCCATTTCCCAAGTCGGAATCCTTCTTCTGTCACATAATCGGCCTTCACGTCCGTATTGCCATGTTCGTTTTTATATGCCGCAAGCGCCTCGCAGCCCTGTATAAATCGCTGCTCCGATTTACTTTCCCACTCCATGCCAACCGCATTGAGCTTTTTTATCTGTTCGCCTGTCAGCCTGCCCGGAATTTTCCCCGCATAAACGCGTCTCTGCGTAATAATCCATGCGCCCAGCGCAAGCCCGCTTTCCGTCATATAAGTTTTTGGTATATTTAAATTGCCGTTTTTTCTGTAAAAATCTTCGGCCGCCCTATAATAAATCTCCCATGCGGAGGAGAGGCTTCTTTTCAGTTTTTCAAATAATTTCAGACAATCCCTTGACTCGTCCGTGCTCCGAAACCTCTCTGAAAATCGCTTTCGTTCGGTTAAAGAAACGTCCCGTTTTAATAGCGCTTCCTGAATCTCATCTTCGATTGAATCAATGGAATATAAGCTGTCAAAATTATTTACAATATCAAAAATAATCGGCGCGGATTTCTTCCCCGCCGCAAGACAGCGCCCGATCTGCTGCAGATAGAGAATCGGAGACACCGTCGGCCTCAGCAAAATCACCCCGTCGATTCCTTCCACATGGACGCCTTCATTTAACATATCAATACAGTAAAGCAGCTTTAAATGATCGCTTTTGTCATCCTTAAAAGCTGTAAATTCCCTGTCTGCTTCCGGATTGCCGTAATACACGACGTAACAGTGCGGCTCGTCGTCTATGCGCCAAAACCAATCATGCGCTTTGGCTGCCATTTCCTCCATATGTTCTTTATCCATACAAAAAACAAGGTATCTGCCGTTTCTCTTCTTCATATGCCGGGCAAAGATACGATCCAGTCCGTCCGCATTTTGAAGCGTCCGCTTTAACTGTTCGAAAATCTCTTCGTTCTCTGCTCGAATCGCTTTGTTACTTATGGCATCGACCCTGTTTTTTAAATTTGACAAATCTTCTTTACAGGAATAAAGAGAAATGATATATTGCGGCGCAGGGAGAATCCCGTCTACAATTGCATCTCCCAACGTCATCTCCGACGCAATTTTTCCGTCAAACAACTCGTCCGCCATATCGCGCTGTCCGTCAAGATATCGAATATTGGTCGCGGACAGACCCAAAACTTTCGCGGTTTGATATTGCGCAAGCAATTTTTCTACACTTTTCCCCCACTCCGCGGCGCCGCAGCGATGAAACTCGTCCAGAATAATATAGTCCGGATTCAGTTTCTCAAATGCCTCCTGCTTCATCAGCATAAGCTTCGTGTAAGTCAAAAACGTAATGTTTCGAAACCCTGTTTCCGAAATACTCTGCCGCTTACGATCCGATTCTGCGGATTTTCGCAGATTCTCAAGCTGCGTTTTTACAATATGTTCGCTTGGAGACAGCCAGCAGATACGTGCCTTAGGGCGTTCTTCCGCCAGTTTAAAGGCAATAAAGGATTTCCCTGTCCCGGTCGGATGAATCACTGCAGCCTTGCCCTCTTTCTCCATCAGGCGCAAAGCTTTTTCATATGCGGTTTGATTGTGCGGGTATAAATAAAGCCCCATACTGATACCATATCCTTTGCCGATTTTGCTTAGGGTTTCGTGAAATAAGCAAATTCACGAAAGACAAAACTATCAAAGCTCGACATCACTTCTTAATTACCTTGTTAGGATTATAGCATTAACAGATATATCAGTCAATAAAATTTCCTTATAAAAATGGTTCGATATTGCTAAGATATTTGGCAAATTATCCATATTTTTTATTTTTTCACCCGAAATTCGAATGTTTATCTTTTAAACGGTTCTCAAAGAAACTTTCATTCTTTCACACATACGTTTGCGGCCGGATGCATTGACGGCGGCGCGGATGGAAAAGCAAATCCAATGAAATCTATTGATTTCCGTACCACTCCGTATAGACACGGTTCATCGTAAACGACATAATGGCAAGAATATTCGCCCGCAGCGTTGCATCCGGCCAGGTGCTGTAAACCTCCGAAGATGCCACATTTTTAATATAATCCCGATATCTTACATAATAATTTGCGGCAGTCGGATCGGTGGGCGCTCCGTCATGCACAACGACATATTCCGGTATTACCACTCTGCTTAATACGATCTCTCCCGATTCTGCAATCGGCTTTATTTCCGATTCCGCGATTTTAGGCGGAAAATTTCCGAAAAGCGTATTTACCGGAATTACAATCGTATCTATCGGGTTCCCCGGCGCTTCCTCTTCTGACAGCCGCACCCTTTGGAGGGACAGCTGACCTGAGAACACTTCGATCCCCGAGATCGCGAACGGGCGATATCCCGGAGCACTGACCTGAATAGTGTATTGAGAGAACGGCTGGTTTTCCCCGGGCTGCATAGAGTATTCAAGTGGAGGCGTATTAAGCGATAATGATTCTGACATCCCATTTTCATCCGTGTTCACCTCTTCTATGACGGAGTCCGGTTCTCCTGAGTAGGATATCGAAATCTGCGCATCCCGAATCGGCTGATTGTCTCTGCTCCCTACAACCTCTACCTTCAGATCTCCTTTATCAATCCCCTCTGTCTGCATAAATCTGATATTTTGCATGAAAAAACCTCGTCATACATTTCATTCTTATACCCGGCGCAATCTCATATACAGTTCCTGAGATCTGACCCGAATAAACAGTTTGAAATAATATTTTTTACTTATCATATGCAGACGTAATACTTTTGTGAAAACAGAAAGAACGCGGCTTTTCTTGATTCCCAATAAAAACCGCGTTCTTTCCTGTTTACAGTCTCAGATACGCAATCCTGCCCGGCAAAAAACAGGCGGTTCATCCGCCCCTTTTATTCCACGGTAACTACCTTCGCAAGATTTCTTGGCTTATCTACGTCAAACCCTTTGTCGGAAGATACGTAATAAGCCAGAAGCTGTAAAGCTACAGACGTAGGCAATACCATAAACTCATCTCTCATATCCGGCAGCGTAATTACTTCATACTCCTGATCCAGATTTCCCGCAAGCGCTTTTTTAATAAAAAGCAGAACATCCGCTCCGCGCGATTTTACTTCTCTGATGTTGGAAAGCTCCTTTGAAAGCAGCTTTTCCTGCGTCGCCGCCGCTACGACCGGCGTATCCTGCGTAATCAGCGCAATCGGTCCGTGTTTTAACTCCCCCGACGCATATGCCTCCGAATGAATATAGGAAACCTCCTTCAGTTTTAAAGAACCCTCTAACAGAGCCGAATGATCAAGTCCCCTGCCAATCATAAATAAATCTTTTGCGCTTAAAACCTTCTTTGCAACGATATGAATTTCTTTTCTTGACTCTAAAACTTCTTTGATCGTATCGGGCGTCCGCTCAAGTTCTCTGATAAAACAAAGCGTCTCCTCTTCGGTAAAAATACCGCGAAGCTGCGCCATTTTTGCCGTCATCAGATAAAATACCGAAAGCTGTGTCGTATACGCCTTTGTGCTTGCAACCGCAATTTCCGGACCGGCGCAGGTATAAAGCACATAATCGCTCTCTCTCGCAATTGACGAGCCTTTGACATTGATAACCGAAAGGCAGGTCGCTCCCCGCTTCTTCGCATACTTTAACGCCTCAAGCGTATCGATGGTTTCTCCCGACTGCGAAACGGCAATTACAAGTGTCTTTTCATCTATCACCGGATCCGAATACATAAACTCGGAAGCCAGCTCTACGTCAATATGCATATGAATGATTGACTTTACAAGCGCCTGTGCGACAAGCCCCGCATGCATTGCGGTCCCGCACGCCACAATACAGATTCTGTCGCAGTCCGTAAAAATATGATCCGGCACTCCGTCTGCCGTAAAATCCGGGAGTCCGTGCACGATACGCCCTCTGATTGTTTGTTCGATGGCCAAAGGCTGTTCCATAATCTCTTTTTCCATATAAAACGGATAACCGTTTTTTCCGGCCGCATTCAGCTGCCAGTCAACCGTTAAAAATTCCGGTTCTACAACATGATCGTCAAAATCCGTCATTACGATATGATCTTTGTGCAGCTCTAAAATATGATATTCCGGAACTACAAAATATTCGTTCGTGAATCGACACAGCGCCGTCAAATCGGAAGCCAGCATCGCGCCTTCTTTACAAAGTGTCGCTACAATCGGACTGACATTTCTTACGGAATATATTACGTCCGGACAGTCTTCAAACAAAATTACCAGCGCAAATGTTCCTGTCAGTCTCTTTACCGTTTTTTTAATTGCCTCTTTCGGATCATCCTTATAATAATAATTAAGCAGCGCCGCTACGACCTCGCTGTCCGTCTCCGATACCAGTTTATCCGTCAGGCCGCTGTCCGACGCCAGCTCTCTGTAATTTTCAATGATTCCGTTGTGCACCAGCGTCACTCTGCCGCACCTGTGCGGATGCGCGTTGCTGTCATTTACTCCGCCGTGCGTCGCCCATCTTGTATGACCGATTCCGCAGGTCGACAAAAGCTTTTCCGTTTCACAGATCATACGCAGGTCGCTGACCCTTCCGGCGCATTTGCATACTTTTGTCTCACCTGTCTTCTCCTCTTTTACCGCAATGCCCGCGCTGTCATATCCTCTGTATTCTAACAGCTCAAGCGCATCCAGCAAAATTTCTTTTACGTCTTCACTTCCCGTATAGCCGATAATTCCACACATATATATCCCCATTTCCGCGCACGTTTTTTTACGCATAACAAGTTTGTGTCAAGTGCGCGCAGACACAAATCCATTCCATTCATCCCATTATACCGTTTTTGTTTTGCAGTTACCCGCATATTTAACGGCATATCTCGTACTGGGCGGTACGAAAGGGCATCCGCCGAATTTTCGATCACCCTTTTCCTCGTCAACCTGTTATTCCGCTCCAACAGGTACATGGCGCTAGAAGGGACATACCCTGCCTGTCGTTTCCGCCTACAGGATTACGTATCTGAAACTGTAACACTATTTTATGTAGTTTTCAAGGTTCAATGTGTTTACTATACTATGTTATGAAATAAAAGTCCAGCAGTTACCGGTAAGCATTCGTCTCTTCCCCGCCTGCCTTAAAATTATAAATCGGTTTGATCACCTGTACTATGTCAGCCGTATCGCCGATATTATTTACAATATCCTCCATTCCTTTATAAGCCATCGGACACTCGTCCAGAGTATCTTTGTTTACAGATGTAGTATATATGCCGTTCATCTGTTTTTTAAATTCCGATACCGTAAACGATCCCTTTGCCTCCGATCGGCTCATTAGCCGCCCGGCGCCGTGCGGCGCCGACTGATTCCAGTCGTCATTTCCTTTTCCGATACAAATCAAAGAACCGTCCCTCATATTGATCGGAATCAGCAGTTTTTCATTTTTTCGCGCGGACACGGCTCCCTTTCTTAATATCCCGGCGTCCGTATCAATATAATTATGGATGGTTGTAAATTGTTCTGTGACATGAAGTTTCATACCCTTTACAATTTCATCCGTCATCGCCTGCCTGTTCCGCTCTGCATACCTTTGAATGATTTTCATATCATGGATATACCGGTCAAACAGATCTCCGGTCACATATGCAAGCTGCCTCGGAATATTCGTATGTTTCGTATTCTTTAACGCCGCGATGCTTTTTTGTATCTCCCGCTCTCTGCCCTGCGCCTTTAATTCCGCAATCAGATGTTCCACATCCTCTTTTGCAGAGCCGTTTAACCGCTGATAGCCCTCCTCCTGGTAATAATTAGCCGCTTCCAGCCCCAGATGACGGCTGCCGGAATGAACTACAATATAAATATTGCCTTCTTCATCTTTATCCGCTTCAATAAAATGATTGCCTCCTCCGAGCGTTCCCAGGCTTTTTTCGGCGCGGTCCGGATTAATGTGTTTATAACAATACAATTCTTCGAGATTGATTTCGTCAAAATATCTGTGCGTTTTCTCCCGTACATGAAACCCGGACGGGATTTTTTCATAAATCAGTTTATCCAGCTTCTGTAACTCGATATGCTTTTCTTTTATTTTTACGGTCTCCATTCCGCAGCCGATATCTACCCCTACAAGATTCGGAACAATTTTATCGGTAATCGTCATAGTCGTTCCGATCGTACACCCCGCGCCCGCATGAACGTCCGGCATCAGTCTTATTTTACTGCCGGATACAAATTCCTGGTTCAGTAACAGAAGTATCTGAGAAATGGATGCTTCATCCACCACATCTGTAAAAATTTTCGCTTCGTTATATTTTCCTTTCAGTTCTATCATAGCCCCTCCGCATCAAAGCCATACAAAACGAAATTCATCGCTCTGTTTCAATCCGTTTCTTTCCGCCTTTTCTATTATACACACGAATCCCTCAATTCACAATACGCAGTAACACTATTGAGATTCTCTCCAACTATCGTTATAATAAAGCAAAACGGCGTACTGCCGCGCATTTATCGACCAAAGGAGGACATGATATGGACTGGAAAAACTATCTGGAAATTATGCATACGCTTGAAAAACTGAAGAATCAGACCCGGCACTCCTATACCTCGATGGGACGCCATGAAAGTGTGGCGGAACATAGCTGGCGATTGTGTATGATGGCTTATTTTCTGGCGGACAGGTTTCCGGATCTGAACCAAAACCGTCTCATTGAAATGTGTCTGTTTCACGATATCGGAGAAATATTTACCGGAGATATCCCGGCATTTCAGAAAACAGACGCCGACAGAGAAAAAGAAGACCGCCTGCTTGTGCAATGGATAGAAAAACTCCCTGATTTTTACAGAGAACGCTTAACGGATCTATTTGCCGAAATGAATCGGGCTCAGATGCCGGATGCCTCAAAAGAGGCTGCGCTTTATAAAGCCCTTGATAAGATGGAAGCCGTGCTCGCACACAACGAAAGTGATCTCCGTACCTGGATTCCTCTGGAATACGACCTCCAACTTACCTATGGAGCTGATGAAGTCGCGGCAGTTCCGGGATTGCAGGGGTTAAAAGACGCTGTCAACGAAGAAACCCGTTCCAAAATCGAAACGGGTCGAAAGTCCGGTTATGTAACCGAATGTATACAGGATTTAACAGAAATTGCATCCCCGGAAAATCCGGGAATTATCCGCCTTGTACTTGGAGACTGCTTTACCAACTGCTACCTTGTATTTGACAGAAAAACAAAAGAGGCGATGATTATCGATCCGGCAGACGACGCATCGAAAATATTACAGGAGGTACAAAAAAACAGTCTTCAAATAAAATATATCTTCGTCACACATGGCCATGCCGACCACGTTCTCGCATTAAAGGCTCTGAAAGAAGCCTTAAATCCGGTAATTCTCATAAGCAGAATGGACGCGCCGAGACTTACCGACGAAACATCCATAAACGAACGTCCCTACGTAGTAAATAAATACAAGGCGGTTCCTGCGGATCTCCTTCTTACCGACGGAGACGAAATCCGTCTTGGAAATCTCCTGTTTCAAACGAAGCTGCTGCCGGGACACACCGAAGGCTCAATGGCCCTCTTTACCGGAAATTCGGCATTCACAGGCGATCTCCTTTTTGCAGACGGCCGTCACGGCAAAACGTCGCTTCCCGGAGGAAATGAAACCGAGATGACGCGTTCCCTCGCTTATTTAAAGCAGAACTGCAAAGGATATCATATTTATCCGGGTCATAAATCGGATTTCCAAATTTAAAGAAAGACTTATTTTACCTCTACCGTCCAGCCGTATTTATCCGGAAGCTTTCCCCACTGGATTCCGGTCAGCGTATCATAGAGCTTTTGCGTCAGTTCACCTATTTGAAAGTGATTGACGGTCACAACGTCTTCTTTATAGCAAAGCTCGCCGACCGGAGAAATTACGGCCGCGGTACCGGTTCCGAATACTTCTTCTAATGTACCGTCATGTCCCGCTTTCATCAGATCATCTACGGAAAGCCGCGTTTCGTTTACTTTATAACCCCAGTCTTTCAGCAAATGAATCATGGAATCTCTTGTAACGCCCGCAAGTACGGTTCCTTCATTCACCGGCGCCGTGTAGATTTCTCCCGAAATCTTAAACATAATATTCATAGTACCGACTTCTTCTACATATTTACGGTGCTCTCCATCCAGCCAGAGCACCTGGGAATATCCCATCTTTTCCGCTTTCACCTGTCCTAAAATAGAACCGGCGTAATTTCCGCCGCATTTGGTAAAACCGGTTCCGCCTTTTACGGCGCGGACCAGCTCGTCCTCTACAAGAATTTTCACCGGATTAATTCCTTCGGCGTAATAAGCTCCAACCGGACAGCAGATAATCATAAACTGATATGCGCTTGCCATATGAACGCCGAGCGCCGCTTCCGTTGCGAACATAAACGGCCGGATATACAGAGAAGTCTCCGGCTCCGAGGGAACCCAGTCCTCCTCTACCTTTACAAGCGCCTTTACCGCTTCTACAAACATCTCTTCCGGAAATGCCGGCATACAAAGCCTTTCATTTGAGCGAATCATTCTTCTTGCATTCATTTCCGGACGAAAGAGCTGTATTTTCCCTTCCGCGGTACGATACGCCTTCAATCCCTCAAACGTCTCCTGTGCATAGTGCAGCGTCACGCAGGACGGTTCCAGGCAAATCGGTCCGTGCGGTACAATTCTGGCGTCGGTCCAGCCGCCGTCCTTCGTCCAGTCCATCACAAACATATAATCCGTCATGTATTTACCGAATCCAAGATTTTTCTGATCCGGTTTTTCCTTTAATACTTCTCTCTTTTCAAATCTGATATCCATAACAAAACCTCCTGACTGTTTCTTATTGCATTGCACTTATTATGATACTTTCTTTTTTTAGTGTCAAGATTATTCCGGCGGCTTATAAACCTTATATTCTGCGGTTATAGTGTGAAGAAAAGTTCTAATGAAAGTTTGTCGTGACTTTTTTCCCATATGGCGATATAATATTATCAGGGAAAATCACAGGCAAACGCCGTTTTGCCCGTAAATGCCCTCTCCTGACAAGAGAGGGGAACGATATATAAAAAAAAGAAAGGACATTTCATTATGCATGCGTTTCAACCATTTCCTATTGACTTACTGGAACTGAATCCGTTTACTAAAATCGGAAAAGACTGGGCACTCGTTACTGCAGGCAGCAAAAAAAAGTCAAATACCATGACCGTAAGCTGGGGCGGATTCGGCGTCCTCTGGGGAAAAAATGTAGCGTTTATTTTTATCCGCGACTCCAGATATACAAAAGAATTTGTCGATGACGGCGACTTTTTCTCCGTTACTTTCTTTGACGGCAACTATAAAGAAGCGTTAAGCTACTGCGGAAGCCACTCGGGCCGTGAAGAAAATAAAATAGCGGAAGCCGGTCTGACGCTTGCATATAAGCTCGGAATCCCCTACGTTGACGAAGGCAGCCTCGTAATACTCTGTCAGAAAATGGCCGCCGTTCCGATTACGGAAGAACATTTCCTCATACCGGACATCAAAGAGAAATGGTATGCCGATCATGATATGCATACCATGTATGTAGCTGAAATTATTGATGTTATGGCCAGATAAATTATAAAAGGGCGGAACCGGATGATCCGGCTCTGCCCTTAATTCGTGAACGGTTGTTTATGATAGTTCCTGCGCAATCCGCAACGTTATTTTTCTACATCTCTTTTAGCAAGTCTTTTCCAAAGCGCCGTTCGCTTTAAAGCGCAACTTCCGTTCTTTCACACCTGTTCCTTCAGCCGTTCGCACAGTCCGCTGTATCGTTTCTGCTGCGATGTATTCTTTATCATCTCTTCAAAAACTCTGTCGTTTCCGACCAGCGTTACGCACCTTCTTGCCCTTGTAACCGCCGTATATAACAGATTCCGGTTCAAAAGCATTGCGGGGCCGCTTAACAGCGGAATCACAACCGCCGGGTACTCGCTGCCCTGTGATTTATGAATCGTAATCGCATACGCAAGTTCCAGCTCGTCCAAAAGCTTATACGAATAATCGACCATTCTGCCCTCGTCGAACTCCACCGTCATTGTTTCAGCAAAATCATTGATTTCCCGGATAATTCCCGTATCTCCGTTAAAAATCCCCATTCCCTTATCCACGGTAAGCCCGAATTTTGTCCTTATTTCCCATTCCAACTGATAATTATTCTTTGTCTGCATGACCTTATCTCCCTCGCGGAAGATAATACTCCCATGCTCCTTTTCTCTTTTCCCTTCTTCGGGCGGGTTTAAATACATCTGCAGAATCGTATTCAGCCGTTCCACGCCCAGCAGCCCTTTTCTCATTGGCGTTAAAACCTGGATATCATACGGCTCGGCTTCTACAAATTTCGGAAGTTTTTGCTTTATCAATTGCAGAACAACATTTATAATAACATCCGCTTCATAGCGTTTCAGAAAAAAGAAATCCATGCTTTTATTATCAAGCGTCACTTCCTCGCCGCGGTTAATTTTATGCGCGTTTACAATAATATCGCTCTCTGAAGCCTGACGGAAAATCTTTGTCAGTTTCACAACATGACAGACGCCCGAATCGATAATATCCTTTAACACGCTTCCCGGCCCGACGCTCGGCAACTGGTTTACATCGCCGACTAAAATCAGCCTCGTACCCGCAGCAATGGCCTTTAACAGCGCATTCATCAGTGAAATATCGACCATTGACATTTCGTCTATAATCACTACATCTGTCTCAAGCGGATTCCTCTCGTTTCGTTCAAACCCTGCCGCGCCTTCCATTCCGCCGTTTAGCTCCAGCATTCGGTGAATCGTCCTGGCCTCAAATCCGGTCGTCTCGCTCATTCGTTTCGCGGCGCGTCCGGTAGGTGCAGCCAGATAAATATCCATGTCCTCCATTTCAAAAAAACGGATAATTGTATTAATTGTCGTTGTTTTTCCTGTTCCCGGCCCTCCGGTTATGACCAAAAGACCGTTTCGCGCGGCCTCTTTCACCGCAAGCATCTGATGCTCTTCCAGCTCCATTCCCGTCTGTTTTTCTATGGTATGCACCTGTTTTTCAATGATTGCATCCGACACCTCATATCCGACGTCCAACATCTTTAACATCGCCGCCGTATTCGCTTCCATATAATAAAACGAAGCCGCGTAGATCCCGGTCAGTCCCCCCTGCTGCTTCATCATAATTTTCCGTTCGATCGCCAGATCCATAAAGTGTTTATCCATATGCGCCGTGTCGGTTTCCAAAAGCTCTCCTGCACGCCGTTTTAATTCTTCCTGAGGAAGGTAGGTATGTCCTTCTCCAGCCGCCTGAATCAATGTATACAAAATACCGCTCTTCATCCGAAAATCAGAATCCGCCCGAATTCCCACGCGGCCTGCAATTTCGTCGGCAGTCCGAAACCCGACGCCCTCGATATCGTCGGCAAGCCGGTACGGATTTTCTTTGATAATCCCATAGACCTCCTGTCCGTATCGGTTATAAATTTTCACTGCCAGATTCATTTTTATACCGTACTGCTGCAAAAAAATCATTGCCTGGCGCAAATCCCTCTTTTCGTTTACCTGCGCGGCAATCTCCATTGCCTTCCGCTCGCTGATTCCCTTTACTTCGGAAAGGCGTTCCGGCTCCTCCTCGATAATCCGAAACGTGTCCTCCTTAAACCGTCTCACAATTCTTGCCGCCAGCGCCAGACCAATTCCTTTTATCGCGCCGGAACCGAGATACCGCTCAATCGCCTCTCTGTCCTTCGGCTCAACTTCTTTTACAGCCGTAACTTTAAACTGCTTTCCGTAGGTCGGGTGCTCCGTGTAATCACCGGATGCTTCAATATTTTCCCCTTCCGAAATAGCGGAAAACGTACCGACGCAGACAATCTCCTCCTCCATGCATACAAGGTTCAAAACCGTATATCCGTTTTCCGCGTTTCGATAAACAATGTGATCCACATACCCTTCTATCTTTTCCAAAATCCTCTCTCCTGACTAAAAAAGCGCTTCGCATTCTCCTAAAAAGTAAAGCGGCTGCCATATCAGGTAATAATCTACAGAGTGTGGTATAGAAGAAACAACCACCGGCTCCGACATATCTTACCTGATACAACAGCCTGTTTATAAACGTCTGACTCGACGTTTTCTTAATCTAAATGTATAAAATCATGATTACAAATTATAGTTGCGCTTCATTTGTTCATAAAGCTGCTGAACAAAGCCGCTTCCCACTTCGTCCACAAGATCGTCCGCCAGCGTTTCAATTACACTGTCCATCTGAAAATCCGTCATAGCCGAAATAGAAGAATCCGAATCTTCCTCCTCTGCGGCCATATTTTCTTTTACTTCTTTTAAAACTTCCTCGACAAAATAAGATGCAAAATCCTTGCAGACCTGCTTAAGCTCTTCCTCCGAAGAATCGCCGGACACCTTATCCAACGTATTCTGCAGTTTTCCGGAACTCTGATTCAAAATCGGATTATTGGCCGCCGTATTCAACATAGAAGCCATACTGTCCATGGAAACGCTCATTCGAGATACCTTCCTTTCTCTATTGCAGCTATCGGATTATCGTTTCAGATTATTCGCCTGTTCCAGCATTTCATCCGAAGTCGTAATCGCCTTTGAGTTTAACTGATACGCACGCTGCGAAATAATCATATTTACAATTTCATCCGACACCTGCACGTTAGAGCCTTCCAGATAGCGCTGGATAATCGTGCTTCTCTGCAGTCCGTTATTCGTCGCTTCGTTGAGCGGAGCGCCGGATGCATCCGTCTCGCTCCAAAGACTCGACGCCATTCTCTCAAGACCTGCCGGGTTGTTAAACTGATAAATTCCAAATCTCTGATTCATATTGACAGGCTGACCTGCCGCATTTATGTAACTGAACGAACCGTCCTCTCCGACCGACACGCGTTCCGCCTGAACTCCGTTCGGAAGCATAATCGGCTGTCCGTTAGAATCCAAAACCGGATATCCGTCGGAAGTGGTAAGCATTGTCCCGTTCGGGCCGATACTCCAGTTAAAACTTCCGTTTCTTGTATAGTAAACATTTCCGTCGGAACCGCGAACCGCAAAAAATCCCTGGCCGTCAATTGCAAAATCGCTCGGCCTCTCGCTTTCCATCAACGGTCCTTCCGTAAAAATAGAAGTATTGGCGGCAATCCTCGTGCCAAGTCCAACCTGAGCGGGAATCGGTTTCTGCTCCCCGTTCGCGGTTGTCGTTTTCGTCTGCAGCGTTTGATAAAGCAGCGATTTAAATTCCGCCTTCTGCGTTTTATAGCCGACCGTATTCGTATTTGCCAGGTTATTCGAAATATTATCCAAGTTTGTCTGCTGGGCGCGCATTCCGGTCGCAGCAGAAAATAGTGAACGCATCATATCAGTTTACCTCCTATACTTTTCCTACCTGATTCACAGCCTTGTCAAGCATGGAGTCCGCCGTATTGATGATTTTCTGTCCCGCCTGATAAGCTCTCGCAATTGTAATCATATCTACCATTTCCGAAACAATATTGACATTGGAGGCCTCGATACAGCCCTGATTCACAATCGCATCAGAAGCAATCACCGTACCGCCTTCTACAAGATCATATAAATTCTCGCCGTATTTGGCAAGATAATTGTAATCCTCAAAATTCACAACGCCGATCGTTGCAACCAACTGATCATCCTGGAAGATATTCCCATTCTCATCCACTCTGATTTTCTCGTTCGGATTCACCTGAATATAGGCGTTGGGATTCGATCCCATCGCGCCCGCCGCATTTAATACGTAATCGCCGTCCTTCGTCACCAGATATCCCTGCCTGTTAATTGCAAACGCTCCGTCTCTCGTATATTTGACGGAAGTATTTCCGGCCTTGTCCGTATAGGAAATCGCAAAAAATCCGTCGCCGTCTAATGCAAAGTCGGTCAGATTATCCGTAACTTTATAATTTCCCTGCGTATAATCGGTATATGTCTCTCCGATATGAACGCCCATACTCATCGTGCCCAAACGCTTCGGCAGACCATAATAGGAAGTATCCTTAATACGGATTGCCATCTCGTCCGCAAATGTCTGCGTCGTTGCCCCTTCCTTTTTGTAGCCGTTCGTGTCCGCATTTGCAAGGTTATTCGTCAGAATATCCATTCTGTTCTGCGCATCTAACATTCCGGTATACGCCGTATATAAACCTTTAACCATCTGCCGCTCCTTTATCCCAGATCTCTGTCTGCATTTACCTTTATATATATCGGCAGGTCCTGCCGAAAACTTTAATCGTCATCCCGTTTTCCTGCCAGAAATTCTACAAACTTGCCCGTACCGATGGCAACACAGGTCATCGGTTCGTCTGCCGTCATCGTATTGATGCCTGTTTTATCTTCAATCAGTTCTTCGAGTCCGCGCAGCAGCGCTCCGCCGCCCGTCAGCACGATTCCGCGGTCGGCTACGTCCGCCGCAAGCTCCGGCGGCGTCTTTTCCAGCACGGAATGAACTGCTTCTACTATCTGCAATGTCGGCTCACGCAGCGCTTCCTCCGTCTCCTCGGAAGACACCGTAACCGTTTTCGGAAGTCCCGTCACCAGATTTCGGCCGCGTACATCCATCACCTCATTCTGCGCCAGCGGAAAACAGCTTCCGATTTTTATTTTAATATCCTCCGCCGTTCGTTCTCCGATTAAAAGGTTGTGCTTTTTTCTCATATAACGAACGATCGCCTCGTCAAAATCATCTCCCGCAATTTTTATGGAAGTGCTGACAACGGAACCTCCGAGTGAAATCACGGCAATATCCGCCGTACCGCCTCCGATATCGACAATCATATTCCCGCATGGCCTTGCAATATCAATTCCTGCGCCGATTGCCGCGGCGATTGGTTCCTCGATAATCGCCACTTCACGAGCTCCCGCCTGATATGTGGCGTCCTCAACCGCCTTTTTTTCAACCTCCGTCACCCCGCTCGGAACACAGACGCTGATACGCGGTTTCCGAAACGTCTTTTTCCCGATTGCTTTCTGGATAAAATATTTTATCATCTTTTCCGTAACCGTATAATCCGAAATAACGCCCTGTCGCAGCGGTCTTACCGCCACAATATTTCCGGGCGTTCTCCCGAGCATCAGCCTGGCCTCTTCTCCGATTGCCTTAATTTTATTTGTATCTCGATCAAATGCCACTACAGACGGTTCCTTTAAAACGACTCCCTTGCCCTTAATATATACCAGTATACTTGCCGTACCTAAATCGATTCCGATATCCATACCAAATCCATCCTTTCTTTCCGGACCTCAACCTCGGAATGCGGACAGCTCTTTCCGCGTTCCTGTTTCAAATATTTCATATTATTCACATATATGGTAAATTTTCCATGCCCGGGTGGGCATAAAAATGCATTTAAACATATTTTTGCATATACATTCCTATTATATACAAAAAGTTATTTTTTTCAAAGCATTTTTTCCCATAATATGTCTTTCCATTGAAAAATAAGAATTTTTTAATATTTTACAGGATTATCATGTGAAAAATAAATTTTTCAACAGACAAACTTGTTTGTCTTGCGAATATTGTGCCTGCGGCCCAATGTTCGCATACTGAGAGAAAGGCATGGTTATGAATATGAATGCTCACTGCATTTTTTCTTTTTTTTATATTTTTATCACATAATCGTCACATTTTATGGTTATAATACTCATTGTATTAGCAGACAGGTTCGGCAGATGCCGGACAGCTATTATAATTTTTCATAACTCATGCGTTTCGGCAGTCAGGGACTGCCGGGACGCACTCCCCAATCCATCTTGCTTTTTCGTTCTCTTCCGTATCTCTTTCCTTCCTTTTTTCGATTAACGCTCCTCTTGTCAAGAGCGGCTGCTCTTTCAGAAACAATAATAATTACGTCTATAAGAATGAAACTTTCGCCCCATTGCATTTGAATCAGAATCCTATATAATAGAAAGATGAACATATAGAACGGTTCTATCTTTATCTAAGGAGGATTTTTTCGGATGGAAAAAGGAAAATACGGCATCAGGCTTTCATTCTACGCGGTACTGGCGTTTGTCTTTGCGCTTTTAGGTTACACGACCCCGCTGTTTTTGCTGGCAGGCGTTGTGATCATCGCCGAGAAAAACGAATGGGCAAGCCGTCAGGTGATTCAGGCAATCTGCCTTGCGCTGTTTGACAGGCTTGCTGACAGCGTCATAGATCTGCTTTTCGATATGTTTCACTTCGTGCATATGATTCCTTTTATCGGAACATTTTGGGGAACATTCAGCAGTCTTGCGGAAAATATTATTTCACTGGCTATCCTGATTTTTGGAATAATCGGGCTGATCAGAGTTTCAAAAGGAAATGAAGCGAAGATTCCGCTTGCCGACAAATTTGCAAACTGGGCATATTCCATCGCTGCAACTCAGTAACTACATTTTATTTTAAAACAGTGCAAAAAAGCTGTACGGCATTTCCTGCCCTACAGCTTTTTGTATTGCGTAACACGATTATTTTTCTTTTTGTTCCAGATACCTTTTCACGTATTGTCCGGTATAGGATTTTCTGACCTTTGCAATCTCCTCCGGCGTTCCCTCTGCAATCACGGTTCCGCCTCCGTCGCCGCCTTCCGGTCCCATATCGATTATATAATCGGCCGTCTTAATCACATCCAGATTATGTTCAATAACAACAACGGTATTTCCTCCTTCCGAAAGCCGTCTCAATATTTCGATTAATTTGTGCACATCAGCGAAATGAAGCCCTGTCGTCGGCTCGTCCAGAATATAGATCGTTTTTCCCGTACTCCGTTTGCTAAGTTCGGTCGCCAGTTTGATACGCTGCGCCTCCCCGCCGGAAAGCTCGGTGGAAGGCTGTCCCAATTTTACATAACCGAGTCCCACGTCGTAAAGCGTCTGAATTTTCCGTTCAATTGTCGGAACGTTTTTAAAAAACTCCAACGCTTCTTCTACGGTCATATCCAGTACGTCGTAAATACTCTTACCCTTATATTTTACTTCCAGCGTCTCGCGATTGTATCTGCGCCCTTCACAAACTTCGCAGGGCACATAGACGTCCGGAAGAAAATGCATTTCGATTTTGATGATCCCGTCGCCGGAACAGGCCTCGCAGCGCCCGCCCTTTACGTTAAAACTAAAGCGCCCTTTTTTGTATCCTCTCGCCTTTGCATCCGGCGTTCCCGCAAACAAATCGCGGATCATATCGAATACGCCGGTATAGGTCGCAGGATTGGAGCGCGGCGTTCTTCCGATCGGAGACTGATCGATATCAATTACCTTATCCAGTTGTTCGATTCCCAGAATATCGTCGTGCAGACCCGGAATGCATCTCGCCCGGTTTAAGTCTCTTGCCAGACGCTTATACAAAATCTCGTTTGTCAGCGAACTTTTTCCCGAACCGGAAACCCCCGTAATACATGTCATAATACCGAGCGGAATTTTCACGTCAATCTTTTTTAAGTTATTTTCTCTCGCTCCTTTTACCGTCAGAAAACCGCTCGGTTTACGACGCTCGGATGGAACCAGAATCCGGAGTCTGCCGCTTAAATACGCGCCTGTAATCGAATCCGGGCAGCTCATAATCTCTTCCGCCGTCCCGCAGGCCACCACAGTTCCGCCGTGAGAACCCGCGCCGGGACCGATATCCACAATATAATCCGCCGCAAGCATCGTATCTTCGTCGTGCTCCACCACAATCAGCGTATTTCCGATGTCCTTTAAATTCATCAGTGCGCCAAGCAGCTTATCGTTGTCCCTCTGATGTAATCCGATAGAAGGCTCGTCCAGAATATAAGCCACTCCTACAAGACCGGAACCGATCTGGGTTGCAAGGCGGATTCGCTGCGCTTCTCCTCCCGACAGCGTCGCCGTCCCCCTTGCCAGAGAAAGGTAATCCAATCCCACCTCATTCAAAAAACCGACGCGCGCGCGTATCTCTTTTAGTATCTGATCGCCGATCAAATGCTGCTGCCTGGTCAGCTCCAGCTCTCCTAAAAATTCCTTCAGTTTTTTTACCGAATAAGAAGTCATATCATAGATATTTTTCCCACCAACCGTAACGGCAAGCGACTCTTTCTTCAGACGTTTTCCCTTACAGCTCTCGCAAGGAGTAATCCGCATAAACTGTTCGTATTCCTGCTTCATCACCTCGGACGACGTCTCCCGGTATCTGCGCTGTACATTGCGGACCAACCCTTCAAACGCCACATCATAGACGCCTTCTCCGCGCTGTCCTTTATAATGTACTTTCAATTCTTTCCCGTCCGTTCCGTGCAGCAGAACCGATTTGACCTGATCAGGATATTCTTCAAATGGCGTATCCAGGGAAAAGCCGTATTCCTCTGTCATTGCCGTTAAGATGGCATACGTAAAGCTGTTTTTATCCGTACAGGACTGCCAGCCCATAACCTGAATCGCCCCCTGGGAAATGCTAAGCTTTTTATCTGGAATCATCAAATCAATGTCAAATTCCATTTTATACCCAAGTCCATAACAGGTCGGACAGGCGCCGAACGGATTGTTGAAGGAAAAGCTTCTCGGTTCTATTTCATCGATGCTGATGCCGCAGTCGGGGCAGGAAAAACTATCGGAAAACCGGAGCGGCTCTTTCTCTGCCACATCTACCGTCATCAGTCCTTCCGACAGAGAAAGAACATTTTCAATGGAATCTGTCAGGCGCTTTTCAATCCCTTCTTTTATCATCAGACGGTCAACAACAATATCGATATTGTGTTTTTTGTTTTTTTCCAGTTTAATTTCTTCAGACAATTCATAGAGATTTCCGTCCACAACCACCCTGACGTATCCGCTTCGCTTCGCCTGTTCCAACAGCTTTTGGTGTTCCCCTTTTCTGCCCCGGACGACAGGCGCAAGAAGCTGTATTTTCGTCCGCTCCGGCAGCTCCATTAACTGATCGACCATCTGATCTACCGACTGTCTTTTTATCTCCTTTCCGCAGTTCGGACAATGCGGGATTCCGATTCGGGCATAGAGCAGACGGAAATAATCGTAAATTTCCGTTACGGTTCCCACGGTAGAACGCGGATTTCGATTCGTCGATTTCTGATCAATCGAAATCGCCGGAGAAAGGCCCTCGATTTTATCGACATTCGGCTTCTCCATCTGTCCTAAAAACTGTCTTGCATACGAAGACAGCGACTCCATATAACGCCGCTGCCCTTCCGCATATATCGTGTCAAATGCCAGAGAAGATTTTCCTGAACCGGAAAGTCCGGTCAGCACGACAAAAGAATCTCTCGGAATATCCACGTCTATATTTTTTAAATTATGCTCGTTCGCACCTCTGATTTTAATATACTTTCTGTTCTCCGAATCCTTCATTTTTATAACTAAGCTCCTTCCAAACCAACCTTCATGTTCAATCCCTTTCTGACCTGCACTTACATTTCATGAACCATTTTTTTCAACTGCATCATCTGATCCCGGTATTCGGCCGCTGCTTCAAAATTCAAATCGGCCGCCGCCTTTTGCATTTTTTTCTGTATGTCGGCAATCAGTTTTTCCAGTTCCCCTTTGTTCATGGACTCCGGATCTTTCTTAAAATTCAGTTCCTCTTCGGCAACCTTCTTTGATACGCTGATTAAATCCCGGACGGACTTCTGAATCGTCGTAGGCGTAATGCCATGCTGCCGATTATATTCCTGCTGCTTTTTACGGCGCCGCTCCGTCTCTCCGATTGCGTTTTTCATAGAATCCGTCATCCTATCCGCATACATAATGACATGGCCTTCACTGTTTCTTGCAGCTCGTCCAATCGTCTGAATCAGCGACGTCTCGGAGCGTAAAAAGCCTTCCTTATCCGCGTCCAATATTGCCACAAGTGTGATTTCCGGTATATCCAGTCCTTCGCGCAGCAGATTAATACCGACCAGGACGTCAAATACATCCAGACGTAAATCTCTTATAATCTCTGCACGCTCCAGCGTATCGATATCGGAATGGAGATATTTGACGCGAATTCCAAGTTCTTTCATGTAATCGGTCAAATCCTCCGCCATTTTTTTTGTCAGCGTCGTAATCAATACTTTATGACGGTTCGCTGTCTCTTTATTCACTTCGCCGATTAAATCGTCAATCTGTCCTTCAACCGGACGCACGGAGATCTCCGGGTCCAATAGACCCGTCGGACGAATAATCTGTTCCGTCCGAAACAGCTCGTGTTCCTTCTCATAAACATTCGGCGTTGCAGAAACAAACAGCATCTGGTCAATCTTGCTTTCAAACTCTTCAAAATTCAGCGGCCGATTGTCCTTTGCGGACGGCAGACGGAAACCATATTCTACAAGCGTTGTCTTCCTCGACTGGTCGCCCGCATACATGCCGCCGACCTGCGGTATCGTAATATGAGACTCATCCACAATGATGAGATAATCATCTTTAAAATAATCCATCAGCGTATGCGGCGTCGCACCCGCCGGCAGTCCCGCAAGGTGTCTCGAATAATTTTCAATCCCGCTGCAAAAACCCGTTTCTTTCAGCATTTCAATATCGAAATTAGTCCGCTCCGCAATCCGCTGCGCCTCTATCAGCTTGTCCTCTCCTTTAAAATATCGAATACGCTCCTCCAGTTCCTCTTCAATATCTACGCAGGCTTTTAAAATCTTTTCCTGCGGCACAACATAATGGGAAGCCGGAAAGACCGCAAAATGTTCCAGACGGCATTTGATTTCTCCCGTCAACACATCGATTTCTGTAATCCGGTCAATCTCGTCTCCAAAAAACTCAATACGAACTGCCGTATCTCCATAGTTTGCCGGAAATATCTCAAGCGTATCCCCGCGTACGCGAAACGTGCCGCGGTGAAAATCCATATCGTTTCTCGTATACTGAATATCCACAAGCGACCGGATCACCTCTTCCCTGTCTTTCTCCATTCCCGGACGCAGAGAAACCATCATGCCGAGGTAATCGTCGGGACTTCCCAGTCCGTATATACAGGACACGGAAGCGATTACGATCACATCCCTCCGCTCCACCAGCGCGGCAGTCGCAGAAAGCCGCAGCTTGTCAATCTCTTCGTTAATTGCGGAATCTTTTGCAATATACGTATCGGTCTGAGGCACATAGGCTTCCGGCTGATAGTAATCATAATAGGATACAAAATACTCCACTGCATTTTCCGGGAAAAATTCCTTGAACTCACCATACAACTGGGCAGCAAGGGTTTTATTGTGCGCTATTACCAAAGTGGGTTTGTTGAGCTGCTGGATGACGTTTGCCATGGTAAATGTCTTTCCGCTTCCAGTTACCCCTAGTAAAGTCTGGAATTGATTGCCTTCCTGGAAACCTTTCACAAGGGCTTCTATTGCCTGCGGCTGGTCGCCAGTGGGCTGGTATTCGCTATGAAGTTTGAATATATTTTGTGCAGTTTGCACAAATACCACCTCCAAAATCTATAGTAAAAAAGTTCGAC
>CANPGM010000002.1 GCA_947573605.1 uncultured Roseburia sp. | reverse complement strand
GACACTCTTTCCCTACACGACGCTCTTCCGATCTTCGGCGTAATTTTTGCGGCGCTCTTTGTTTCGCATGTTACGGTCGGCGGCGGATATCTTTCGACGAAATATTTTCAGCCTGAGATTGCGGACGTAATTATTGCGGTTATCATTTATCTCTGCGCATTTGTATCTCTGTTTAAGGGTGTCGTTTTGAATGCGTTTGATAAGCGGAAAAAGGAAAAGCGGCAGGCGGAAAACAGAAAGGAGGCGGATTAACCATGTTTTTACTTCTTAAATATACATTACTTTATGCGGTGGTTTTGATGCTGGTAGCGTTGGGCGGCATGTTTTCGGAACGCAGCGGAGTTATCAACATTGCGTTGGAAGGTATTATGGCCATCGGCGGACTTGCCGGCGTTCTGGTACTTGTTTTGTTTCAGGGAGCGCTCCCTGCGGCAACAGTAGTCGCTTTTTCTATTCTGGCAAGCGCGGTGGTAGGGATGCTGTACGCGCTTCTGCTCGGATTTTCAGCGATTACGCTGAAGGCGGATCAGACAATCGGCGGAACGGCGTTAAATATGCTGGCTACGGCTGCCGCAGTGGTAATAGTAAAGGCGTACAATAACGGTACCTCAGGAGGAAACGGGTCTGCGTCTTCAAAGTTGAATTACTCCAATTCGGATTTTATTTATACGGCGGGTCCTCTGACGTTTAATATTTTTCTGATTGTCGGCGTTGTTCTTTTGATTGCCGCTTATATCTTTTTATATAAGACAAAATACGGTCTGAGACTTCGCTCTTGCGGCGAACATCCGCAGGCGGCGGATTCGGTCGGGATCAATGTATATAAATGGAGATATACGGGCGTTATGATTTCGGGATTTTTAGGCGGACTCGGCGGATTTGCCTATATAGTGCCGTCCGTTTCCACATGGAATTTTGAAGTGGGCGTTACGGGCTTTGGTTTCCTGGCGCTTGCCGTAATGATTTTCGGTCAATGGAAGCCGTTTCGGATTGCGGGAGCAGCCGTTTTCTTTGCTTTATTTAAATCACTTGCCAATATTGCGGACGCGACGTTTCTTGCAAACCTCGGACTTTCCAAAAATATCTACGACATGATGCCTTTTATCGCTTCCATGCTGATTCTTGCGTTTACGTCTAAGAATTCGCAGGCGCCGAAGGCAGAGGGAATTCCTTATGACAAGGGAGCAAGATAAAAGGAGAAGAAATCTATTTTATGACAGGGAGGGAACTATGATCTCATCGAAATATTTTGACCATACGATTTTAAAGGCAGAGGCTACGGAAGAGCAGGTGGCAAAACTCTGTGAGGAGGCGCTTACTTATGATTTCGCTTCTGTGTGTGTGAATCAGTACTATACAAAGTTTGTTGCTGAAAAACTAAAAGGATCGGACGTAAAGGTATGTACTGTTGTAGGATTTCCGCTCGGAATGTCCGATACACGCGTGAAAGCTTTTGAAACGAAAGCGGCAATTGAGGATGGAGCGGAAGAAGTGGACATGGTAATCAATGTCGGCGCGCTGAAAGATAAAAAGTATGATTATGTTCGGGAGGAAATACGGACGCTGAAAGAAGTCTGCGGCAGCAAAATTGTGTTAAAAGTCATTATTGAGACCTGCCTTTTAACGGACGAAGAAAAGAAGACAGCCTGCGAACTGTCAAAAGAGGCGGGAGCCGATTTTGTGAAGACTTCGACCGGGTTTTCAACGGGCGGAGCAAAGGCGGCGGACGTAGAGCTGATGCGCAAGACAGTTGGAGAAGAAACAGGAGTGAAAGCTTCCGGCGGTATTCATACGGCAGAGGAAGCGCAGAGTATGATTGACGCAGGAGCAAGCCGTCTCGGTACAAGCGCCACACTTTCGATCATCGGAAAAGCATAAAGAGAACCTCTTTTAAGGAGCAGCAATGGATACGATATTAATCGGAATTGCCGGCGGGACAGGAAGCGGAAAAACCACGCTGGCGAATAAACTGGTAGATAGTTTTGGCAGAGACGAGGTTAGTATTCTTCGTCATGATAATTATTACAAAAGTCATGACGAAATGGCCTATGAGGAGCGTTGTACGCTTAATTACGATCATCCGGATGCGTTTGATACGGAGCTTTTATGCGGTCATATTAAGGCTTTAAAGGCCGGAAGGTCAATTGAAATGCCGATTTATGATTATGCGGTTCATAACCGTTCGGATCGGACGGTTTCGGTTTCTCCCGCGCCGGTGATTGTGCTGGAAGGAATTTTAATCTTTGCGGAGCGGAAACTGTGTGATCTGATGGAAATTAAGGTTTTTGTGGATACGGATGCGGATGTGCGTATTTTACGGCGGATTGTACGGGATGTAAAAGACCGGGGCCGTTCGCTTGACAGTGTGATCTGTCAGTATCTGACGACGGTAAAGCCGATGCATGAACAGTTTGTAGAACCGAGCAAACGGCGCGCCGATATCATTATCCCCGAGGGCGGGGAGAACAGGGTTGCGCTTGAAATGCTGATTGAGCGGGTGCGAACACATCTGACAAAATAAGATATGGTGTCTTTCAAAATATGTTTCAGGAGAAGAATGCGTTTGAGGTATCATTCTTCTCCTGTTTTATATAATAGAAAATGCGACGACTGACGCTTGAGTTTTTAAAACGGTGTTGTTTAATATATCAGCGCTTTGGGTACGGCAAGCGCCATATCCCGATAGCCTTTGCTGCTTGGATGCAAGTGGTCTCCGCTGTCATATTCCTTTTTAAAGCCGGGGATTTCATCGTCATCCCGTAGTATATAATCGAAATCAATAAAACCGTCAATTTCCGAAGAGGAACGGATCCATGTATTTACATTGTGCCGGATTTCTTCACGGAACGGTTCAAACGTTCTCCAGCCGCGGATGGGCAGAAGAGTGCCGAGGTAGACTTTGTAATGTAATTTACGGGATTCTTCGATATACCATTTTAACCCGTCAATCAACTCGGCTGCAGTCGGAAGATCGCTCATGGGACGAAACGGATTAATATTTGATCCGACAGGATGAATAATGTCGTTGATACCCTGCTGGATAATAATCGTGTCTGCGCCCGAAACGGGAGCTTCGTGGGAAAAGCGGTTTTTACCCTTTAAGCCATAGGAGTCGTAGGTAATACATTCATACTGCCTTAAAATTCGGGTGCCGCTTGCCGCGCGGCGGACAATTGCAGTATGATTTACGGTATTTTCTCTTGTACGCAGCGTCAGGTAATCCGGCCAGGACTGCGCGGTAATAGAGTCTCCGTAGCATATGACGCTGTGATTTTCCGATGAAGTAAACAGTTCGATGTTGCTTAAAAAATAAAACCAGTTGGTTGATTTTGTTTCATTGATTGGAAGCAGCGGTTCCGCGGTCTGATTTCCAAATGAAAAAAAGCCTTTTGAAAGCGGTCCTGTAATTAAAACAGCGGACTGCATAGAGGTAAATTTGGAAAAATAGATACTAATGCAGACGGCGTCTCCTGCAGCTACGTTCAGGTATACAGGGTCGCTGACAACAAAATCTTTCGGGAGAATAGTTACGTCGCTGCTGCTGAAAAAGACGGCGACCGTTGCTTTTGAGATTACAATCGGCTCTTTTCCGCAGTAATTGTCAAAGGTAAAACGCAGCGCTTCACCGGAGAATGGGATATAAACAGGATAACGCAGGGTGATATCCTTAGCGTAACCCTCCGGGCGGTGTTCAGCAATTGACATTGCGTTTCCCCATATGGAAACCCATTTTGCTGTATTCATAACAGAAACCTTCTTTCGTTTTTAATAAAATCTTCTGTAAATACGGGTGTATTTACAAATTATAAATGATGAAGGCGTTTTTTGCCATAGTAAAATAAAGATTTTAAGCGGGAAAGCCGAAAATCCTTTCGTGTTAAGAAATATTTGCGGGATTATCCCTTGTCCTTTTAAAAAGAAGTTGATATAATAGTTGATACTGGTGCGGCAAGGGGATTTTGGACCGGATTGCGCCTGAAAATAAAAGAAGGAGTATGATTTTTATGGGTGAGGGAGAAAAGAGGAAGGCGGTAAGAAAAGACAGCAAAAGTTCTGCTTTGGGTGAAAATCTTCAGTATATTTTTGTATTTGGTGTGATTTTGGCGATACTTGCGGTTGTTCTTGTCAGCGTACTGGCGCTTAGGCTTCCTGCGTTCGGAGTCTGCCTGGCCGTATTGTTAGAGGCCGGAATTGCGGTATGCCTGCATGATGTTCCGATCTGGTTTCATGGCCTTGTTCTGTTGGCGGAGCTTGCTGCAGGGATTTTGTGCGGTGAGCTGTTGTTTATGGTATTGTGCGCCGCATTATATATTGCGGAAATTATCGTGTTAAAGTATTTAAGAGATAATATGCTGATTTAAGAGGACTTTTACAGAAAGGATTTTTTGTAAAAGTCCTTTTCATAGGAAGTATGCGTATGGATAGGAGAGAACATGCGGCAGGCAGAAGAGAATATACTTGTATTCAGTTCCAGGGAAATCTGCTATCGCTCCGGCAGTTTTTTTGCAAACCGGATTGCGGAGGCTTTTGAAGCGCTCGGATATCGGACAAAAGTCTGCGAGTTCACGGCTGACGACGATTTAGATGAGGTTCTGTCGCCGTTTTTCGGGAAGAAATATAAGCTGATACTGGATTTTAATTCGCTGATGGTGCGGATGGAACAGGAAGACGGTACGCCGGTGCCCGATTGCATGGACGGGCCGTTTTACGATTATGTGCTGGATCATCCGCTGTTTCATTACGGCAGCCTTACGGCAGGGCTGAAGAACTTAAATGCGGTTGTGCTGGACGAGGCGCAGAAACGTTATGTGACGCGCTATTATACCGGCGTAAGGAAAACGCTTATGATGCCGCTTGGAGCGACGGAAGCCGTTTCCTGTGAAAAAAGGAAAAAGGAAGCGGACGCTGTTCTTTTTCTGGGAACATATGATGATCCGGAACGTGTTTATGAGATTGTCAAGGCGTCGCCGAAGTCCTTAAAAACCGATATGGACAGGCTGATAGAGATGCGCCTCTCCAATCCGCTTTTGCCGATGGAAGAAGGCTTTGCCGCACTGTTGAAGGAAGAGGGCAGGGAACTTTCCGACGACGAATTTGCGCTGCAGATGAACGCCATGTACCCGGTAGACGCCTATATCAGGGATTATTTCAGGAAAAAGGCGGTTGATCTTCTGATCGGACGCCATATCCCGGTAAGGATTGCAGGAGAGGGATGGGAAAAATACAGGAGCGGGGAGGAACGGTATCTGATCCGGGAAAAAGCGGTTGACTTTTGTTTTTCTTTTGAGAAAATAGCAAAGGAGCACATTCTTCTTAACAGTTCTCCGATTTTTAACCGAGGCGCGCATGACAGAGTGTTTTCCGGAATGGCAAACCGCTGTGTTGTTTTGACCGATGAGAATCCCTATCTGAGGCGTATTTTATCGGACGGAAAGCAGGTCATGTTTTATTCGCCTAAAGACGCGCAAAGTCTTTGCGACAGGGCGGAGGAGCTTTTGTGTAATCCGGCGCTTACTTCGTCCATACAGGAAGAGGGGTATCGGGAGTATCTGAGGAGTCATACATGGAAACACCGCGCGAAAGAATTGCTGGATTTTGTTTCTTGAGAAAGAATTGGGGAGAAATATGAATTATCAAAAGGTAATGGAAGCGTTGATTTTAAATAATGAAAAGGAGGGCAGAGTGCCGTCTCTGCTTCTTCACAGCTGCTGCGCCCCCTGCAGTTCTTACTGCCTTGAATACCTGTCCGAGCATTTTCAGATTACGGTATTTTATTACAACCCGAATATTTATCCGGAAGAAGAATATCGAATGCGTGCGGCGGAGCAGAAACAGTTTATCGCGCAATTTCCGGCAAAGCATCAAATTCGTTTTTTAGAGGGCGTTTATGATAAGGAACGGTTTTATCAGATGGCGGAGGGACTAAAACAGTGCAAAGAAGGCGGCGAGCGGTGTTTTCTCTGCTATGAAATGCGCCTGAGGGAGGCTGCGTCTCTGGCAAAGAAGCAAAAATTTGATTATTTTACGACCACGCTCTCGATCAGCCCGTTAAAAGATGCGGATAAATTGAACGAAATCGGCGAAAGGCTGTCGAAAGAGTATGGCGTTTTGTATCTGTACTCTGATTTTAAGAAGAAAAACGGTTATAAACGTTCGGTTGAACTGTCGAAAGAATATGGAATGTACCGGCAGTATTATTGCGGCTGCGTATATTCAAAGAGACAGAGAGACGAGGAAATTGCCGAAAAGAACAGATAAAGCAAAGCCGTAGAAAGCGGCGGAAAGGAAGAGCAAAATGGCACAATTATGGGGAGGACGCTTTACGAAAGAAACGGACGAGCTGGTTGACCGTTTTAACGCGTCGATTACATTTGACAAACGGCTTTACAAGGAGGATATCAATGGAAGTATTGCGCATGTAAAAATGCTCGGAAAACAGGGAATCCTTACGACAGAAGAGACGGAAGATATGATTGCTGCGCTTGAGGCGATTCTGAACGAGATAGAGGAAGGTCAGCTTGTTATTACGGAAGACTTTGAAGATATCCACAGCTTTGTGGAAGCAAAGCTGATTGAACGGCTTGGAGATACCGGAAAGAAGCTGCATACCGGACGCAGCAGAAACGATCAGGTAGCGCTTGATATGCGTCTTTATACGAGAGATCATATCATTCGGACGGATTCGCTCTTAAAAGAGCTTTTAGAGACGATTCTTGGCATCATGGAAGCGCATACGGAAACGATTATGCCGGGGTTTACGCATTTGCAGAAAGCGCAGCCGATTACGTTGGCGCATCATATGGGGGCTTACTTTGAGATGTTTAAACGCGACCGTTTCAGACTTTCCGATCTGTTGCGGAGGATGAATTACTGCCCGCTCGGTTCGGGGGCTTTGGCAGGTACGACTTATCCGTTAGACCGTGATTATACGGCGGAACTGTTAGGTTTTTACGGACCGACGTTAAACAGTATGGACGGGGTATCCGATCGTGATTATCTGATTGAATATTTATCGGCATGTGCAACGATTATGATGCATTTAAGCCGGTTTTCCGAAGAGATTATTATCTGGAACTCAAACGAATATCAGTTTGTGGAGATTGACGATGCTTATAGTACCGGAAGCAGCATTATGCCGCAGAAGAAAAATCCCGATATTGCGGAACTTGTCAGAGGAAAAACGGGTCGCGTTTACGGTGCGCTGCTTTCTCTGCTTACAACAATGAAAGGCATTCCGCTTGCATATAATAAAGATATGCAGGAGGATAAGGAACTTTCGTTTGATGCGATGGACACGGCGCAGGGGTGTGTGAAACTCTTTTGCGGAATGCTTTCTACAATGAAGTTTCGGACGGAACGGATGCGCCGTTCCGCGAGCAGAGGGTTTACAAATGCGACTGACGCTGCGGATTATCTGGTGAATCACGGCGTGCCGTTTCGGGATGCACACGGCATTATCGGCCGTCTTGTACTCTATTGTGTAGAAAAAGGGATTGCAATTGACGAAGTGGATATGGAACAGTTAAAAACATTTTCTTCCGCATTTGAGGAAGATTTCTATCATGCGATTTCAATGGAAACCTGCGTGGGAAAACGTCTGACAAAGGGAGCGCCGGGCAGGGAGGCAATGGAAGCCGTGATGCTTGTGTATCGGAATTATTTGGATGAAAAAGGGGATATCTTGTAGGAAATGCACAAGGATGCGTAGAATATTCGGGAAACTTTTACAGAAACGTACCTTGCATTTTTTTGCAAAATAGCATAATATATTCACTATAACGACATGTGTCCGTCTATAGCGGACAAACAGAGCGAGAATACGAAGATTAAGAGGAGATTGCAGACGGTTATGAGTGAAAAGTTAAAAGTTGGTATTTTGGGCGGCACGGGCATGGTCGGACAGAGATTTATTGCCCTTCTGGAAAATCATCCGTGGTTTGAGGTTACGACAATTGCAGCGAGTGAAAGAAGCGCCGGCAGGACATATGAAGAAGCGGTCGGAACTCGCTGGAAAATGGATACGCCGATGCCGGAGGCTGTAAAAAAGCTTGTGGTAATGAATGTGAATGAGATAGAAAAAGTGGCGTCCGAAGTAGATTTTGTTTTTTCCGCCGTTGATATGACAAAGGAAGAGATTAAAAAGATTGAAGAGGCGTATGCAAAGACGGAAACGCCTGTTGTATCCAATAACAGCGCTCACAGATGGACGCCGGACGTACCTATGGTAGTTCCGGAAATCAATCCGGAACATATGGAGGTCATCAAATACCAGAGGGAGCGGCTTGGTACAAAGCGCGGATTTGTAGCGGTAAAGCCGAACTGTTCGATCCAGTCTTACGCACCGGTGCTTACCGCCTGGAAGGAGTTCGAACCGTATGAAGTGGTTGCCTGTACATACCAGGCAATTTCGGGAGCGGGAAAGACATTTAAGGATTGGCCGGAAATGATCGGTAACATTATTCCGTTTATCGGGGGGGAGGAGGAGAAATCGGAAAAGGAGCCTCTTCGTATCTGGGGAACCGTTGATTCGGAGAAAAAGGAGATTGTACCGGCTTCTTCGCCAACGATTACCTGTCAGTGTATCCGCGTTCCGGTTTTGAACGGTCATACGGCGGCTGTATTTGTAAAGTTTCGCAAAAAGCCGACAAAGGAGCAGCTGATTCAGGCGCTTGCGGATTTTAAGGGTGCGCCTCAGGAATACAATCTTCCAAGCGCTCCAAAACAGTTTTTGCGGTATTTGGAAGAAGAGAACAGGCCGCAGGTAAGTATGGACGTTGACTACGAGAACGGAATGGGTGTTTCAGTCGGAAGAATCAGGGAAGATTCGGTTTATGACTGGAAGTTTGTCGGATTATCCCACAATACGGTAAGGGGCGCGGCAGGCGGAGCCGTACTCTGCGCCGAGCTTTTAAAAGCGCAGGGCTATCTTACAAAAAAATAATACAACAGACCGGATTGCAGAGTAAGAAATTCTTTGCAATCCGGTTTTCTTTTGGCAACGTATCTTGTGCCGATAGTTAAAAAGTGATATAATTATTTCCACGAGTAACGAGCCGGACGGACGGATCTGCGGCAGGGAGGAATGGATATGGCGGCGAAAATATCTGTGATAAAAGAATTGGAAGAGCTTTATAAAAAAAGCGGCAACGGCGTTTATGTATTGTACGGAAGAGAAAATTCGGAAAAGGAACGGCTGATTCGGTCCTTTTTAAACGGAAAGAAATTTTTTTACTATCGGGCGAGACAGGCGTCGGCAGAAACGCAGCTTGGTCTGATGGGAAAAGAAGTGGGCAGACAGTTTTCTACCGCAATACATAAGTATCAGTATGAGGAGTTTTTTAAGCGCGTCCGCAGCGGGGACCCAAGTAAACTGGTGGTCGTCATAGATGAATTTGAGCATATTGTAAAAAAGGATGACGGATTTTTACATGCGGTTGAAAAGCTGAAGGCGAAGCGGCTTTATCCCGGTCCCGTTCTGATTCTTTTATGCAGTTCTTCCATCGTCTGGGCAGAACGGGAGCTTTCCAGATATCTGAAGGAAAAGCCGAAGCTTCTGGACGGAAAAGTGAAAATCGGCGATTTGAATTTCCTGGAAGTCGTCCGGTCGTTTCCTTCCTATCAGGTCAGCGACTGCATTAAGGTGTACGGAATTATCGGCGGCGTAGCGGGATATGTAAATTGCTGGAATGACAAATCAGATATAAAGACAAATGTGTGCAAAAATATTTTGTCGCAAACCGGGCCGCTGAATAGCGCGGCGGAAGACGTCATTCGTTCGGAGCTAAGAGAACTAAGCGTCTATGAGACGATTTTATATTACATAGCGGCCGGCAATGACAAGCTGAACGAACTTTATAAAGAAACGGGCTATCCGAGAGCCAAAATCAGCGTCTATTTAAAAAATCTTGCTGCTTTTGATCTGATACAAAAGGTTGTATCTTTTGAAACGGGCGGCTGGGAGAACGCAAAAAAAGGCGTTTATCGGATTAAGGATCATTATGTAAATTTCTGGTTCCGTTTTATTTATCCGCATTTATCCGACCTTTATCTGATGCAGCCCGAAGAATTTTATGATACCTATATTGCGCCGGGACTGGACGATTACCTGGGCAGATATTTTATCGAGGTCTGCATGGAATATGTCGGGCTTATGAATATGGTCGGAAAGCTTCCGATGCAGATCAGAAAAATGGGAACCTGGATCGGCAAGGAAGGCAATATCGATATTATCGCTCAGAATGCGGTCAGAGAGAATATCGTAGGAAGCTGTAATTGGAGCGAGCCGGAATTTACGCTGGAAATGTGCGAGACGCTTTCTGCGAACATGCAGAAGGCAAAAATTAAAGCGAAATATTATTTTTTGTTCTCTGCCAGAGGATTTTCGGCGGAGCTTGTGAAGAAGGCAAAAGAGGATAAGTCCATCCTGTTAATCGATATGAACGAGCTTTAAAGTAAAAATCAGAATGCAGAGAATGACGGGCTGGAGGAATTGATGTGGCAAAGGCATTGATTATAACGGAAAAGCCGAGTGTCGCGCAGGAATTTGCAAGGATACTCAAGGTTTCGGGACGAAAAGACGGCTGCCTGGAAAATGATGCCTGGGTAATTACCTGGTGCGTCGGGCATTTGGTCGAGATGGTATACCCGGAAGAATACGACGTCAGGTATAAAAAATGGAAGCTGGAGGATTTGCCGTTTCTTCCGGAACAGTATAAATATAATATAATTCCGGCTGTCCGCAAGCAGTATGAGATTGTACATCGGATGTTGTTCCGCGAGGATATCGACACCGTATACTGGGCGGGAGACGCGGGAAAAGAAGGGCAGACCATTGAAGAGAATATCCGGAATTTCGGCGGCGTGAGAAAAGGAATGAAGGAATTGCGTATCTGGATTGATTCGCAGACCGAAGAGGAAATCAAACGGGGAATCCGCGAGGCGAAACCGATGTCCGATTATGCGAATCTCGGAAAGTCGGGGATTATGCGTACGATTGAGGATTATGCGATGGGAATTAATTTTTCCCGCGCCATGTCGGTAAAATACGGAAATCTGCTAAACGATGCGGCCGGTACGAAAAGCTATACTGCGATTGCCGTCGGACGCGTGATGACCTGCGTACTTGGGATGGCTGTGATACGGGAGCGGGAAATCCGGGACTTTAAAGAAACGCCGTTTTTCCGCATCTTAGGACGTTTCCATAAGGAATCGGAAGAATCGGAATCCGGCGTAACGGGGGAGTGGAGAGCAGCGGAGGGCTCAAAGTATCTGGAATCTCCGCTTTTATATAAGGAAAACGGTTTTAAAGAACGAAAGGATGCGGAAAAGCTGATAGAACAGTTATCGGGCCAGGATGCTGTCGTTGCTTCCATCGAGCAGGAAAAAACGAAGAAAAAAGCGCCGCTGCTTTTTAATCTGACGGAGCTGCAGGCGGAATGTGCCAGACGATTTAAAATCAGTCCGGACGAGACGCTGCAGATCGCTCAGGATTTATACGAGCGAAAGCTTACCACATATCCGAGAACGGATGCAAGAGTGCTGTCTGCTGCGGTTGCAAAGGAAATCGTAAAAAACGTCCGCGGTCTTAAGGATTATCCGCCCACAGCCGGATTTGCGGAGCATATCCTGGAAAAGGGACTTTATCGAAATCTTGCAAAAACCCAGTATACGGATGATAACAGAATAACCGATCACTATGCGATGATACCAACGGGACAGTTGTCGGCACTTAATGCTTTACCGGCGCTTCACAAAAGTGTGTTCGACTTGATTGTCCGCCGTTTTTTAAGTATTTTTTATCCGCCTGCGGAATATCTGACCGTTAAACTGACACTTCGGATTGTATATACGGACGAAACAAAAAAGGAGTATGCCGAGTCTTTCTTTGCTTCGGCAAAGCGGCTGGATCGGCCCGGATATCTGGAAATTGCGGGGGAGAAACGTACGACGGGTAAATCGGACGAAACGGAGAAGGAAGAGGAAAATCAGGGGCTTTTTTCTCTGGCAAATCGGTTGAATCAGGGCGAGAAACTCCGGACGAAAGCATTGGAGATCCGAGAGGGAAAGACTTCCCCTCCAAAGCGCTATACCTCCGGTTCTATGGTGCTTGCAATGGAAAATGCGGGTCAGTTGATTGAGGAGGAAGAACTTCGCGCTCAAATCAAAGGTTCCGGAATCGGGACTTCCGCCACGCGGGCTGAGATTATCGCAAAGCTGGTGCGTATCGGCTATCTGAATCTGAATAAAAAAACGCAGGTACTTACGCCGGAAGTCTTAGGTGAAATGGTGTACGAAGTGGTCAGTCTGACCGTTCCGGCGCTGCTGAACCCGAAAATGAGCGCGTCCTGGGAGAAGGGACTTGACGGAATTACCGGCGGAACGGTCGTTATGGAAGATTACCGGAAGAAGCTGGAGGATTTTATCAGGCGGGAAACCGTACATATGGCGGAGTCTGATTTAAAGGAACCGCTGCTGGCGCGCATCAGACCGCTTGTAAATAAGAATGCGCGCGGAATCGCCGCGAAAAAGAAGCTTGGCATTCCATGTCCGGATTGCGGAAGAGAACTTATGACGACAACGTTTGGATACGGCTGCAGCGGCTACCAGAAGGACGGGAGCGGCTGTCGTTTTTCTGTTGGCAAGATTGCGGGACGGGAGCTTACCGAAGAGGAGTTTACGACGCTGGTCACACAGAAAAAAACCGGTGTTTTAAGCGGTTTTCTATCAAAAACAAAAAAGAAGTTTGACGGGGCGCTGGTACTTTCAAAGGACGAGGCCGGACATTCTGTAATACGATTTGATTTTTCTGAAAACAGCCCCAGACAATTAGAAGGTTTGTCCTGTCCGCAGTGCGGCGGCAGAATCGAGCAGACGGGATTTGGATATGCATGTGAAACACGGACAAACGAAGAAAACGGCTGCCATTTTTCTGTCGGCAAAATCGCCGGAAAAGATATCAATGAAAAACAGCTTGGAGAATTGCTCCGAAACGGAAGGACGGCGACAATCCGCGGGTTTAAGTCTAAGTCCGGAAAGAAGTTTGACGCCTGCCTTGCATTGCAGCGGGACGAAGCGGGCGCAGTCCGGATTGTTTTCGACTTTGAAAATGCAGAGGCAAAAAAAGTGAAAGATGCCGTCTGCCCGCTTTGCGGCGGAGAAATCGTAAAAACTTCATTCGGATACGGCTGCGCGAACTTTAAACAGAGCGAAGGAGAAGGCTGTAAGTTTTCCATCGGAAAAATGGCGGAAAAGACGCTGACGGAGACGCAGGTAAGAGAACTTTTAAAAGACGGACGGACGTCTACGATCCGCGGCTTTAAGTCAAAGTCGGGAAAGCGGTTTGACGCCAGAATTGCGTTAAACCGGGATGAAACGGGAAAAGTAACGGGACTTCAGTTTGATTTTAACGAGATAGAGGCGCAGAGAGTAAAGGATGTGAAATGTCCGCTCTGCGGCGGCGACGTTGTAAAGACGCCGTTTGGTTTTGGATGTGCCAACTATGCCGGCGGCGAACCGAATAGCTGTAGATTTTCCGTCGGAACTATTGCAGGCGTAAAGCTGACGGAAGCGCAGGTAAAAGAGCTATTGCTCCGGAAAAAGACAGATGTAATAGAGGGCTTTATTGCCAAAACGGGCATGATGTTTTCCGCTCCGCTAATGCTGACGCCGGAAGGGCGGGTAGCGTTTGATTTTCCCAAAAAGCAGGCGCCGGTTGAAACTTCGCTTATGTGTCCGAAGTGTGGGCAAATGCTTGTAAAAGCCGAATGGAACTATGAATGCATCTGTGGGTTTAAGGCGCCGCGTACGGTTGCAAAGGTGGAATTGCCGGAGGACGTACTGCGGGAACTTTTTGAGAAAGGAAGAACCGAAGCAAAAATTACCGGCTTTACTTCAAAGTCCGGAAATTTATTTGACGCCTGCTTAAAATTAGAAGACGGGAATATCCGGTTTGACTTTTCGGAAGGTCAATAGAGACAAGACGCGTCTTGCAATTCTTATCCGGATATGCAATAATAATTCTGCTGTTTCTGCAAAAAGAGAGAAAGGGGTGATTCTATATGAAAAATAATCGTGTATGGAGGGCCCACGAGATTTGACCCTCCAAATAAAATTCGGAGGATGAAAGAATGAATAAATTATTTGAAGCTGACGGGCAAAACTGGTCGGATATTATGATATCCGATTTTTCTAATCCGCTGTTTCAGGCGGCCTTCAAGCAATATTTTTCTGATATGGGTTATTGCATTGAGGATTGGAACGCGGTCTTTGAGGAAATGAACGAGGACGGGGGCGCCGCGTTTGTCAGGACTACTTTGGACGGCGATAAAGTTATCGGATTTCTTCAATTTAGTTCGATTAAGATTTCAAGCTGGTTTTTTGAAGAAACCTGCGGATTTATACGAGAGTTTTGGGTGGACGGGGAATACCGGAAGAACGGTCACGGCGCCGCGCTCATCCGTCTTGCTGAAAAGCATTTCATGGACAACGGAATCTATACAAGTATCCTGACGACAGATACTGCCGCACGATTTTACGAAAAGAACGGATACGGGGAAGCTTTGGGATGCAAGGCCAAAAACGGGGATAAAGTATTTGTAAAACATTTGGGATAATGAATGGAAAGTGCAGCAAAGAAGCTGCGGCGCTTCAAAATGGGGAGACGGTTGAAAGAAATGCTCTTTTAACCTGTTATAGAGCCGTGATGGCGGCGGAATGAGAGGGAAAATGGAAAATGCAAAAATCTGCCGGCTGTATGATTTAAATCAGACGATTGCAGGAACGTATTTAAAGCAATTTATTTATCCGTGGGAGGCGTTAAAGGGAATCGCCGATTTTATCAGGGCTATTGGGCCGACGCTGGATCATGAGAAATTTGATATGCTTGGCCAGGAGATTTGGGCGGCAAAAAGTGCAAAAATTGCGCCGACGGCCTGTTTAAACGGTCCGCTCATTATCGACGAAGAGGCGGAAATCCGACACTGCGCATATATCCGTGGCAGCGTAATTGTCGGTAAAGGTTCCGTAGTCGGCAATTCTACGGAGTTAAAAAACGATATTATTTTTGATTCGGTGCAGGTACCGCATTATAATTATGTAGGCGATTCTATATTGGGATATAAATCTCATATGGGAGCAGGTTCCATTACTTCAAATGTTAAATCCGACAAAACGCTTGTTGTTGTAAAAAACGGCGAAGAGGAAATTGAAACAGGATTAAAGAAATTCGGAGCTATGCTTGGAGATTTTGCAGAAATCGGATGTAATTCGGTGTTGAATCCGGGCACGGTAATTGGCCCGCATACAAACGTTTATCCGCTTTCTATGGTGCGCGGTGTAATTCCTGCTGACTCTGTTTACAAAAATAAAAACGAGATTGTACGAAAACGCGGGGAATAAGTTGGGGTGCGTATTTTGCGACGTAAAAAGGACTTTACTAATCTGGAAAAATATGAGAAAATAATTGCAGTATGTTAAAATATTTAACAGATACCTACTACATATCTATGCGAAAGGAGTCTTAAAATGATTTACACGAAGGAAGTTGAAAACATGTGTCCGGTAGCGAAAGGCGCAAAACATGAACCAGCTCCGATCCCGGAAGAGGGAAAATGGGTTCATTCCAAAAAAATTGAGGATATTTCTGGATTTACACATGGTGTTGGCTGGTGTGCACCGCAGCAGGGCGCATGTAAGCTTTCATTAAATGTAAAAAATGGTGTGATTGAAGAGGCTTTGGTTGAGACAATCGGCTGCTCCGGTATGACGCACTCTGCAGCGATGGCGGCGGAGATTTTACAGGGCAAGACAATTCTTGAGGCTTTAAATACAGACCTTGTCTGCGATGCAATCAATACGGCAATGAGAGAGCTGTTTTTACAGATTGTATACGGACGTACACAGAGCGCATTTTCCGACGACGGACTTGCAGTCGGCGCAGGTCTTGAAGATTTGGGCAAGGGGCTTCGTTCTCAGGTCGGTACGATGTATGCGACAAAGGAAAAAGGCGTTCGCTATCTGGAGATGGCGGAAGGTTATGTGACAGGAATCGCTCTTGATGCAGACAATGAGGTGATCGGATATCAGTTTGTTTCCCTCGGAAAAATGACTGACTTTATTAAAAAAGGCGATGATCCGAATACGGCATGGGAAAAGGCAAAGGGCCAGTACGGACGTGTGGCTGACGCTGTAAAGATTATCGACCCAAGACAGGAATAGGAAAGGAGACGAACGAAAAATGGCATTATTTGAATCATATGAAAGAAGAATCGACCAGATTAACGCTGTGTTAAATAATTACGGAATCAGCTCAATTGAAGAAGCTGAAAAAATAACAAAGGATGCTGGACTTGACGTATATGATCAGGTAAAGAAAATCCAGCCGATTTGTTTTGAGAATGCCTGCTGGGCTTACATAGTGGGTGCGGCTATCGCAATTAAAAAAGGCTGCAGAAAGGCTTCCGACGCCGCTGCGGCAATCGGAGAAGGACTTCAGGCATTTTGTATTCCGGGTTCTGTAGCGGATCACAGAAAAGTAGGACTCGGACATGGGAATCTTGGAAAAATGCTGTTGGAAGAAGAGACCGAATGCTTCTGCTTTTTAGCAGGTCATGAGTCTTTTGCCGCGGCTGAGGGCGCAATCGGTATTGCAGAAAAAGCAAATAAGGTTCGTCAGAAACCGCTTCGCGTTATCTTAAACGGTCTTGGAAAAGATGCGGCTCAGATTATCTCCCGTATCAATGGATTTACATTTGTAGAGACTAAATTTGATTATGCGGAAAATAAAGTTAATGTAGTTTATGAGAAGCCTTATTCAGACGGACTCCGCGCGACCGTAAAATGCTACGGTGCCGACGACGTTCAGGAAGGCGTTGCGATTATGCATATGGAAAACGTCGGTGTTTCCATCACCGGTAACTCTACGAATCCGACGCGTTTCCAGCATCCGGTTGCAGGTACCTACAAGAAAGAGTGCGTAGAGCAGGGAAAGAAGTATTTTTCCGTTGCTTCCGGCGGCGGTACAGGACGTACGCTTCATCCGGACAATATGGCTGCAGGCCCGGCTTCCTACGGAATGACCGATACAATGGGTCGTATGCATTCTGACGCACAGTTTGCAGGTTCTTCTTCCGTACCGGCTCATGTGGAAATGATGGGCTTAATCGGCATGGGAAATAACCCGATGGTCGGCGCTACGGTTGCGGTTGCCGTTTCCGTAGAGGAAGCTGCGAAGGAAGGGAAGTTCTAAGGAAATCAAAGTAAAATCAATAGCTTCCGGTTCTGAGGAAGTAATTTCAGATTAGGCGGTATAGCCCCGATTACAAGGGCTGTACCGTCTTTTCTTGTCATATAGGAAACTGCGTCGTCAGACGCATACAAGAGAGTGCGAAGCGCTCTTTTTTGCGCGCAATGTATGGGAGAATAGGTTTGGTCTTATTCGCTGTCGGCATAGGCTGATTGTATTTTCAGCCCCGGATTTTCTTCAATGGCGGAAATGCGATATATGTGAATCCGAAAGACAGAATTGTGGCTGCTGTTTCCTCTTTATTTGAGCCGCCGTTTTTATGCGGCAGGACAGCTTTGGTGAATTACCCTATTCAACCGCCGGTTGACGAGGCAATGATCCCGCTTCATCCTGATAGTAATTCAGCATAGATTCATAAATGCTTCTGGTCTGCGCTTCATCTCCCCACGATAAAGGGTCGTCCGCATAACACAGAATCCAAAATGGCTCTATATGCTGCATGTTTCCTGGAAGACTTTTCCATAATCGATACATTTGACCTGCAAACTGCCTGATATCCGAACAATTTATATAAATCTCCTTTAATTTACGCATTAAAATTCTGCCGAACCGTTCAAGGTCAAGCGTATTGTAATCAATATGTGTTCTCAGATAAAGAATGGCCTTTTTCATGTCTGATTCCCATTCCAAATAGAGTAAATCATCGTTTTCGGGAGTACAGAGAAATAATTCATCAAGCCGTTTTTCGTACTCATGTTCTGTTATGATTTCCTCATAAAGCAAAATCGCATAAACCAACAATTCCTCCATGATAACGCCCCCAATTCCTGTTTGTTGTTTTATTACCCGTATCAAGGGTGGGCAATTAAATTATAAACTAATACGATGCGTTAAAGTCAAGAGTATTTGCGAAAAAAGTTATTTGATACGACAGGAATAAAAAAGAACTAGCATTTCAATCGATCGGTATGTACCGGTAATGCTCCGTAATTTTACACAGGCAGATAGACAATTTATGGTAATTTGGTGTATAATTGGAATGCTTTATGTAAAGTGTCGGAACAAGTTATACAAAAGTTGGATATGAGTTGCTGTATGATTTTTTTAAATAAGGCAGATATTAATTTAAGAAGCGGCTGTACGGAAAAAGCTTACAGTTTGCCGGTTAATGAAAAAGAAGGGAGCAGTTCGGATGGAACAGAAAATTTTGGAGGAGTTTCAGGAAGACTTAAAAGAGTTTTATGAAATAACCGAAAAGTTTTATGCAAAGGAGATTACGGTACCGCAGTATAAGAGTTTTTCCGGCGGTTTTGGAAGTTACGCGCAAAGGGGAGGCGAACGCAGCATGCTGCGGCTTCGTTTAAGCGGAGGCGAAATTACGAAAGAGCATTTAAAATTTATTGCGGACAGTATTGAGAAATACAAAATTACGATGGCGCATCTGACTACGTGCCAGACCGTTCAGCTTCATAATCTGACAAAAGAGGAGGTGTGCGGCCTGATTGCCGACGCCTTTGACCACGGTATTATTACAAGAGGCGGCGGCGGGGATTTTCCGAGAAACGTTATGTGTTCTCCGTTGTCCGGCGTAACGGAGCAGGAAAATTTTGACGTGCTTCCCTATGCGAAGGAAGCGGCGGATTATTTGATTACACTGATTAAAAAAGTAAAACTGCCCAGAAAGCTTAAGGTCTGTTTTTCGGGCGGCGGAGAGAACCTGGTGCATGCCACCTTCCGCGATCTTGGCTTTGTTGCGAGAAAAGACGGGATGTTTGACGTATATTGTGCGGGAGGTCTTGGAATTAAGCCGAAATTTGGAGTTTTAGTTGCAGAGCATGTAGATCCCGTAAAAATATTGTACTGTATAAAGACGATGGTCGATATTTTTACGGAACACGGCAATTACGAGAACAGAGCAGCATCAAGAACGAGATTTTTGCAGGATACGCTCGGTATCGACGGTTTAAAGAAAGCATTTGCCGATCAGCTTGCCGAAAACCTGTTACATGAGAATTTGGATATAAAAATACAGGAAATTACGGTGAAAAAGCGGGGACAGGAAGAGGCTGGGTTTGAACAGACGGCGCGTGTAATAAAACAGAAGCAGCCGGGACTTTATGCGGTTTCCTATCATCCGGTCGGGGGCACGCCGAAGGTCGATTTTTTCGGAACGCTGTATAAGACCATTTCCGATATGGAGGAGGTAAAGGTCCGCCTGTCGCCGGACGAGGGAATGTATATCATCAATCTGACAAAAGAAGAGGCAAAGAAGGTGTTAAAAATAACCGAAGACGGAGCGGAAACGGAATTCGATCACTCGACCGCCTGTATCGGCGCCGACGTCTGCCAGGTGGGAATCGGCCGTTCGCAGGTTTTGCTGAAAGCCTGTGTTGCGCGTGCAAAAGAAGCGGGAATTAAAGATAAGGCGCTTCCGAGGATTCATATCTCCGGCTGTCCGTCTTCCTGTTCGGCGCATCAGACGGCGGCGATTGGTCTGCGCGGCGGGAAGAAACCGACTCCGGAAGGTCCGAAGTACGCATTTGCATTATATGAAAACGGAAGCGAAGAGTACGGAAAGGAGCAGTTCGGAACGGAGATCGGCGTTATGTTAGAGGATGATATTCCAGAATTTTTTGTGGACCTGGGACATGCAGTCGAAGCCGAGGGACTTACCTATGACGAATTCCGAAGCAAATATCCGGAAAAATTGACCGAAATCGCAAAGAAGTATCTGTAAATGAGCGGGCTGTCAGATTGCAGGTGCAGTTTCCTTTTGGGTAAGGCGAGAGAGCGGTGCTTTCAGCAGCCGCTCTTTTCCCCTGCGAGCGGGAAGGATAAAGAGAAGCAGGAAAACAGAGAAAGAAAAAGAGCCTGAAAGACAGATGGGGGAAGTTGAAATTGATTTTTGAGACACATGCACATTATGATGACGAGAGTTTTCAAAAAGACCGGGAAGAATTGCTTTCTTCTCTGCCGGAAAAAGGAATCGGCAGAGTTGTAAACGTTTCGTCGACGCTCGCATCCGTAATAGAATCCAGGAAACTGGCGGAACGCTTTGATTTCGTTTCCGCGGCGGTCGGTATTCATCCTACCGAGACGGCGGAATTAAATGAGGAACGTTTCTCCTGGCTTGAGGAACAGGCCAAAGGAGCGAAGGTTGTAGCGATCGGTGAAATCGGCCTGGATTATTACTGGGAAAAGGAAGAGGAACAGCAAAGGCGGCAGCGGATTTGGTTTGTGAGGCAGCTTGCGCTGGCAAAAGAATTGAGGCTGCCGGTGGTGATCCATTCGAGAGATGCGGCGGCGGATACCGTGCGTTTGCTCAAAGAAACGGATACAGGGAATGCGTCGGGAGTGATTCATTGTTATTCTTATTCCCCGGAACTGGCGAAAGAATTTATAAAGATGGGATACTATATCGGCATCGGCGGCGTAGTCACCTTTAAAAACGCAAAGAAACTAAAGGAAACGGTGCGGCAGATTCCGCCGGAGCGGATGCTTTTGGAGACGGATTGCCCATATATGGCGCCGGAGCCGTACCGGGGCATTCGAAACGATTCGTCTTATCTTCCGTTTGTGGTAAAAGAACTGGCAGAATTGACGGGAATGACGGAAGAGGAGATCGAGCGAGTGACCTGGGAGAATGCAATGCGGCTGTTTTTCGGAGAAAACTGATCTTATGATGGAAAAAGAAAAAATACTGGAATTTTATTGGGAGCAATACCTGTCGCAGGGAAAAAAGAGAAGAAATCAGACCGTAAGCGGCAGGGGTTATGAAAAAAGAATTATACTGTTGTGCCGAAGTATCGCAAGAGAGCGCGCGGGCAGTATCAGTATCAGTCAACTGGAAAACTATCACCAGCGGATAAACAATCTGATCGTTTCGGCGCTGCGCCATAAGAATAAAAAATCGCTGTGGCGTCTGAAAGAAGAGGCGGTGGTTCATCTGTCGCGTCTGGATCTGGGGATGTTTGCCGCAGAAGAGCAGGAAGGGCTTACGGAAACGTTTTTTTCTTTTGCGAAACGGGAGTTGAACGGATGGATCTGTATAAAACCGCTCTATCTGCTTTACGCGGAGCACAGCAGACGAAATATCCGTAAAAAAATGATGGAGCTGGTTCCGCTTAAGCCGGAAATGGAGTTTTTAGAAGCCTATGAAATGAAACGACATTTTGTTCTGCATATCGGGCCGACAAACAGCGGAAAGACGTATCATGCGTTAGAAAGGCTCAAAGGAGCAAAAAACGGTATTTATTTAGGACCGTTACGTCTTCTTGCGCTTGAAATCTATGAGAAAATGAAGGAATATCAGACGCCCTGTACAATGCTGACCGGGCAGGAATGTATAGAAGAAAAAGACAGCAGAGTCATTTCCTCTACGATTGAAATGCTTGATTTAGATTCATATTATGATATAGCGGTCATCGACGAGGCGCAGATGATTGCAGATACGGATCGCGGACATTCCTGGACGCGTGCGTTTTTAGGGTTATTGTCGCGGGAAATTCATGTCTGTATGAGTCCGGATGCGGAGGAGGTAATCTGTCATTTGATTACACTCTGTAATGACGACTATGAAATCCGGCGTTATGAGCGCCGGACAGAGCTTTTATGTGAAGACAAAGCATTCCTTTTTCCCGATGATGTCAGAGACGGAGACGCGCTGATTGTTTTTTCAAAAAAATCAGTGCTGGATGTGGCGGGAAGGCTGGAGGAACAGAGAATTTCCTCCAGCGTTATATACGGAAGTCTGCCCCCTGAAATCAGGCGCAGGCAGATGCGCCTGTTTGCGGACGGGCAGACGCAGGTAGTAGTCTCAACCGATGCGATCGGAATGGGCTTAAATCTGCCGGTACGCAGAATTGTATTTATTCAGACCGATAAATTTGACGGCGCAAGGCAGCGGAAATTACAGGCTTCCGAAGTAAAGCAGATTGCAGGGCGCGCGGGCAGGTATGGCTTATACGATACCGGTTATGTAACGGCAATGGGCGAGCCGGGTTTGGAACATATAAAAAGAATGCTTCATGCAGAGGATGCAGAAATTGAAAAAATCAGTCTCGGCTTTCCGCAGGTATTGTTAAATTTGGAGGAGCCGCTTGACGTAATATTGACAACCTGGCATATGGTAGAGGCGTCGAAACCATTTGAGAAAATAAACATAGAAGAGACATTATTTTTGTATAAGCAGGCCGAAAAATACCGGGAAATGATAGACGGGTTTGAAAACAAACATATTTTGTACCGTATGATTACGTGTCCGATCGATATTAAAAACGTCAAGGTGGTTTCGCAATGGTTGAAATACTGCATGTCTTATTCGGCGGATGTTTCGTTACAGCATCCGAATATAAAGGAATGCGGAACGTCTGGTATTCTGACTTATGAAACCTATTACAAGGAACTGGAACTGTACTATCAGTTTTCAAAGCGTTTTGGGAAGAATATAGACGAACGGTGGCTGGTAAGGGAACGGGAAAAAACGGAATTTTCCATTATGCAGTCGCTTGCAAAAGGAAAGCGCGACTATATTGTTACGTGCAGGTACTGCGGGAGGCTGCTTCCGGTGGGATACGGATTCGGAAAGTGCAGGCGCTGCCGCGAGCTGGAGTGGCAGAAACATACGAATAAGGCGTTTACAGGATAAGTGAGAGAGTCGTTTAAACGGCGGAAATGGAGAAAACAATGAGTAAAATAAACGGAAGCCAAATTGCAATTCCGTCCCTGCTTAAGGCGGAAGCGGGCGCTCTGGGACGGATCGGCGCTTTTTTAAAGGAAAGCGGAATCAATCATGTCGTAATTTTCTTTGGAAACGATTTGATTGATATGTTTGGTAATACGGTAATGGAATCGCTGCGGAATGCGGATATCTCCGTACTGGAGTATCAGGAGCTGGATACGGTGGCAATTGAGGATTTGATCCGTCTTGCTTTTTCAATGCCGAATACTGCGCAGGCAGTTGTCGGAATCGGAGGCGGTAAAGTGATCGATGCGGCCAAATATTGCGGGTTTTTACGGAAATTACCGTTTATTAGCATCCCCACTTCGGCCTCAAGCGATGGATTTTCAAGCGGGAGCGCGTCTCTTTTGGTAGAGGGAAAGCGAAAAAGCGTTCCGGCCAAAATGGCTTACGGCATTATCGTTGATACGCAGGTAATAAAGACCGCGCCGAAACGCTTTCTGTATTCCGGAATCGGCGACATGGTCTCGAAGATTACCGCGCTTTATGACTGGCTGTTCGAGGAAGCGCACGGTTACGGCAAGGTCGATGATTTTGCGCTGATGATTGCGAAAAAGGCAGTAAACAGTTTCGTCAGAACGCCGTTTGAGAGTATTCTGGATGATTTGTTTATCAGAGAATTAATGGATTCCCTGGCGATGAGCGGTATTGCAAATGAGATTGCAGGCAGCAGCGCGCCTACAAGCGGAAGCGAGCATTTGATTTCCCACGCGCTTGACGCGATATCGGAAAAGCCGGAGCTTCATGGGGTGCAGGTAGGAATTGCGACGTATCTGATGAGTAAGGTGCAGGATCACCGTTACCAGAGAATTGATACCGTATTTACGGAAACCGGATTCTGGGATTATGTTTCAGGTCTTTCTTTAGACGCGGAGGAATATAAGCGCGCGATAGACCTTGCGCCCTCTGTGAAGCCGTTCCGTTATACGTATCTGCATGAGGAGCGTTATCGCAATATGGCAAAACGGCTGATTGACGAGGACGAAAAGCTGCGAAAGGTATTTCGGAATTCATGAAATTAAATCAGGATATTACGTTTGCGTGGCGGAAAAACGAGGATGGAGCTGCTCTTGTGCGGGTTTATACCGATATACCGGAAATTGAAATTCCGGAAACAATCGAAGGGCTTCCCGTTACGGAAATCGGGTCATACTGTTTTTCCGGGACAGAGCGCTTGCCGAAAGAGAAGATACGTCTGTATTCGGAAACGGTCGTATGCGATGGGACGAAGAGCGGCCAAACGGCCGCGTGCGGCGCGTTTCCCGAACGGATTGTTCTTCCGCATAGCGTAAGAACAATCGGCAGTTATGCATTTTACGGCTGTGTGAGGCTGCATGAGCTTACGCTGACCGAAGCGGCAAAGGAGATCGGCAGCGATGCCTTTTTAAACTGCGCCGTATTAAACAGATTGATCCTGCGCTGCGGCAGTGAAAGGCCGACGGGGTTAAAGCAGCTATTGGCCCAGATCTCGTGGAACGTAGAAGTTATTTTTGAGGACCGGACCGGAAAAGAAACGGCAAAGCTATTCTTCCCGGAATACTCTGAGGTCTATGCGGAAATCGGTCCGGCGCATATTTTCGAGCTGAAGCTGACCGGAGAAGGATTTCGCGCCAGACAGTGTTTTCGCGACGGCGTTCTGTTGATGGGCGACTATGACGCCGTGTTTCCTCAGGCCTGTATTGAGGAATCGGAACAGGTTTTAATTCGGATGGCGGCGGATCGTCTCAGCCGTCCTGTCAGTCTTTCCGATACGGCAAAAAAGTTATATCAGGAATATATAAAGGATAATCAGCTTGCTGTTGTCAGAGCATTTGTAAAGGAACGGGAAACGGAGATGCTGCAATACCTGATCACGGAACGGCTTATCGGGCAGGAGACGCTCGAAGAGGCTGTCAGGCTGGCATCGGAGTTGGGATGGGCGGAAGGAACGGTCCGATTGATGCGATGGAAGGATGAGTACTTAAAAGAAAATTTAACAAATAGATATCACTTTGAGGATTTTTAAATGAAGGAGAGCCGGATGCAGGAAAAAGAAAAGACGCATCAAAAGACGCAGGCGGAATGGGAAGCGGAAATGGCGGTGAAAGTCATCGACTATATCAGAAGCGAGCTTTATATGAAGCTGCGCTACATGCAGGTCGCCCTTTCGGCGCTTGTGCCAAAGGAGGCAAGTCAGATTCGGGCGTTTGCAACCGACGGTGAGTTTCTCTATTTTCCGCCGGAACATTTGCTTTCCGTATTTCGTACAAATCCCGATTTTTTAATCCGCGCGTACCTCCATACGATACTGCACTGTATTTTTTCCCATCTTTGGATCGGAGGGAACCGGGACAGGGAACTGTGGCATACGGCCTGTGACATAGCGGTGGAATATACGATTGACGGGCTGCGGATTCCCGGCATTACACGGATTTTAAATCGAAACAGGCGTCTGCTTTATGAGGAGCTTTCGGGAAAAGAAAGAAGAATATCAGCGGCGCTGATATACCGTCTGCTTCTGTTAAAAGAAGAAACGGAGCGGCGAACGCTTGCGGAGGAATTTTTTACCGACGACCACTGCTTTTGGCCGAAGGAGCGGAAAGAGAACGCCGGGATTTGGGCGGAGAAACCGGATGCAGAGAAAAAATGGGATAAAATTGCAAGACAGACGGATTTAAACCGCAGGAGAAACGGGGAAGAAGAAAAAGAAGGGGAAGAACTGTTTGCGGCGCAGCTGCGGGCGGAAAAAAGCCGCAGGAATTACGCTGATTTTTTAAGGAAATTTTCTGTAATGCATGAGGAAATGCATGTGGATTTGGAAGAATTCGATTTAAGTTATTATTCGTTTGGATTGAGACACTACGGAAATATGCCGTTGATTGAGCCTCTGGAGAGTAGAGAAGCTGTAAAGATACGGGAATTTGTCATTGCAATTGATACAAGCGATTCGACCGGCGGGGAATTAGTCGCCGGTTTTCTAAAGGAAACCGCCGCAATCTTAATGCAGTCCGATTGCTTTTTTTTACAGAGCAGGATTCGTATTCTACAGTGCGACAATCAGATCCGGTCGGATGTGGAAATCAGAAGTGAACGGGAATTATCGGCCTTTCTGGATCATTTTACGCTTTCGGGCGGCGGCGGTACGGACTTTCGCCCCGTTTTTTCCCATATAGACAAACTGATAGACGAGGGGGCGTTAAAACATCTTTCCGGGCTGTTGTATTTCACGGACGGAAAGGGAATTTATCCGAAGAAAAAACCGTCTTATCGGACGGCATTTTTATTTTTAGAGGATTATGAGGACGAAAAGGTCCCGTCCTGGGCAATGCGGCAGCGGCTGTTTGGCGAGGAGGAAAGAGGGAGGAAACACTTTGAATATTAAAGAAGCAAAGGAAGAAATCATTCACACGGTAAAGGCGTATCTGAAAAAAGACGAATATGGAAATTACAGGATTCCGGCCGTACGACAGCGTCCGATTCTCTTAATCGGGCCGCCCGGCGTCGGAAAGACACAGATTATGGAACAGGCTGCAAAAGAGTGCGGAATCGGCCTTGTCTCGTATACGATTACACATCACACGAGACAAAGCGCCGTCGGACTCCCCTATATCAAAGAAGAGGAATTTGAGGGAAAAAGTTGTTCCGTAACCGAATATACCGTAAGTGAAATTATTGCAAGCGTGCTAAGGAAGCAAAAAGAGAGCGGTCAGAAAGAAGGAATTCTTTTTATTGACGAAATCAACTGTGTTTCGGAAACGCTTGCGCCTACGATGCTTCAGTTTCTGCAGTGCAAGCGGTTCGGCAATCAGGCGGTGCCGGAGGGCTATCTGATTGTGGCTGCCGGAAATCCGCCGGAATATAATAAATCGGTACGCGAATTTGATATGGTGACGCTGGACCGCGTGCGCTGTATACAGGTGGAAGCGGATTTAAAGGTCTTTCTTGCATATGCGAGGGAAAGACATATAAACGGCGCCGTATTAAGCTATCTGAAAGTTCGGCCGAATAATTTTTATCGGACGGAGGCGGATGTGGACGGCCTGCGATTTGTAACGGCGCGCGGCTGGGAGGATTTAAGTAATCTGATGGACGTCTATGAGGAACTGTCTCTTCCGATCAATGAGGAAATTGTCTATGAATTTGTGCGTCATCCCGATGTGGCGGAGGATGCGGCGGCTTATTTCGACCTCTGCCAAAAATATAAAGACGATTATGGTATTCCCGAAATTCTGGAAGGCAGGGTAAAAGGTTCTGTGTATGCCAGAATTTACCGCGCGGCATTTGACGAACGGCTTTGCGTTGTAAATCTGCTGTCCGACGGACTGGCCGGATATTTTTACCGCGTCGGAGAGGAAAAAATGCTGTGCGACAGATGGTATCTGATTTTACAGGAGTATCGGGCAAACGTGGAAAAAGCGGAGAGTCCGTCGGCGTATTTTGACACGCTGGTCAGACGTACGGAACAGGAGACGAAAAAACAAACGGCCGATTTGCTAAAGCCGGAGCGTGCCGTCGGCGAACGGTTTTTAAAAGCGTTGCGTGATTCCGGAAAAAAACTAAACGCACAGATGTCTCCAAAAGAGTCTTTTGCCGCTGCAAAGGATGCGTTTGATTTGCAGTGCAGCAGATTGACGCAGGCAGAGGATCAGACAAAAGCTGCGATAGAGGCAGCCTTTGATTTTATGGAGGCGGCGTTTCAAAACGGACAGGAAATGGTTGTTTTTGTAACGGAACTGACGCTTCTTCCTGAGGCGGCGCTGTTTTTCACGGAGCATCCCTGCGCGCGGTATCAGAAATATAACGAAGAGTTATTAATCGGCACAAAAAGAGCCGAATTGCGGCAGGAATTGGAGCGCGACGGATGAAGAACATATATTCGATTTCAACTTTGTTTAAAAGATATGAAAAGCTGTGACAGATGTGTAATAATTTTGTAATAATTGTCTATGAATATGTGGAAGAGGAGAAGATATGTCCCAATTTTTGTAGATTATTTCCTTCTGACGGATTTATTTCTGGTAAATAGTGGGGAAAAATTTTCTGGGAATACCCGGTATAAAAATTTGACTTTTGGAAAAAATGAAGTATGATAGGATTTGTGTTACGGCGGCAGATAAACGAAAGATTTATTTGCCGCTCTTTTGTATCATTCTTGAGGAAAGGAGAGAAATGAGAAAAAGAATATTGGACGCGGGCAGCGCGCTGCTTTTGGCGCTTTGCTGTATCACCGCTTCCAACATTAAGGAAAATGCACCGGTGAATCATAATAATTTTGGGGAGACAGCAGAGGCGATGAGCCCTTCCCTGGACGAATCGACACTTCGCGCAGGTGTGTGCCGGGCATTTTCAGAAAGTTCATTTACGACAGAATCAGGTGAAAAGACGGGTATTGAGAAAAGGGATGTTCAATTAGTAGCATCGTCAAATGAAGCGGATAATGAGAAAGATAGTATAGAGGCCTATGCGGACGGCGAGGGAATCGCCGTTGAAGCGGCGAATGTGACGCCGGCGGATGAAAACCGCTGGGGGATCACTCTAACAGAAGATGAAATCGACCTTCTTGCCAGAATTGTATGGCTCGAAGCGTGCGGTGAACCTGTCGAGGGGCAGGAAGCGGTTGTCGAGGTGGTTTTTAACCGCATGGCATCCGACTTGTATCCGAATACACTTTATGAGGTATTAAGCCAGAAGAATCCGGTTCAGTTTTGTTCTTATAAAAACAGGGACATTGCAGAGCCGACGGAAAAGGAATATGAATCAATCCAACAAGTGTTAAGCGGAAATACAAACCTATTAAGAAATGATACAATGAATTTTTCAACTTATATGCTGACATCAAATCTTGACGTGCAGATCTGCTGCCATTATTTCTGCTACTAGTTTCAGAATACGGCGGATATGTAAAAGAAGGGAAGCGGGAACCGATTGTGTTTCCGGCTTCCCTTTTTTTGACCCAAAGGAAGAAGTGTGTTAAGATAAAAATGTTCCTGATACAGCGGCTGCGCCGTGTCAGGGAACGAACGGATTATTAGAATTTGAAGGGTTTCCTGAATGAATATGAAAAAAATTGTACTTGGTATTCTGGCGCATGTGGACGCGGGAAAAACAACCTTGTCCGAGGGACTTTTGTATCTCGGCGGAAGCATCCGGAAAATGGGCAGAGTAGACCATAAGGACGCGTTTTTAGATACGGATGCAATGGAGCGGGAACGCGGAATCACCATTTTTTCCAAACAGGCGGTGATTGCCCGCGATACGATGTATCTCACGCTGTTAGATACGCCCGGTCATGTGGATTTTTCACCGGAAGCAGAACGTACGCTGCAGGCGCTTGACTATGCGGTTCTTTTAATCAGCGGAGCGGACGGCGTTACTTCGCATACGAAAACACTTTGGGGATTGTTAAAAAAATATCGAATCCCCGTTTTTTTGTTTGTCAATAAAATGGACCAGCCCGGAACCGACCGGACGGCGCTTATGGTTGAGATACAAACGGCGCTGTCGGAGAGCTGTATTTGTTTTTCCGGAGAAGAGAACGAAGCTTTTTTTGAAGAACTTGCAATGGAAGACGAGGCCGCGATGGAAGCGTTTTTAGAGAATGGAATATTAGATACGGCGCGAATTGCGGATATGATTTATACGCGCGCGGTGTTTCCCTGTTATTTTGGTTCTGCGTTAAAACTGACAGGAGTAGAAGAATTTCTGCTTGGAATCGAACGCTATACCAAAGGCAAGCAAGCATCCGGCGCGTTCGGCGCGCGCGTATTTAAAATAGCCAGAGACGAACAGAAGCAAAGGCTTACCTGGCTGAAAATAACGTCCGGGCGTCTGAAAGTAAAAGACTTGATAAACGGGCAGAAAATCAATCAGATTCGTATTTATTCCGGTGAAAAATATGTGACGGCGGAAGATGCGGAGGCGGGAATGGCTGTAGCCGTAACCGGGCTTACCGATACGCGTCCGGGAGAGGGAATCGGAACGGAAGAATCGACGTATACGCCTGTTTTAGAACCGGTGCTGCATTACAGGGTTCTTTTTCCGGACGGGGAGGACGCTTCTTTTATGCTCCCGAAGCTGCGCCAGATAGAAGAGGAAGAACCGGAGCTTCATCTTTTATGGAACGAGACGTTAAAAGAAATAAACGTACGACTGATGGGAGAAGTACAGGCGGAGATACTGCAGCGGAGAATCTATGAGCGATTCGGGGTAAGGGCGGAATTCGGAACCGGAAATATTGTTTATAAGGAAACGATCGCGGATACCGTCGAAGGAGTCGGTCATTTCGAACCGCTGCGTCACTATGCGGAGGTACATCTGCTTTTAGAGCCGGGCGAGACGGGAAGCGGAGTCCAGGTTGCAGCAGAAGTAAGCGAAGACGAGCTTTCGGGCAACTACCGGAGGCTTGTGGTAAAACATCTTGAGGAAAAAGAACTGGTCGGGGTATTGACGGGTGCAGCGCTCACGGATGTAAAAATAACGTTGATTGCCGGCCGCGCACATCTGAAACATACGGAGGGCGGCGATTTTTTGCAGGCGGCGTACCGGGCGGTTCGCCAGGGGCTGATGCAGGCGGACTCCGTACTGCTTGAGCCGTATTACGAATTTCGGTTGGAACTGCCGTCCGCACTTGTCGGACGTGCGATGACCGATATAGAAAAAAGGTACGGCAGCGCCTCTGCGCCCGCGCTTCACGGAGGCATAGCGGTTTTAACGGGAAGAGCGCCCGTTTCCTGTATGCAGAATTATCAGAAAGAGGTTACTGCTTATACGAAGGGAGAGGGGCGTCTTATTCTGACGCCGGGCGGTTACAGACCCTGCCATAATACGGAGGAAGTGATTGCGGCCGTCGGCTATGATGCGGATGCCGATCTTTGTAATCCGTCCGGTTCGGTTTTCTGCGCGCATGGAGCGGGCTTTGTTGTTGAATGGGACCGTGTATTTGACTATATGCATCTGGAGCAAAGGTTTTGGCCAAAGGAAGGAAGCGCGGCGGAACAATCCGGCGGGAAAGAAGAGCGGATAAAGACGTTTCGCCCGCGGACGGGGAAGAAAGAGGAATCTACTTCCTCAGATGCGATCGGTACCGATGAAATCGACGCGATTCTCGCCAGAACCTACCGGGCGAATTCAAATGACAAAAAGGACCGAAAGAAATGGGGAACCGGGAAATCCGTCATTACCGGCGATACGGCCGTACGCGCGTTAAAGCCGCAGGCGGCAAAACCGAGAGAAGAATACCTTCTTGTGGACGGTTATAATATTATTTTCGCCTGGGACGACTTAAAAGCGCTTGCAAAAGAAAATATCGACGGGGCGAGAGGACGGCTGCTGGATTTGATGTGCAACTACCAGGGAATGAAACGATGTAATTTAATTGTAGTATTCGATGCCTATCGTGTAAAGGGGCATAAGACTGAAATTCTGGATTATCACAACATACATGTCGTATATACAAAAGAGGCGGAAACGGCGGACGCCTTTATTGAAAAGTTTGCACATGAAAACGGAAGAAAATATCAGGTGACGGTGGCGACTTCCGACGGACTGGAACAGATTATCATCCGCGGACAGGGCTGTCTGCTCCTTTCGGCTTCGGAGCTGTTAGAGGAACAAAAGAGAAGCGAAGCGCAGCTTCGAGAGCTGATCCAGGAAAAGGGAGAGCGGCTGAAAAATTATGTGATTGATACGGAAAAAGAAGAAAAGAGAGGAAAAACCGAATGATACCGGAGGAATTTCTAAACCGAATGAAAGAAATCCTGCAGGACGAATATGGAGCGTTTCTATCCTGCTACGAGCGTCCCGAATACCATGCGCTGCGGCTGAATCCTTTAAAAACAGACCGGGAGCGTTTTCTTGGTCGGACGGAGTTTACGCTGCAGCCGGTGTGCTGGAATGAAAACGGATTTTATTATGAAAAAAAAGATGCGCCGGGGAAGCATCCGTATCATGAAGCGGGCGTATATTATATCCAGGAGCCGTCGGCAATGGCGCCAGCGGAATATCTTGAGGCAAAGCCGGGCGAACGGATTTTGGATCTGTGCGCGGCGCCGGGCGGAAAAAGCACGCAGATCGCCGCCTGTATGAAGGGGCGGGGGCTTCTTATCTGCAACGAAATACATCCGTCGCGGGCAAAAATTCTTTCCGAAAACATCGAGCGTATGGGGGTTACGAACGCAGTTGTGACAAATGAAACGCCGGAGCGTCTTTGTGAGTTTTTCTCAGAATATTTCGACCGCATTCTCGTAGACGCGCCGTGTTCGGGCGAAGGTATGTTCCGAAAAAACGAAGAGGCGGGAAGCGAGTGGAGCCCGGAAAACGTTGCGCTTTGCGCAGCGCGTCAGGATGGGATTTTACATCTTGCCGCCGCTATGCTAAAACCAGGCGGGAGACTGGTGTATTCCACCTGTACCTTTGCGCCGGAGGAAAACGAAGGAAGCGTTATGCGGTTTCTTGCGTCGCATCCGGAATTTGACACAGTCCCGGCGCGTCTGTATGCAGGAATGGAAAGAGGCAATGCGGACTGGTATCAAAATCCAGCGGAGACGGACGGAAGTACATCGGAAAAGCAAAAAGAACGGGCAGACCGGACAATACGGCTCTGGCCGCATAAATTGAACGGAGAGGGCCATTTTCTGGCTGTTTTTGACAAACGGGGAACGTTATCGGAAGGCGGCGGCACCTGCGTCAATCCGCCCGAAAAGGGAATTTCCGAAAAAGATTGCGCCGAATACGTAATTTTCCGGAAAGAGGAACTTTGCAAACCGCTCTGCGGCGGTCTCCTTAAGTTCGGTGAACAGCTCTATCTGTTTCCGGAAGGAATGCCCTCTTTAAAAGGGATAAAAGTGCTGCGGCCGGGTCTTCATCTGGGAACCATGAAAAAAAACAGATTTGAACCGTCTCATGCGCTTGCGCTTGCATTAAAACGCGAAGATGCGGTACATTCCGTTTGTTTTTCGTCGGACAGTGAAGAAATCAGAAGGTATCTAAGCGGACAAACGATAAATGTGAATGGAAAAAAGGGCTGGTATCTGGTTGCCGTAGATGATTATGTCATCGGCTGGGGGAAACTCTCGGGAGACGTATTGAAAAACCATTATCCGAAGGGGAAGCGTCGGCTGATGTAAAAAGCGTGTCCGTGCACGGCGGAAAAACGGAGAAAAATGTTTCCATTTTTGTGAAAAGTGCTTGAAATAAAGAGTAGAAAGGTTATAATTAATAGTACTTTAGTAATATATTTAAGGAAACATGGAGCAGCCAGGTTATGAATGACGGGGAATTGAGAAATCACATTATCGAAGATGTCGTCCGCAGTGAAATAGAGTTTATTTCTTATGTGGATGTAGATACACAGGAGTCGATGGTAATTGTTACCGACGCGTCGACGGAGGTGCTGCCGGATCAGAACGGTATTTATTCCGAAGTAAATAAACGCTGTATTCCCGGATATGTGCATCCCGACGACATGGAAGCGTGCACGGAGCAGTTTGATTTGAAAAATATTATAAATCGGCTGGAAACGGAGCCTGCCGTTATTATTTCCTTCCGCATTCGATACCAGGACGGTTCCTATCGCAGGAAGCAGATGACGGTACGTTATTATAATGAAGAAAAACAAAAGCTATTGTTTATCCGCAAGGATATTACAGCCGTTTACGAGCAGGAGCAGCGCAGAAGGGAAGAGCTTGCGGCGGCGCTTTTAGAGACGAAAAGAGCCAATCGGGCAAAGGAAGAATTTTTGTCCCGTATGAGTCATGAGATACGAACGCCGTTAAACGCCATCATCGGGCTTTCTTATTTGAGCCGGGAATACAGAGAACTGCCGAAGCAGACTTACGAAAATCTGAATAAAATAGAGGAGTCCGCGCATTTTCTGCTTTCATTTGTCAATGATATTTTGAATTTATCAAATCTGGAAAACGGGGCGATTGCGCTGTCGTTTGAGGCAGTAGATTTTTGTTTGTTTTTGGAGGAGACATGCGGCCGGGTACGGGAAACAGCCGGGGAAAAGGGCGTAAATTTTGAAATGTCCATAGTGGGCGATACGGAAAAATATTATGTTTTTGACCGGGAAAAGCTCTCTCAGGCGCTGCTTAAGGTATTGTCCAATGCGGTAAAGTATACGAAGCCGGGAGGAAGCGTTCGCTTTACGGCGGAGGTGGTAGCAAACGGCAAATCGGAGGACACGCTTCGGTTTACGGTTACAGATAACGGAATCGGGATGGATGAAGAATTTCTGCCCAGAATTTTCGGTCCGTTCGAACAGGAACATGACGGAAGTACGACGCTTTACGGAGGAACCGGACTCGGTCTTGCAATTGCAAAGAATATTATAGAACTGATGTACGGCGAAATCGAGGTCGCAAGTAAAAAAGGCAAAGGGACTGCTTTTACAATCACCGTATCGCTGAAAAAAGAGCAGAGAAAGAAGAAACGGGAGGCTTCGTTTTCCGGCGGAAGTTATTCCGATTATGACTTTACGGGAAGACGCGCGCTTATGGCGGAAGACAACGAAGTCAATATTGAGATTGCCAAAAATGTGTTGTTACATAAGGGTTTTGAAGTGGAAGTTACGCGCAACGGGGAAGAGTGTGTAGATGCATACAGGAACCATGAACCGGGGTATTATGACGTCATACTGATGGATATTCGGATGCCCGTAATGGACGGACTGAGCGCTGCAAGAGAGATCCGGAGCTGCATAGGTGCAGACGGAAGACGGATACCGATTCTGGCAATGACGGCGAACGCTTTTGAAGAGGACGTAAAGCGATCGTTTGAGGCCGGTATGGACGGACATATCAGCAAACCGCTTGACATCCGAAAGCTGTATGCGATGCTGGACGCCGTAATATCGTAAGCCGACTTCCAATGACTGGAAAGTTTCCAGAATCTGTGGATTTACAGCGTCGATGTTTCTGTTATGATAGACAAAGGGACTGCGTTTTACCGCTGTTTTCGATGTTTTGCAAGAAAAACATTTGAAACTATTGTTTTTTTAAACGCTTCCGATATAATGAGGTAAGATAGTTAAAAACTTAACAAAGAGGAATGAGGGGGAAATAGAATGTACGCAGACGAAAATGTAATCCGCATTAAACATGACGTACTTTACGAAGTGGCAAGGCTTGCGTTTAGCGGCGAGCTTGACGAGAAAAGAGATCATATTGCGGTGGAACTGATTCCGGGACCGACGCCGAAGTTCCGCTGCTGTATTTATAAGGAAAGAGAGATTATCAGACAGCGCGTCCGCTTGGCGGAGGGAAAAGCGCCTGGCCAGACAGACGACGGAAATATTATACAGGTCATCAGTTCGGCCTGCGAAGACTGTCCGATCTCCAGTTATACGGTTACGGAGAACTGTCAGAACTGTCTTGGCAAAGCTTGTATCAATGCGTGCAAGTTCGGGGCAATCCAAATCGGAAGAGAACGATCGCATATCGATGCTTCCAAATGTAAGGAGTGCGGCAAATGCGCGCAGGCATGTCCGTACAATGCAATCGCACACTTAAAACGGCCGTGTAAGTTCTCCTGTCCGGTGAACGCAATTACATATAACGAATACGGAATATCCGTTATTGACAAAAAGAAATGTATCCGCTGCGGAAAATGTATCCACAGTTGTCCGTTCGGAGCTATCGGTTCAAAAGCATATATTGTAGACGTTATCAACGCCATTAAGTCCGGGAAAAAGGTCTATGCGATGGCGGCGCCCGCAACCGAGGGCCAGTTCGGAGAGAATATTACAATGGCAAGCTGGAGAAAGGCGATGAAAGAAGTCGGATTTACCGATTTCTATGATGTAGGGCTCGGCGGAGATATGACAGCCGCGTACGAAGCGGAAGAATGGGCGGAGGCATACAAAGAAGGAAAGAAGAAAGTTACCTCCTGCTGTCCGGGCTTCGTCAATATGGTACGTCTCCATTACCCGGATCTTGCGGATCGTATTTCTACGACGGTTTCGCCGATGTGCGCGGTTTCGCGTATGATCAAGGCAAAAGAACCAGATGCGGTAACGGTATTTATCGGTCCCTGCCTCGCTAAAAAATCCGAGGTTGTCGACCAGAAAATCGAAGGAAATGCAGACTATGTCTTGACCTATTCCGAGATTCGTGCGATTATGAAAGCGAAGGATGTCGCGCTGGAACCGTGTGAAAACGACGATCAGATTGCTTCCGTGTTCGGAAAGCGCTTTGCAAATTCCGGCGGAGTAACTGCGGCGGTATTACAGAGCTTAAAAGAGTCGGAGGACGAGATCAATGCGAAAGTCTGTGTTGCCAACGGCGCGTCGGAATGTAAGAAAGCGCTGCTTCTATTAAAAGCAGGACGACTGCCGGAGGACTTTATCGAAGGCATGGCCTGCGACGGCGGATGCGTCGGAGGACCGAGTGCGTTTAACGATCAGATCTCTTCGAAGAAGAGTCGTGATACACTGATATCACAGGCGGACGAGCGCGGGATCCACGAGAACCTTGCAAATTACGAAATGGAATCCTTCTCCATGCACCGCGAGTAGCGGAGCATTGCATCGCGAATAGCGGAAAACGGAGTATTGTGAGTGACAGAATGAAAAAAGCGGTATTTTTTGATATAGACGGTACGCTCTGGGACTGGCAGATGCAGATGCCGGAGAGTACAAAGACGGCGATCGAAAAGCTGCGGAAAAACGGACATTACGCATTTATCTGCAGCGGAAGAAGCCGGTCGAATATCCGAAGCAGGAAGCTGACGGAGCTGGGATTTGACGGTGTAGTGGCTTCGTGCGGAACGCATATTGACTTCCACGGAGAAAAAATTTTTGAAATACTTCTGGATCAGAGGCAGATCGCGCTTGCGCTGACCGTTCTGAAAAAGCACCGAATGCCGGTGGTTTTAGAGGGGCCGGAACATGTTTATGTGGACCCGGATGCATTTTTAGACGATCCTTACGTCATATATTTAAGAAAAGAGCTCGGCGCCGATTTAAGAGATATTCATGAGGATATTTCAAAGATTGTAATCAATAAAATGAGCGCGCAGATCGGCGGCGCAGATGTGAAGGAACTGATACGGGATCTGGATTCGGACTATGATGTGATTGTCCACGAACCGGATCATATTGTGGAAATCAACCCCAAAGGCCATTCAAAAGCAACGGGAATTGCAAAAGTATGTGAAATACTTAACATTCCTGTCGAGCATACGTATGCGTTCGGCGACAGCGAGAACGATCTTGACATGCTGCGATTTGTCGCGCACGGTGTTGCGATGGGAAACGGGACAGAACGGGCGAAAGAGGCCGCGGAGTTTGTCACAAAGGACATCCATGAGGATGGGATTTATTACGGTCTGCTGCATTACGGTCTGATTGACTAAGGGCGGCGGAAGTTAAGAGAAAAGCTTGCAGACACAGGCAGGCGGCGTTTTCGTATGCCGCCTGCCTGTTTTGTTCCTTTATAGAATTCGAGTGACAAAAGGCAGGTTTTGGGCTATTGTCTGGTCAGACGGCCTTTTGACACCCGAATCCTTATAGGCGGCTGTGAAACTTAAATAGGAGGATTGATATGGCTAATGTGATGGATTATCTGGACTGGCGCGGCGACTTAACGTTTGCGCAGTCGGCGTTTAACAAAGTGGACAACCTGATTTTATCTCTTCTGGTATATGTAGATCTTGAGGGAACCGTCGGAGGCTGGGACACGGAAAACAGAATCCGTGTAGAAGATGCTTCACGAATCTTTTTTGAAACCCATAACGAAGAAGAGATTTTAAAGCGCGTATCTTTAACGAAGACCTCCATGTATATACTGAAAAAGATGGCGGAAACGAAACGTTTTAAAGATGTGGAACTTTTTCATTATGTAAATGAAATCAGCGAGGAAGAGCAGTCGCAGTTTTCTGCTGTCTGCGCTGCATTAGGGGACGGAAGTCTGTTTCTTTCGTTTTCCGGGACTGATGATACAATTGTAGGGTGGCGTGAAGACTTTAATATGGGATTTCTCTCGGAAACGCCGGGTCAGTTAAAAGCAGCGGATTATTTAAACGCCGCCGCTTCATGCGGTACGGAAAAAATTCGGATCGGCGGTCATTCAAAGGGCGGCAATCTGGCCGTATATGCCGCGGTCAAATGCAGTCCGGAGGTCAAGGAGCGCATTGTCGAAATTTACAGCAACGACGGGCCGGGATTTAGCCGTGGGATGGTCGCGAGTGAAGCGTACCGGCAGATCCTTCCGAAGATAAAGGCGATTGTGCCGGAGGCAAGCATTATCGGAATGTTGTTTGAACACGGGGAAACCGGTGAGATTGTAAAAAGCACGAATAACGGCATTTTACAGCACGACGCGCTTTCCTGGGAGGTGCTTGGAACGGGATTTGTCCGTGCAAAAGAGTTTACGCCGCAGAGCGTACTGTTAAACGAAGCGATAAAAGGCTGGTTATACGAGCTGAGCGCGGTACAGCGAAAGGAGATTATTAATACGGTATTTCATATGCTGAAAGAAGCGGAAATAAAAACCGTGGACGATTTTTACCACAGTAAGTGGAGAGCAGTATCCGAAATGATAAAAGCAAGAAGCGAGCTTCCGGAAGAAACACAGAAATTGATTTCCAAAGCGGTAAAGCTGCTTTGGAAAACGGGAAACGCAACGGTAAAAAAATCGGTCAGACATGCTGTTAAGGAGCGCAAAGAAATAAGCGGCGATACGTTAAGACTGCCGTCTGAAGGATAGACGCTGAGAAATTAGAAAAAACTAACAAAAATGAAATAGAAATCCTGATTTTTTTTGTGGTATTTTCTCTTTCTAATTCTCATTTTTCAGGATAAAATGTTACTTATGTTTTATGAAGTTCAGATATCTTGAATCGGAGGAAAATAGAATTGAAAACGAAAGGGAAAATAACAGGATTTGTATTGTCGTTTGCCGTAGCGCTGCAGTTCTTTTTCATCTTTTGCTGTAATTATGCAAAGGCAGTCGATATGCTGGATTATGACGCGTCGTTAGCGGTGCGCCATGCCGTTGAGATGTGGAGACACGGAACGATATTTCTTCCGGATTTTGTCTATACCACCTCAATGGAAATTGACTGCGCTTCTTTTTTAGCGGCGCCCATCTATCTTCTGACGGGAAATTACGGCCTGGGGCTTAGTTTGGCGCATTTGTTTCTGGACGGCGTACTGGCGTACCTGATCTATTCGCTTCTGAAAAATATGGGGGTGGGATATTCGTTTCGAATGCTGGGAATCCTGCTTGTGTTTACGCCGTATGAGTATGGGCAGCTTGAATGGAATAATATGTTATTTCTTTCTGTCGGGCAGTACGAATTTCGTGTGATCTGCGTGCTGTTTCTTTTTCTGCTGCTGAACGGAGGCAAAGAGGAAGGAATGCGCAAATGGATACGATTCGGAATCTGCCAGGCGTTTCTTTTTCTTACGGTGCTGTCAACGGGAAATTATCTGCTGATTACGGCGTTTGCGCCTCTGCTGTTGTTTGAGGCGGTTCGTATTCTGCTGCGGGAACGAATCGACTGGCGGGACTGCGGGCGGAACATGCTCCTTTGCAGCGCGGCGACGGCGTTCTGTGCGTTCGCGATAAATCGGGCGATGCATATTGATACGGTCAGAAGCAACATGAATATCATAAAAGCGTCTGAGTTTTCGGATAATCTGTCGAATTGCTTTACCGGAATACTATCTCTGTCCGGCGGACTTGCGAAAAATGATGTTTCCATACTTTCCCGGGAAGGAATTTTTTATCTCGTTCGGTTTTTATTTGTCTGTATTCTGCTGTTTATTGTTTTTACGGCTTTTCTGCGGCAAAAGGAAATCAGGAAGAACAGAGCGTTTCTGGGACGCTTTTTCTTTTTGTTTCTGATTAATATGTTTGTATTTCTCTTTACCAATACACGTTACGGATCGGAACTGTTTGAAGTACGGTATCACATCGTCTGGTTTATACTGCTGATTATAACGGATGTGATGCTGATATCGCAGGTGTGGAACGGAATCGGCAGATGGATGAGAAACTTTTTGGCAGGTTGTATTGCGGCGGGAATACTGATTATGAATTTCAGCGGCTTTTCGGTAATATGGAACAAAACCGGCGACGGAGCGCAGATTATTGAGCGGACGCTCGCGGCGGCCGACGCGAATGAGTTAAATGATATTATTGTAGTAGACGAAGTGATTTCGAGAAAAGTCGGCGCAATTGATATCAATAAAAACGTACAGTATGCAGAGATTGGGGATGAAAACGGAAGCTTCGCATTTATTTCATGGGGAACGTTTGCCAATATCAGCGTAGCGCCGGAACATTTGTTGGTAATCAAGGAAGAGGATTTTTTAAAAATGTCGGACGAACTGAAAAATGCCTACCGTGAAGTAGACGGAATGGAAGAATGGCATATTCTGACGACGGGCGCGGATTCAAAGTAAAACCGAAAATCTAAACAAAATATAAAATCGAAAAAATCTGCAGAAAATATAAAAAAACGAGGAAAATAGAGTATAGAAGAGAAAAAAATAGATATAATGGATATAAATGGAAATATAGTTACTTGCGGAATAAGAAACAAAAACATATTATATCACTATCGGTTAGCACTCGAAAGAAATGAGTGCTAATAACAGGCAAAAAGAGACAACAGTTAGGAGACAAGGAGGATTTATCATGAAATTAGTACCTTTAAGCGACAGAGTTGTTTTAAAGCAGTGTGAAGCGGAGGAAACGACCAAATCCGGTATTATTCTTACAGGAACATCACAGGAAAAACCGCAGGAGGCTCTGGTTATCGCAGTAGGACCAGGCGGAATCGTCGACGGAAAAGAAGTTACGATGCAGGTAAAGGAAGGACAGAAGGTAATCTATTCCAAATATGCAGGTACGGAAGTAAAGCTTGACGGCGAGGAATACATTATTGTAAGACAGAACGATATTCTGGCTGTCGTAGAATAAAAAAGTGAGAAAAGAGAAAAAATCAGGAAAGAGGTAAAGGATCATGGCAAAGGAAATTAAATACGGAACAGAAGCCAGAGCAGCGCTTGGCGCCGGAGTTGATAAGCTGGCAAATACAGTCAGAGTAACGCTTGGACCGAAGGGAAGAAACGTCGTACTGGACAAATCTTACGGCGCTCCATTAATTACAAATGACGGTGTGACGATTGCAAAAGAAATTGAGCTGGAGGACGCTTTTGAGAATATGGGCGCGCAGCTTGTGAAGGAAGTAGCGACCAAGACGAATGACGTAGCCGGAGACGGTACGACGACTGCAACCGTTTTGGCTCAGGCTATGATACAGGAAGGTATGAAGAACCTTGAAGCAGGCGCGAATCCGATTGTACTGCGCCGCGGTATGAAAAAAGCAACCGACAAAGCGGTAGATGCAATTGTCGGAATGTCCGCAAAGGTGAACGGCAAAGATCAGATCGCTAAGGTAGCCGCAATTTCCGCTGGAGACGAGGAAGTCGGCAACATGGTAGCGGACGCAATGGAAAAGGTTTCCAATGACGGCGTCATTACAATTGAAGAGTCCAAGACAATGGATACGGAACTGGATCTGGTGGAAGGTATGCAGTTTGACCGCGGATATTTATCAGCTTACATGTGTTCTGATATGGATAAGATGGAAGCGGTTCTCGATGATCCGTATATCTTAATTACAGATAAGAAAATCAGCAATATTCAGGAGATCCTGCCGTTGCTGGAACAGGTGGTACAAAGCGGCGCGAAGCTTTTGATCATTGCGGAGGACGTAGAGGGAGAAGCGCTTACCACATTGATCGTAAACAAGCTGCGCGGTACCTTTAATGTAGTTGCGGTAAAAGCGCCCGGCTACGGAGACAGAAGGAAGGCAATGCTGGAAGATATCGCAATCTTAACGGGCGGTCAGGTCGTAAGTTCCGATCTCGGACTGGAGTTAAAGGATACGACATTGGATCAGTTAGGACGTGCGAAGTCTGTAAAGGTTCAGAAGGAAAATACAATTATTGTGGACGGCGTCGGCGATAAAGAGGCCATTCAGGGCAGAATCAAACAGATCCGTTCTCAGATTGAAGAAACGACCTCCGAATTTGATAAGGAAAAATTACAGGAGAGACTTGCGAAAATGGCAGGCGGCGTAGCCGTGATCCGTGTCGGCGCAGCCACCGAGACAGAAATGAAAGAAAAGAAGCTTCGGATGGAGGACGCATTAAATGCAACGAGAGCTGCCGTAGAAGAAGGCATTATCGCAGGAGGCGGTTCCGCTTATATCCATGCTTCCAAAGAAGTTGCGAAGCTGGCTGACGAACTGGAAGGCGACGAGAAGACGGGCGCAAAGGTTATTTTAAAAGCGCTGGAGTCCCCGCTTTACTATATTGCCGCAAACGCAGGATTAGAGGGCGCGGTCATTATCAACAAAGTAAAAGAGTCGGCTCAGGGAACCGGATTTAACGTATCGACCGAAGAATATGTGGATATGGTTGCAAACGGAATCCTCGACCCGGTAAAAGTGACAAGAAGCGCGTTACAGAACGCGACTTCGGTAGCGTCTACGCTGCTGACAACCGAATCCGTTGTGGCAAACATTAAAGAAGAAACCCCGGCAATGCCGGCAGGCAACCCGGGAATGGGTATGATGTAAATCGAAGAAAGAAATCAGACAGGGTGTAGAGTCTTTGGAATTTTAAGACTTTGCACCCTGTTCTATTGCATAAAGAACGGAAATGGGATATAATTATTAGAAAAATAACTCTGAAAACCGAAAAATACAGAAAGAAAGGGATTGCATGGAAATACTCGCCAGATTCGATGAAAAAAATTATGAGAATACGACGAAAGTATTGGAGAAATACACGGTTCGCGGAATCGTGCTCCGGGACGGAAAAGTTGCCATGCAGTGCAGCAGCGGAGGCGAGTATAAGATACCCGGCGGCGGCATGGAGCAGGGAGAAACGGCGCTGGAGGCTTTGGAACGTGAGATCCGTGAGGAAACCGGGCTTTTGATAAAGCCGGACCGCGTCAAAGAACTGGGAGAAATTATAGAAACACGCAGAGATCTGTTTGACGGAAATACAAAGTATATCTGCCACTCCCTGTTTTTTTACTGTGAAATAAAAGACGGGACGGTTGAACTGAAGCTGACCGAGAGCGAGAAAAAGCGGGGCTATTTTTTAAAATGGGCAAGGCCGGACGAGATATACGAGCGCAACCGTCTTATCGGGAAAGACGCATGGATTGTCCGCGATACCGCATTTATTAAGATGATGATAGACAAAAAAGTAAAGATACCGTAAAAATTGCGCGGGGACGGGAATCAAAATACAGCCGCAGGTCAAAAACGCATACTTCGTGCAAATTTTTGTTGCAAATTTTTGTTTCCAAACAGGGAATAGTCTGCTATAATTAATTGCATAATATCACTTAGGAGGCGTTAAGCAATGGCTGAGGATAGAAAAACATTTAAAATAAAGGATGGAAGTTTAGGAGAAGTGAAAATCGCAGATGAAGTAGTCGCCATCATAGCAGGGCTTGCCACAACGGAAATCAAAGGCGTCAGCTCTATGGCGGGCAACATAACGAACGAACTGGTCAGCAGACTTGGTATGAAGAATCTGTCCAAAGGCGTCAGGGTTGAAGTGCTTGACGGTATTGTGAATGTTGAAATCGCAATCAATATCGCATACGGTTATTCCATTCCTGATGTGTCCGCAAAAGTCCAGGAGAGAGTGAAAAGTGCAATTGAGAATATGACTGGTCTGGAAGTATCCATTGTGAATGTACGCATCGCATCTGTAGACATGGGAAATAGCAAATGAGAAAAAGGGATGTCGTCAAGACATCCTTTTTTTACCTTATAGAAAACTTGCGTCGTCAGACGCATACAAGCGTCACGAAGAGACGCTTTTTACCTTTCAGAAAAGACGCGTCAATTTAAGAAGCCGCAAAGCAATTTATATAAACGTTAAGAAGTAAGAGGAGAGGGAAATGACACGAAGAGAATTGAGAGAGCAGGTATTTCTGCTGTTGTTTCGTGCGGAATTTTACGATTCAAACGAGCTGATGGAACAGATGAATCTTCCGGAAGTGGAGGAACAGATGGATATGTCTGAAGCAGATGCGAATCGCTGCAGCAACGAGGAAAAATCATATATATTAACAAAATGCGGGAATATCATACAAAAGCTGGACGAAATTGACGCATCTGTCAATGCGGTGTCGGAGGGATGGAAGACGAGACGGATGGGAAAGTCCGATCTTGCGTTAATTCGACTGGCCGTATACGAGATGAAATACGAAGAGGATATTCCGGAGCGCGTAGCAATCAACGAAGCGGTAGAGCTGGCAAAAAGATATGGAACCGACAACTCGCCGTCCTTTATCAATGGAGTATTGGCAAAGCTGGTATGAGAAAAAATGTTTATACGGTAGGGCAGGTAAATAAATACATAAAAGAAATGTTTGCCCAGGATTTTATGATGCAGCGAATCAGCGTAAAAGGCGAAGTTTCCAATTGTAAATACCACTCCTCCGGTCATATTTATTTTACCATTAAAGATGCGGCGGGAACGATAAGCGCAGTCATGTTTGCGGGAAGTCGAAAAGGGCTCGGATTTCCAATGAAAGAAGGCGACAATGTCATTGTTACGGGCCGGATTGAGGTGTATGAGCGGGATGGAAAATATCAGCTCTATGCAGGAGAAATCGAACGGGACGGGACAGGCAGTCTTTACGAACGATTTGAAGCCTTAAAACGGGAACTGGAAGAAATGGGAATGTTCGCTCCCGAATATAAAAAGCCGATCCCGAAATATATCAGGCGCCTCGGCGTTGTGACCGCACCCACCGGCGCGGCGGTGCGGGATATCCAAAACATCGCCTCCAGAAGAAATCCGTTCGTACAGGTCATTTTATTTCCGGCTCTGGTACAGGGAGAGGGCGCGGCAGCAAGCATTATAAACGGAATACGCGCAATGGATGCGCTTGGCGTGGACGTTATGATTGTCGGGCGCGGCGGCGGGTCGATCGAGGATTTGTGGGCGTTTAATGAAGAAGCGGTTGCCAGAGCGATTTTCGAATGTGAAACGCCCGTTATTTCGGCAGTCGGTCATGAAACGGATACGACGATCGCTGATTTTGCAGCGGATCTGCGGGCTCCGACTCCGTCGGCAGCCGCGGAACTTGCGGTATTTGATTACACGGCGTATTTAGAGCAGAGAGAAGGATATGGACAGCGGCTGCAATATCATATGGAAAGCCGCATTCGGAATGCGCGTATGCAGCTTGCGGCGATTGAAGCAAGATTAAAAGCCAGGAACCCGGAGCGTATGCTGCGGGAAAACCGCAAATATGCGGCTGATTTAGAGGAGCGGATCACGGAGCGGATGGAGCGTATTTTTCTTGACAAAAAGCATATGCTGGCGCTTCTTTCCGAACGGTTGGAAGGCGTATCCCCGGTTAGAAAGCTAAGTCAGGGCTATTCCTATGTCGAGAATAAAGAAGGACGGGCAGTCACGGACGCGTGTAAAGTTGCTGCGGGAGACGAACTGTCTATCCGACTGCTGAAAGGAAGATTAAAGGCAAGGGTGACGGAGGTTATCAGGTGAACGGAGAAGAAACGAAAAAAGAGAAGCAGGAGCAAACGGCGTCCATTGAAGAATTATTTGCACAGACAGAAGGAATTATTAATAATATGGAAAAGGAAGAAGTTCCTTTAGAAGAAGCTTTTCGTCTGTACCAGGAAGGTCTTGAAAAGCTGAAATGCTGCAGTCTTATGCTGGATACGGTGGAAAAAAAGATGCAGGTGATAAACAGTAATGGAGAACTGGAGGATTTTTAGCATGGAGATCAGGGAAGAAACAGCAAAACGTACAGAGGAGATCGAAAAGATCATTGCGTCCTATCTTCCGAAAGAGGAAGGATTTCAGGCAAAAATTATGGAAGCGATGAATTACAGTATTCTTGCCGGAGGAAAACGGTTGCGGCCGATGCTTGCGCAGGAGACCTATCGGCTTTTCGGCGGAAAATCAAAAGTAATCGAACCCTTTATGGCGGCGCTTGAGATGATACATACGTACTCGCTGGTACATGACGATCTTCCCGCAATGGATAATGACGAATATCGCAGAGGGAAAAAGACTACACATATAGTGTATGGGGAAGCAATGGGAATTTTAGCAGGCGATGCGTTGTTGAATTATGCTTTTGAAACAGCGGCGAAAGCATTCGATATGGAACCGGAGAACCGATATATCGGCAAAGCCTTTCAGATACTTTCCCAAAAAGCGGGAATTTACGGTATGGTCGGAGGACAGACGGTTGACGTATTATCGGAAGGCAGGAAAATAACGGAGGAAGAGCTAGATTTTATCTACCGTTTAAAAACCGGCGCTCTGATTGAAGCGTCCATGTTAATCGGTGCGGTATTAGCCGGCGCTACGAAAAACGAACAGAAAATTATTGAGTGCGTTGCCGGAGATATCGGACTTGCCTTCCAGATACAGGATGATATTTTAGACGTTACCAGTACGGAGGAGGTTCTCGGAAAGCCGATCGGCAGCGATGAGAGAAACCATAAATGTACTTATGTGACTTTTGCAGGGCTTGAGGGAGCGAAAGAACAGGTACGTCAGATTACGGCGCGCGCCGTATCACAGATGGACTCGCTTGTTGTAACGAATGTTTTTTTAAATGAACTTTTGCGATATCTGGTTTCCAGAGAGAAATAAAAAACAGAGGTGCCTATTCATATGGTATTAGAAAAGATCAATCATTCCGACGATATCAGGGAATTATCAGACGATGAGCTAAAAATACTGGCGGAAGAAATCCGTACTTTTTTAATTGAAAAAATATCTGTTACCGGCGGGCACCTTGCGTCGAATTTAGGCGTTGTGGAGCTGACGATTGCGTTGCATCTTGTGCTTTCGCTTCCGGGCGACAAGCTAATCTGGGATGTAGGGCACCAGTCTTATACGCACAAGCTTTTAACCGGGAGAAAAGAGGGGTTTGAACAGCTTCGGAAATACGGCGGAATGAGCGGATTTCCTAAAAGAAAGGAAAGCGACTGCGACTGTTTTGACACAGGGCACAGTTCTACTTCCATTTCTGCGGGACTTGGATATGCGCTTGCGAGAGAGCTGACCGGAGAGGATTACAAGGTTGTTTCGGTCATTGGAGACGGTGCGCTGACCGGCGGTATGGCCTTTGAGGCATTGAATAATGCAGCGCGTCTGAAGTCAAATTTTACAATTGTATTAAACGATAACAATATGTCAATATCCGAAAATGTCGGCGGGCTTTCGGCCTATCTTTCCAGCTTTCGCACGGCGGACGCTTATCTGGACCTGAAAACAAGCGTAATGAATTCTTTAAGCCGGATACCGATTTACGGAGACAGAATGGTAAAGAGAATCCGCAGAACGAAAAGCGGCATTAAACAGCTCTTTATTCCCGGCATGTTTTTCGAACAAATGGGAATTGTCTATCTTGGGCCCGTAGACGGCGGCGATATCAGAGGCATTGAAAAGCTTTTAAAGGAGGCGGCGCGGATAGAGGGGCCGGTCATTGTTCACGTTATGACGCATAAAGGAGCGGGCTACGCGCCGGCAGAGCGTCATCCGGCCAGATTTCACGGAACGGAACCGTTTGATATCGAAACGGGACTGCCGAAAAAGCCGAGAACAACGGCAAATTATACCGACATTTTTTCTACGGTGATGCGCAAGCTTGGCGACCGGGATGAGCGGGTAGTGGCGGTTACGGCTGCGATGGCGGACGGGACAGGCTTAAAACGGTTTCACAATATGTTTCCGGAGCGTTTTTTTGACGTCGGGATTGCGGAGGAACATGCGGTTACGTTTTCCGCAGGTCTGGCCGCCGCAGGCTTAAAGCCAATCTTTGCAGTTTACTCTTCTTTTTTACAGCGTGCATATGATCAGATCCTGCATGATGTCTGTATTCAGAATCTGCCGGTCGTCTTTGCGATTGACCGGGCGGGATTAGTCGGAAGCGACGGAGAAACGCATCAGGGCATATTTGACGTCTCTTATTTATCGACCATACCGAATATGACGATTCTTGCACCCAAAAATAAATGGGAACTTTCCGACATGATTAAATATGCCGTGGACTTTGAGGCTCCCATTGCGGTTCGTTATCCGAGAGGAGAGGCCTACGACGGATTGAAAGAATTTCGGGAACCGATTGTCTATGGAAAGGGCGAATGGATTTATCGGGAATCTGAGATTTTGCTGTTTGCGTTAGGGTCTATGGTAAAGACCGCCGTTACGGTACGTGCGGCGTTGAAGGAAAAAGGCTATTCCTGCAGTCTGGTGAATGCGCGATTTGCAAAGCCCTTTGACGAGGAATTGCTGCTCGAAGCGGCAAAAGGGCACAGACTGGTGGTGACAATGGAAGAAAATGTCATCAACGGCGGATTTGGAGAGCGCATTACGGAATTTTATTACGGAAACAGACAGAAAGAAGAGCTATTCAGAGAAATTCGGGTATTGAATATCGCCATACCGGACGAATATGTGGAGCACGGCAATGTGGAAATTTTACGAAAAGAACTCGGTATTGATGAGGATTCGATCATCAGCCGTACGATTTTTGCATATAAAGAAGGAGCCTCGGAGGGGGATTGAAAAGTTTAATTTTCAATTTCGGAATTTGTGACGTTTCGCGTCCCAAAGTTCCTCCTGAATAAGATGCCGCCTGCGCGGCGGAATGAGAGGAAGTATGAAGGAACGGTTGGATGTACTGCTGGTAAAAAAAGGATTTGCGCCTTCGAGAGAAAAAGCGAAGACTATGATTATGGAAGGGAACGTTTTTGTTGGCAATAACCGCGAGGATAAGGCGGGGGCAATGTTCGACGAAGCGGCTGAGCTTTCTGTGCGCGGAAATCCGTTAAAATATGTCAGCCGCGGCGGACTGAAGTTAGAAAAGGCTATGAATGAATTTGCCATTGCACTGGAAGGAAAGATCTGTATGGACATCGGGGCTTCCACCGGAGGTTTTACCGACTGTATGCTTCAAAACGGAGCGAAAAAAGTATATGCCGTAGACGTCGGGTACGGACAGTTTGCATGGAAGCTAAGGCAGGATGCAAGGGTGGTCTGTATGGAAAAGACGAATATTCGCTATGTCACGCAAGAAGACATTGATGACGTACTTGACTTTGCTTCGGTAGACGTATCATTTATCTCGCTGACAAAGGTATTAGGACCCGCGCGCGCGCTTTTGGGAGAGCACGGTGAGATGGTATGTCTGATTAAGCCGCAGTTTGAGGCGGGAAAGGAGAAAGTCGGAAAAAAAGGAGTCGTCCGCGAGAGGTCCGTACATGAAGAAGTTATTACAAAGATAATTGATTTTGCCGCTGCGACGGGGTTTCTCGTAGAAGCGCTTTCCTATTCTCCGATCAAAGGGCCGGAGGGAAATATTGAGTATCTTATGTATTTAAAAAAAACGGAGACGGGACGTACGATCGGGCCAGCGAAAATTCATGAGATAACGGAACAAGCGCATCAGGCGTTAAACGGGGACGGAGCATGAGGCATTTTTTCATAATAGCAAACCGCTGTAAGGATAAAGAATTAAAGCTGACGAGGGAAATTGAAGCTTATATACGGAAAAAAGGCGGGGTCTGTTTTTCCTATGCCGCGGCAGGGGAGAATGCGAAGGATGCCGCGCCGCGGCGGAATCAGATTCCCGCGGAAACGGAGTGCGTGCTGGTGCTCGGCGGCGACGGGACGCTGATTCGGGCGGCGTCGAAACTCGCGCCTTGTGCGCTGCCTTTAATCGGCATAAATTTAGGCACGTTAGGGTATTTGTGTGAGTTGGAAGAGCGGCATGTTTTTTCGGCAATCGACAGACTCATGGAGAATGTGTTTGTGACGGAGGAGCGTATGATGCTGACCGGGTACGGAGTCAGGCAGGAGGAGAAAACCGCCTGCGGGCTTGCGCTCAACGATATCGTAATTCATCGAACCGGAGCGTTGTCCGTAATAAGTCTTGTCGTATCGGTAAACGGAGAATACTTAAATACGTTTCATGCGGACGGGATCATTGTGGCTACTCCGACCGGTTCAACCGGCTACAATATGTCGGCAGGCGGGCCGATTGTTGATCCAAAGGCGGAAATGCTTCTGATTACACCGATCAATGCCCATAATCTCAATTCAAAAAGCATTGTGATCGGAGCAGACGACGAAGTAACGATTGAGATCGGCAGGAGACGCTTTGAATGCGACGAAACGGCGGAAGTCAGCTTTGACGGAGATAACAGGGAGCGGATGTTTGTCGGCGATCGGTTTGTGATAAAAAAAGCGGAGGTTACGACGAAAATCTGCAAAATAAGCAGAGAGAGTTTTCTTGAGATCCTGCGGAAAAAAATGCAGGCTTATGAATAAACGAAAATGCCGGAAAGGATGTATCCCAAATGAAGACAATACGTCAGTCGAAAATACTTGAATTGATCGGAAAATACGATATTGAGACGCAGGAAGAACTGTCTGATTTTCTGGAAAAGGAAGGATTTACGGTGACGCAGGCAACCGTCTCAAGGGACATTCGGGAACTGAATCTGACAAAGGCAGCAGTAGGCGGCGGAAAACTCAAATATGTGACATTGTCGGAGAACAAGGGAGAGTTGTCTGAAAAATACATCCGTATTTTAAAAGACGGTTTTTTGTCTATGGATATGGCGCAGAATATACTGGTGATAAAAACAGTCTCCGGTATGGCAATGGCGGTGGCTGCGGCGCTGGATGCGCTGCAGATACAGGAAATCGTCGGGTGCATTGCAGGCGACGATACGATTATGTGCGCGGTGCGCAGCATCGACGATACGATACGTGTGATGGAGCGGCTCCGCGGGTTGATATACGGAAAGGAAGGATAATCATGTTACAGAGTCTGCATGTGAAAAATCTTGCTCTGATTGAAGAGACGGAGGTGGATTTTAAGCAGGGCTTAAATATTCTTTCCGGCGAAACGGGCGCCGGAAAATCGATCATAATCGGTTCTGTCAGTCTGGCGCTGGGCGGAAAGGTGCAGAAAGAAATGCTGCGGGAAAATGCGGATTATGCGTTGGTAGAGCTGATTTTTACCGTTACGGACGAGAAGCAGAAGGCGGCGCTTGCCGCTCTGGATGTGTCCGTTGAAAACGACGAGGTGATTTTGAGCCGGAAAATCGTAAACGGCCGCGGTACGGCAAAGGTAAACGCAGAGAGCGTTCCGGCATCTAAGATAAAAGAAATTGCCGCCATTTTAATTGATATTCACGGGCAGCACGAGCATCAGTCGCTGCTATCAAAGAAGAAGCATTTAGAGATACTTGACGATTACGCCAGAGAAGAACTTCTTCCCTATAAAGAAAAGCTGGAAGAATCGTATCACGCCTATAAAAAGCTTTCCGGAGAGTTAAAGGGTGCAGATGTAAACGCCGAGGAACGACTGCGGGAGCTCTCTTTTCTTACCTATGAAATCAAAGAAATTTTGGACGCGGATTTAAAAGAAGGCGAAGACTTATCTCTTGAAGAGGCATATAAACGCTTTAGCAATGGAAAAAAAATTATGGAGGCGGCAAATAACGCATATACCTGTACCGGCAGCGGAGCCGAAAATGCCTCCGATATGACGGGCAGGGCGCTGCGCGAACTTTCCGGGATTGCGGCTTATGACGAAAAGATCGAAGGGCTTGCATCTTTGATGACGGAAATCGACAGCCTTTTAAACGATTTCAACAGAGAGCTTGCGGATTATATTGAAGAAACAGAGTTTGACGACGAGGAGTTTTATCGGATCGAAAAACGCCTTGACGAAATCAATCATTTAAAGGCGAAGTATGGAGGAAGCATTACAAAGATTCTGGAGGTGTTGGAAGAGAAGCAGCAGAAGGTTTTAAAACTGGAAAATTACGACAGATATTTTGAAGAGCTGAAGCAAAGTCTGGAAAAAGAAGAGACAAGGCTTGCAAAATTATGTGCCAAAGTGTCGAAAATCCGCAGAAAATATGCGGAAACACTGACAAAAGCGGTGACGGAGGCATTGAAGGATTTGAACTTTCTGGACGTCCGGTTTGAAATGCAGTTTGAGGAAACGGCGTCTTATACGGCGCTTGGAACCGACGATCCGGAATTTTTGATTTCCACTAATCCGGGAGAACCCCTAAAGCCGCTTGGGAAGGTCGCTTCCGGCGGAGAACTTTCCAGAATTATGCTGGCTGTAAAAACGGTGCTGGCGGACAACGATGCCGTGGAGACGCTGATTTTTGACGAAATCGACAGCGGAATCAGCGGGAGAACGGCGCAGATGGTGTCGGAAAAAATGAATGTTCTCGGTAAGAATCACCAGATTATCTGTATTACGCATCTTCCGCAGATTGCGGCAATGGCGGACGCTCATTTTCTGATTGAAAAATCAGTTAAAAAAAGCGCTACCGTATCCCAAATTAAGGAACTTTCTAAGGAAGAGAGCATCGAAGAGCTTGCGCGGATGCTCGGCGGCGTAGAAATCACTGAAAAAGTGAAGGAAAGCGCGCGGGAAATGAAAGAACTGGCAAATGAAAAAAAATTGAGAGTTTCTCTGTCTTAGAGCGTGTCTGAAAATTCATTCCTGCCATCTGCACGCCCCGCTTTGCGGTATATTTGGGTCAAATTCAGGTTACATAGCCCGCTATGCGCCCTTCATTTGGCCCAAATCTCCCACAAATTGTGACGCACATCTGCCAGAAAGCAATTTTCAGAAACTCTCTAGTGATTTTGATCCGTCGGAGTATGAAAATAAAAAAAAGAAACATAATAAAAGAGGTACGAAAAGAAGAGATACATAATCGTATCTCTTTTTTATAATAAACGGACAGGAGATGCAGTATGAAACGGAACAGACGGATTTCTGATTTTATTGCCTGCGTGGGTTTTTGCGCAGTTCTTTTTTTTGCGGTGCAGACATTTGAGGAGGCAATCCCGGATAAAATTTATGCGAAAATAGGAGAAGAGATTACGTATGACTTTCAGGTGCCGGTAACGGTAGTAATGAAGGACGACAGCATGGAAGCGTTAAAGAGCCGTGCTTTTTTTTCCGAAGAGAAGCCGTCATACTATGTAACCTGTAAGCTGTTTGGAATTATTCCGGTAAAAGATATTGAGGTTACGATGGTGGAAGGAGATTCGGTTTTTGCGGGAGGAATGCAGATCGGAATCTATACCAAAATGAAAGGCGTATTAGTAATCGGACTTGGAACCGTCACAGACTTAAACGGTCAGGCGAATCGTCCGGCGGAAAACCTCGTAAAAAACGGAGATTATATTGTAAGTGTCAACGGAATTTCGGTGGAAGAAAAAGAGGCGCTTTCCGAATTGATTCACGAGTGCGGCGAGAGTCAGGAAACGCTTGGAATTATAAGAAACGGAGAGTATATTGAGGTTGCGGCTACGCCGGTCTTATCGGAGCAAAATCATTATATGTTGGGCATCTGGGTCCGAGACGATATGGCGGGAATCGGAACGCTGACCTTTTACCGGGAAAATCTGGAGTTTGGCGCGCTGGGACATCCGGTCAGCGACGGTGATACCGGAGAAATCATTACAATGAAAGAAGGCGGTATTTACAGGGCGGATATTATCGGTATCCGCAAGGGAAAAAGCGGAAATCCCGGCGAACTTTCGGGCGTGATTCATTATGGAGAGGGAAACAGAATCGGAGAAATTACCAGAAATACACAGCTTGGCATTTACGGGCTTTTAGACGGAAATCTGTCGGAGCTTTCGGTCGGGCAAAGTTGTGAGATCGGGTATAAACAGGAAATTGAGACAGGAGAGGCATTTATTCTTTCCGGCATTTCAGGGGAGCTTAAGGAGTACAGAGTAGAAATCGAAAGCGTAAGTTATAATGGAAAGGAAGAAAACAAAGGAATCTTGTTTCAGGTTACGGACCCCGAACTTTTAAACCTGACGGGAGGAATTGTACAGGGAATGTCCGGGAGTCCGATTTTGCAGAACGGGAAGCTGATCGGAGCGGTTACACATGTATTCGTATCCGACGCCACAATGGGATACGGAATCTTTATCGAAAAAATGCTCCAGTGACCGCTTACCGGAATTTATCGTTCAGCGCAGGGTAAACGACCGGAAGTCGACGGTTCCGTTCGTTTCGACAGTAAAAATCAATGCGGCGCGCGGATTGTTACATGTTATGTTTCCGCGGTATGTCCGATATTCGGCGCTTTCGTAAAAAGGGATGGTACAGAGCGGCTTTTTGCCTCTGCCGTCTCTGATTTCCATTACTCCGGGCGAGCCTTGCACCTCGATTTCAATTTCTGTCGTTTCGGTCAGATTAAAATACTTAAATCCGGCCGCAGAGCCGTTTGTCATGTTGGTAATATATTGATCGGGATTACACATGCGGTCTTCTCCGGTCTGCGTCAGAGCGGGATGCGCTTCCCGTTCCTTTCCGGCTGCAGAGCTGTAGCCTGCGCCTTTTGCGCTGTAGAGATTACATACTATCGCGGTGCTGTAGCGCCCGGTTCCTTCAAGCGCTCCGCCGTTTAAGCCGCAGCTTGTCATTTCCGCCTGCGGTATGGAGCCGTCCGGCAGAATCGTAATCGGCTCGGCGCAGCCCTGTCTGGAATGAGAATGGTAATTGGTATGACGGTGGTAGAAAATATACCACTGTCCGTTGACGTTTACCATTCCGCCGTGATTATTTCCGATATAATTAGCGGCATGCTCCATTGTATAATCGGAGAGTCCGATGTCGCCGTTTGAAACAATGGTTCCGCCGAAGTGAAAATCCCGATTCGGAGAATTGCTTACGGCATAGCAGAGTTCATGATTCCAGACGGAGGAATACACGAGGTAGTACAGACCGTTGATTTTTCGGATGGAACTTGCTTCAAAAAAGGGATGCGCCTCGTATTCCGTTCCCTTCGCATTTGAAAGCTTCGGAAGGATACAGACCGGTTCGGATTTCACCGTCAGCATATCGGGCAGAAGTTCCATACAATAAGCGCCATCCATTCGCCGGCCCCCGTAACGCATCGCTTCATCGGGCTTAGGCTTTGGTCCGAAACCGCTGTAGAGCCAGATTCTTCCGTCGTCATCGCAAAGAACGCCCGGATCAAACTGAAAAATATCGTCCGGATTTTCCCCGACGACGGTGCCGTTTTCATAATGCACTTTACCCAGATAACGGTACGGCCCGACAGGACAGTCTGAAACTGCAGCTGCCATAATGCCGGTCATATCAAGCGTATAATAAAGATAATATCTGCCGTCTGCGCCGATTGTGACATCCGGGGCGTACAGACAATTCCCCTCTCTATAATCCGGATCCTGTTCTTTTCGGTAAAGGACTCCTTCGTAACGCCAGCTGCTTAAGTCGTCTGTCGGAGCCGACCAGCAGACATAGTCGTTTTGACAAAAGGCGCTGCCGTTAAAACGATCATGGGAGCCGTAGATATAGAGCCTGTCACCGAATACATAAGGTTCGCCGTCCGGGATATATTCGTAGGTCGGTAAGTAAGGATTAAAAGCCTGCTTTTTCATAGTTCCTCTCATTCTGCCGCGTTAGCGGCTTACTATATCATTTGCTTCATTCTTTTTTCAATCAAACCGCAGCCGCTTCTGAGGTTGATTTTCGGACTCCATATAATAGATACCGTCAATAATCTTATCATATCCGGCAAAGGAGAAAAAGGAAAAATTGAAACAGAGTTGCGATTCGATTTTTTAAGAAAGATTTCATTTGTTTTAGCAAAAAAAGTATGTTATGGTAATTTTATACGGGAAGGAATGTTCCGTATGATCTGTACATCGTAAAAAGATCTAAGAAGATCGGTTTATTTGGGAATCGATCTGTCACCCGGCAGTTTCTGCCGCTTTTCCGACTATATCAAAAAGAATCAACAGGGAATGCACGCGCTTTTTCTATCAATCCAAAGTACGGTTTATGGGACACTTTATCCGTATAATCACAGGTAAAAGAGCGCCGGTGTGAAACGGAGCATAAGAATGTAAATTTTACGTTGACAGAAAGTAAAATCTATATTACTATAAAAAAGGAACGAACATAAGTTCGCATGGAGGAAGCAAAATGGCAAAGGATGACAAATTAAAAGCATTGGACGCAGCAATTTCACAGATTGAAAAGCAGTACGGAAAGGGTTCGATTATGAAGCTCGGCGACAATACGGCGCATATGAATGTCGAGGCGATTCCGACGGGTTCCTTAAGTCTGGATCTGGCGCTTGGGCTGGGCGGTCTCCCGAAGGGAAGAGTGATTGAGATTTACGGTCCGGAGTCCAGCGGTAAGACGACGGTTGCGCTGCATACGGTTGCAGAGGTTCAGAAAATGGGCGGTATTGCAGGGTTTATCGACGCCGAGCATGCATTGGACCCCGTATATGCAAAAAATATCGGTGTAGATATTGATAACTTATATATTTCTCAGCCCGACTGCGGAGAACAGGCGTTGGAGATTACGGAGACGATGGTACGTTCCGGCGCGGTAGACATTGTAATTGTTGACTCGGTAGCCGCGCTGGTTCCGAAGGCGGAGATTGACGGAGACATGGGCGATTCGCATGTAGGTCTTCAGGCCCGCTTAATGAGTCAGGCGCTTCGAAAGCTTACAGCAGTAATCAGTAAGTCGAATTGTATCGTCATTTTTATAAATCAGCTTCGTGAGAAAGTCGGCGTGATGTTCGGCAACCCCGAGACTACGACAGGCGGCCGGGCGCTGAAGTTTTATTCGTCGGTCCGCATGGACGTCAGAAGAATCGAGTCTCTGAAACAGGGCGGCGAAGTAGTCGGCAACCGCACCCGGGTAAAGATTGTAAAAAATAAAGTCGCGCCGCCGTTTCGGGAAGCCGAATTCGATATTATGTTCGGACAGGGAATCTCGAAAGAAGGAGATATCTTAGACCTTGCCGCAGATGTCGGCGTAGTAAATAAATCCGGAGCATGGTACGCATATAACGGAGACAAGATCGGACAGGGAAGAGAAAATGCCAAGAATTACCTGAAAGAGAATCCGCTTGTCTGCCAGGAGATTGAGGCGAAGGTAAGAGAACACTTTAAGCTGGACGGGGACGAAGGCGAAGAAGAGGGTAAGAGCGAGGCAAAAGCAGAAGGCGCTGCAGCAAAACGGGCACAGAAAGCGGCGGATGCCCCCGCTTTGCAGGAAAAATAGGATGCCGCTGCGGGGAGGATAAGAGTGGAACTGCAAATAGAAGAAATAATTCCGCAGGAAAAGGGCAGAGCACGTATCGGATTTGATAACGGAACCTCAATAGTGTTATGAAAAGACTTGCCTTAAGCGAGGGAAGTACGGTATCAGCCGAGAGGTATCAGACGATTCTAACGGATATACTAGGCAAAAGAGCTATAAAGCGAGCCATGCATTTGTTAGAGCGCCGAGATCTGACACAAAAGCAGCTTTTTGATAAGTTAAAACAAAATGAATATCCGGAATCCTGTATTGAAGCGGCGATAGAATATGTAAAGTCCTATCATTATATCGACGATTTGCGCTTTGCGCGTATGTATATTCGGTATCATCAGGAAGGAAAGAGCAGACAAAGGCTGAAAATGGATTTACTGGCGAAGGGCGTGGATTTCAATGATGTCGTGCAGGCGCTGGAAGAAGAATACTGTTCCGACGACATTCGAAAAATTAAAAAGCTGTTGGAAAAGCGGCATTTTGTACCGGAAACGGCGGACAGGGGAGAAATACGACGGAATTACCAGTTCCTGATGCGCAAAGGATACGGCAGCAGCGATATTATCCGTGCGATGAGATGAATGCACAGCGGTTTCTGTAAACCTTTGTGCGAATTGTACATTTTGAAAAGTAATTTACTTGACATCGGACATAAAATAGAATAAAATTGAACTGTTGTTATTTATGACAGAAAATTTATTCCCGCGAGCAATGAGCCAGATAGCCGCGCCCTCGCGGATATTTGGCGAATGCCGCGAGGGTCATACCCTGCAGCTTGCTGTGTTGCAAGATCGATGCCTCACTGCCTGCGGCGGGGTATTTGACTTAATTTTATATGTTATATGTACAATGAAAATTTCATAAAGGAGGTGCTCCTGTGCTGCACATAGTGATAGCTGTTGTTATAACACTTGTTATTACTGCAGTCGCAACGGCGCTTATTACGACCGCATATCAGAAAAAAGTTACGGATACGAAAATCGGGAATGCGGACGATAAGGCGCGCGAGATCATTGACGAAGCAGTAAAGACAGCGGAGACCAGAAAGCGCGAGGCAATGCTCGAGGCGAAGGAAGAGTCTATAAAGATGAAGAACGATATAGACAAGGAAATCAAAGAACGCCGAAGCGAGATACAGCGAAGCGAACGGAGAATTGTCCAGAAGGAAGAGAATCTGGATCGAAAGCTGGAAGCCATTGAGAAGCGTGAAGCCGGTTTTGCTGCAAAAGAAGAGGAAATTAACAGGCAGAAGGCGCAAGTTGCAAAGCTCAATGAAGAGCGTTTACAGGAACTGGAAAGAATCTCCGGATTAACCTCCGAACAGGCAAAGGAATATCTTTTAAAAACCGTTGAAGATGATGTTAAGCTTGACACTGCAAAACTGATCCGCGAAATGGAAATCAGGGCAAAGGAAGAGGCTGAGAAAAAAGCAAAGGAATATGTAGTAACCGCAATTCAGAAATGTGCGGTGGATCATGTTTCCGAGACGACAATTTCCGTCGTTCAGCTTCCGAATGATGAGATGAAGGGAAGGATTATCGGACGTGAGGGACGTAATATCCGTACGTTAGAGACGTTGACAGGCGTTGATTTAATTATTGACGATACGCCTGAAGCAGTTATTCTTTCGGGATTTGATCCGATTCGAAGAGAAGTAGCTCGTATTGCGCTGGAAAAATTAATTGTGGACGGAAGAATCCATCCGGCCAGAATTGAGGAAATGGTGGAAAAAGCGCAGAGAGAAGTGGAGACAATGATTCGCGAGGAAGGAGAAGCTGCTACTCTTGAGGTTGGTGTGCACGGAATCCATCCTGAGCTTGTTAAGCTGCTTGGCAGAATGAAATTCAGGACAAGCTATGGACAGAATGCATTAAAGCATTCGATTGAAGTTGCACAGCTTTCCGGGTTATTGGCAGCGGAAATCGGTATTGACGTAAGATCCGCAAAGAGAGCCGGATTATTACATGATATCGGGAAATCCGTGGATCGTGACATGGAAGGCTCACATATTCAGATCGGTGTGGATTTGTGCAGAAAGTACAAAGAATCCGCGCTGATTATAAACGCAGTAGAGTCGCATCACGGCGACGTAGAGCCGGAATCGCTGATTGCGTGTATTGTACAGGCTGCCGATACAATTAGTGCGGCAAGGCCGGGCGCAAGAAGAGAGACGCTTGACACATATACCAACAGATTAAAGCAGTTAGAAGATATTTCAAACGGATTTAAGGGTGTAGAGAAATCCTTTGCTATTCAGGCAGGCAGGGAGATTCGTATTATGGTTATTCCAGAACAGATAAACGATGCCGATATGATATTATTGGCGCGCGACATTGCAAAGCAGATTGAATCTGAACTGGAATATCCGGGTCAGATTAAAGTAAATGTGATTCGTGAATCCAGAGTTACGGATTTTGCGAAATAGAGAGCAGATAAAGGGTCAGATATCGGGTTTCCGATATCCGGCCTTTTTTACCTTTCAGGGTTCGCACGTCAAAAGGCAGGTTTCAGGCTAATGGCCGGCAAATTCTTTTGACACCCGAATCCTTATGGGAACCTGCGTCATTAGACGCATGTATTCACATGTTCGCAAAGCGAACTTGCAGAGAGTGCGAAGAAAGAATATGGGAGGTAAAAGATGGACGGACAGGTAAAGCGTATAAAACGTGAATTACTGAGAAAGGGAGCAATTTTGGATATCTATACGGATACAATGGAGCTCCCAAACGGAAAAACGGAAGAATGGGATTTTGTTTCTCATCGAAAGGGAGCCGCAGCAGTAGTGCCGGTGCGGGAGGACGGAAAGGTGCTGATGGTAAGGCAGTACCGGAATGCGATAGAACGTATGACGTTAGAGATTCCGGCGGGTTCGCGCGACAGTGTCACGGAGGATACCAGAATCTGTGCGGCCAGAGAGCTTGAAGAGGAAACCGGATATTGCAGCGATAATCTGACGTTTTTAATTTCCCTTAAGACGACGGTTGCATTTTGCGACGAGTTTATAGATGTTTATCTGGCGCGGGATCTTTATCCGGGAAAACAGCATCTTGACGAGGGAGAGTCGATTGATGTGGAGGCGTGCGATATCGACGAGCTTTGCGGACAAATATATGAAGGGAAAATTCAGGACGCCAAGACAGTATCCGCGCTGCTGGCTTATAAGAATCTGCTGAGCCAGGAAGAGCAGAGGCAGAGCGAACACGCTGTCTTCAAACAGGGATAGGAAGGAAAAAGACGGCTGGTTTTACCTCGCGCAGGAAACGGAAAAAAACAGGAAAGAAAAGAGATGTGACTGCATAAAATAAAGGTATGAAGCGGAACAGTTGGATTTTTTTTCTTTCTTTTTTTATAGGAATTATATTGATTAATCTGTTTGGAAACGAATGGATTTCGGCAAATGGAATGGTGAACAGATATACGCTCCGAACGCTGTCTTTTCAGCCGGTGTCGGGAGAGCGTTATTTTGTTTATGTTTTGCTGCTTCGGATGAAAATCGTGTTATTTGTTTTTTTACTGGCAAAGACACTTCCGAAACAAATTGTAGCAAAAGGCTGTTATAGTCTGCTTGGCCTTACGCTTGGCAGTCTCTTTACCATTTCCGTTTTGACAAACGGGGTTTTTGGCTGCGTTTTGGCAGCTGCCGTGCTGCTTCCGCACGGTCCCTTTTACTTTTTTGCCTTTTATGTATGGGAAAGGAGTCTCGGAAACAGCGGCTATTCGGTAAAACATCGTTCCGATGCGAATTATCGTTTAGAAAAAAAGCGGACATGGACTCTTGCGGCAGTTGTCTTTGTTCTGGTGCTTCTCGGATGTCTGACAGAAAGCTACATAAATCCTTTCCTGTTTCAAAAAATAATCAGTCTCTGAAAAAATTTAGGAAAAGAGATGAAAACAGCCGGGGAGTGTGATACACTTATGCTGTTAAAAAACGGAAAGAGAGGGAGAGTTATGAAAAAAAAGATAAAAGCAACGTTGTCTGCAATTCTTGCGTCTGCGGTGTTTGCGTCCGGGCTGCCGGTTTATGCAGGGACCGGGTACGGCGCAGACGAAGAGGTTGTATGGTCTGACGAAATCGGGCTTCGGGCTTCGACTAACGAACAACAGCCTGAAAAGTCGGCGGAGGTAACTGAGCTGGAGGTACAGGAAACTGCGGCGGAAGGCGATATAGTGGTGCTCTATACCAATGACGCGCATAATGCGTATGAGCAGGCGCTGGATGAGGCGGGTGTTGTAAAATGTCTCGGTTATGCTGCGGTTGCGCAATATAAAAAAGATATGGCGGCTGCCGGAAACTATGTAGAGTTGGTCGATGCGGGAGACGCGATTCAGGGCGGCGTAATCGGTACGCTTTCGAAAGGCTCTTACATTGCGGAAATAATGGAACAGACCGGTTATTCTCTTGCAGTGCCGGGTAATCATGAATATGATTACGGAATGGACAACTTTTTAAGTCTTGCGGATACGGTTTCTTACCATTATATATCCTGTAATTTTATGGATTTAAGAACCGGGAAACCGGTGTTTGAAGGATATGAGATAAAATCCTACGGGGATACCGACGTCGCCTATATCGGTATCACTACGCCGGAAACGTTTACAAAATCCACGCCGACTTATTTTCAGGATGAAAACGGGAACTATATCTATGGCTTCTGTGAGGGAAATAACGGCAGAGATTTGTACGACCGCGTACAGGAAACGATCGACGCTGCAGAGGCGGCAGGCGCCGATTATATTATTGCGGTCGGACATGTCGGTACCGATCCGGCGAGTACGCCGTGGACTTCAAAGGAAATAATCGCAAATACGGCGGGTATTGATGCATTTTTAGACGGACATTCTCACAGTACAATTTCTTCGGAAGAATGTACGGACAAAAACGGAAATAAAGTAGTTTTATCTTCCACCGGAACAAAGCTTTCTTCACTCGGAAAGCTTACAATCAAAACGGACGGAAGGATCACAAGCGAGCTGGTTACGGATTTTAAAACGCAGGACGCGCAGACGCTTGCGTTTGTAAATCAAATTACGGAACAGTTTGACGCATTGCAGAATCGAGTAGTAGCAAAATCGGAGATAGACCTGGTAGTAAATGATCCGGCGACGGGAGAACGCATGGTAAGGAGCAGAGAGACGAATCTCGGCGACCTGTGTGCGGACGCTTATCGGACGGAGCTTGGCGCGGATATTGCCTTTGTAAACGGCGGTGGGATTCGTGCGGAAATCAAAGCCGGTGACATTACTTACGGAGATATTATAAATGTTCATCCGTTTGGAAATATGGCGTGTGTGATTGAAGCGACGGGTCAGCAGATACTGGATGCGTTAGAGCTTGGTTCAAGCGCGGTGGGAGAAGGAGAGAGCGGCGGCTTTCTTCAGACGTCTGGCCTTACATATGTAATTGATACCACTATTCCAAGCTCCGTAAAGCTTGACGATAAAAATATGTTTGTTGAAGTCGACGGAGCATACCGTGTGAAAAACGTAAAAGTGGACGGTAAACCGTTGGATCTGGCAAAAACATACACGCTTGCTTCCCATAACTATATGTTAAAGAGCGGCGGAGACGGTTATACAATGTTCCTGGGAGATAAAGTTCTTCAGGATGAGGTTTTGATTGATAATCAGGTATTGATTAATTATATTGTGGATACGCTTGGGGGCGAAATCAGAGCAGACAGTATTTATGCGGATCCATACGGAAACGGAAGAATAGAAATCCTTACGGAAAAAAACGATGACATTGTAGTGCTTTATACCAACGATGCGCATAATGCATACGAGCAGGCAATTGACGAAGACGGGCATGTGACCTGTCTCGGTTATGCGGCAGTTGCACAGTATAAAAAAGACATGGAGGCTTTGGGCGGCTATGTTGAGTTGGTAGACGCCGGGGATGCGATTCAGGGCGGTGTAATCGGCACGCTTTCCAAAGGAGCCTATATTGCGGAAATAATGGAACAGACCGGGTACTCGCTTGCAGTGCCGGGCAATCATGAATATGATTACGGAATGGATAACTTCCTAAAGCTTGCGGAAACGGTCTCTTATGATTATATATCCTGTAATTTTATAGACTTAAAAACCGGCGAAACGGTGTTTGACGGCTATAAAATGAAATCCTATGGGGATACGGACGTTGCCTATATCGGAATTACGACGCCGGAAACGTTTACAAAATCCACGCCGACTTATTTCCAGGACGGAAACGGAAATTATATTTACGGTTTCTGCGAGGGAAACAACGGGCAGGACTTATATGCACAGGTACAGAGAACAATTGATGAAGCGAAGGCGGCAGGCGCGGACTATGTTATAGCAGTCGGACATGCAGGCGTCGATCCTTCAAGCGTACCGTATACGTCGGAAGAAATTATTGCAAATACTGCGGGCATCGACGTATTTTTAGACGGACATTCGCACAGTACGATTCCGTCTGAAGAGTGTACGGACAAAAACGGAAAGAAAGTGCTGCTGACTTCTACCGGAACGAAGCTTTCGTCGCTTGGGAAACTTACCATTAAAGCGGACGGCAGTATTTCAAGCGAGCTGATTACCGGCTTTCAGGCGCAGGATGCAGAGACGCTTGCATTTGTAAATGATATTACAAAGCAGTTTGATGCATTGCAGAATACGGTTGTGGCAAGGACGGAGGTAGATCTTGTAGTAAATAATCCGGTCAGCGGAAATAGAATGGTAAGAAGCCAGGAAACCAATCTCGGCGATTTATGCGCCGATGCTTATCGGACAGAACTTGGCGCCGACATTGCATTTGTAAACGGAGGCGGTATCCGTGCAACGATAAAGAAAGGCGATATTACGTACGGAGACATCATAAGCGTTCATCCGTTTGGGAATATGGCGTGTGTGGTTGAAGCGACGGGACAGCAGATACTGGATGCGTTAGAGCTTGGCGCGAGCGCAGCAGGTATCGGAGAAAGCGGCGGTTTTCTTCAGGTTTCCGGTCTTACTTATGAAATCGATACCAACATACCGGAATCGGTTGTAAAAGACGAGAAGAACATGTTTGTAAGAGTCGACGGAGAATACCGTGTTAAAAATGTTATGGTCGGCAAAGAGGCGCTTGATTTGACAAAAGTTTATACGGTCGCTTCTCATAATTACATGTTAAAAAGCGGCGGAGACGGTTTTACGATGTTTATGGGAAATAAAGTTCTTCAGGATGAGGTTTTAATAGACAATCAGGTATTGATTAACTATATTGTGGATACGCTTGGCGGAAAGATTCAGGCGGACGGCATATATGCGGATCCGTATGGCGAGGGCAGAATTAAGGTAATTGCGGCGGGGTATAAAGCCCCAAGCTGCGCGGAGGAAGGATATCGTTATATTGTCCGCGGCGATGAAACGATAAAAGAAGTTCTTCCGACTACAGGACATCATTTTGGCGACTGGATGATAAGCAGATCCGCGACCGAAACAACGCCGGGAGAGCAGTATCGCGAATGCGGAATCTGTCATATAAGAGAAACGGTTCCGATTGGAAAGCTGCCGGCGGCAGAGAAAACGGATTCATTAAAAAAGGAGGAAACGGGCAGCAGTATTACAGTTGCAGCGCCGAAAACTTCGGACGATGGCGCGGGAGTAATTGTATTGGCGTTTCTTTTCCTTGCCTGCGGAATGGCGGCGGTAAACAGCGGGAGAAAAAGAGCATAGTATAAATAAAGGAGGTCTGTAAACAATGCACAGTGATTTGCGTGCCGAACTTATTAAACAGTTTCCGGCGGAGGTTGTGGAGAATTTTGATAAAAACGGGGAATCCTATTATGCGTGTCCGACTTGCAAACGTGCGGTAACGCATGGTATGGATAAATGTATGGGCTGCAATCAGGTTCTGGGATGGGATAATATCAAAAAGAAAAATCTTGTAAACGGAATGCTGAGAGGCAGAATCGAATTTGAGCTGCCGTCTGATTTCAATGCCGGAGACTGCAGGAAATGTCCGCTTTCCTATATCGGTAAAAGCGGAACCGATTCAACCTATGAATGTCCGCTGAATATGAGAGGCGCATGTAAGCTGGAATTAATCTGACAGTGGATTCATAGCCGTACTTGCGAAAGGATAAGCTGCCGTTTGAAGGGATCTTCATCGGCAGCTTAATTTGACGAAAGGGGAAAGCTGCAGAAGCGGCGGAATGAAAGGAAATATGAATAAAGTTCAATTAGTGATTGCAGTTCTTTCCGCAGTAGGATTTTTGTTTTTTATCGCGCCGGTCTTTACGGAGAGAACTGCCAATATTGGGAATGTGACGGGAATGCTAATAACGGGAGGGATCTTTTTCTACGGACTTTTTATGCGAAAGGTGCATCATTTTATCAAAGATCTCTGCATAAATAAAAGCGGCAAAGCGTTTGTCGGTCTAATCGGAATCGTTCTGCTTGGCGTGATGCTTACCGCGGCTGCGGAAACGATTTTTATGATCAAAGCCGCGCAAAATCGTCCTCCGGAAAATGTGACGGCAGTAGTGCTGGGCTGTCGCGTAAAGGGAGATCGGCCAAGCCTGATTTTAAAGGAGCGGATAGAAGCGGCTTATCGGTATTTAAGCGAAAATCCGAAAGCATTCTGTATTTTATCAGGCGGTAAAGGAGAAGACGAGAATATTTCGGAAGCCCAGTGTATGTATCAGTGTCTGACCGAAATGGGGATTTCCGGCGAACGGCTGATTCTGGAGGATCGTTCCGTTTCAACGCGTGAGAATCTGGAGTTTTCCGCACAGATTATAAAAGAAAAGGGCCTGCCGGAAGAAGTGGTAATCATTACCAGTGAGTTTCATTCGTATCGTGCGGAACTTATTGCAAAAAAACGGGGGCTTAAGAGTTACAGTTATCCGGCGCATACTTTTTTTGTTTGTCTTCCCACTTATTATGTGCGGGAACTATATGGTATTTTGCAGCAATGGATTTTTAACGGCTGAGGAGGCAGGAGAACATGGCGGTAAAAAAGTATTATGCAGTAAAAAAGGGAAGGACGCCGGGAATTTATTTATCCTGGGAAGATTGTAAAAAAATGGTTTCGGGCTATGCGGGAGCCGTTTATAAAGGATTTTCTTCGCGCAAAGGAGCGGAAATGTTTTTAGCGGCATCAAGCGGAGAAAAAGTAGAACGTTTGGGAGACGGTGAGGCGTCCGTGGAAGAACTGCCGGATAATTATGCGTTTGTCGACGGTTCTTTTCATGCTGCCTCCGGTGTGTATGGCTATGGAGGGTTTCTTGTGCATGGGGGGAAAAAGGAGATACTGCAGGGGGCCGGCAAAGATGCCGAAATGGCGTCTATGCGGAACGTAGCCGGGGAAATATCGGGTTGTATGGCGGCCGTAAGAAAGGCATTGGAATTAAAGCTGTCCGAATTGACGATATATTACGACTATATGGGAATCGAAATGTGGGCTGTGGGAGCCTGGAAGCGGAATAAGGCAGGAACGGCTGCATACTTTGATTATATGCAATCTGTGAGAGACAGGATCACAATACGATTTGTAAAGGTAAAAGGACATTCCGGAATAGACGGAAATGAAGAGGCTGATCGTCTGGCAAAAGAAGCGGTGGGAATCGAAGGATAAGAAATGCGATCTTTTGTTCTGGAAAACCGGAACGGAACATAAGATAAAAGGAATGAAGTGTTTTGCAAGCCGTTTCGGCAGCGGAATGAGAGGGAAAATGGATTATCTACCGCAGGAAAACGAAGACAGTATTGTTCGCACTGATGTGGAATATACCTCGCAGCGAAATGCGGATACAATAGAAAAGCTGGCGGAGCGTTATCCGTTTTTGTTTACAGGCAGTATTGGCAGCAGTGTTATGGGCAGACAGATTCCCTATATCCAGATTGGAAATGGAGACAGAGAGCTGTTTTACAATGCGTCATTCCATGCCAATGAGTGGATAACGACGCCGGTACTTTTAAAGTTTGCGGAAGAATATGCGGAATGCCTCAGAACAGGCGCGCCGCTTTACGGTGTGGATGCGGAATTTCTGTTTCGGAATTTCAGACTGGTTATGGTGCCGATGGTAAATCCGGACGGCGTCGATGTGGTAAACGGCGGTCTTAAGAGCGAGACGTATGAAAAGAATGCGGCGGAAATCGCCGCGGCTTATCCCGATATTCCGTTTCCGTCCGGGTGGAAAGCCAATATTGAAGGCGTAGATTTAAATCTGCAGTTTCCGGCAGGCTGGGAAGAGGCAAAAGCGGTCAAAGCCGCGCAGGGATTCACTTCGCCCGCTCCGCGGGATTATGTGGGCAGCGCGCCGCTTACGGCTCCGGAGAGCAGAGCGGTATACGATTTTACAAAGAATAATAATTTTGAGCTGATCCTTGCCTATCATACGCAAGGAGAAGTGATCTACTGGAAATACCGCGATTATGAACCGCCGCGCTCCTATGAAATTGCAAATTATTTTGGAATGGTCAGCGGCTATACCGTAGAAGAGACGCCGGAAGCGTCGGGAAATGCAGGATATAAAGACTGGTTTATTCAGGAATATAACCGCCCGGGCTATACGATTGAAGCGGGGCTGGGAAACAACCCGCTGCCGTTAAATCAGTTTAACCGGATTTATCTCGATAATACGGGAATCTTAATCAGCGCAATGACGCTGCTGATTACATAAAAAGCAGGCGGAACTTCCGCCTGCTTTTTCTCGTGTGCCCTGCGGCATACGAGCTGCAAATACGTTCGCACAGTTTTCAGCACAAAACATTGAATCCATTCGTTTCATCATTTTTTACTGTGGTATTTTCCTTCAAAGCTTTCCGAAACAGTGATGCAAACGTTTCCTGCTGTTTCTTCTGGTTGGCATTTCGCTTATACGGAGAAAGTCTTTCGATTCTCCAGACCTGGTCAACGGGCGGCAATAAGGTAATTCCATCTGCATATTTTGCGACAATCATCCTCCTTGATTAATTGTGCCGGAAACTGTGTTTCTGTTATTATATATATCGGTACCGGATGGAAAAAGTTTACATATTGTTAATTTTTAACAATTTGCAATTTTTGTTGAAAATGGTTGCAAAAATGTATAAAATTTCATATGATAGGGATGTATGCAAAAGCGTTATTCAACACGCTGATACGGTGTTTTATCGTCTATTTAAGGGATTTGTACCGAGAATGGACGGCATTATTTGACAATAATATAAAAGGGGTCAGAAACATGGGATTTGGAAAAAGAAAAACATCGCTTATGAAATCGATTTCACAATTGAGAGAAGCCGACTACACAAAAGATCCGGAACTTTATAGCATGTATCGCAGATTGTCAAACGGAAGAAAGCAGTTTGCAGAAGTCTTGGAGAAAAATATCAAAGCCGTCATGCAGATAAGTTCACTCGATCTGGCTATGCAGTTTCAGACGAAAAAGATCATTGCTTTATCCCGAAAGATTGAAAAAGTTACGGAGGCTATGTTTGGTTCCGGAGGAGTGACTTCGGGAAAATCAAATAATCAGCATGAGGAACTGACCAATACCATTATAAAGGTATCTTCGGAAACGGAAGAGGTATATCAGAAGATAGAGTCGAGTCAGAGTGAATTAACGACCATAAAGGAATTGTCGGAAGAAACGATTGGGATATCAAGAGAGATGCAGAAGGATATGGACGAGCTGCTTTCCGTAATTAATCGTATGCATGAGGTAATTGCCGGTATTGATTCCATCTCGCTTCAGACAAATCTTCTTTCTTTGAACGCTTCGGTTGAAGCTGCCAGAGCCGGCGAGGCGGGAAGAGGCTTTGCCGTTGTTGCCGACGAGATTCGTGAGCTTGCGGAAGAGACGCAGAAGCTGACAGGCAGTATGGGCGATTTCGTGGAGAACATTAAGAAGGCGTCGCAGAAGACGGTAAAGAGTACGACAAGTACGATCAATGCGCTCGGTACGATGACGGGGAAAATCGAACATGTATGGGAACTGAATAACGAGAATCAGAAGCATGTATCCATGGTGAATCAGTCCGTCAGTTCGCTTGCAGCGGTAAGCGAGGAAATTACGAGTTCTATGACCGAGATGGAGAATCAGATTATGGACAGCACCGGTTTTATGCGCAATGTGGGTCAGGAACTGATAAAGACAACGGAGCCGGTTGCGGGAATTGAAGATACGCTTGATCTGGCGGTAAAGCAGATGGGAAGTATGGCGGAAGACGCGTTTTTCCACTTGCAGGATTCTGAATTTGCAGTTTATGTTAAAAATGCGGTTGCAGCGCATCAGACATGGCTTGGAAATTTGGAAAAGATGGTAAGAGAACGGACCGTTATGCCGCTGCAGCTGGATGATACTAAGTGTGGATTCGGTCATTTCTATTTTGCAATGACACCCAAAAATCCGGCGGTTCTGCCGATTTGGGGAGGACTTGGAACAAAGCATAAGAGATTCCATAAATTTGGAGGCGAAGTAATACAGGCAATAAACAGCGGAGATCACGCAAGGGCGGAACAGATTTACAGAGAAGCGCACGAATATTCTAAGGGACTGATTGCTGACATGGAAAGAATTTTGCAGCTTACGCAGTAGCAAACCGACCGGAGTTACAGACGGTAATATGTTTGACATTTTAGCAAAAAAGTGATATCTTAATATAGAAGAAATATGATTTACCTTAAGGAGATAATTCGGATTGAACATGGATAAACAGCAGATATTAATTGTTGACGACGAAGAAATAAACAGAGCGATATTAAGAGATATGTTCCGTGACAGCGAAGAGGATTACGAATTTATGGAAGCTGCAAACGGCAAAGAGGCAATTGACCTGATTAAGGACAACCCAAACCTTGTGCTGGTTCTGCTGGATATCGTGATGCCTGTTATGGACGGATTTAAAGTTCTTGAGTTTATGAAGGAACAGAGTCTGATTGAAGAGATACCGGTAATACTGGTGACAAGCGAGGCGGTTCGTGACAGCGAAGACAGAGCATATGCGTACGGAGCGGCCGATGTAATACATAAGCCTTTTTATCCTTATATTGTTAAAAGAAGAAGCAGGAATATTATTGAACTGTATCAGAGCAAGAAGAATATGGCGCTGCGCTTAAAGGAACAGGAAGAAGAGATTCGGGCGCAGGAGAAGGAAATCCGCGAGAACAACGAGTTTATGATTGAAACGTTAAGCTCTGTCGTGGAAGCAAGAAGCGCCGAGACCGGAGAGCATACGAGACGCATCAAGTATTTTACGAGAGTTATGCTGAAATATCTGCAGAAGTATTTCCCGAAATACAATCTGACCGATGCGCAGGTCGATATGATTTCAAGAGCGTCCGCACTTCATGATATCGGAAAAATAGGAATTCCGGATGCGATTCTTTTAAAGCCGGGACGTTTGACGCCGGATGAATTTGAAGTGATTAAAGCACATACCACAATAGGATGCGATATCCTGGAGAAGTCCTATCGTAATAAGGAAAGCGATTTTTATCGCTATGCATACGAAATCTGCCGTCATCATCATGAGAGATGGGACGGAAAAGGATATCCGGATCGTCTGGTTGGGGATGAAATTCCAATCAGCGCACAGATTGTTGCGGTTGCGGATGTTTACGACGCATTGGTGAGCCCGCGTGTATATAAGAGCTCCTATGCGAATAATATAGCTTTTGATATGATTATGAACGGGGAATGCGGACAGTTTTCACCGGATGTAATGGAGTGCTTTGGGCTTGCAAGAGAAGACTTTTTCAATATTGTAGAAGTAATCAAGATGTTTGATTTTACGTAATGGGTTTGAATAGCAGGCGGCAAATATGTTTTGCTGCCTTTTCTACCTTTCTAAAGAGGCTCTTATCGTTTTGATATTGTCTCCGCGAAAAATTTTCACGGACAGTTTGCTGTGGCAGAATGGAGTGTATTATGGAACAGAATGAGGGACGCATCTTTCCCGTTGAGTACGCGCTGGAGATGATTCTGATTTTTGACCGGACCGGCGCCGTCTCTTATATGAATGCAGTAGCAAGGAAGAAGCTCGGATACGAAGGTGATTATTGTGACCGGAAAATCGGCGATATCTTCCCGAATGCTTTTAAAGATGTTTTGGACGACAATGCGGCGCAGAATTTATTTGAAACGGAACCGCAGAATCTTGTGGCGTATCGTAAGAACCTGACCTGTTTTCCTGTGGAAGCGAAATTGGTCAGAAGCGAAATCGAACCGACGATATACATATGTATGGCAAATGATATTCTGGAAAAGGAATTTTTAAGCCGGGAGATAGAACAGGTAAGGCAGGAGGCGCAGCAGGCGATGAAGGTGAAATCGGAGTTTGTTGCGAATGTAACGCACGAGCTTCGGACTCCGGTAAACGGCGTACTCGGCAACGTATTGGAATTGCTTGATTCCGTTACGGATGCAAAGACAGTAAAGTCACTTCGGTTAATCGAACGATGCTGCGGGGACATGAATAAAATTATTAATAATATTCTTGATTTTTCCAAGTTGGAAGCAGGGAAATTCGTACTGGAGCCGAATCGGTTTCATTTCAGGAATATGCTGGATTATGTGAAATCCCATCATACCAATAAAATTACTGAGAAAGGGCTTGGATTTTTTATGACGGTATCTCCGCAGATACCGGAATATGTGATAGGCGATGAATTACGTATCGTGCAGATCCTCAATAATCTTTTATCGAATGCGCTGAAGTTTACTTCGGTTGGAAAGATTACGCTTGAGGTGGTGAGAACTGCGCGGGTAAACGATAAAATAGAGTTGTTTTTTATTATTAAAGATACCGGCATCGGAATTGACAAGGCGGATAAGGATAAACTGTTTCAGAGTTTTTCGCAGGTGGATGCGTCCATATCGAGAAAGTACGGCGGAACGGGACTGGGCCTTAATATTTGCAAGCAGCTGGTAGAGCTGATGGGCGGGAAAATCGAAGTAGAGAGCGAAAAAAACAAGGGAAGTACGTTTTCGTTTTCGATATGGACCGGTATCAGCAAAGAAGATGAGAATACACTGACGCAGACGGAGGATACGAGACCTTCGTTGACATTGTCTTCTTCCGCTGACGAGGAAGAAGGCGAAATTGACAGCGTCAGAATATACGGAACGGCGGAGAATCTGGAAAATCTGAACCGTAATCTTTCGAAGCTGATTCTCTGTGTGGAAATGGAGAACTGGGAAAAGGCGGAGATGTTTATGGAAACGATAAGACAGTTGACAGAGGGCGCTCCGAGAGAAGTAAGCCGTGCGATTCTGCGGCTTAAAATGGCGATTCAGAAAGAAAATTACGAGAAGGCGTCTGCCGGATTTGAAGAGCTGAATAAGCTGATAACATGCTGAAAGGAGGTACGGACATGGGAGCCGTAGACAGGGGTGCGGACGGAGAGAAAGTTTTTGTGATTGACGACGTGGAAACAAACCGGCTGGTGCTCGAGGAGATTATTAAAGGCATGGGCTGTTGTCCGGTTCTTGCGGAAAGCGGAGAAGAAGCGCTTAAATTGCTTTCTTCAGGAGCCCTTCCGGAATTGATACTGACCGATATCTCAATGCCGGGAATGGACGGCTACGAGCTGTGCAGGACACTGAAGGCAAGCGAACGGACAAGGGAAATACCCGTTATTTTTATTTCGGCATTTGACGATCCGAAGGACATAGTCGAAGGATTTTTAATCGGCGGTGAAGACTATATTACAAAGCCGTTTATTTCGGAAATTGTGCAGGCTCGTGTCGGCGTTCATCTCAATCTGCAGAGAGCGAAGAAGGAACTTCTGGAAACGAATCGCAGGCTTCAGGTTTCTGTGAGCGAGCAGCTAAAACAGATGGAGCTGGAAAAAAAGAATATTTTGTATGCTCTGGCAAATATTTCGGCCCAGAATGTGAATTATGAACAGGACCATATGGAGCGGTTAAAGAAGAACTGCAGGATTTTGGCGCAGGGAATGCAGCTTTCGCCGCTGTTTGAAGATAAAATATCGGATACATTTGTAGATACAATAGAGCTGGCTGCTCCGCTGTGCGATATTGGCAATATCGGAATCCCGAAGGAATTACTGCAGAAAGAAACGGGGCTTACGCAAGAAGAGGCGGCTATTGTGGCGGAACATGCGGCAATCGGAGCGAAGCTTTTAAGTGATCTTGCAGTAAACAGTGATTATAATGATTTTATCAGCACGTCCATTGATATGGCTCATTATCATCATGAGAATTGGGACGGAAGCGGATATCCCGAGGGAAGGAAGGGAGAAGAGATTCCGATCGCAGCGCAGATTGTTTCTGTGATGGAGGCGTACTGTATGCTGACAGGGAAGGAAAAATACAGCAGGGAGCAGGCGCTTGTCATGATGGAAAAAGATTCGGATGTGAAATACAATCCCGATGTATTTAATATCTGCCGTAAAATATCAAGGCAGTTATGTTAAGATAGAGTCGATCGGGAGGAAAAGAAGTTGATTAACGAAAAAGAATTTTTAAGAATTTCAACTTATATGAAACAGCGGTATGGGATTGATTTAAGCCAGAAAAAGGTTATTATAAACGGCAGACTGGAGAATTATATCAGAAAAGGCGGTTTTCATAGTTTTGACGAGTTTATGAACGCCGTAGAAAGCGACAAGACCGGCGGTCAGGAGCGTATGCTCGTAAATCTTCTGACTACAAATCATACCTATTTTATGAGGGAGTTTGAACATTTTGATTTTTTCCGGAACACGGTTCTTCCGTGGCTTAGAAATAAAGAAAGCAGAAGTAAGGATATTCGTATCTGGTGCGGAGCCTCTTCAACGGGCGAAGAACCCTATATGATAGCGATGACGCTTTTGGATTTTTTTAATATGAACCATGACGGCTGGGATACCAAAATTCTTGCGACGGATATTTCCACAAAAGCGCTGCAACAGGCGACGGCAGGAATTTATACGGCGGAGCAGATTAGCAAAATGCCGAAACATTGGATTTCGCATTTCTTTACGAAGATGTCCGGCGGTACTCAGTATCAGGTGAACGATGAATTGAAAAAGGAGGTAATCTTCCGTAAGTTTAATCTTATGAACCCTTTTCCGTTTAAAAAGAAGATGCATACTATATTTTTACGTAATGTTATGATATATTTTGATGAGAGGACGAAGCAGGATGTGGTGCAGAAAGTGTATAATGCTCTCGAACCGGGCGGTTATCTGTTTATAGGAACAACGGAGACACTTGATCGGACATACACGCCGTTTCAAATGGTCCAACCGTCTATATTCAGGAAAAAGGAAGGATGATTGATCTATGAAACCGATCAGGGTTTTAATCGTAGAGGATTCGATTGTATTTAGAGAGCTGCTGGTTCAGAATCTCAATAAAGATCCGGCGATACAGGTGGTCGCGACGGCGAAAGATCCGTTTGAAGCAAGGGACGCGATTCTCCAGTATAAGCCGGATGTAATGACGCTTGACGTGGAACTCCCGCGGATGAGCGGAATTGAATTTTTGCGGAAGCTGATGCCGCAGTATCCGTTCCCGGTTGTCGTAATCAGCGCTTTAAGCGATAAGGTCTTCGACGCTTTGAACGCGGGGGCGGTTGACTTTGTGGCGAAGCCGGTGGTTTCAAACAGAGCGCAGCTTGAGGACTTTATTAAAAACGAGTTGCTGGTAAAAATAAAGATTGCTTCTACCGCGAAAATCAGTAATATTAAAAAGCATACGATGCTGCAGGAGCAGCAGCATCTGTTGCCGAAAAAGAAAGATCTGATTGTGGCGATCGGAGCGTCTACGGGCGGTACGGAGGCGATTTTTGCCGTTGCAAAGGAATTTGGTCCGGATATACCGGGCGTAATCGTAGTACAGCACATGCCTCCCGGATTTACCGCAATGTATGCAAAAAGGCTGGACGATCAGTGCAGGATAAAGGTGAAGGAGGCGGAGACGGGAGACCGTGTGCTTCCGGGCCATATGCTGATTGCGCCTGGCGGAGACCGGCATATGCATTTATTGAAGGTAAACGGGGTATATCAGGTAGAATGCAAGGCCGGGCCGAAGGTAAACGGACATTGTCCATCGGTGGATGTTCTGTTTGAATCGGTTGCGAAAACGGCCGGAGCCGATGCGGTGGGAATCATTTTAACCGGCATGGGCGGAGACGGAGCAAAAGGCCTTTTGTCTATGAGAAAAGCCGGTGCCAGGACGATCGGGCAGGATGAATCCACCTGTGTCGTCTATGGCATGCCAAAGGTTGCTTATGATCTGGGCGCGGTAGAACATCAGATGAAATTGTCTGATATCGCAGGAAGGACATACGCATTATTAAATAAAATGTAAAGGAGCAGTAATATGAAAATTTTATTGGCGGAAGATGATTTTGCAACAAGAAAATTTATGGCAAACTTTCTCTCAAAGTATGGAGAATGCGATGTGACCGTCGACGGAATGGAAGCGGTAGACGCGTTTATGATGGCGTTGGAAGACGAGGAGCCGTACGATCTGGTATGTCTGGATGTTATGATGCCGGTAATGGACGGTTATCAGGCGCTTGTGGGGATCCGCAACCTTGAAAAGGAAAAAAATATTTCGGAAGATAAGGCGGTTAAGGTGATTATGACAACAGCCTTAAATGAAGAGAGGAATGTAAAGATGGCTTTCGACTTGGGCTGTACGATTTACTCCGGCAAGCCTATCGATCAAAAGAGGTTTGAGCAGGCACTGAAAAAACTGAACCTGATTTAAACTATAAAGAAATTACTGGAAATACGCAGGAAAGGAGAATGATATGGCTGAAGGATTTAATACGGAAGACATGCTTGATATGTATCTGTTTGAAAACGGACAGCTTTTGGAACAGCTTCAGGAGACTGTGCTGGAGCAGAAAGACGCGGACTGTTTTGATGAAGACAGTATCAACGAAATATTCCGAACCATGCATACGATTAAAGGTTCGTCAGGTATTATGATGTTTGACGATATTATGAAAGTATCGCATAAGCTGGAAGATGTCTTCTACTATTTAAGAGAATCCCATCCCGAGAATGTGCCGCATTTGGAACTGGTAGAACATGTGCTGGAGGTAGAGGATTTTATTTCGGGAGAAATGGAAAAAATCCGTAACGGAGATCCTGTTGACGGAGATTCCAGTGAACTTATTGCAAGGCTTGATAAGTTCCTGAATAAGATTAAGCATGGCGCGGTAAAGGAGGGGAAGGAGCTGCCTCCGGAGAATGTGCATGTGGAGCCAAAGCAGTTTTACATAGCGCCGGTGGCGACAAGCGACAGCCGTTTTTATCGAATTACGATTCAATTTTGCCAGGATACACAGATGGCAAACGTGCATGCTTATAAAATTGTATATGCATTAAAGGAGGTTGCGGAAGACCTGTTATACTCTCCGGAAGATATTATTTCCGATGAAGAAAGCGGAGAGGTGATTTTAAAGGAAGGTTTTCGGATTCTCCTTCAGGCTCAGTGCGGGCCGGATGAAGTGCATAATCTGATTGGAGAAGGTTATGCCATTGAAAAGGTAGACGTTTTAGAATGTACTGCAGACGAGTTTATTTCGGGCTTTAATTTCGACGAACATGAGACGCAGATTGATCTGGAATCAAGCGTTGAGGTCATTGAGGCGCGGGCGCAGAACGCCGTTGAAGGAACGAACGAAGAAGCAGAGAAAAAAGATAAAACAAAAATTGCTCCGGGTGATTTTGTAATTAAGTCTAAGGAACCCGGAAAACAGAAGAAGCTGGCGAGAGATAAGCCAAAGGGAGAAAAGGCTTCTTTTATCAGCGTCAATGTAAGTAAGATGGATCAGCTTATGGAGCTGATTGGAGAGCTGGTTATCTCGGAGCAGGTAGTACTGCAGAGTTCGGATTTGAAAATTCCGGGGCTGAACCTTGACAATTTTAATAAGGCCGCAGCGCAGCTTTCAAAGATTTCTACTGATCTACAAAATGTAATTATGTCGATGCGAATGGTTCCGCTGACAAATACGTTCCAGAAAATGAACCGAATTGTATTCGATGTTTCCAGAAAGCTTGGAAAGGATATCGAGTTTGAGATGGTCGGAGAGCAGACGGAGGTAGATAAGAATATTATCGAGCATATTTCCGATCCGCTGATGCATCTGGTAAGAAATGCGGTTGACCACGGTATTGAAACAAACGAGGAGCGTAAGGAAAGCGGTAAGACTGGCAAAGGTAAGGTCACATTGTCCGCAAGGACGGAGGCCGGAAAGGTTTGGATTTGCGTAGAGGACAACGGAAAAGGGCTTGACCGTGAGAAAATTCTGGCGAAAGCAAGAAAGAAAGGACTTCTTGACGGAAGCAGAGCGGAGTCGACCTATTCGGATAAAGAGATTTATCAGTTTATTACGTTGCCTGGCTTTTCTACTAATGAACAGGTAACGGAATATTCCGGCAGAGGAGTGGGAATGGACGTTGTAGTCCAGAACATTCAGGCTATCGGTGGAATGCTTGATATCGACAGCACGCCCGGTATGGGAAGTATCATGAGCCTGAAGATTCCGCTTACACTCGCAATTATTGACGGTATTGTGATAGAAACAGGAAAATCTTCCTTTGTTCTTGAAACAGGGGTGATCAAAGAATTTGTCCGCGTGAAGGAAGACATGATGATTCATGAGCCGGACGGCGGCGAATACGTCATGATCCGCGGCGAGTGTTTCCCGGTACTTCGACTTGGAGAATGGTACGGTATGGCGGAATGCGAAGGCACCATTGAAGACGGAATGATGGTAATTGTCGAAGTAGAAGATAAGAAGGTTTGCCTGTTTGTTGATAAGCTGGTAGGCAAACAGGAAATTGTTGTAAAGCCGATTCCCTCGTACATTAAGAAGGTTAAGGGCTTATCCGGTTGTACGCAGCTTGGGGACGGCAGTATTGCTCTGATATTGGACCCGGGCGGTCTGACAGGATAAAACGAATGGAAAGGAACGGTATAAGCATATGAGTGAAACGGGCGAGCTGATGAAGCAGGCTGAGGGAGATATGGTTTTATCCGATGAGCATGAAGAACAAAAGGGCAAGTATATGACCTTTAAATCGGGAAACGAATATTTCGGTCTGAAGATTCAGCATGTGAATGAGATTATTCAGATTCAGACGATTACGGAGGTTCCGGAAACAGAGAATTATATCAAGGGGCTTATTAATCTGCGCGGAAAGGTGATTCCCGTTATTGATGTGCGTCTTCGCTTCAGGCAGGAGCCGCTTGAGTATAATGACAGAACCTGCATTATTGTTGTTAATGTTAAGAGTACAATGGTCGGATTGATCGTTGAAAAGATTGCGGAAGTAGTCGAAATCAAAGAAGAAAACATTTTACCTCCGCCGTCTATTGGGCGTACCGACAGGATCGAACGCAAATATGTATATGGCATCGGTAAAGTAGGAGATTCCGTTAAGCTTCTGCTGGATCCGGATAGGCTTTTAAATGATGATGAACTGTCGGCCGCTGATCAGCAGACTGCCGATATAATTGCAGAATAAGATTGAGAGGTAGATAACTATGAAAAACATGAAGATGAAAACGAAATTGATATTGGGTTATGCAATCCCTATTTTACTCACTTTGATTAATATGTATCTTGGTAATAAGACGACACATGTGGCGGCCAGGATTATCAACCTGGAAGAACAGGAAAATTACATGCGTAATTCTACTATTTTTACCGTTGCTATTGCGGCTGTGTCTATTATTATTACGGTATGGGTGGCAGCGGCTTTAATCCGCACGATAGAAAAATCTGTGCAGCAGCTATCTGATGCGGCGAAAGAGATCGCTATGGGACACGTTGATATTAATCTGATAAAATATAACAATGACGAATTTGGCGTTCTTGTAGACGAGTATACAAAAGTAATTGAGAATATTAAATATCAGGCTCATATTGCAGAGGAAGTTTCAAACGGTAATCTGACAATCAGAGTAAATCCGAAATCCCAGGATGATTTGCTCGGCAATTCTTTAAAGAAGCTGGTAGATGATAACTTTAACGCGCTTTCCAATATCAGTGACGCAGGTTCGCAGGTAACGATCAGTTCTTCACAGGTGGCAAGCGCAAGCCAGGCGCTGGCACAGGGATCTACGGAGCAGGCCAGTGCAATTCAGGAGATTACGGCTTCTATCGACGAAATTGCTGATAAGACAAAACAGAATGCAGAACAGGCAAATGAGGCGGCAGGGCTGGTTGCGCGTGCAATTGATGATGTAAAGAATGGTAACAGACAGATGGAAGATATGGTAACTGCGATGGAGGATATCAACAAATCTTCCGAAAGTATTTCTAAAATTATCAAGGTTATCGACGATATTGCGTTCCAGACCAATATACTTGCATTAAATGCGGCAGTTGAGGCAGCAAGAGCAGGCGAAGCAGGAAAAGGTTTTGCCGTTGTAGCGGAGGAAGTCAGAAGTCTTGCAGCAAAGAGCGCTGCTGCTGCGGCAGAGACGGCTGAACTCATTGAGGATTCTATAAACAAAGTAAGCTCCGGTTCTAAGATTGCAAACGATACGGCAAAGGCGCTTGAAATTATTTCAAATGAAGTTAGAGAGAGCGAAGGCATTATCAACGGTATTGCAGAGTCTTCCAATTATCAGGCAACTGCAGTAGCACAGATTGAACAGGCTATTTCACAGGTATCACAGGTAGTACAGACCAATTCGGCTACCAGCGAACAGTGTGCAGCTGCAAGTGAAGAGCTGTCCAATCAGGCTTCAAGAATGCGCGATATGCTTTCAATTTATAATCTGGGTGCAGGCAATGCGGACAGTTCTTTTAGAAGCTCGTCTCCGGCGCCGGCGCCGATGATGTCGGGTTCCGCTTCTAATGAACCAATCATTTCTTTAGACGACGATTTCGGAAAATATTAAACAATAGAAACTCAGTTTTAATATATTCATTGCAATGAATCAATAGGCGAGGCACAGGAAGCAGGATTCCTGTGTCCGTCTGTTTATGTATGTAAAAAGGAGGAACATGAGATGGATTTATTCGATGAGCTGAAAGCTCTTGGTGTGGATATTGACGGAGGTTTAAAGCGCCTGAACGGAAATGAAACGCTTTACAAAAGACTGCTCGGATCTTTTTTAAAGACCATTAAAGCACATGCTGTTTCGGCGGATTTTGACGCTTCGGACTGTACGGAGGCAATCGAAAAAACGCATGCGATTAAAGGTACGGCGGGAAACCTGTCAATTACTCCGATATATGAGGCTTATACTGAGATTGTGAATCTTCTGCGCGCAGGACAGCCGGAGGAGGCGCGAGCGATTCTTGTAAAGGTTCTGCCTGTTCAGGAGGAAATCGTTTCATGTATTGAGAAATATCAGGAATAAGGACGGATTCGGCACTTTGGAAGGCTGTCCGGCACTTTACACCGGAATAATTTGGAGAGGAATATGGATAAAAAGACAAGAAATTTTTTCAGGCGAAGTGTATGCGGCGTAGTTGTAATTTGTGCTCTTATTTTTATCTGGCTGATTTTTTTTATGGAAAAAAGAACAGAGCAGTCGATTGCAGATATCAGTACGACTTATATGGCGGAAATGAATCTTCAGATTCAGCAAAAGTTTCAGACAGTTATCGGTTTGCGAATGTCCCAGATAGAGGGAATTATTGAGCGCACACCGCCGGAGACGGCAGAATATAACGAAGAAATGCTGGAGGAACTAATGACCAGCGCTTCGATCAGAGGGTTTGCATATCTTGGGTTATGTGCGGAAAACGGCGAGATCGAGACCGTCTATGGGCAGAAATTGGGGATTGTCGATCCGCATGAATTGATGCATTCGCTTGAAGAGAATGGCGAGATTGTGATGCGGGCTTCGGATGCACAGGGAAATAAATATTTAGTACTGGGCGTGGATGCCGTTTATCCGATGAAAAGCGGAGGCAGCAGCGCGGCGTTGATGGTCGGACTGCCTATGGAATATCTGAATGAAGAACTTTTTTTGGCTGAAGATGAGTCTGCCGTATATTTTCATATCATTGATAAAAACGGAAATTTTGTAATAAGAAATGCAGATGCGTATCGGGAGAACTATTTTGATCGTATCAGAGAGACATATGAGCCATTTGAGAATAAAAGTGCGGAAGACTATGTGATGCTTTTTAAAGAGTCTATTAATACAAACGAACCGTACTCGGAGATGGTTTCCATTGACGGACAGAAGAGAAACATTTACTGTGCGCCGCTTTCCGATAATTCAAGCTGGTATCTGATTTCGGTTATGCCGAATAATTTTATGGAAGAGGCGGTATCCCAGCTGGATACGATGCGTATTGTGATTATGCTGGCGTCTATGCTGGTAATTCTGGGAGCCATGCTGATCATTGTATATCTTTATTATCGTCTGGTGCAGCGGCAGATTAAAGAGGTTGTGGTTGCCAGAGAAGAAGCAGAGCAGGCCAATCTGGCCAAAAGTGAGTTTTTGTCAAGCATGAGTCATGATATACGTACGCCGATGAATGCGATTATCGGTATGACGGAAATTGCGTTGAAAAACGTAAACGATCCCATGAGGGTCGAGGACTGCCTGGGTAAAGTTAGATTGTCAAGTAAACATTTGCTTGGATTAATTAACGATGTATTGGATATGTCGAAAATTGAGAGCGGCAAGATGGTACTGAGCGTTGTTCCGATGTCTTTGCGGGATGCAATGGATGATATAGTAAATATTATGCAGCCGCAGGTGAAGGCAAAAAATCAGTATTTTGATATCTTTATTCAGCGCATTCAGACGGAAAACGTTTACTGTGACGGCGTGCGGCTGAATCAGGTATTATTAAACCTTTTGTCAAATGCGGTTAAATATACGCAGGAGGGCGGCAGGATTGATGTCCATGTAAATCAGGAGCCGTCTGAGATGGGAGAGGATTATGTACGAACTCATTTTCTGGTAGCCGATACGGGAATCGGAATGTCACAGGAGTTCCAGGAGAAGATTTGGGACACGTTTTCAAGAGAGGAAACCGATGAGGTTCATCATATAGTCGGCGCCGGACTTGGAATGTCTATTACAAAACGAATTGTTGAACTTATGGGGGGAACCATTGAACTTAAGAGTGAGAAGAATCAGGGAAGTACCTTCCATGTAACGATTGATTTGAAGAAGGCGGAAATCAGTGAAGATTCGATGAAGCTTCCGGAATGGAACATACTGGTGGTGGATGATAACAAGCAGCTTTGCGACAGTGCGGTTGATACGCTGGAAGAGCTTGGCGTTCATGCGGAAGGTGTGTTGGACGGCGTCAAGGCGCTGCAGATGATTGTTGAGCGTCACAATCGGAAAGAAGATTATCATTTTGTTTTGGTTGACTGGAAAATGCCCGGAATGGACGGGATAAAAATGATACACGAAATCCGGGATAATGTAAGCAAAGATCTTCCGGTATTTTTGATTTCCGCATATGACTGGAGTGAGATTGAAGAAGAGATCAGCAGTGTTTCTATCGAAGGGTTTATATCGAAACCGCTGTTTAAGTCTACCTTGTATGAACGGCTAAGGCAGTACATAGAAGGATACAGCAATGTAAAAGAAGAAGGAACGCAGGATGTGGATTTTTCAGGTAAGAGAATTCTTCTGGCGGAGGATATGGATATTAACTGGGAGGTTGTAAGCGAAATTCTATCTATCTTTGGCCTTGAGCTGGAACGTGCGGAGAACGGGAAAGAATGCGTGGAAATGTTTGAAAAATCAGAGGTTGGCACGTATGATGCGATCCTGATGGATATCCGTATGCCGATTATGAACGGTTATGACGCTACGGTAGCAATCCGTGCTTTAAACCGTCCGGACAACGATCTGCCGATCATTGCGATGACGGCGGACGCTTTTTCGGATGATGCACAACATTGTATGGAAGTCGGTATGGATGCGCATATTCCAAAGCCGCTTGATATTAAAGAATGCACGCGTATCCTGCAAAAATATCTGGGGTAGCAAATATGGAAAGAAGATGAATAAGGAGAAGAGGCTGTTGCAAAACGATATAGTGTGAGCGCTGTATTTTGCGACAGCTTCTTTTTACTTTTCAGAATAGTGGGGCGCAAAACGAATGCAAAGAGTGGGAGAAATTTTTTACGGAGGGAGTGAATTACGATATGAAGGAAAAGGAAATCATTGAAAGCGGAAATGCGATACTTGGCATTGAATTTGGTTCTACAAGAATTAAAGCGGTTCTGACAGGGGATGATTACCGGCCGATTGCGTCGGGTTCACACGAGTGGGAGAACCGTTTGGAGAATGGAATATGGACCTATGATTTGACAGATGTCTGGGAAGGGCTTAGACATTGTTATCAGACGCTTTCAAATGATGTCAAAAATAAATACGGAGTATCGATTAAGCGGCTTGGCGCAATCGGTTTTTCCGGCATGATGCATGGTTATATGGCGTTTGATGCAAACGGAGAGCTGCTTGTTCCGTTTCGTACCTGGAGAAATACGATGACGTCGGAGGCTTCCGAAAAGCTTACGGAGACGTTCGGTTTTCATATTCCGCAGAGATGGAGTATTGCCCATTTGTATCAGGCAATTTTAAATCAGGAGGAACATGTCGGTAAAATCAGATATTTGACGACGCTTGCAGGGTATATACACTGGAAGCTGACCGGAGAAAAGGTGCTTGGGGTCGGAGAGGCTTCCGGCATGTTTCCGATTGACTCAAAGAAGGGAAATTACAATCGGAAGATGATGGAGCAATTTAACGCATTGGAAGGAGTTGACGCATATCCGTGGAGGCTGGAAGAGATATTGCCGCAGGTGCGTCTTGCCGGAGAGGCGGCCGGATTGCTGACGGAAGAGGGAGCCGCACTTTTAGATCCGGATCATTGTCTCGAAGCAGGGATTATGCTTGCGCCTCCGGAAGGGGACGCCGGAACCGGAATGGCAGCTACGAATTCGGTGGGGATACGTACTGGCAATGTATCAGCCGGAACTTCGGTATTTGCAATGGTAGTACTGGAGGAAGCGCTAAAGTCGGTTCATAAAGAACTCGACCTTGTGACGACGCCGTCCGGAGAGACGGTTGCAATGGTGCACTGTAACAATTGCACGTCTGATTTGAATGCGTGGGCCGGGCTTTTCGGAGAGTTTGCGGAGAGTATGGGGATTTCCATAGACAAAGACAGAATGTTTACCGCACTATATCAGAAAGCGTTGGAGGGAGAGAAGGACGGAGGAGGTCTTGTTTCCTTTAATTGTCTTTCCGGCGAGCCTGTGATAGGATTAAATGAGGGCAGGCCGCTTTTGGCAAGAAGACCTGACGCGCGTCTGACGCTTGCTAATTTTATGCGGACACATTTGTATGCGTCGCTTGCCGCGCTGAAAATAGGCTGTGATATTTTGTTTAAAGAAGAGCGGGTTAAGGCGGATACCATTTACGGTCACGGCGGTTTTTTTAAGACAAAAGGTGTGGGACAGCGTATTCTTGCCGCCGCTTTAAATGCGCCCGTAGCAGTTATGGAAACGGCCGGAGAGGGCGGTCCCTGGGGAATGGCGCTTTTGGCTGCTTATCGGAAGAATCGGGAAGAGGGAGAAACATTAGAGCGCTTTTTAAGGGAAAAGGTATTTTCCAAAGTAAAAGCGGATATCGTGCAGCCGGAGAAGCCGGATGTGGAAGGGTTCGATTCTTACCTTGCACGATATAAGGAAGCGATTGCAGCGGAAAAGGCAATAATTCATGCATTATAAAAAATAGTTATTGATTTTTTTTCCGTTACATAATAAGATAAGAATATAAGTACTGTGCACGAGCACGCAAAAAAAGAAAAGGAGAAGAATGCGATGAAATTTTTTATTGACACTGCAAATGTAGAGGATATCCGTAAAGCAAATGATATGGGGGTAATCTGTGGCGTTACGACCAATCCTTCCCTGATTGCAAAGGAAGGAAGAGATTTTAATGAGGTAATCAAAGAAATTACGTCTATTGTTGACGGACCAATCAGCGGGGAAGTTAAGGCGACGACAGTAGACGCGGAAGGAATGATTAAAGAAGGACGTGAAATCGCAGCAATTCATAAGAATATGGTTGTAAAGATTCCTATGACGGTAGAGGGCTTAAAAGCGGTTAAAGTACTTTCCAAAGAAGGAATTAAGACGAATGTAACGTTGATTTTTTCTGCAAACCAGGCTTTGCTTGCCGCAGAAGCCGGAGCGACCTACGTTTCTCCGTTCCTCGGAAGACTTGACGACGTAAGCCAGCCGGGAATTGATTTAATCCGTACCATAGCTGAGATTTTTGATATTTATGGTTACGAGACGCAAATTATTGCGGCTTCCATTCGTCATACGATTCATGTAACGGATTGTGCGCTCGCAGGAGCTCATATTGCTACGATACCTTATAAGGTAATTGAGCAGATGACAAAACATCCGCTTACCGATCAGGGAATCGAGAAATTCCAGGCGGATTACAGGGCAGTATTCGGCGACTAATTTTCGGGCGGTTGGCCTGATTATAATATGTTTATGTGCGAGAATAACAGCGCAGAAATGGGGAAAATCATGAATAAATTGGAACTTCAAAAGACAGCTGTCGAAGTTCGTAAGGGCATTGTAACGGCTGTTCATGCGGCAAAGGCCGGACATCCGGGCGGCTCTCTTTCCGCAGCGGATATTTTTACATATTTATATTTTGAGGAAATGAATATTGATCCGAACAATCCGAAGGATGCGGACAGAGACCGTTTTGTATTATCCAAAGGTCATACGGCTCCGGGACTTTATTCTACACTTGCAAACAGAGGATATTTTCCGGTAGAGGATCTGGTGACGCTGCGTCATACGGGGTCTTATTTGCAGGGACATCCGGATATGAAACATATTCCGGGCGTAGATATGTCCTCCGGTTCACTCGGACAGGGGTTGTCGGCTGCAGTGGGAATGGCATTGGCAGGAAAACTGCAGGATAAGAACTACCGTGTGTATGCACTCTGCGGAGACGGTGAGATTGAAGAAGGACAGATTTGGGAGGCTTCCATGTTTGCCGGTCATCGTAAGCTGGATAATCTCTGTGTTATCGTAGACAACAACAATCTGCAGATTGACGGAGCGATTGACGAAGTATGTTCTCCGTATCCGATTGATAAAAAGTTTGAAGCGTTTAATTTCCATGTGATTAATATCAACGGAAATGATTTTGACGAGCTGAAAGCGGCATTTGACGAAGCAAAGGCAACAAAGGGGATGCCGACGGCGATCGTTGCGCACACCTTAAAAGGAAAAGACGTATCCTTTATGGAAAACAGCGTGGGCTGGCATGGAAAAGCGCCGAACGATGAAGAGTATGCGGTTGCGATGGAGGATTTGAGAAAGGTTGGTGAAGCATTGTGTCAGAAGTAAAAACAGCGAATGTTCAGACAAAGATAGCAACAAGAGACAGCTACGGCAATGCTTTAGTTGAGCTTGGTAAAGAACACGAAAATCTTCTTGTACTGGATGCGGATCTTGCGGCTGCCACGAAGACAGGCGTTTTTAAGAAAGCGTTTCCCGAACGGCATATTGACTGCGGAATCGCGGAAGCGAATATGACCGGCATTGCAGCCGGACTTTCCACCTGCGGTTTTGTACCGTTTATCAGTACCTTTGCTATGTTTGCAGCCGGCCGTTCTTTTGAACAGGTGCGCAATTCGATCGGATATCCGCATCTGAACGTAAAGATCGGAGCAACACATGCAGGTATTTCGGTAGGAGAGGACGGCGCTTCCCATCAGTGCAACGAGGACATTGCGCTCATGCGTGCAATTCCCGGGATGGTTGTGATTAATCCATGCGACGATGTAGAGGCAAGAGCTGCCGTAAAGGCCGCGTATGAATATGTCGGTCCCGTATACTTAAGATTCGGACGACTTGCGGTTCCGGTATTTAATGACGAGGCGTCCTATCATTTTGAAATCGGAAAAGGCGTAGAGCTTCGTGACGGTTCCGATATTACGATTATTGCAACCGGACTGTGTGTTTCCGAAGCAATGGAAGCAGCGGAAAAGCTTTCGGAAAAAGGCGTGAGCGCGCAGGTGATTAATATTCATACGATTAAGCCGCTGGATGAGGAAATTGTAATCAATGCGGCAAAGAAGACGGGAAGAGTGTTTACTGTGGAGGAGCACTCCGTAATCGGCGGCCTCGGCGCGGCGGTTTCCGAGGTATTAAGCGAGAACTATCCGACAAAGGTAACACGGATCGGAGTGAATGATGTTTTCGGAGAGTCCGGTCCTGCAAAAGAGCTGCTTCATAAGTATGAGCTGGATGCGGAAGGTATCACAGCCCGCATATGTAAGGAGCTTGGGAAGTAAAAGAGCGGAAGGAAGTCTTTATAAACAGGGGGTGCCATGTTAGAGGAATTAAAAAAGCAGGTGTACGAGGCCAATATGGAGCTTCCGCGCCGCAGCCTTGTTACGTATACATGGGGAAATGTCAGCGGAATCGACAGGGAAACCGGATATTTTGTAATCAAGCCGAGCGGGGTAGATTATGACGTGTTAACACCGGAGGATATGGTTGTCATGGATTTGGACGGAAACCGGATAGAAGGGCGGTATCGGCCCTCTTCGGATACGGCGACTCATGCAATGCTCTATCGGGAATTTAAGGTGATCGGAGGAATCGTTCATACGCATTCTCCGGAGGCCGTCGCATGGGCGCAGGCGGGACGTGATATCCCTCTTTACGGAACGACACATGCGGATTATTTTTTTGGTGCGATTCCGTGCGCAAGGAATTTAACGCCGGGAGAAATCGAAGGGGAGTATGAAAAAAATACCGGCAAAGTCATAATTGAAACGTTTGAGGAACGCGGAATAAATCCGTCCTATACGCCTGCCGTCCTCTGTAAAAATCACGGTCCGTTTGCATGGGGAAAGGATGCTGCCGAAGCGGTGCATAATGCTGTGGTTTTGGAAGAAGTCGCCAAAATGGCGCGCTATACGGAGCTTTTAAATCCGCAGGTAAAACCGGCGCCCGACTGCATCAGGGAGAAGCATTTCTACCGAAAGCACGGAAAGAATGCTTATTACGGGCAGACGTGTGAAAAGAACGAAGACGTTTAAAGGTTTTAGACAGAAGCGGATTGTTTTCGGAAAGGTATAGGTGAAGGATGGAAGTATTTGGGAACACAAACGAAGGAAAAGAGGTAAAGAAATTTACCCTGACAAATAAAAACGGTATGGAAGTAACCGTGACGGATCTGGGCGCAGCGATAGTATCCGTTAAAGTAAAAGATGCGGACGGAATGCAGAGAGATGTGGTATTGGGATACGACAAACCGGCGGACTATCAAAACCACACGACTTATTTCGGAGCCGTAATCGGAAGGAATTCGAACCGGATCGATCAGGCAAAAATTACGCTTGACGGAGTGGAGTATCAGTTAGAGCAGAATGATAATGAGAATAATCTGCACAGCGGTAAAAACGGTTTTCATGCGGCAATTTGGGAAACAGAAAAAGAAGAGCCGCAGAGCGTTGTTTTTTCTTATTTAAGCAAAGACGGAGAGCAGGATTTTCCGGGAAATATGACGGCAAAGGTAAGTTATTCGCTGACAGATGAGAACGAGCTTGTCATTGCATATGAGGCGGAATCGGACAAAACAACGGTTGCAAACTTTACGAACCACACTTATTTCAATTTGGACGGTCATAAGAGCGGAAGCATTGAAGACCATGAGCTTATGATTGCGTCCTCTCATTACAATCCGGTAATTGATTTTAAGTCAATTCCGACCGGAGAAAATGCGGATGTGACCGGTACGCCAATGGATTTTCGTACATCGACCAAAATCGGAGCGCGTATCGGGGATGATTTTGAACAGTTGAAATTTGTGGGCGGTTATGACCATAACTACGCGATTGACGGAGCGGACGGAACGATGCGCCTTGCGGCGAAGGCAAAAGCAGCGCGATCCGGCATCTGCATGGAAGTTTATACGGACTGTGTCGGTATTCAGCTCTATACCGGAAACTTTATCAAGAAGCAGGACGGAAAGGACGGCGCTTCTTATGACGACCGCCACGGCTTCTGCCTTGAGACGCAGTATTTTCCGAATGCGGTCAATGATGCGAATTTTAAGAGTCCGGTACTCCCTGCAGGAGAGAAGTATCAGACAACAACGAAGTATTGTTTTTCAGTGGAATAATAGTTTCAAAAAAACCGGCATTCTAAAAGAATGCCGGTTTTTGTAATGCCGTTTCCCCATTTTCGTCAAAAAACGAGAAAGAAATAGAAAAAATTTATACAACATGCAGATTTCGATTTAAATTAATTGTAAAAGATTGTAAAATAATTGTCAAATAGTCTATAATAAGGAAGAATCTATTAAATCCGAAAGAGAAAAGCTTTTAAGGCAGTAATAAGAAGCTTCTCATAAATGAGGGAAACGGAAAATGGGAATTACGAATATCTTGTCGCTGCTGAGCGGTGTCGCGCTGTTTCTTTTTGGAATGTCGCTGATGGGGGACGGATTAAAAAAGGTTGCGGGAAATAAACTGGAGTTGATTTTATATAAGCTGACAAATACGCCGATTAAAGGCGTACTGCTCGGCGCGGGGGTTACGGCGGTGATACAGTCTTCCTCGGCGACGACAGTTATGGTGGTCGGCTTTGTCAATTCCGGAATGATGAAAGTCTCTCAGGCCATCGGTATTATCATGGGCGCGAATATCGGTACCAGTATCACGGGATGGATTATCTGTCTTTCTTATATTGAAGGTTCGGCAGGGATCGCGCAGCTTCTGTCTACAGCGACGATCACCGCCATTGTGGCGATTGTCGGTATTGTTTTCAAAATGGTATTGAAAAAAGCAGCCTATAAAAACGTCGGCGATATTATGCTGGGCTTTGCAATTCTTATGACCGGAATGCAGGCCATGAGCGGCGCGGTTTCTTCTCTGAAGAGTAATCCGCATTTTACGAATGCGCTTACGATGTTTTCCAATCCGATTATGGGAATCCTTGTTGGAATCCTTTTTACGGCGGTGCTGCAGAGCGCGTCCGCTTCGGTCGGGATTCTGCAGGCGCTTTCCGTAACCGGATCTGTCAGTTTTTCTACGGCGTTTCCGATTACAATGGGGATTGGCGTCGGTGCGGCATGTCCGGTGCTTCTTTCCGCAATTGGAACGAATAAGAACGGAAAAAGGACGGCGCTTGTTTACCTGATTAACGATTTATTTGGTATGGTACTGTGGTCGGTCGTTTTTTATACGGTTCACGCAATCGTACATTTTGAATTTATGGATATGGCGATGAATCCCTTTTCCATTGCGCTTTTGAACACGGTGTTTCGTACGGCGACTATCTGCGTACTGCTTCCGTTTATAAAGCAGATGGAAAAGCTGGTATGCAGACTGATTAAAGACCAGCCGGAGGAAAGGGAAGAACAGGAAGATTTTGATTTATTGGAAGAGCGTTTCCTCGCATATCCGGCGCTTGCAATCGCCAGGAGCCATCAGACCATGAACGGAATGGCGAAAAAGGCGAGAAAAAATATTTTCCGTGCGTTTGGCCTGATGGAAAATTACTCGGAGGAACGCTATCAGAAAATTTTTGAGAAGGAAAATCTGATTGATAATTATGAGGACAGACTGGGAAACTATCTGATGCAGTTGACCGGAAGGGAAATGACGGTTATGCAGACGAAGCAGGTTTCCAAGTTTTTACATACATTAAGCGATTTTGAACGGCTCGGCGATCATGCGGTCAATATTTCGAAAGTTGCAAACGAAATCAATGAGAAAAAGATCTCCTTTTCAACGGAGGCCCAGTATGAGCTGGATGTAGTGGAATCGGCGGTCAAGGATATTGTGGATTTGACGGTTCGCGCATTTATTGAAGATGATTTAAAGGCCGCCGGAAAAGTGGAACCGCTGCGGGAGCTGATTGGCATTCTCTGCGGCGATTTGAAATCGCGTCATATTGCCAGACTGCGTGCAGGAAAGTGCGAGCTGAAACAGGGATTTGCATTTAACGATCTGCTTACAAACCTTGAGCGTATCGGCGCACATTGCTCTAACGTTGCGGTAGTTATGATTGAACTGGAGGCGGCGGAGTTCGATACGCATGAATATTTAAAAAGCGTTCGGGAAATGAAGAATGATTCTTATAAAGCCTGCTTTGAGGAGTACGCGGTAAAATACGACATAGGCAGTTTTAAGAAAAATAAAAAGAAAACGGCGGAAAAATAAGCCGGAAAAAAATACCATTGGAAGATGCGAAGCTTCGGTATACAATAAGAATGTTTTAAGGGTTGTATACCGGGGCTTAATTGTCTAACAGGTGTTTTATTAAGAAAGGTTTGATAAGCGTATGGCAAAACTGTATTTTCGTTACGGGGCAATGGGGAGCTCAAAGACGGCTAACGCATTGATGGTGGAATATAACTACAGAGAACGCGGAAAGCGGGCGCTGCTTGCGAAACCGAGGGTGGACTTAAGAAACGGGGAGCGGATGATTTATTCCCGCATTGGATTGAAAAAAGAATGTATCTGGACAGAGGAACTGCTTGCTATGAATGATTCACAGATTATGAAGTACGACTGTCTGATTATTGACGAAGCGCAGTTTTGCCCGAAGGAACAGATAGAGTTTTTTCTTCATGTGGTGGATGATTTGAATGTTCCCGTAATCTGCTACGGGCTTCGCGCCGATTTTCGAAACGAACCGTTTCCGGGGAGTATCTGGCTGATGTGCTGGGCGGATATCATTGAAGAGATTAAGACAGTATGCTGGTGCGGCCGGGCGGCAAAGTGCAATGCCAGATTTAATCAATACGGAATTATCAGAGAGGGTGAACAGGTTGTGCTGGGCGGGAATGATTCCTACACGGCGCTTTGCAGAAAACACCTAAGAGAGGGAAATCTCGGACCGGATTTTAAACCGGAGAAGATCCCGCAGGAGGAATGAGAAAAGTATGTCGCTGCAATTTATTTTCGGCAATTCCGGCAGCGGAAAGTCAACGTATCTTTATGAGTCGGTACTGGAACAGGCGGCCTTGCATCCGAAGAAGAATTTTCTGGTGCTGGTGCCGGAACAGTACACCATGCAGACGCAGCGGGAACTGGTGCAAAGACAGAAGGCGCACGCGATAATGAATGTCGACGTGCTTAGTTTTGCGCGCCTGGCTTACCGTGTTTTCGATGAACTTGGAAAGCAGAAATTAGTTATTTTGGAGGAAACAGGAAAAAACCTGGTGCTTCGGAAAATTGCGGGAGAAAAGAAGAAGGATTTAAAGGTACTGGGCGGGAGCATTCATAAAATGGGTTATATCGGCGAAGTGAAGTCGCTGATTTCGGAATTGTCCCAGTATCATGTGACGACGGAGGAATTGGAGCGTTTTTTGCAGACGGCGGATATCGGAGATGCTCTTTTTCAAAAACTTTCTGACGTTCTTACGCTGTACCGCGGGTTTCGGGAATATCTGGAAGGGTATCTTGCGCCGGGCGTCACCTATGTGACTGCGGAAGAGGTTTTAACGCTGTTGTGCGACGTTGCGGAGGAATCCGCCATTTTAAGAGACAGCGTAATTGTATTTGACGAGTTTACGGGGTTTACGCCGGTTCAGAATCTTTTGATCCGGCGGCTTCTTGTGCTTGCGGAAAAAATAGTAGTATCGGTAACGATAGATGTCAGAGAGGATGTTTATCATTGCAGGGGACAGCAGGAGCTTTTTGCAATGAGTAAAAAGACGGTTGCCGTATTGTTAAAAATTGCAGGCGAGCTGCAGGTTTCCGTGGAGGAAGCCGTTCTTCTATCGGGAGCCGGAGAAAAAAGGTATTGCAGGGCTCCGTCTTTATTTTTTATGGAGCAGAATTTGTTTCGACCTGGCGGGAAGAAATGGAACGGCAAGAAGGATGAGGTGTTAATCGCTTCTTTAAAAAATCCGAGGCAGGAACTTTCTTTTGCGGCGGCGGAAATTGCGGCGCTGGTTCGGGATAAGGGGTACACCTATAAAGACATTGCCGTTGTTACCGGAGAAATCAGTCTCTATGCGAATTATGTGCCGGAGATTTTCAATCAGTTTGAAATTCCTTTTTTTATTGATCGTACAACTGCGATTTTGTATCATCCGCTGATTGAATTTATTCGTGCGGCGCTGGAGGTGATCGAATACGATTTTTCATACGAAAGTGTATTCCGTTTTTTGCGGTGCGGACTTTGTACGGAACGAATCAGCGAGGAAATTGTGGACCGGCTGGAAAATTATGTCCTGGCAAAGGGAATAAGGGGAAGAAACGCATGGAAAAGTAAGTGGACGTTTGTGTTATCCGAAGGCAGGAACGAGGAATTTCTTTTACTGAATGCGGCAAGAGAAGAAGTATACGGTCTGCTGGCGCCGCTTTATGAAGCGTTTCACGCTCCGGATTCGTCGGTAAAGGGCATAACAATTGCGCTTTACGGTCTGCTCTACCGGCTTGACGTGGAAAAAAAGATGAAAAAAAAGGAAGCGGAATATGAAGCGGAGGGAAAACTGACAAAAGCGAAGGAGTATGGCCAGATTTATCGGATTGTAATGGACTTGCTGGATAAAGTGGTGGCGCTGCTCGGAGAAGAACAGCTGCCTCTTCGGGAATACGGAGATATTTTGGACGCAGGTTTTGACGCTGCAAAAGTGGGCGTGATTCCTCCGGGAAACGACCGGGTGACGATCGGCGATATCGAACGAACCAGATTAAGCGGAATTAAGATTTTGTTCTTTTTGGGCGTCAACGACGGAATTGTGCCAAAAGCCGGAAGCGAGGGCGGCATTCTTTCACAGTATGAGAGAGAACGCATGGCAGAATGTAATTTAGAACTTGCGCCCGGCGCCAGAGAGAAGGTATTTATTCAGAAATTTTATCTGTATCTGAATATGACGAAACCGTCGGATTTTCTGTATGTTACATTTTCTAAAGTGAATTCGGAGGGCAAGGCGCTGCGCCGTTCTTATCTGATTGGAACGCTGTTAAAGCTGTTTGAGGGTAAGCAGATTTTTGAGGCTGGAGAAGATAAGACGGATACGCCTGTCATTACGCCAAAGAACGGTATTTCTTATTTTTTAGACGGTTTGAAAAGAGAGGGGGATCACGGAAAATGGAACGCGCTTACAAAATGGTATCTGTCAAATGAGGAATATCGGGAAGAAATTATGCGGCTTTTGGACGCCGCCTGTCTTTTTCACACGGACGAGCCGATCGGCCGGGCCGCTGCGCGCGCACTCTACGGTACGACGCTTGAAAACAGTGTGACAAGGCTGGAGCGTTTTGCCGCCTGTGCATTTTCCCATTTTTTAAGTTACGGACTTTGCTTAAAAGAGCGTGACTTGTTAGAGTTTGCAAGCGTTGATATGGGAAATATCTGCCACGATGCGTTAGAGCGTTTTGCAAATCGTATAAAGGATTCGGAATATACGTGGTTTGATCTTCCAACGGAGGCGGAGGAGACTTTTGCCGAAGAGAGTATGGAAGAAGCGGTTTTGTGCAGCAGGAGTTCCGCCGCTTTTTCAGAAGCGAGAAACGGTTATCTTTTAGAGCGGTTAAAGCAGACCATTCGCTGTACCGTATGGGCGTTAAAAGAGCAGGTGAAGCGGGGACGCTTTATTCCGAGCGACTTCGAAGTTTCATTTGCGAATGCCGACAGCCTTAATGCGGTTCATTTTCAGTTAAACGAAGAGGAAAAAATGCGTCTGCTTGGCCGGATTGACCGGATTGACACCTGTGAGGAGAAGGATAAAGTATATGTCAGAGTGATCGACTACAAATCAGGAAATACCAGTTTTTCTCTGCTGAATCTCTATCATGGACTCCAGCTCCAGCTTGTAGTATATCTGAATGCGGCAATGGAGCTGACCGCTTCGAAATACCCCGGAAAGGAGATTTTGCCGGGAGGCATTTTTTACTATCATATGAAACATCCGATGGCGGAAGGAGACGGTACGGAATCGGAGGCGGAAATCAAAAGTCTGATTTTAGAGCAGTTAAAACTAAACGGGCTGGTTAACAACGAACCGGATATCTACCGGGCAATGGATAAGGATTTTACCGGCAGTTCGACGGTAATTCCGGTGGCGTTGAAATCGGACAACACGTTAAAGGCGTCTTCAAAGGCAGTAGGTACCGACGATTTTAAAACGATGACAGACTATGTCAATCAGAAAATGATAGAGACGGGAAAGCGGATTTTTAAGGGGGATATTTCGGTAAAGCCATACCGGCTTTCCGACCGCACCGGCTGCGATTATTGTCCGTATCATACGGTTTGCGGCTTTGATCCGAGGTTTCCCGGTTTTTCCTATCAGAAGCTTGAGACGCTTTCGGAAGGGGAAGAGGTATTGGCAAGACTTAGGGAGAAGGGAGAGGAAGCGGGGCGATGACCTGGACAGAAGAACAGGAGAAAGTGATATCACTTCGGAACCGGAATATTTTGGTGTCGGCCGCCGCAGGCTCCGGGAAGACGGCGGTGCTGGTAGAGCGTATTGTAAGGCGGATTACGGATAAAGAGCGTCCGGTCGATATTGACCGTCTTTTGGTTGTGACGTTTACAAATGCGGCTGCCGCGGAAATGAGGGAGAGAATCGGAATCGCTGTTGAAAAAGCGCTGGAAGAGAGGCCAACGGACGCCCATCTTGGCCGACAGCTTACGCTTTTACACAATGCCCAGATAACGACAATTGACAGTTTTTGTCTTTATATTATACGAAATCATTTTCATGAGATTGATTTGGAACCGAATTTTCGAATCGGGGATGAAGGCGAATTAAAGCTAATCCGGGAGGATGTGTTAAAAAAAGTGTTTGCCGCGCATTACAAAGCCCCGGAGGAAGAATTTATTTCTTTTATGGAGGGTTATGCTTCCGGCAGGAGCGATGAGGCCGCGGCGGAGATGGTGCTCTCTCTTTACGAATTTTCAAGAAGTTTTCCGTGGCCCGGACAATGGCTTTCTTCCTGCAAAAAAAATTATGAGAAAAAGACGGAAGAAGAACTGGAAGAGGCAGAATGGATGCGCGCGGCGGCCGCGCATATCCGATTTGTTATATGGGACGCGGCCGGACTTTTAGAGGAAGCTCTTTTGCTTGTGCGGGATGAGGACGGGCCTTCGATGTATGAAGATGCGGTGTGCGACGATCTGGAACAGTATCGGACGATTGCTGCGCTAACCGGTTTTTTTGAAATATACCGGGCCTGTGATACGATTTCCTACAGCCGTCTGAAAAGCAGCAGAGGGTATACCGGAAGCGAAGAAAAGCTATTGCGTGTAAAGGAACTGCGGGAAGAAGCGAAGGAAGCCGTGAAGAAGCTGAAAAAGCAGTTCTTTTTTGCAGAGCCTGCCGTTATGACGGAACAGCTTTTTAAGACCCGGGAAGCGGTACAGACGCTGATTTCTCTGACACAGGAATTTGCTTTTGCTTTTTCGGAAGAGAAGCGGCGGAAAAATCTGGTGGATTTTCATGATGTAGAGCATTTTGCGCTTGAAATATTAGTGGATGAAGAGACGAATGAGACAAAACAGACTGCCGAAGAATTTCGCGATATGTTTGAGGAAGTTATGGTTGACGAATACCAGGACAGCAACAACGTACAGGAAGCGATTCTTACCGCCGTTTCAAGAGAGCGGCGGGGCGAGCCAAATTTTTTTATGGTAGGCGACGTAAAGCAGAGTATCTACCGATTCCGTCTTGCGAGACCGGAGTTGTTTATGGAGAAATATAACCGTTATTCGACAGAGGATTCAGACACGCAACGGATTGACTTAAACCGGAATTTCAGAAGCAGAAAAGAAGTCATTGATTATACGAACGATATTTTTTCCCGGATTATGGAGAAGGATTTGGGGAATGTGACATATGATGAATATGCGGCGTTAAAAGCGGGCGCGGACTATGCAGAGGCGCTTAATAAAGACAGTTATCAGGCGGAAATTCTGCTCTGCGACAACAGTGAGGAACCGTTTAAAGAAGCGGAATATTCGGATAAGCGGCTGCTTGAGGCAAAGCTTGTCGCCGGAAAAATCAGGCGGATGAAAGAAGAATTGTCCGTTACGGATAAGGAGAGCGGGGAACTTCGCAGACTGAAATATTCGGATATTGTGATTTTGCTCCGCAGTCTGAGCGGTTATGCGGATGCGTTTGCAGGCGTATTAAACGACGAGGGGATCCCCGCGCATACGATTTCCTCAACCGGCTATTTTTCTGCGGTAGAGGTACAGACCGTACTTTCCATGTTGAAAGTATTGGATAATCCGAGACAGGACATTCCGCTCGCAGCCGTACTTCGATCGCCGCTTGCAGGTCTCACGGACGAAGAATTGACAAAGCTTCGCCTGACAAATCAGGAAGAGCCGTTTCATGTCTGCATTTTAAAGCTGGTTCAGGAATTACGCGGGCGCGCTCCCCGGGATGCGGCGGAGGAAAAGCTGGAGCGCTTTTATGAGACGTATCAAAAAATAAGGCGTCTTGTGACGGATACGCCGGTGCACGAATTGATTGAGATACTTTTGGAGGAAACCGGTTATGGAAATTATGCGGCGGCGCTGCCCGCCGGTGAAAGAAGACGCGCCAATCTGGAAATGCTGGTGGAAAAAGCGATTGCTTATGAAAATACCAGTTATAAGGGGTTGTTTCACTTTATACGGTATATCGACCGGCTTCAGAAATATGACGTAGATTTCGGCGAAGCGGATCTGTTGTCCGAAAACGAAGATGTCGTCCGTATTATGAGTATTCATAAAAGCAAAGGACTGGAATTTCCGGTTGTCTTCGTATCGGGACTTGGGAAAAACTTCAATAAACAGGATGTAAGAAGCAGAATGGTCCTGCATCCTGAGTATGGAATTGGCCTGGATTACATGGACGGCAGCCGGCGGATTAAAACGCCTACCATTATAAAAAAAGCAATCGCAAAACAGATTGAACTGGAGAATCTCGGCGAGGAACTGAGGGTGCTGTATGTTGCGCTGACGCGGGCGAAGGAAAAGCTGATATTGACCGGAAACAAAAAAGATGCGCAGAATATTTGCAGGAACCTTTGCAGCCGGACGGGAAACGGACTGCTTCCCTATCTTCAGAGAGAAGGAGCGGCCACTTATCTGGACTGGATTCTTCCCGCGGTTTTTTCTTTTGGAGAAAAATACCACGTTACTATCGTGGGGGCGGAAGAACTTATGACAGACGAAGCTTTTCATCAGGCGGAAGGTCTGTTTGAGAAGGAACGGCGCCTTGCGGAAGTAAACGCGGCGGATGAAGCGGCGTATCAGAATATAGAAGAGACTTTTGCAAAGGTTTATCCGCTTCAGGCAGATCTTACGCGGAAGAACAAATATTCCGTTTCGGAATTGAAGCACAGGGCAATGCGCCGGGTATTCGAGCAGGAGGAACAAGAGACGGAGCGGCTGTTTCCGGAAGAGGAGATCATTCCGTATATACCCGGTTTTATCCGCAGAGAAGAAGGGCTTGCGGACGAAGACGGGATCAGTCAGGGAGCGCTCCGGGGTACGGCGATGCATCGTGTTATGGAATGTTATGATTTTACGGCAGATCTTTTGCCGGAACAGCAAATTGAGGAAATGCGAAAGAAAGAACTGCTTTCCGAAGAAATGGAGCGGCTGGTAAAGCTTCCGTTGATCGAAAGCTTTCTGTCCTCGGAAATCGGAAAACGAATGAAACGGGCGCAGGAACAGGGACTTCTCTATCGGGAAAAACCGTTTGTAATGGGTCTGACCGGAAAAGAACTGGCAGCTTTTGGCTTTGCAAAAGAGAACGGGGAAAGTTCTGATCTGACATTAGTTCAGGGAATTATTGACGTGTTCTGGATAGAAGACGGTAAAATTGTACTGATGGATTACAAAACGGATCGCGTGTCGTCCGAGAAGGAGCTTCGGGACCGCTATCAGGCGCAGCTTGCGCTGTATGCGGGAGCATTGAACCGTGTTTTTTTTAAGCAGGATCTGACCGTAAAAGAAAGACTTATCTATTCCTTCCGGCTGGAAAAACTGATTCCGGTTTAAAAGGGTTAACGTGTCAGAAAGGAGGAGATCTATGTCACAATTGATTTTAGCGTCGTCGTCTCCCAGAAGAAAAGAACTTCTGGCCCGGATCGGCGTTGCGTTTGAGATATGTCCGGCCAAAGGGGAAGAAATAATATCATCCACAGAGCCGTCGGATGTAGTTATGGAACTGTCGGAACAAAAGGCGAAAGAGGTCGCAGCCATGATACGCCAGTACAACGAAAGTCATAAGGAACTGACTACACCGCAGGATATTCTGGTGATCGGGGCCGATACGGTGGTAGCGGCGGAAGGCGCGATTCTTGGGAAACCGAAAGATGAGGAAGATGCGTTTCGTATGCTTTCCATGCTGTCCGGAAAGACGCATGGCGTATATACCGGAGTTACTTTTGTTTTTATAGATAAAACAGGCAGAGCGGGAGCGCATACTTTTTTTGAACGAACGGAGGTTTCAATGTCTTTGATGAGCGCAGAAGAAATCAGGCGCTATATTGCTACGGGAGAGCCGATGGATAAGGCGGGAGCTTACGGGATTCAGGGAAAATGCGCGGTATATATCGAAAAAATAAACGGTGATTACAACAATGTGGTCGGACTTCCGGTAGCCGCGATCTACCGTGAATTAAAAAAGCTTGGAGTCGATCTTTATAAATGGTAAATAAAGATTAAGACGCAGACAAAATTCAAAAAGGAATGGAGAAAAAACAATGGAAAAATATGACGTTATCATTATCGGGGCGGGGCCGTCCGGAATTTTCTGTGCGTATGAACTGATTCATGCGAACAGAAATTTAAAAATTCTGATGCTCGAAAAGGGCAGACGCATTGAAAAGAGGCAGTGTCCGAAGCGAAAAACAAAAGTCTGCGTCGGCTGTAAACCGTGTTCCATTACGACGGGATTTGCAGGCGCGGGAGCATTTTCGGACGGGAAATTATCGCTTTCGCCGGATGTCGGAGGAAACTTACCGGAAATCTTAGGTTACGATAAAACAGTGGAACTGTTAAAGGAATCCGACGATATCTATTTAAAGTTCGGAGCCGATACAAAGGTCTACGGAATGGATAAGGAGAAAGAAATCAGAGAAATCCGCAGGCTTGCCATTAATGCCAACTTAAAACTGATCGAGTGTCCAATCCGTCATCTCGGAACGGAAGAAGGCTATAAGATTTATGCAAGGCTTCAGGAGCATTTGCTTGAAGAAGGCGTTGTGATGGAATTTGATACAATGGTAAAGGACATTCTGATTGAGGGGAGCCGGGTTACGGGCGTTCTTACCGACAAGGATAAGAGATACGAGGCAGATGAAATAGTGTCTGCAGTCGGGCGCGAGGGCGCCGACTGGTTTTCTCATATCTGTGAAAATCACGGAATTGAGACACAGGTAGGAACAGTCGATATCGGCGTCCGCGTCGAAGTCCGGGATGAGATTATGGAATTTCTCAATCAAAATCTGTATGAAGCGAAGCTGGTTTACCATACGCCTACGTTTGACGATAAAGTCCGTACCTTCTGTACCAATCCGTCCGGAGAGGTGGCGACAGAGTATTACGACGACGGTTTGGCTGTCGTAAACGGTCATGCATATAAATCGCAGGAATTGAAGACAAATAATACGAATTTTGCCATTTTGGTATCTAAAAATTTTACAAAGCCGTTTAAAACGCCAATAGAATACGGAAAACAGATTGCACAGTTATCCAATATGCTTTGCGACGGAAAAATTTTAGTGCAGACGTTCGGCGATTTCCGGCGCGGAAGAAGGACGACGGAAGAGCGTCTCTGCAGAAATAATCTGATACCGACATTAAAGGATGCGGTGCCGGGCGATTTATCTTTGGTATTTCCGCATCGTATCATGGTGGATATCGAAGAAATGCTGCTGGCGCTTGATAAAGTGACGCCGGGTATTGCAAGTGAGGAAACTTTGCTGTATGGTGTAGAAGTAAAATTTTATTCCAATAAAGTAGTTGTCAATCGCGATTTCGAAACGAATGTAAAAGGACTTCGAGCCATTGGGGACGGCGCGTCCGTAACCCGGGGCCTGCAGCAGGCGTCTGCAAACGGTCTGTCTGTGGCAAGAAGTATCTTAAAAGGCAGATAAAGAGGTGTTTGATAAACAGTGAGAAGAACGGTAAGAATAATAGCGGCGGGGTTTTTGTGTATGTCCCTGCTGCTTGCGGGATGCAAGATAGGAGAAATAAGCGTAGGCGCCGTAGCGGACGATAAGGAAGTATTTCGGATCGGGGAAATCTCATGCAGTTTAAAAGAGGCGAAGGTATATCTGGCAAATTATCAGAATATTTACGGATACGCCTTCGGCCTTGATTTGTGGCAGCATGATTTCGGTATGTATTCTCTGGAAGAATATGTGAAAAATGTAACAATGAAGGAACTGACGCGGATTATCTGTATGGCGCAGCTGGCAAAAAAACAGGAGATGGAGCTGACCGAGGAAGAGAAGAGAAAAATTGCCGATGCGGCTGCGGCATATTTTAATTCTCTGACAGAAGACGAACGGACTTATATGGGAGTTTCGCAAAACGATGTCTGTACGTATTATGAACGCTATGCCCTGGCACAGAAGTTTTACGGTTCGCTTATCGGCAGCATTAACGGCGAGGTGAGCGACGACGAGGCAAGGATTATGGAGATTATGCAGATATTTGTTTCGGACGGACAGAAAGCGGCAGCAGTAGAGGAAAAGATTGCAGCAGGCGAAGATTTTGCCGGTGTTGCGAATAATTACAACGAACTTTCGGCAATTCAGGTTACAATATCGAGAGACGACGTCGCGGACGAGGTGGAGGAAGTTGCGTTCCGGCTTGACAATAACGAAATATCGAACAAAATAGAGGTGGACGGCGGTTATTATTTTATTAAATGCTTAAATAAATATAACCGGGAACTGACGGAGGCCAACAAGGAAAACATTGTGGAAAAACGCGAAAAAGAGGCGTTTGACGATGCGTATAATGGGTTTGTATCGACTTTAAGTTCGAATTTGAATCAGGAGCTTTGGGATTCGCTGGAAGTGGATATGGAATCCGGTTTACATACAAACAGTTTTTTTGATACATTTGAAAATTATTTCGGAGAAGTTTGACATGACAAAGGATTTGACAAAAGGATCGCCGATGAAATTGATTATCGGATTTTCGGCGCCGCTGTTATTCGGATTTTTATTTCAACAGTTTTATAATCTTGTGGATACGCTGATTGTCGGCAGATTTTTAGGAGTGAATGCGCTTGCGGCGGTAGGAGCGACGGGTTCCGTAAATTTTTTAATTATCGGCTTTTGCATGGGAATCTGCAACGGTTTTGCTATTCCGCTGGCGCAGAAGTTCGGAGCGGGCGACTTTAAGGGGCTGCGCGCCTTTATGATGAATGCCATATATCTGTCGATAGCGTTTGCCATCGTAACGACGATTCTTACCGTGACTTTCTGTATGCAGATTTTAAAATTGATGCTTACGCCGGATAATATTATTGAAGGAGCATATCAGTATATTGTCGTCATATTTTTGGGAATACCCGTGACTTATCTTTATAATCTGATATCAGGGATTATCCGTTCAATGGGAGACAGCAAAACGCCGGTTGTTTTTCTGGTAATTTCTTCCGTATTAAATATTATTCTGGATATTATATTTATTCGAGTGTTTCAAATGGGCGTCGCCGGAGCGGCATGGGCGACCGTTTTGTCTCAGCTCGTTTCGGGTATTGGCTGTGTATCATACAGTATCAGGAAATTTGAAGTGCTCCATGCGAATACAGAAGAACGGCGAATCAATACTTCCTATATGAAAACACTTTGCGGCATGGGCGTGCCGATGGGACTTCAGTATTCAATCACTGCGATTGGAAGCGTTATTTTACAGACTTCGGTAAACACTTTAGGCTCTAACGCGGTTGCATCAATGACGGCGGGAAGCAGGATCGCTATGTTCTTCTGCTGCCCGTTCGACGCGCTCGGTTCTACGATGGCGACTTACGGAGGGCAGAATGTAGGGGCGAAGAAAGTGGAAAGACTCTCGTCCGGCCTGAAAGCATGTTCGATACTGGGAATTTTGTACGCGCTCTTTGCGTTTGCAGTCATGTTTTTCGCGGGAAGAACGCTTGCGGGATTTTTTGTGGAGGGGGCTGCTGCGGATGTAATGGATGATGCGTATCTGATGCTGGTGATAAACAGTGCATTTTATATTCCGCTGGCCTTTGTCAATATCGTCCGTTTTCTGATTCAGGGAATGGGTTACAGCAAGTTTGCTGTTTTTGCAGGCGTCTGTGAAATGGCGGCCAGAACGGCGGTCGGTTTTCTGCTTGTTCCTACATTTGGTTTTCCGGCTGCCTGCGCCGCAAGTCCGATTGCATGGCTCCTTGCCGACATCTTTTTGTTTCCGGCATATTTTCATGTTCTAAAAAAGACAAAGTTAATGTTAAAGGTGTAACAGGATGTATCTTGCATATTGTGATGATGAAGAAATTCAACTGGAGTTTGTAAAAAATCTAACCGGGCAGTGGGCGGCGGAGCGGGGAGTTTCGCTGCATTTTTCCGCATACCGAAGCGCGGAGGAGCTTTTATTCGAACATACGTCTTTGTTTCCGTTTAATTTGCTGATCCTCGATATTGACATGAAGGGAATGGACGGTATGGCGCTTGCGCGCAGAGTCCGGAACCAGGACGGGAAGCTTCCGATATTGTTTTTAACAAATCATAAGGAATATGTATTTGAAGGGTATGAGGTCGGAGCATACCGTTATCTGCTGAAACCGCTTCACAGAGAAACGTATTTTCCGCTGCTTGACAAATTCAATGCGGCAGAAAACAAAGAAAAACGTTATCTTTTGGAAAATGTTTCCGGAGAGACTGTGAAAATAGATATGGAGGAGATCTTATATCTTGAGGCGGAAGGGCATTATCTGAACATACATACTACAACAGAAATTTACAAATGCAAAAAGAACTTTCATGAAGCAATAAAAGCGATTGAATCTTATGGCTTTGTCGGTACGCACAGAAGCTTTTTTGTGAATCTGCGATATGTGGAACGGATTTTGCGTACGGAGTGTGTCCTTTCCGACGGCAGTCGCATCCCGATAAGCAGAAGTTCCTATAAAGAGGTAAATGAAGCGTTTCTTTCCTGGTATAAAAAGACTACATAGTGTCTTATGTCTGTATACGCAAAAATGCTGGCAGTCTGGAGGAATTCTAAATGAAAAATCCGTTTCATATCCGGTACTTTGAAGAAAGAAATATAGAATATCAGAACAGGCTGCTGCAGAAGCAGGTGCAGGAGGTTCAGAATATTTATCAGATAATGCGCGGATGGTGTCACGATTACCACAATCATTTGCAATCGATGAAAGCTTACGTGGAAATGGGGCGTTACGACAGGCTTGGGGAATATCTTGCTCTGCTGGAGGAAGACCTGGATCAGGTAAATCAGTTGATTGAATCCGGAAACGTGAATCTGGATGCCATTTTAAACTCTAAGATTTCGCTTGCATTAAAAAACGGAATTGAAATGGATTATAAAGCCGTCTGCCCGGCAAAGCTTACGATCAGCGATATCGATTTGTGCGCGTTAATTGGAAATCTGATCGACAATGCGGTCGAGGCCTGTGAGAAAATCCCGGAGGGAGAACGTCGGTACATTCGTCTTTATATCGGTACGTTCAAAAAGCAGTTCTATATTTCGGTGACAAATGCGACAAACGAGACAGTACGGAAAATGGACAGCGAATATATCACGAAGAAGCGCGGCAATCACGGGCACGGTTTAAAGCGGATTAATCTGGTCGTTGAAAAATATGAGGGGTATATCAACCGCCAGAACGAGCCGGGAGTATTTGTAACGGAAATTATGCTGCCGCTGTAACGCGGCGGTACGGAGAGGACTGAAATCGAAGCAATGAAAATTATGATTGTAGAGGATGATGAGCTGCTTGCAGAGGAAATTTCTTCATTTTTAACCCGATGGGGATATGAAACGGCGCTGGCTGAGAGATTTGACAATATTGAGGAAGAGTTCCTGGAATGTGGGCCGGGGTTGATTTTAATGGATATCAATCTGCCGTTTTACGACGGTTTTTACTGGTGCGGCCGTATCCGAAGACATTCGTTTGTACCGGTCATTTTTATCAGCAGCAGAAGCGATGACAGGGATAAAATTATGTCTTTGGCGCAGGGCGGCGATGATTTTGTGGAAAAGCCGTTTCAGTTAGAGCTTTTAAAGGCAAAGATAGAAGCCATACTGCGGCGGACCTATCAGTATAGAGTCAGGGAGCGGATCAATCTGGGGTTTGGCGTTCTGTTTGACGGTGTGTCTAAAACTGCTTTCTGCGACGGCGAAGAGATTTCGCTGACAAAAACGGAACGTCAGGTACTTGCGAAGTTCGCGGAAGAAAGGCCGGATGTGGTGACAAGGGATACGTTAATGATGGATTTGTGGGATACGGACGAATACGTATCCGACGGAACTCTTACAACTGTAATATGCCGCCTGCGGAATAAACTAAAGAGCGCCTGCGGAGAAGAGCTGATTTTAACAAAGAAAGGGCAGGGGTATTATATTCCATGAATTATCTGCGAAAAGTTCGAAGATATGCTGCTTTGGCAGTCTTTGTATTTCTTTCTTTTAATCTGTATTTTCTGGTTCTGATGCCTGAGAAACATTTCTACTATCTTGGATATCTTGATTTTCTTTTGCTTCTTGTGTTTGTTCTGTTTTTCGGAACGGACTATTTTTCGTATCGGAAACGGGAGAAGGAGAAGCTTTTTCTGATGCGTCAGTCGGATATCGTATGTACGCAGCTTCCCGATTTTGAAAATAAAGATGTTGCGGTGCATGACGTTGCCGTTTTAAACGAAAAGCTGAATGAAAAGTTCAATGAGAACTGTGAGCTGCAGGATTATGCTGCGAAATGCTGCCATGAGCTTAAACTTCCGCTTTCTTCTCTTTTACTGTTGCATGAAAAGATCGAAGATATTGCTCTTCGCAGGCAGATGCGCGAGCAGCTCGAAAAAATGAAACAGCAGGCAAATACAATGCTGCTTGGCTGCAAGGTTGAGAGCGCGCTGTTTGATCTGCAGGTGAAGCGGACGTCTCTTTCGGAATGCGTAAGGATATCGATCCATAATAATCAGTTTTTTCTGATCCGGAAAGGGTTTTGTATCGAGGCGGTGGTGGGAGAGCTGTGGGTTTTTACAGACCCGTCCTGGCTGGTGTATATTTTAGATCAGCTATTGAATAATGCGGTCAAATATGCGGGGGATCAGCCGAAACTTCGAATTTGGACGCAGGAGAAAAAGGAGTGGGAGAGCGTTTTACTCTATATTGAGGATAACGGCGAGGGGATTCGCGAAAGCGATATTCGCAGAATTTTTGAGAAGGGTTATACCGGAAGCAACTATCACAACGGAAGATACAAGTCGACGGGAATGGGGCTTTATATGGCGGAGAAAATAATCAGGAGGCTGGGACATGAGATATCTGTAGAAAGCGAATACGGGAAGTATACGAGATTTTGCATTGCATTTTATAAAAACGCGTATTTTTTTCGTGAGGAGCCGTAAATAACCGCCGACCTTACAAAAATTGTAAGATTGAAATCGGTTTTGTAATGCGGATGTAAGGATTTTTGTGTTTGATTCCTTTACAATAGCGTTTGTAAGGAGGATTACCGATATGAGTGACGAAAAAATTGTAGAAATGAAACATCTGGTAAAAAATTATGGCGCAGGGGATTTTCAGACAAAGGTTTTAAAAGGTATCGACATGACGATTTACAGAAATGATTTTATTGCGGTTATGGGGCCTTCCGGTTCCGGCAAGACGACGCTGCTGAATATCCTTTCAACGATTGACAAGCCGACCCTCGGATCTGTTCTTTTGGGCGGCCGCGAACTGACCGGAATTTCCAATAAGGAGCTTTCCGTTTTAAGGAGAGATAAAATCGGGCTTGTTTTTCAGGATTATAATCTGCTGGATACGATGTCTTTAATGGATAATATTGCGCTTCCGTTATCGTTAAACGGTTCGCCTGCGGCGGAATGCAGGGCAAAAGCGGAAAGACTTGCGGCAATGTTCGGATTAAGCGGTCATTTGAATAAGTATCCCTATCAGCTTTCCGGAGGGCAGAAGCAGCGAGGGGCGACCTGTCGGGCGCTGATTACGAAGCCGGAGATTATTTTTGCGGACGAACCGACGGGGGCGCTTGATTCGAAATCCGGAAAAGATCTTTTAGACTGTCTGAAACGTGTAAACGACAGTGGACAGGCGACGGTTTTTATGGTGACGCACGACCCGTTCTGCGCGTCTTATGCGAAGGACGTCTATATTTTAAGCGACGGCGCGATTAAATGCAGAATCAGCAGAGGAGAGAGCCGGAAGGAGTTTTATGACCGGATTATTGACGTACAGACCTCTATGGGAGGTGATTTTTCATGCGAATGATCCGGCTTGCATATCAGAACTTTAAGGGCAGCTTTAAAAGTTATCTGTCTCTGATTCTCTCTCTGGCGTTTACCGTGCTTGTTTTTCTGAATTTCCAGAATATTATTTATTCGGATTCGTTTTCTGTACTTGGAGAGCATAACAAAGAGTATGTCGATATTGTGGTACAGTCAGTTTCTTTTATCTTAGGCTGTTTTATGTTTTTCTTTATCTGGTATTCTACAAATGTATTTTTGACAAAGAGAAAAAAGGAGATCGGGATTTATGTGTTTATGGGGCTGTCGAATCAGAAAATTGCAAGGCTCTATCTTATAGAGGCGGCGTTTACGGGGCTTTCTGCGTTGGCGCTCGGCATTTTATTCGGCGTTTTCACAACGGGATTGTTTCAGATGATTCTGCTGGCCCTTTCCGAAATAGCCATTGATATTCGCTTTCAGTTTACCCTGGAACCTGTCGTAATAACTGCCGTGGTATATCTTGCGGTCTATTTGGTTTTTATGCTGAAGGGGTATTTCGGAATTGTAAGAAGCAGCGTAATTAACCTGATTTCTGCGGCAAAGCAGAACGAATATGTGCGGCAGAAGACGGGCGTTCTTCTGTTAAAAACAGTATTCGGCGTCGGCGTGCTCGGCGCCGGATATTATCTGGCGATCAGGAAAGGCGGGCAGGAGGTAATCAATAACGTCCTGATTGCGGTAATACTGGTTACGGCAGGCGTTTATCTTTTATTCGGCGGTCTGCTTCCGTTCCTGTTTCAGAGACTTTCTTCAAATAAGAGATTTCTGTATAGAAAACAAAGAGCAATCTGGATCAACAGTCTGATTTTTCGTATGAAGAAGAATTACCGCACATACGCAATGGTATGTGTCCTGATGGTTTGCTCGGTCACGGCGCTGGCGACCGGATTTGCCATGCGATACCGCTATGACAATATGGTACGTTTTCGGAATACCTATACGTTTCAGCTTCTGAGCGGCAGAGATGATCTGGCAGGGGAAGCGGAAAGCCGGATAGAAAAATACAGCGGCATTGCCTGCCGCACAGAAATACCGATTCTGGGGCTTGACAGTTCCGTAGTATCGGCGCATGATTTTTACAGTCAGTATGCGTTTGTACCTTATTCAGGCATGAAACGCTTGTCGGAACAGGCGGGACTTTCTTTTCCGTACGACGAACCGGGGGAACATGAAGCAATCAGAGCGTCTCATCTTAATCTGATGTCTTTTATTACGGAACGTTCCAACGTTGAATTGACAATCGGAGGAACTGCATGGCGGCAGATTGAAGAAACAAATGTTCCGTATCTTGGTTATCTTCAGGAGATAATGAGTTTTTATATTGTAAACGACAGGGATTATAAAGACTTGCTTTCCTACGGGCAGGAAATGTATACTTACAATTATAGGATTGAGGATTTGGGAGCGTTTGACGCGGTAAGAGAAGCGCTTGGCGAACTGACGGAAGGGGAGGATTCCGATACGGCAAGAGTGGCGATTGATCCGAATAATACGGAAATGGATTGGATTAAAGTGCTTTATTCGCTTTGTATCTTTATGTTTCTGGTATTTATACTGGCCGGCGGATGCATTATGTTTATGAAGCTTTATAATGATGCTTTTGAAGAAAAGGAACGCTATCTGATACTGAAAAAAATCGGAACAAAAGCGTCTGTATTGAAAAAGGCGGTCAAAGCGGAACTTTTCACGTCTTATGCAATGCCGTTTCTGATTATGGGAATATCGTCGTACTTTTCGGTGCATGCGCTGGAAAATGTAATGAATACGACGCTGTTGTCCGTTTATGCGGTCAGTGTCAGTACCGTTTTTGTTATATTTATAATCTGTTATATTTTGTCTGTTTCGGTTTATCTGAAAAATGCGGGAATTACGAGCGCGTGAAAGGAATGCGAGGAGCGGTTATCATGACAACCATTGCAATTATAGACGACGATGTATATATTGGGAACATGCTGGAGACTGTGCTGCAAAAAGAGGGCTACGGCGTAGTGCGGGCGTATTCCGGCACGGAGGCTGTTCTGCTGTTTGAAAAGCAAAAGCCCGATTTAATCCTACTGGATCTGATGCTTCCGGGACTTTCGGGAGAGGAAGTGTTAAAACGAATCAAAGGCGTTCCGGTGATTATCTTAAGCGCGAAAACGGCGGTGGAAGATAAAGTGGGATTGCTGCTTGAAGGTGCGGCGGACTATCTGACAAAGCCGTTTGAGACGGCTGAGCTTTTGGCGAGAATCGTTGTGCAGCTTCGGTGCGGCGGGGCTTTGGGTGCGGCGGAGGTTCTGCGTTTCCGGGAGATTGTGCTGGATGCTGCCGCATATGATGTGTTTATCGGAGATACGGCGATACATCTGACAAAGACCGAGTTTGCAATATTAAAGCTTTTAATGAAAAATCCGAAACAGGTGGTTACAAAATCGCTGCTGCTTGAGCGAATCAGTGAAGAAACGCCGGATTGTATGGAAAGCTCCTTAAAAGTTCATATCAGTAATCTGCGGAAGAAGTTAAAGGAAGCGGGCGGCGCAGACTATATTGAAGCGGTCTGGGGGATCGGTTTTAAAATGAGGGAATCTTAACTGTTTCTTTACGATTTTCTTTACCGGAAACTTATCGGCGGACGTTAGAATAGAGATAACTTCAAAGAAAGGATTGGTAAGAAAATGGAGTATGTAATAGAAACAGATGCGCTTTCCAAGAAGTACCGTCATTTTCAGGCGTTGGACGGCCTTACCATGCATGTGCCCAAAGGCGCCGTCTATGGTCTGGTTGGAAAAAACGGAGCCGGAAAGACGACTTTAATCCGGCTGCTCTGCGGGCTTCAGGAGCCGACGGCGGGCGGGTTTACATTGTATGGAAAAGCAAACGGAGAAAAAGGGATGGAAAAGGCCCGGCGCAGGATGGGAGCGGTGGTTGAAACGCCGTCCATTTATCTGGATATGACGGCGGAGGAAAATTTAAAGCAGCAGTATATGCTGCTGGGTTGTCCTTCTTTCGACGGAATGAAAGAATTGCTTGAGTTGGTCGGTCTTTCGGATACCGGAAAGAAAAAAGCGAAAAATTTTTCTCTCGGTATGCGCCAGAGACTTGGAATTGCGATTGCGCTTGCAGGAAATCCGGATTTTCTGGCGCTGGATGAGCCGGTGAACGGGTTAGACCCGCAGGGGATCATCGAAATCCGGGAATTAATCAGGAAGCTGAACAGGGAGCGGGCGATCACGGTATTGATATCAAGTCATATTCTGGATGAACTGTCAAAACTGGCGACGCATTACGGGTTCATAGACGGGGGACGTATGGTAAAGGAAATCAGTGCGTCAGAGCTGGAGCAGGTCTGCAGAAAGTGCATTCGAATCGAGGTATCCGACGCAAAAACGCTGGCCGTTACACTAGAGGCGCTTGGACTGGAATATACCGTCTGGACGGATCATACGGCGGATATTTACGGTAAGGTCGGTACGACGGAACTTGTGATGCGTCTGGCGGAAAAAAACTGTGAAGTAACATCCATGCAGGAACGAGAGGAAAGTCTGGAAAGCTATTATATGCGTCTGATTGGGGGTGGGGAATCATGAGCAGATTATTCCATGCCGGTTTCAAGCGTCTGGTAAAAGATAAGATATTTTGGATCGGAACTGCTTTAACGGCACTGTTCTGTGTGCTTGTTTGTGCAAATCAGTATCGAAATCAGCTTAAATATGAGGTGCATTATACGCTGGATCTGTTTCTTTTCGGTTCCATAATGATAGTTGGCATCGTACTTTCCGTATTTATCAGCTTATTTATCGGAACAGAGTATGCAGACGGTACGATTCGCAATAAACTGATTGCAGGACATGGAAGGAGCCGGATTTATCTGTCAAACTTTTTGCTGTGTCTGACTGCCGCAGTTGTATGCGTGCTGCTTTCCGTATTCATTACGATAGCGATAGGAATACCGATGTTTGGCTTCTTTACGACAAAGCCGGGGATGCTGCTTTTGCTGTTTGCCGATTACCTGATGGCGGCGTTTGCCTATGTTTCTGTGTTTCTGCTGGTTTCAATGCTCTGCCAGAATAAGGCATATGCGTCGGTACTCAATATTCTGCTTGCTTTTTGCTTTTTGTTTATCGGGATCTATCTATATAGCTGCATTACTGCGCCGGAGATGATTGAGATGGCGGAACTTGCGGTAAACGGAGAGATACAGATTGAATCCGTTCCGAATCCGCAGTATCTGACAGGGATGAAACGGGAGATTTACCAGTTTTTTCTGGATTTTATTCCGGGCGGTCAGGCGATGCAGATTGCACAGTGGGATGTAATTCATCCATACCGGCTTCCGCTCTATTCTGCGATAATTATTTTTGCGGCAAATGCAGCCGGGCTCGTTTTTTTTCGGAAAAAGGACATTAAGTAAGTCCGACTGAAGTTTTGGAAAACAGGATAGACTTTGCCTGCGGCCTGTGCTATACTTGGATTGCGCAGCAAATGTTTTGTTTTTCACTTAAGGAGTGTGATTTTATGGCATTGACGAAGGAAGATTTGCAGGCCATTGCCGGGTTGCTACAGCCCTTGAAGGATGATATCCAGGGTATGAAGGATGATATCCAGGGTATGAAGGATGATATCCAGGGTATGAAGGATGATATCCGGAATTTGAAGGAAGAGACGGGAGGTATCAAAGAGGAGATTCGTCAGATAAATTCCCGTTTGACAAGTCTGGAGCTGAAAATTGAGAACGAAACCAATCATAACATTCAGCTTCTTGCCGAGAATCATCTCAATCTTATGAATAAGATGAATAGACTAAATGACGCTGTCTGCGTACAGGATAAGTCAATTATCTATGAAGTTCAGGTATCGGGCTTAAGAGCAAGGGTGGAATGCCTTGAGAAAGAGGTGGAAGCGCTTAAGAAGCAAACCGCATAGAGGGTATCAGAGATAGAATTTAGAGGGTATAAGGTCGAGAAAGGAATCGGACTTTATACCCCCTTTTACTATTCACTATCTTATATCAGATTTTGGGTTTGCTCCTTTTATTATTTGGGAAAGACGGTTTGCCATTTTTTGTATATCTTCTCCGGCAGGTTCAATGATACCGCTTGTTTGAAGATATGCTTTGCAAAACTGACGTGCAGACCTAAATTCTCGTTTAATTAATTCCGAAATATAAATACCTATTTCTTGATTGTCAATTTGATAAAGCATTTTATCACTTTCAAAAATATTATATCGCATTTTTTTAACAAGGTATATCATGCATTTGTGTACACAAAAAATAAATATAATTTATAAATTGTATTTAATATATGCTTAGTGCATATATATTTCGTAATAGTGATTGGAGTTTTAATAGGAAAGCTGTAATAGCTCAATTCTTCTATGCTGGCGGCTATGCGCTGGTACTCCGAGTCGCCCGGCTTTAATGCTTTTCGCGGATTATATTCCGCTGGTTTAAATATGGCATAAATATACTATATTTGAGGTGTAATATACTTCTTAAAATAAAATTCTATGTTAAATTCCTTAGCAGTTTGGTATACTAATTCTATTTCTTCTGCTTTCAATTGTACTCCCTTAAGCAAATTAATAACAATTTCAAAGCTTCCTCCTAAACAACGTTTCATTTCTATTTCTCTTATTCCAGTTACTCCTTCTTTAATCTTTTTTAAATATTTTCCTACAGTTTCAAGATCGCTAGCTTCAAAATTTAATATTAATTTCCCTGAGTTAGATTCTAATGTTTTAGATAATTCAATTCTATTATCTTTCCCTGATAATTTTGATACTTTATCTAATATATTTTGTAATATATCAGCTACATCCTGTTGTCCTTCTTCCTGCATTTTCTTAAATATAGTCCCTATTCTAATTCCGTTATAGATCGGATTATCCGGATATTCTTTAGAATAATCTATATTTTTTACAAATACATCAAATTTGTTTTGTAACTCTTGTACCCCAAACATATCGTCTGTGTAAAATATAGTACGGCTGTCTTTAATGTCAAATGGAAGAACTGTACCATTTTCGCATATGTGAATAATCGGTTTTGCACTTGCATGCCTTATTGCCAACTCATACATAACATTTGGGTTGTTTCCCGTAAGATTCGTAACTGCCAAATCGTCATTAATAATTCTATCAATAATTTGATTTCCAGTCATTCCTGAATCGACAATTTCATAAGCTGGTTTTATATCATCAAAACCATTTATTTTCAATATGGGTTTAATTGCGCTTTCTATAACACCTTTTGCTTTTCTAAATGTTTCGGAATTTGCATTTCCAATAGGTGTAATTATAAAACATTTTTTTCTCTGTTCTTCCTTTTTTCATCCATATTATTAATCCCCTTTTTTCATTATTATACGACAAAGGAAGATAACAAGCAATTATTAATAAAGTGGCCTTTTAAACCATTTTTTAACAGCTCTTTTTTTAAATAATAAAATCTAATTCAAATCTAAATAGTTGTCGACATTCAAGTCCGGCTTATCCTCATAAAGCATCTTATTCCTGTTTATGATCTCCTGCTGGTTGCTGTACGCAATGGCCGCCGCTGATACTTTAGGGGTAAGAATGTTGCATTTACAGAACATACAGGAGGAACCCCAGGAGCCGAAGAAAGAGCAGTACACGCCGGAGGAAGAATGGATCAACCAAAATGAGAGCTGGCTATAACTTCCGGAAATAATGATTGACTTTTGAGTACACAAAAATTATAATTATTATAGTTAAAGAAGGCAGGAACTTAACGGAAAGGAGAAAATATGGAGGTATTAGAGATGACAGAAAAAGAACAGGCGACAGCGTTAATTGAAGAATATTCAAAACTTCAGAGAATTTTAAAATCGCAGGACAGGGACGGCGAATTAAATTATCAGTTGAAAATCACAAAAGCAAAGCTTGAAGCACTTGGGATTGTTACAGAATATTTAGAGATTGATTAACAGAAATGGCAGGCTTGCCACTGCCTTTTTCTTCAAGGTGGTGATGAACATTAGAAAGAAAATGGGTAGACCGACAGAAAATCTTAAAAATGAAATAATAAAGATTAGAGCAACGAAGGATGATAGGGAAAAACTTCTTTATTGTTGCGAAAGAACTGGGATGTCACAATATGAGGTTGTTATGAAAGGGATTGAAAAGGTTTATCAGGAACTTAAATAATAACTTCCTTTTCGGAATTGTGTCCCCATTGAGAAATAACTTATAAATATACATTGTAAATAGCAGATAAAGATTTTATAATCAAATATGTAAATCGAAATGTTGTCATCAAACATTGTCATGAATCATTGATTGGAATGTGCGATGAAGCGCACCGGGGGTATATAATGAAAATACAGACAATAGAAACTCCGAGACTGTATCTGCGAAGCTTCGAAAAAGAGGACGCGAGATTTGCAATCAGTATTTGGAACGATCCTGAAATGGGCGAGTATTTGGCTGACGAGGCCATGGAAGAGATCGACGAGGATTATGTCAGGGAAATAGAGGCACTGCCTGAGGACGAGGACTGCTGTTATCTGATTTCCGAATTGAAGGATACACGTATGAGAACAGGAACCTGCAGCTTTATGGTGAGCGATGATGGAAGGACTTACGATATCGCGTACTGCGTTCACAGAGATTACTGGAGAAACGGATATGCCACAGAGGCTGCAAAGGGCATGATCGATTATGCCATCAGGCAGGGAGCAAAAAAGATTACAGTAAGAGTCGATAAGGAAAATATCGCTTCGAATAAGGTAGTAAGAAAACTGGGCTTTCAGATAACGGGAGAAAGCACTTATAAAAAACGCGGCACGGAGAAAGAATTTTCGGATTATTTGTATGAATTGCAGGTGTAAATTCCAGTTTATAGAACTGATAAGTTGTTGAAGATTATGTAATCAGTGTAGAAATATACTTACGTTTTAAAATTTATACATCGGGAACACTTTTCCGAAAAGGGAGAAAAATAAAGAGTAACCGATATCCTGGAAAAGTAGCGGTTACCCTTATAAGCACCAGAAATGGATATAAGGACAACTTGACGATACGAACCCATAATTTCCGGTGTTCTTTCCGGCTTATTTCATATCCCGGCTTTTGGGAGGATAAGGCTTATAATTCCCTTGTCATGTGTTGTAAATTTTGCTGTTGAATTTTACAACAGATTGGGGCTATAATAATGGCAGAAAGGAGCTGAACCTTATGCCAAACATTAAACCTATTTCCGATCTGCGCAATTACAGCGAGGTACTGCACGATGTAGCAGTAGGCGCTCCCGTTTTTCTGACGAAAAACGGCCGGGGGCGCTATGCAATTATTGACATACAGGACTATGAAAAGATACAGGCAACCATCCGACTGATGAACGAGCTTGAAAAAGGCCGGAAATCCGGGGAAGAGAAAGGGTGGCTGACCTTGGAGGACATGGAGGAAAACCTCGGGCTTTCCCATGAATAACCTGCATTTATCGAAAGAGGCGCAAAATGACTTGGCTGAAATCAAAGCCTATATCACGGAGGAGCTTGAAAACCCTGACGCGGCTCTGGCAACCGTAAGCAGGATTACAAAGAAAATCCGCGTCCTGAAAAATCAGGCTTATGTAGGGAATCCGCTTTCTTCAGTCGCGGACACGGAAAGTGATTACCGTTTTCTCGTTTGCGGAAACTACCTTGTGTTCTATCGGGCCTATCGAAAAGATGCCTATATCGACCGTGTTTTGTATGGCCTCCGCGATTATATGCGTATTCTGTTCGGTGATGCGCAGACAGATGAAGCAGACGAATAACAGTATTATTTTCCCGGCGCCGGGAAGATGATAAAAACCTATTAGAAAACCGCTTGTAATAACGCAGGCGGTTTTTTTGTGTGCAAAGGGGTGTGAAAAAATCAAAAAATATACGTGTTCTACGCCCCAGCAGCCTCCCGCGCTGGTAGCTTTTGCAAAGTATCAGAACATTGAAAAGCTGACCTACGAAATTTTGATTGAGCTGGTAGACCACATCAAGGTTTACGAAAACGGCAATATCAGCGTCAAGATTAAAAGAATATCCATACGGAAAAAATCCTGTAGTCTGATAACAATTCGTGTGTTATACTAATTAGATATATCTGGAAAAATTTTTCCTGATTAGTTTTAATAGGAGCAAAACAAGGGAAAATACATTTCAATTAAACTTGCTAAAAAAGGGCGGGGCAAAGGCTATGTCCTGGGTTTTGCAATGGGTGGAAGGTTGGATGAAAACCGCTTTTACCCGATTATGAGGAGCCGCTAAAGCGGCGGAATGAGAGGGAAAAATGGAAATTTTGCCGTGGGCGATATGCGTTTTATTATTAACTGTTGTTGTAGTTCTTGGATTTAAATTAGGATTTGTTTACAGAGGGATGACCCAACTGGAGCGTATGATCAGCGAGCGTATGGAAGAGGATACGAATACCGGTATTTTTCTCTCGTCGGGAAACAGAAGAACCAGACGGTTGGCCGCCGTACTGGACGTGCAGCTAAAACAGATCCGAAAAGAACATATTCGTTATGTACGCGGGGACATGGAACTGAAAATGGCCATCACGAATATTTCTCATGATCTTCGGACGCCGCTTACCGCTGTCTGCGGTTATCTGGAATTGTTAAAAAGAGAGATTCGGGAAAGAAACGCAGGCAGGGCGGCCGGAGAATACCTTGCAGTAATAGAAAATCGGATTGATGCGTTAAAGGAGCTGATGGAGGAATTTTTTCAGTATTCCGCAACCGTGTCAAAAGAGACCTGTATTGTAAGGGAGGAACTATCTTTAAACGCAGTGTTGGAAGAGAGTATTGCGGGATTTTACGGAGTATTTAAGGAGGCGGGTATTGAGCCTCAAATCGTGCTGCCGGAAAAAGAGGTGTTACGCTGTTTAAACAGACGGGCTCTTTCAAGAATTTTATCCAATCTGATTGGAAATGCCGTTAAGTATAGCGGCGGCGATTTTTTTGTACGGCTTTCTGAAGACGGAGAGCTGCAATTTAAAAATTCGGCGCCAGGGCTTTCACAGGCTGAGGCGGGGCGGCTGTTTGAACGATTTTATACTGCAGGGCAGTTTGAAAGTTCTTTTCAGACGACGGATTTGGAGGATTCACGGGCGGGTCTGCCGATGTATACCGGTTATAAAAATGCAACGGGACTGGGGCTTTCGATTGCGAAAGCTTTGACGGAAGAGATGGGCGGACAGATTACGGCGGCCTGCGAGGACGAAACGCTTCGGATTACCCTGAAATTTTAAATCATATAAGCGGACGGGAACTCGCCCGCGCCATTTGTGCACGAAAGAATGCTTTTCGTGCACTTTTTTTATTTTTTCGGAAAAATATGTTAGAGTAATCGGGTAAGAAAAAATCAGAAAGGATGAAAAGATTGAAGAACGCAAAAAAAGAAAAATATTCTATATGGAGTAATTACGGTATGATTTACCGGGAGTTGTGGGGGTACGACAGAAAAGTAATTTTTTGCTCCGCAGCCGAGGTCCTTTTCGAGGTACTGGTATCTTTTGGAGCGGTTTTGCTTCCGTCAATCATTGTCGGCATGTTAGAGCGTAAGATAACAGTCGAAAGGCTTGCAGGGGAGATTGGATTGATCTTTCTGTTTTATGCGGGTATAAGTTATATAGCGATGTACCTGAAAACGAGGAATCTGATGCAATTTATTTCGTTCCGCAGTATCTATATGGAAATGAAAAATTTAAGTAAAATCGGAGAGCTGGATTATTTTCAATATGAAAACCCGGAGACACAGAAGCTTTGCTTAAAAGCAGAGGCGGCGTTTGACGGCAATAATGACGGATTGGAAGGGATTCTGCACAATGACGTCGCCGCGGCGTCCGCTCTGCTTAGTCTGATTTTATATACGGTATTGATTTCCGGAGTCAGTCCGTGGATTGTTGCAATGCTCTTGCTTATTTCAGTATTACAGCTTATCAGCTTTCGTCTTGCAAATCGCTGCGAAGTGAAAAACAAGGATAAAAAAGCAGAGTACAATGTGACGCAGAATTATTTAAGACGGCAGGCGTTTGATGTGCCTGCGGGAAAAGATATCCGCCTTTATCAATTAAAAGACTGGCTTACCCGGAATTATGTTGCGGTAAATCAAAAATATCGGAAACTTGTTGCAAAAGAGAAGCGTCATTATTTTGCAAATGATTTATTCGGCCTGTTCTTACAGCTTGGCAGGGATGCAGTCTGCTACGGCTATTTCATATATCGGTTAAAAAACGGAATGGCAGTGTCGCAGTTTGTCCTTTATATCGGAATTATCGGAGCCTTTTCCGGTTATTTTACACAGATCACGGAAAAACTGGCCGAAACGGTACGCTTTCATAAGGACGTCGGTTTCTTTCGTGAATTTATGGATAAGAAGCCGGAGTTTCATCACGGGGAAGGGACGGTACTAAAAGGAGATAACCAGGCGCTACGGGTAGAGTTTTCCCATGTCAGTTTTTCCTATCCCGGTTCAAAAGAAAAGGTACTTGACGACATCAGCTTTACGATAGAAAAGGGAGAAAAACTCGCGCTGGTGGGTATGAACGGAGCAGGAAAGTCTACAATTGTAAAGCTTATCTGTGGTTTCTACAGGCCAGACAGCGGATCTATATTTATCAATGGCGTCGATATGGCCATGCTGGATTTAGAGGAGTATTACCAGTTGCTTTCCGTTGTATTTCAGGAATCATTTATCTATTCTTTTTCCATTGCAGATAACGTATCGTGCAGCAGGGAGGAGGAGATAGATCCGGTAAGATGTACGGAAGCTTTGAAAAAGGCGGGACTGTGGAAGAAGGTTGCGGGGCTTAAAGAAAAGGAGCGGACATATCTGAATAAAGATATTAAAGAAGACGGAATCCGTTTATCCGGGGGCGAACTGCAAAAGCTGATCCTTGCAAGGGCGCTTTATAAGGAGTTTGGAATGATTCTTCTGGACGAACCGACGGCGGCTCTTGACGCAATTGCGGAAAGTGAGATGTACGAAAAATATGGTCGTCTGATTGACGGAAAAACGGCGCTTTTTATTTCACATCGTCTTGCGTCCACAAGATTCTGCGATAAGATTCTGCTTTTGGAAGACGGAAAAATAAAAGAATGCGGGACGCACGAAGAGCTGATGAAGCTGCAAGGAGCATATGCCGGGATGTTTGAAATTCAGAGCAGGTATTACAAGGAGGACAACGGGAATGAAAATAAAGCGGATTTGGCGGGAACTGATTGAGTTTCTGAAAATGATAAGTACCGGAAACAGAAAGGCGGTTCCGGCAATAGTTGCGGACGGATGGTCGAGAGCAACGCTGCCGTTTATCAGTCTTTATTTTTCCGCGCAGATTTTAAACCGGATGCTTGCGGGCGATTATGAGGCGTGCGTTTACAGCACGATCGTATTTTTGACGCTGCAGTTCGGAATCGGAATATTAGAGCGGGCCTGTTTCCAGTTTACGGAGGCGCTTGCGGAAAACTGTGACAGAACGATTCGTCAGCGTATGGCGTCGAAAGCGTTTGAATTGTCTTATGAGGAGTTTGAACGGGAGGAGACGATGGACAGTATCCGCCGCGCGGATAATTCTTCGAGAGGATCCGGGGGTGTAGGCGATCAGATTGTAGTGACATGTCATTTGTTTCAGGAAACCTTTGCGATTCTCTATGCTCTTATATTTGTCGGAATGCTTTTTTTTAAGTCGGATACCGGCGAAAATTTTTTTGTAAATTATATGGGCACTGTTTTGTTGCTGGTAATCTATGTATGTGTCATTATTTTTAACGGAAAGATGGGAAAAAAGATGATGGATACGCAGATCGAGGTATGGCATAAAAACGATCACAACAATGCGATGTTTAGTTATCTGGTAACTGAATTTCTGAATGAAAAGAATGCAAAAGACATGCGAATTTATCGGATGCAGGAGATACTGGGAGAAAAGTTTGTGCATTTTGGAGGCGAAGGAGTCAAAGTCTATCTGGAATCTTCCCAAAAAACAGGAAAATATTCCGGCGCCGAAAGTTTCGTCAATCAGCTTGCGGCAGGAGCCGCTTATCTGTTTATCGGAATAAAGGCGTATTCCGGTGCGATTGGAGTCGGAGACGTTTTATTATATGCGGGAGCAATCAATCAGGCAGTCCGGAATATCAACAATCTCATCAATGAAGCCAGCAATTTTTCTTACCGGGCGTCTTATTTGAAATCATACGAAGAATTTTTAAGCCGTCCCGCAATGTCCTATGACGGAACGCTGCCGATTGAAAAGCGCGGGGACGGTAATTATGAATTTGAATTTCATGACGTCAGCTTTTCGTATCCGCAGGCAGAGGAAGAAGTACTCAGTCATATCAATTTAAAGTTTGAGATCGGGAAAAAACTTGCATTAGTAGGAAGGAACGGAGCCGGAAAGACGACGCTGATTAAACTTTTGTGCAGACTGTATGAACCGACTTCCGGTTCGATTACGCTGAATGGAATAGATATCCGAAAATATAACTATAAAGAATATACGGAAGCATTTTCCGTTGTATTTCAGGACTTCCAGATTTTTTCGATGCCGCTTAATGAAAATGTGTCCTCTGGTACGGAAACAGACGAAGAGCGTCTTGGGGAGGTTTTGGATGAAGTAGGATTAAAAGAGCGCGTGGAACAAATGCAGGAAGGCCTGAGAACCCATTTATACAATAATAACGGCGCGGGGGTTGATATTTCCGGCGGAGAGGCGCAGCGTCTCGCGATTGCAAGGGCGCTTTATAAAGACGCGCCGTTTGTGATTTTAGACGAACCGACCGCCGCCCTGGATCCGATAGCGGAAGCGGAAATTTATGAGAATTTTAATCGAATTACCGCAAATAAAACAGCAGTCTATATTTCGCACCGCATGAGCAGCTGTAAGTTCTGTGATCGGATTGCGGTACTGGATCACGGAAAAATTGCGGAGTTTGGGACGCATGAAGCATTGTTAAAACAGGGCGGAATATATGCCGGGCTGTATACGACGCAGGCGCAATATTATGAAAAAAACGAAACGCCGCGAAATGTGCAAAACATGTGTTTGTAACAATAATTTATACTAGTTGCAAGTCATACAGTTTCTTATAAAGTCCGTCTTGCGCAAGCAGTTCCTGATGTGTGCCGGATTCGTGAATCCTTCCTTTGTGCATGACAATAATCCGGTCGGCGTGCTGAACGGTGGACAGGCGGTGTGCAACCATGATTGTTGTACGGCCTTCCATCAGCTTTTCCAGCGCATTTGTAATCAGGGATTCCGTTTCGGTATCAATATTAGCGGTCGCTTCATCCAGTACCAGAATCGCAGGCTGAAAAGCCAGAGTTCTTGCAAAGGAGAGAAGCTGCCGCTGTCCGGCGGATAACGTGCTGCCGCGTTCCGTAACAGGGGCGTCGTATGTTTCCGGTAATTTTTCGATAAAGGAATCGGCATTTACAATTTTGGCAGCCCGTTTTACGTCTTCTATGGAAATTGCTTCGTTATGCAGTGAGATATTGCTTTTAATATCTCCGGTAAACAGAAAGACGTCCTGCTGTACCTGCCCGATTGCGGAGCGGAGTACATCGGTATCGTATTGTCGGATATCGATGCCGTCGATTAAAATTTCCCCTTTTTGAATATCAAAATACCGGCCGATTAGATTTAAGATAGTGGATTTGCCTGCTCCGGTTGCGCCGACAAAAGCTACCTTTTTTCCGGGTTCGATTACGAAACTGACGTCTTTTAAAATGTAGTCTTCCGCTTCGTAGGCAAACCAGACATGTTTAAATTCGATGCGCCCGGTAATTGTCGTTTTTACAGGATTTACGGGGTTCGTAATCTCAGGTTTTTCGTCGAGAATGGAAAATATTTTTTCCGCGGAGGCAAGGGAGGACTGCAGCGTTCCGAACTGTTCGGCCAGTTCCTGAATCGGCTCGAAAAAGGAACCGATATAGGTAATAAAGATAAACAGTGTTCCAAGCGAAAGGGACCCGTTTAATACGGATGCGCTTCCGGTGCCGATCACAAGAATCATGGCAATAACGGAAAGCAGGTAAATGCAGGGGCGGAAAATGGCGAAAGTCATTACTTCCCGCCAGTTTGCAGAAAACAGCTCCTGCGATTTCTTTTCAAATTCTTTATATTTGACTTCTTCTCTGGCGAATACCTGAATCAGCTTCATGCCGGAAATATGTTCGGATAAAAAGGTATTCAGTTCCGTTATTTTATTTCTCGTAATCTGATAAGCTTTCCTTGACATAGAGCGGAAGAAAAAAGTTAAAAGCGTAACGACCGGAAGCAGGACAAAGGAGACCGCCGCCATCGTTACGTCAATAGAGATCATAACGACAGCATAACCGATAATCTTTACTATGTTTTTAAATAATTTTACCAGTATTGTAGTAAATAACTCGTTGACTGCTTCCGTATCGTTGGATACGCGCGTTACCAGTTTTCCGACCGGCGTTTTGTTCATAAAGCTTAAAGAAAGACTGTGAATATGGGAAAAGACTTCTTCCCGCATACGGTAAATGATCTGCTGGCCCATTTTCTGGAGCATCCAGGTATCCAGCGCGTTTAAAACAAAGCCGAGTAAAAGCATCAGAAGATAAAGCGCCGCAGCCATAAGGATTCCGGTAAAATCAAAGCGGCGAAGCTCTTTTAATTCTTCTCTCGTCAGTGGTACCGCGCCGTTTTCAACATATTGTTTTAACAGTGCGGCGTCTGCATTTGTAAGCGCGGCGGAGTCTTCTAAGGAAATCCGTTCCGCCATATAATACTGATTTTCATAGAGAAGCAGCTGGTAAAATTCTTGGTATTGGGACGGCGTCTCTTCGGAAAAGCTTCTCGTGAGAAAAATATTTTTATAAGCTACGGCGCCGTTTTCGTCTGCGGCAGTTTCAACATAAGGATTGTAGTAGCCGTTAATGTGAAAATCAATCGCATTGCCGATAATGATCGGACGGTAAAGTTCTACAACAATAATAAGCAAGACCAGCAGCGTTGCCGTAGTCATGACCCATTTATGCGGTTTTAAGTAGGCTAATAATCGTTTCATTTCAAGAACCCTTTCTAAATCTCTGCGGCGGTTTATTCGCCGAAAGCGGCCTCCAGCTGCTGTTTTTCGAACATATCGCGATAGATCCCGTTTTCTGCCATCAGTGTATCGTGTGTTCCGATTTCCTTTGCTTTTCCGTCTTCCAATACCAGAATCAAATCGGCGTTTTGAATGGTGGAAATACGATGGGCAATCAGAATCGTTGTTTTTCCTGCGCGGTTTTTCTTCAGGTTATATAAAATATGTTCTTCGGTGTCGGTATCCACAGCGGAAAGCGCGTCGTCTAAAATTAAAATCGGCGCGTCTTTCATAAGAGCCCTTGCGATTGAACTGCGCTGTTTTTGACCGCCGGAAAGCGTAACGCCGCGTTCACCTACAATTGTTTCATATCCGTCGGGGAAAGAAATAATATTTTCGTGAATGCAGGCGTTTTTGGTGGCGCGCGTAATCGCCTCCATATCCTCGTTTTCCGCTCCGAATGCAATGTTGGATTTTAAAGTATCGGAAAACAGAAAATTATCCTGCGGCACATAGGCAATATTTTCCCGCAGTGTTTTTAACGGAATGCTGTTGATGTCTTTCCCGTCGATTAAAAGCATACCGGGCTTTGTGTCATATAGATGAAGAAGCAGGTTTACAAGCGTGGATTTTCCGTTTCCGGTTCTTCCGATAACGGCAAGAGTAGTACCTGCAGGGACATCCAGACTGATATCCTTAAGCGTCGGTTCACTGTGCCCGCGGTGGATAAAGGTCAGATGGGAAAAAGTAATGCTTCCGTTTATACGTTCGATCGGTTCGAGTTCTTCCCGGTCGGTAATTTCCGGTTTTTCCTCCAGAATACTCCTGATACGCCTGATAGAGGCGAAGCCCTGCGAAAACATATTTACTGCGTCGCCGCAGGCAAGCATCGGCCATACCAGCATATTAATGTACTGGTTAAACGCAACGAAGCGTCCGAGCGTGATATCGCCGGTCAGGGCAAGATAACCGCCGTATATTAAGGCGGCTAAGCTGGAGAGACCGATTATCACGTCTAACAGGGGAATTATCACGGACTGAAGTTTTGCAATGCTTAAGTTTTTTTCCATTGTATTACGGTTTGTCTTTGAAAATGCGGAACGTTCGGCGCGTTCTCGGACAAACGCTTTGATGACACGGATACCGGAGAAGCTCTCCTGGACGAAATCGGTTAAATCCGAGACGGCCTCCTGACGTTTCAGATATCTCGCGTGGGCGATTTTTCCGAAATAAAGCTCGCCGAACAAAATTAAAAGCATAGGGATTACTGCAATCAGCGTCAGCTTTACGTCGACGTAGTACATCATCTGAAAGACTACCATTACAGTCATAACAGAGGCGTCAAAGACGCAGATGACGGCGGGGCCGATTGCCATGCGGACGGCGTTTAAGTCGCTTGTGAACCTTGTCATTAAATCTCCGGTCTTATGCTCGTTATAGTATTCCACACTCATTTTTTCAAGATGGCGGAACATGTCGTTCCGTAATTCCTTTTCAATGGAACGGGAGGCGCCAAAGAGAAAATAGCGCCACAGAAAACGGCCGAACGCCAGCGTCGCCCCAAGCAGAAAAATAATAAGCAGATTTTTCATTACACCGTTAAAGTCCATAGAATGCGCGGTCAGACCGTCCGTTATCGTTCCGGTTAGTTTCGGAATATATAAATTAGCGAAGTCTACCACAAAAAGAGTGAAAATACCCGCCGCGTATTGAAGTCTGTGTTTTTTGATATATTGGAACATAAAGGAAAACGTATGCATAGTGTTTGATCTCCGTATAAGAATGCCCGATCCGGCTGCCGGAATCAGGAGATGGTACCAATTATTGTATACTTCTGAAAGAAAACTTACAAGTAATATTTTTAGCAGGTAAATTTTTATAACTTTCTAACATGTTTTTGATATTATAAAATAAAACAAAGACAGGCGCAGGAGGGACAATGGCAAAGATACTGATTGTAGAGGACGAAGAACCGATTAACCGGCTGATTAAGCAGAATTTAAGTCTTGCAGGGCATGTCTGCGAGCAGATATACGACGGAAAGACGGCCAGAGAACGCCTTTTATCGGGCGAGCGTTATGATGTCATTATTTTGGATCTGATGCTTCCCTGTATCGACGGGTTTGAACTGATGAAGGATACGGGAGAAATGCCGGTACTGATTCTGACGGCGCGCAATAAGCTGACCGATAAGCTTGCAGGGTTGACTTCGGGCGCGTGGGATTATCTGACGAAACCGTTTGAGATGCTGGAACTGACGGCAAGGGTGAATCTGATTTTAAAAAAGACAAAAAAAGAAGAAAAGACTTTCCGTATCGGAGGAACAGAGATTGATCTGGAAGGAAGAAGGGTATTTGTAAACGGGGAGGAAAAAGAGCTTACAAGGCAGGAATTTGAACTGCTTGAAGTATTAATCCGTAACAGAAATATTGCGCTCTCCAGAGACAGACTTTTAGAGGCTGCCTGGGGATACGACTATGAAGGAGATACGAGAACGGTGGACGTGCATATTACGAAACTTCGAAAAAAGCTCGCTCTTGAGGACCGAATTAAAACCGTCTATAAAATGGGTTACCGGCTGGAAATATAAACAGACTTAAGAACGGAGGGAAAAATGCGTATCTGGCAAAAAATATACATTGCTGCTCTTGTTTTATTTCTTGTGTTTATGAACACAGGTATGTTTCTGGCTGCCGGGCTTATCTTCCGATATAATCTGGAACGGGAAATGATTACGGCGCAGACGGAATGCTTTTTTGTGTGCCAGAATTTAGAGCATGATTTCACGATTTTAAAACAAAACGGGCGCTACCAGGAAGATATTATATATTCCGTAGCGCGCAGTTATGAAAATTATTATAAACAGAGTCATATTTCCGTCACACTGACAAAACGGACAGAAGAGACGGAAACCATAGTGAAATCCGAGACGAAAACAGGCGGAGAGGTAATTTATCTTACGGTTGAGAAGGGTCTGTCGGAGCCCTTTGAGGATTACGCCGTTTCTTATGGCAAAGAGCTGACGGAGTTGGAGGAGATCTGGAGCATGATCAAGCGGATTTTTGCCGTTATCAGTCTGTGCCTTTCCGTGCTGCTCTGTTTTGTGCTCTATGCATTTATGAAACGCTTTTTTAAGCCGCTTAACGATCTGAATAAAGGCGTTGCCGCGCTTGCGGACGGAGATTACGGGTATCAGATTACCTGCCGCGGCAGGAATGAAATCGCGGAACTTTCCGTTCATATAAACAAAATGGCGGAAACAATACAAAGACAGATGGAGGCGTTAAAGGAAGAAAATGAAAAAAAACAACAGTTAATGGACAATATGGCGCATGAGCTGCGCACGCCGCTGACTTCTATTCTGGGATATGCCGAATATTTGCAGTTCGCGAAAACGACAAAGGAGGAGCAGCACGAGGCGCTGTCTTACATTATGGGCGAAAGCAGGCGGCTTGCGAAAATGGGGGAAATGATGTTGTCTATGAACCTTTACAGGCAGGAGGAATTTTTTTCAGAAACCGTACATGTGAAAAAATTAACAGAACATGTGGGAAAGCTGCTTGCACAGAAGCTGGAGGAGAAAAAAGTCCGGCTTTCCGTCAGAATTGAGGCTGAGACATTTTGGGGCGAAGAAGTATTGCTGATTAATCTGTTCCGTAACCTGATAGAAAATGCAGTCCGGGCAAGCAAAGAGGGAAATATGGTTGAGTGGACAGGCAGGCAAGCAAAAGAAGAAATGATTTTTTGCGTTGCAGATCACGGAATCGGGATAGAGGAAGAAGCGCTTAAACATATTACAGAACCTTTTTACAGAATAGATAAGGCGAGAAGCCGCGCAGAAGGCGGGGTGGGACTTGGGCTTTCCGTAGCCAGCCTGATTGTAAAAAAACATGGCGGAACAATCGCATTCGCATCTGAAAAGGGAGTCGGGACGACGGTTACGGTTACTCTGCCGCAGCGAAATTTTACAACTTCCTAATAAAACGATTAGAACTGCATGACACAAAAGGAATAGAATCAAATCTGCTAAAACAATAAGAGAGCAGAATGGAGGGATGGTATGAAACGGACAAAAGCAGAAGTTCTTTTGCTTTCAGGAATTTTGTGCATGATTAGCATTGTATTGCTGCTTTGCGGGATGTCTCTGTGGGCGGAAACAGAAGGCTCAGGACAGAGCAGGATAGAGGAATTCGAGGAAAGCGGCAGAACCGATGTTTTAAGCGCCGTAATAGAGGAACAAGTAACTGTCGAGGAATTGGAAAAAACATATGCTTTTGTGCCGATTATGAATATTTCGGATTATTATGAGAAGATCTGTCAGTCGACTAAGCCGATTATGTTCTATAGCGTGCCGGAAAGGGCAGTTACGGAAAAAGAGGCCGGGTTGCGGGGGCTTAACGCAATCAGAAAGGTCTTTGCGGAGCATATGGAGGGAATGTATCTGGTTATGAAGTACGATTTTTACGGCCGGGCGGAAGAGGGACTTTGGAAGGGCTATCTGACAGACGGGGGAGAATTGGGAGAGGCGCCGTTACAGGAACGGAGGAGTTATGTCTTTGAAGTAAACGCGCTGACCGGAGAAGTGCTGATGGCTCAAAGGGTATTTGCCGGAAATCTGTCACTGGATTCATCGGAATCTATCCGGGATGAGGAGGAAGAGACGGAACTGTATGACAAAGAAGAAAAGCTTTTAGAGCAGGCAGAGTCATACGCCAAAGAATATCAGCTTGCGGATTTGTCGGGGACAAAAGCCCTTATCGGGCGCAGCTATGATATCTGGGAAAACGTCTATGCGTCAGATGGGACGTATCTTAGCACGGAGCAGATTGTTTTTGTAAAAGGCAGAGAAAATATATTGGGCGTTCTGACAGAACGGGAGAGCGGGGCGCTGCTTGGCTATTGCCTGGATTTGGCGAGAAGGGAAAGAGGGAAACTTCTTGCCGGAAACGTGCTGGAACAGATCGCATATCTGAAAGAAAGAATTGAATTTATGAAGCGGGAAAAAGAGCCGGGAACAGAGAGCCTTATCGAAGAATGGGAAAGAATGGTAAAAAAATTGGAGGAGGAGAGGACGGATGACTGGAATTTTTGGGAATAGCGGAATAAAATGCCGCATGGTTTGTTTCTATAAGTTTATGTGCGTACTGTTTTCGGTTAGCTTTCTCTTTGGCCTGTCGGCGTGCGGCGATAAAGGGGAGGAAACAGCCGAAAGATTTTTCGGCATGGATGTGATGCAGATGATAGATACAATTGTAAGACCAACACAGATTATCGACGGAGCAAATGGCGTATGGGTCGTTTCATCGGAAAAATACGGCTGTATCTATTATTTTTCCAAAAGTACCGGAGCGGCGGAGCAGATCGGATGGGAACGAGGGGAATCAGAATACCTGGTTCATGCCGCGGAGAGCAGAGGAGAGCTTTACGCTGCAATTCATAACAGGGAGGAGGATACGATACAGATACGAAAAAGGTCAAAGGACGGTACCTGGAGCGTCTTGGCCGGGATAGAAGCGAAAGGGGAAGCATGGAGCAGCCGGGAAAGTCTTTTTTTTGCAGACAGGAAAGGAAATTTCTATTTTTCCGGTGAAAATACGGTTGCGTCTTTTTCGCCCGGAGGGGAGCAGCTTTGCCGGTATAAGCTTTCCGGTTCTCCGTGCAGCGTCACAACTGATGAAAACGATTCCATATTATGTCTTTCTCGAAAGGCGCAGGGGATAGTCCTTTCTGAGCTTAACGGGAAGGAAGCAGTGGAAAAGTGGACGTATCCCGGTACGTATCATCATGTGTTTTTGATTGAAAATACGGACAGCTCCGTATTATGCGCCGCAGCGGACGAAACGATTTTATTTTTCAACCGGGATACCGGAGAATTGCTGGAAAAATCCGATTTTGCACAGACCGGGATACAGCTCTCGACGCAGCTGTTTGGAAGCCTTCAGGAGAAGGAGGGAACGATGCAGTTATACGGGAGCTACGGGAGCGGAGAAGAAGATTATCTGGCCTGCTATCGGATGAAAGAACAAAACGGAGAAGAAGTAAACCAGCGCGTAAATCTTACATATGGCACGATAAGCAGTACGTTTGAGTATAATTCTGTTATCAAGGAACGGATTGCGTCTTTCAACAGAACAAATCAGGACTATTATATTACAATTAAGGTTTACGAAGGGGATGTGGGAATGGTACAGATGATGGCGGATATTATTGGAGGAGGAGGACCGGATATCATTGATTTGTTTGATAACAGTCTGATCGGATCCGGCGTTTCCTATATTGATCTGGTAAATAAGGGCTGTCTTTTGGATTTGTCGGATTATCTCACGCAGTCGGAATACAAAGAGGATGTTTTCTGGAACATTCTGGAAGCGGATCGGATAAACGGAACGCTCGGCCGAATTGCGCCTCATTTTTACGTAACAGGAATTGCAATTTCTCCGGAATACGAGCCGCAGATAGAAGAGTGGAATCTGGATACCTATCTGGATATTATAGCATTGAACGACGGAAAAAAGCATATTTCTAATATGGCCTTTGATCCGGAGCAGTTTCTCTCTTCCAGTATGTACAGTATGCAAAGCGAATTGATTGACTGGGAGCAGAAAAAGGCTGATTTTGACAGTGAGAAATTTATCAGTATTCTGGAAATCTGTAAAAAATACGGAAAAAGGCCGGATTCGTATCAGGAAGCGATGTATACGGACGAAGCGGCTTCCCAGGTATTGTTTTACGAGACGATCCTCACCGACGTACTGTCCTATCTGCCGGGAGCCGGTTATTTCGGAAGAGGATATGCTGTTTATGGTTTTCCTGCAAAAGACGGTCAGTTCTATCTATGTTCCGCCAGGGAGGATACCTGCGGCATTAATTCTCAGAGTAAAAACAAAGAAGGCGCATGGGCGTTTATTGAGACGCTGCTCGAACCGGAGTATCAGTTCAAAGACTGGAGGAAAATGTGCGGGATGCCGATTCGAATCAGCTGCTGGGACGATATGTGCGAGCAGGAAAAGAAGCTGGGCACTACCGTAGGTTCTGCACAGGAGGAATATTTTATAACAGATGAAGAAATATCGCTCGTAAAAGACATTCTTGAACATGGAAAGTTTGGCAAGGGCATGCTGAACGAAGAAATTCTAAAGGTTGTGACGGAGGAATCCTCGTATTATTTCGCAGGAAATAAGACTGCAGAAGAGGTAGCGCATGTGATACAGAGTAAAATAAATATTATTTTGAACGAATAAAGATGCCTGAGGAAAAAAGGTTGAAACCAAACAGACGCCGCTTCAGGATGAAAACTCGCGAAGCGGCGCCTGTTTTTTAGACATAAGAACGTCTTGCGGCGCTCTTATGATTGGCGCATGAAAAATTATTCTGCCAGAAGAAGCATAATCTTGTTGCTGCGTTCGATAAATTTTGTCATAGCTTCTACTGATAACTGCTGATTGGAAATCATTGCAAGATCGTAAAGCTGTTCGCAGAACATCGGCACATGCTCGGAATCCTTATGCTCGAAAATATATTGTACCAGCTTATTATTTGCATTTAACGTAAGCGTTGCGTCGGCTGCAAACAGATTCATATCCATACCGCCCATTCCGTTTGCGGCGTACATCTTCATCATGTCCTGCATACGTCTGCCTTCTTCGGAAAGCGTAATAATCGAGGAAATATTTTCGTTCTTCAGCTTTTCTACTTTTACGGTCAGTTTATCGTTATTTAACGCTTTTTTAAACGTTTCCGTCAGCGTTTCCGTTTCTGTTTTTAAAGCGTCCTCTGAAGTCTCTTCCTTTAATGATTCGGTCAGATCGGCGTCAATACGCATAAATTTATAATGTTCGTTGCGCTGTTCCAACTGAGTGATAAAGGACGTATCAATGTTGTGGTCCAGAATAACGGCCTGCATATTCTGTTCTTTAAAAAGCTTAATATACTGTCCCTGTTGAATACGGTCGGTAACGTAGTAAATAATTTTTCGCTTGTCTGTTTCTTCCGTATCCGTATCGGTCTCGTCGGCCGTTTCTTCTTTTGCGTTAATCGGATTGCCGTCGGCGTCGAGAATTTCCGGCGTATCTTCGCCTGCTGTTTCTTCTTTGTTTTCTTCTTCCTTGATCAACAGTTCGGGAAGTGTCAGATACTCGTCCTCTAAATTCTTAAACAGGATATAATCGTTTATCTTGTCGCAGAATTTGGTATCTTTTAAGCAGCCGAATTTAATAAACGGACTGATATCGTCCCAGTATTTTTCGTAGCTTTCTTTTTCCGTTTTGCACATGCCAATCAGCTTGTCCGCCACTTTTTTTGTAATATATTCGGAAATCTTTTTTACAAAGCCGTCATTCTGCAAGGCGGAACGGGAAACGTTAAGCGGCAGATCCGGGCAGTCGATGACGCCCTTTAAAAGCATCAAAAATTCCGGAATGACTTCTTTAATATTGTCCGCAATGAATACCTGATTGTTGTAAAGCTTAATGACGCCTTCGATGGAATCGTATTCGGTATTGATTTTCGGAAAATAAAGAATGCCTTTTAAATTAAACGGATAATCCATATTCAGATGAATCCAGAACAGCGGCTCCTTATAATCTAAAAAGACTTTCCGGTAAAATGATTTATATTCCTCTTCGGTGCAGTCGTTCGGATGCTTTGCCCAAAGCGGATTCGTATCGTTTAACGGAACCGGCCGTTTCACAATTTTTAATTTTTCTTTTGCAGGCGAAACCTCTACAATTTCTTTTTCCCCGTTTTCGTTTTCCTTTTCTTCCGTCTTCGCCTCTTCGTGAATTTCTTCTACAACCGTATCCGTTTCGAGACGGTCCGAGGCGTCAATGGTCTCGTACTGCGTCTCTGCATTTGCCTTTGATAAAAAGATCGGAGTCGGCATAAAGGAGCAGTATTTTTCAACGACTTCTCTTGCGCGGTATTCATTTGCAAATTCAAGGCTGTCTTCATTTAAATAAAGCGTAATTTCGGTGCCGAGGCTTTCCTTGCTGCCGTCGGTCATGGAAAATTCCGTGCCGCCGTCGCAGGACCAGTGCACGGGTACGGCGTCTTTTTTATAGGATAAGCTGTCGATCGTAACCTGATCCGCTACCATAAACGCAGAATAGAATCCCAGTCCGAAATGGCCGATAATTTGATCGTCCGTTGCTTTATCCTTATATTTTTCGATAAAGTCTGCCGCTCCCGAAAAGGCAATCTGGTTAATATATTCTTCCACCTCGTCTGCGGTCATTCCGAGGCCGTTATCAATAAACTTTAACGTTTTTTCCTCCGGATTTACAATGATCTGAATGTTCGGCTTGTAATCGGCCGGAAGCTCATATTCGCCCATCATGTCAAGTTTTTTTAATTTTGTAATTGCATCGCAGCCGTTGCTGACCAATTCACGATAAAAAATATCGTGGTCGGAATATAACCATTTCTTAATAATAGGAAAAAGGTTATCGCTGTTGATCGATAGATTTCCATGTTTCTCTGCCATAATCAAACACTCCTTTATCTGAATATTAGAAATAACCGTTCGTATGCAAGGAACGGCGTGCGCCTGCAGAGCAGGCGTTTGTTTGTCCTATTGCTTTGATTAAGATATTATTACGACCGCAAAAAAAAGTCAATAGAAAATTAGCACTCTTTTTATGTGAGTGCTAACAATGGCAAAAAAAAGACGGAAAATAAAGCCTTTCAAGGAATTATTAAAAGTTTATAAACTATTGTAGAATCGGAATTGAACCGAATTGGAAAAAAGCGTATAATGAAAAAAAGTCCATGAAAGACAGGGGAAACGGAAGAGATGATAGTATTAAGAGCCAGTCAGGAATTAAAACTGACATTTGAAAAATTAATAGATACGATGAAAGTTCCGGTTGCATGGAACGGATTAATGGTTGTAGTAGATAATTATCTGATCTTACAGGGAGAAGTGCGTTCCCTGTTTTTTCATTTTGACAGCAGGAAGGTCGTCACGAATCTGATTGAACTTACCATAAAAGAAGACGGGATACGGGATATTTCGGATAATCTTTATGTAAGGAATGTAATAAATATGATTCTGTATGTCTTCGGAAAATGGGGGACGATCAAAGGGCTTAAGGTAGAAAAAAATTTCGCGCAGTTAAATCAATTATTTTCCGGAATTTTAAAGGAAATCGGAATTGAGCCCGATTATACGCCGGAACAGTTTCGTTTTTATAAAGAAGGAATCCGCATTACATATGAAGACGTCATACAGTCAGCGTTAGAGGCGGCGGAACGGGAGATGGCGGTTCCCGAAGAAAAAGAGCAGGGACTCTGGCATAAACTCGTCTGGGAACGATTGAGAAAAACGTTTCCGGTGGTAGAAACGACACTTTCCGAACGACGCAAGACAAGGATTGGAAATAACTTTTATCTGACGGGCTACCGCTGTCCGTTCTGCGATGAGAAGCTTCATATGGGCGTTTATCCGGAAGGAATCGAATTTCAGATCGAAACGGCGGAAGGCGGGGTATTTTTGGCGAGAGCCTATGCCTGTCAGGAATGCTGCAGTTTTTATACGCCTTATCCGGAAAAGCTGCTGGCGGAAGGAGACGTTTTTGTTATGGATTTCGAAGGAGACCGCACCGCATATGAGGATTATTTGGAGCTGCTTGGAAAGAACTGTACAAAAACATCAAATTATCAGTTTAACAGATTTGTGCGGCCGCTTAGGCGGAGCGAGGAACAGACGCAGGAGGAGGAGTCGTTAAACGAAGAAGAAGCGTCAAAGCAGGAGTCGATGCTTGATGAAAAAATGCGCCGGGGGAAGGCGTTTGCAGGAGTTGATTTCGGAAAGCTTTCGGATGCCGTTTGGAAACGGTTTTCCGCTAAGGTTGAGGAAGGTTTTTATCCGGACGGAAGTGTGGAACGGATAGAGGAAAAAATACGGGAACAGAATAGAAAACGAAATCAGAAGAAGGAAAAAGAGTCGGGAAGCAAAACAGAAGACCGGGAAAAAAGAACGCAGAAAAAAGAACGGCAGGAAAAGAAGACGTCCGACAGAGGCGGGAAGGAAGAACAGTCGGATTCGCAGAGCGTACGGATCGAACGGGCAGAGCCCTCGAACCGGAAAGGAACGAATGCCCGGACGGAAAAAGAACATGTCGAGAGAAGCGGAGCTGCAATGACAGAAGCGGAGCAGAAATACCGCGCCAGAATCGAACAGTTTGAAAGGCTTTCCGATCGTCAGCGCGGGGAATTGTCACGCAGTATCAAAAGTGACAGGGAGCTGGACGAAGGGACAAAGGCACGGCTTACGGAGGAAATAAAAGAAAAAAAGCGGCGGGAAGACTACGGACAGCTGCGTCAGAAAACCGAAGTGTGCCGGGATAAAAGTTATGCGGCGATTCAGAAGCTTTCTGGAGAGGTTTCCGAGGCGAATATTTCCGCAGGGGAAAAGGAAGAACTGCTTCATCAACTTTATGAGTTCGGTCGGGCGCAGGGCGAAAAAGAAGTACGGAAGCTGATGCAGGAAATGCCTGAGACATTGGATCGTAAGGGATATCAGGCTTACCTCAAAAAAATAGAAAGTTATAAGGAAGTAGATCTTGCGCCTTACAGAAAGGAATTGGAAAGCGGTCTTATAACGGCAGAAACGCAGGAAATTGCCGCGATGGTAAAGCGCGCGCGAAAACGGTCCAGAGAAGATTATACAGAGCTGTCAAATCTTCTTATCGCACAGGATTTTTCACCGGAGGCGTTGGCGCCTTATCAGGAAAAAATACGGGATAAAATAGCGGAAATAGACAAAGAAGCGATCGATACGCTTTGTCAAAGCGCGGAGGAAATGACCTTTGAAGAGGCAATGCAGGCCCGCGACGCGGTCGAAAACGGTCCGTTTCTGCCTGAATTAAAGCAGGATGCGGTACGGATGTTAAGAAAGCGTCTTGCAAAGATTAAAACGGAGGAATGCGAGCTTTTGGTTCGGAAACTAAGGGAGGAGCTTAAAGAAGCGGGCATCTGTGAGCCGGCGAATCATTATTTTTATCCGGCCAGAGACGTGTTTTTAAACCGGGCCGAACCGTCCGATACGGAGATTATTGATTTTGCGGCGGCATCTTACGGAGCCGGCAGAGGGGAATTTGAATATCCTATTATCGTAGTTGACACTTCCCGTGGCAAAAAAGGAGATAAGGGCATGTTTTTAACGCCGGAAAAGCTCTATTACAGCAGCTTAATGACCTCTTATCATATCTCTGTTTTTGAGATTGAAAGCATCCGCGCGGCAGGCGGAATTTTAAACCGCGGTCTGTATGCGCACTGCAAAAACGGGACGAAAACGAAGCTTCCGTATGCGGTGGAACCCGGGCAGCTTCCGAAGCTGGCAGAAGTTTTAGACGGTTATATTAAATATTTGCAGGAAAAGCCATTCAGCAGAAAGGAGACCTATCTGGCAAAGCAGCAGCATGATACAATTTGCTGTTTTCGGTGCGGATATATGTATAAAGGGAGGAACGTGTGTCCGAAGTGTGGGTATAAAAACAATGAGTAAGAATGATATTTATGATATTTGGATTAGTCGGAGCGCGTTTTTGCCGCATGGGAAATTTTCTGGTGCGATATTGATAAAATATGCAACGGTGCGAGAGGAATATGGTTGATGTTATGTCCGCCGGCAGTATATTTCTACAAAAGTCATTCCGAAGAGTACTTCCGAAAACTGGCGGAAGCGGTCATAGAACCGGCGGCTGGCTATTGCCAACCGCCGGTTCTGCGTTTGGATTTTGCTATGCGGCCGTTCTTTGTTTTTTGTTTGGTGCGTGGCAGCGATATTTATGCTCCGGTTAAATCGGACAGGGGACGAAACTGATAGCCCATCTCTTCCCATTTCGTCAGCAGTTCATCCAAAATAGCTCCGTTTGTAGACGAGGTATTATGTAGTAAAACGATTGCGCCAGGGTGGATTCGTCCGAGCAGTTTACTGAAGGCTTCGTCCGAGGAAGGCTGCGCGTCTGCTTTCCAGTCTACATAGGCAAGACTCCAGAAAAAGGTATGATAACCCAGTTCCTTCGCCATTGCAAGGTTATCTTTGCTGTATTTTCCCTGGGGAGGACGGTAGTAGTTGTTGATATCCGTTCCGGTAATCTCTTTGAACAGATTGCTGACGTCGTCCAGTTCTTTTTGAAACGACGCTTTATCCGAGATAGCGGACATATCAGGATGGTGATAGGTATGGTTTCCGACTGCGTGGCCGTCTTCTACCATTCGTTTTACGATATCGGGCGCAGACTCAAGGAAATGACCGACAACAAAAAAGGTGGCTTTTGCATTATGCTTTTGTAAAGCGTCTAAAATGGCCGGGGTATTTCCGTTTTCATAAGAAAAAGGTTAGCGGCGATTTGCTTAAGAATCTGATAGAAATATCAGGTTCTTTTTGTTTTGGAATAAGAGAGGGGATGGGTATTATACATGAATATTTAACATTTGATAAGACGGGCGTAGATATAAAGGAATTTTATCATGCCGCCGGGGTATCGGTACTGGAGGTCAGCAGGGAGGTCGGAATATCCAGGCAGTCCGCGACTGCGGTGCCGCTCCGCCGGGCGCGGAAAGAAAACGCCCAAAAAGCGCTGGATTATATGGAAAGAAAAAGCAGGGAGCGCTATCGGCGGAATACAGAGAATGCATGGGAAAATTGTATTAAGACGCTGGAGGAAGAGTGGGAACAGTACAGGAAAGCGGAGGAGTTAATGGAAAGGTGCAGGAGTATGTACGGATTTGCAAGGAATTATCCGCCGGTAAAAAAATTAACTCCGGATAACTTGTCACGTAAGAGGAAAATCGCAAAGAAAACAGATGGCAGTTCATAAGGGCATGCGGTTTAAAAGGAAAACCCGGAACATAAAGAAAGAAAAAAGATAACAGAAAAGGGAAAAGGAAACACCTGAAAAAACAATCACATTAAGAAATCGAATTTTTCAAGTATCCCCTTGTGCCTATATGTTATCAGATTCCATAACAAAAATCAAGAAAAATATTTAAAAAAGGGGAGATACATTATGGCAAAAGTGATTTCAATTATCAATAATAAAGGCGGCGTCGGAAAAACGTCAAGTACCGGCATTCTATCAGAATTATTAGCTTATCTGAATTTAAAAGTGCTTTGTATTGATTTGGACCAGCAGAGCAACCTTTCCATGATGTTAAAAAGCTATGTAGAGGATTCACAGGAAGTAATCGACGAAATCTGCCAGCCGGAAACAGAAAATTACAATATTGCGGAGCTGTTCCGTTACCGTTATAAAAACGCGGAGGATGTGGACGCTTTGATAAAGCGTACCCGTATCCGGAATATCGATATTATTCCAAGCTCAAAACGTCATAGAAATACGCAGACGCACATCCTTGTCAACACCGGGAATAATAATATTATCTTAAAACGGGCGCTTGCGGCCGTAAAAGACAGATATGACTTTGTGCTGATCGATAACGCGCCCGCGTCGGACATCCTTACCGTAAACAGTATTTTTGCCTCTGATTTTATTCTGACGCCGGTGCGGGTAGAGGCGTTCAGCTATAAGGGCTTTAAGGAGACGCTTGATACGATTGCATATATCAAAGAAGAACACGGGCTGGACAGTGTGAAATTTCTTGGCATTTTTATTACGCAGGTTGAGGCGAATACGAATATTTATAAGGATTTAAAAGTATCTTACAGCGGCGAGCTGGGGAACCGATTTTTACGGACGCCAATCCGTAAGGATATTAAAGTTGCCGAGGTAGAGACGCTGTTTGAACCTTTACTGAAATACAATGCAAATACGAACGCTGTGTACGATTACTCAAAACTGTTATTAGAGTTAAACATTCTTCCGGATCAGGCGAAGGAAAAACTGATATATGCGATAGGAGAATAAATATACTGCGGGAGTTAGGAGGTATCTGAAATGTCATTAAAAAGAAGGTTCCAATTTGGCGAAACGGATAAAATGCTTTCCGCCGGGGCGGACATGCCGGTCCGGGAATACGCGGAGGGAAAGGACGGGGAACCGGAGGAGGAAAAGCAGACGCCGGTCAGGAATGCAATCGGGCGTATTGACGAGCCTGTAAACACGGCGTTTGTATCAAGATTTGTTAAAAGGGAAAAAATGGTCTTCAGCCGGGAAAACGATTATCCCATCGAAGCCGTTGAGAAGCTTGCGGATTCCATATTAGAGCTGGGGCTGATACATAATATCGAGGTTTTTTACAATGAAGACGAGGATATTTATATTGTTGATTCCGGGGAGCAGCGCACAAGGGCGATTGACCTTTTAATTGAAACCTACCGCGATTTCAAAGACAAGGATTCCCCGGCGTATAAGAAATATCTCAGGAACGTACGGCTGTTTGAAGAGAAGGGCTATCCCTGTAAAGTGGTCATGCCGATAAACGACAGTTCTTTATCGGCGGAAGAGGCGGCGCTGTATGACGATCTTACAAGGCAAATTCGGATTATCGAAGCGAATGAGACGGATCGGAAAAAAAATCCGGCAGTTACAAGGAAAAAAATAGAAGAGCTGGACAGGCTGATGAAGAAGCGTCAGGAGCTGTTAAGCCGCAGTGAAAAGATAAATGTAAATGAAGAAATCGGGAAAATGCTGAATATTACGGAACGCCAGGTAACGAAATACAAGGCGGTGGAACGGCTGATTCCAGAGCTTAAGGAACTGTTTGACAGGAACGGGATTACGTTGAACGACGGAGCCAATTATGCGAAATTAAGCCCGGAAGAACAGAGACAGCTCCTTACAGTCATTGAGGCGGGGGAAGGGAAGAAAGAAGTCCATGCGCTTTATGAAAAATTAAACCGGCTGCAGGCGGAAATTTCGGACCGGGAACAGAATATGAAACGCCTGGAGGAAGAGAAAAGCGCGGCTTTAAAAATGATGGAAGAGCAGAGGCGCTCTGCCGCCAGTCTGGAGGATAAAATCAGAACTGAGCTTGCAAATGAAAGAGAAGAAGCCGGGAGGGGGCAGGTAAATAAACTCCAGGACGAACTTGCTTTGGTAAACGCCAGTCTGGAAGAATATAAAAAGAAACTGGAAAGAATCTCGGAAGAACACGAAAAAGAGACGGCAGAGCTGAAGGAAAAGCTTTCTGAAAAAGAACGGAATAAGCGTACGGTTCCCCCGGCCCTGTTAAAAGAAACGCTGCATATGGATACGCTGCTGCGTACGATAGCGGCTTCAATGAGGGAACTGCAGGAGGCGTTGAAAAAATATAAACAGGTTTATGAGGAAGGCTGCGGTGAAAAGCCGCCGGAAGAATACGAAGCTGAGATAAAAAAACTGACGGAACACGCCGCAACGGATTAAATGACAGCGTAAAATTTTTTGGAGCGCCAGCCGCTTATCATAAACGTTAAGACATGTTTGGTTTGACATTTTTTCCGTTTGATTATTTTATGGGTTTCGTGCGGTACGGCAGAGCCGCATCCCTTTCGGGACTGACGCTAAGGTCATTGTAGTACAATTTGGATAAAAAGGCAATAGAAATCTTCAGAATGATAAATAGGTATAGATGATAGGGACAGTCCGCCGTCGTGGTGTGGGTTTGTGGGTAAGTCCCTGTCTCGTTCCATTGTGGGTAAAGTGCAGGCACTGTGTTGATTATCTTTGATTATCAATACAGGGTCGGTACTCTATCCATAATGGAACAGGGGCTTATCCATAAATCCACGCCCTCTATACGAAAAACATTTCATTAAAACAGGAGGATTAAATATGGAGGTTAGATTTTCTCATGGCATATATGGTGACAGCTACGAAAAGCAGGCGATTGTGCAAGGCTTTACGCTGGGTGAAAAAGCGGATTTTTTTGAGAATATAAGACATGCTTATAATATGCTGCGGATCAATGGTTATTTGACAAGCAGTCAGGCCGATTCTGTCTGCAGAAAAATTCAGAATAATCTTGTGAAGGAGCTGAAAAGTTCTGACGGCGAAAAAACGGAAAAATGAAATCGCTGCCGGAAAAGGAAACCGGAAGAAGGGAGGGGAAATGGTTGCAGAAGTTAAAAAACAGCATACTGGCGCGGATGATTGAAAAACGACTTACTGGCAAGGAAATTGACTTCCTGCTCTATATTTCCCGCTTCCAGGACAACAACGGCCGGGTGGACGGGGTGTATTATAAGGAAATCTGTCAGAGAATGCACATGAGTAATCAGGGCTTTTATAACGTTAAACAATCTCTTATAGAAAAAGGGCTAATTTCCACTGAAAAGAGCAGCCGCATCGACCATGACATTACGATACTGGATAATGCGTTTCCGTCGCAGGAGGATATCGAAAAAGGCTATGTCAATACAAACTGCCACATTTTTTATCAGGAAAGGTTTTATAAGCTTAAAGCCGGCGCCAAGCTTCTTGCTATGGAGCTGCTGAAGCGGGCCAACGCCGGGAAGGGAAAGTGCCGGATCGGTGTGGGACGGTTTTATGAGAGCTTTACGGAGCTGTTCGGCGTGGGCAGGCGGGCCGTGCGGGGATATCTTGCAGCGTTAAAACCGTTTTTTTCCATCGGGAGGAAAAACGGGATTTATTATATCAGCCCGAGGGCGGAGGTAAACGGCAAGTCAGGTCAGCCTTCCGAAAATGATAATTATAAGGCGCATAAGGTAGAGGTGTTCTGCAGACGCAGCCGGATTATGGAGTTTGGGAAGGAAGAAGTAAAGGACACCGGCATCTTAATGCATCAGTATAAATCGAACGCGCTCGACTTAGGAAAAGACATCATACAGGTCGTGGGCCGGGCAATCAAAAGATGTGCGGAAACGACCCGTACGGCTTCCGGCAGAGGAATCCCGAAGCTGAAGCCAAAACTGGTACATATGTATGTAAAAGAGGAACTGGAGCTGAATTAAAGCTGCCCGGCAGATGCCGGACGGCTTACTTCGCATTGAAATAAACGCGCCGTAGCCATCAGAAAGAAGCAGTACGACGGGGAAGATCGGAAAATGGCCGATCTTTTTTTATTGTCTGTGGATCATTCATTCCAATTTTGCACCCTTTTCTTTTTTCTGTTCCATTTTTGGACCGTTCCGGGCTGCCGCAGGAAAAAGTCATTCCATTTTGGCTGTAAAAAATGCCGGAATATCATTCCATTTCCGTACCTGTGGATAAGTCCGGAACGCCAGTATTTACAGGGAAAAGAAGAAAAATAAAAGGCGGATATATTCTTTCTTTTATCCTAAACAATGTCTTTTTATAAATAAGAATAAATCATTTCTTTATAGACCAGACTGTTCTTCTTAATAAAAAATAGGAAAATCCCATACCGGATAACGGCGGGGCATGCGGATTTTTTATAAAAATAAATTTTTTCCCGGTTAAAAAAGATTCTTTTTCAGATATTCGATTTTTTATGCGTTTCCCTTTCCGTGTCTCTTCTGCCCCCTTTAAAAAGGGTGCAGGCCGACGGCAATCCCCCTAAACCGATCTGCTCGCCGCAAGGCAGGGAGAATGAGTAAACTCATCTCCCGGAAAAAAGCATTCCGGGTTATTGATTTTGTCAACTCCTTAAATTCTCCCTTACTCCGCAGGCTCCGTTCGGTCCGATTTACCGTTGACAAAAAATGCAGGTTTTGAAATAATAACAGTGTAGCAAAGGTTTCATTATTGGTTCATTTATCAAAGGAAAGGAAGGTGTAAATCTTTACAGGTATGATATATGAATGTGTCTGGAATCTATGTGTAAAAAAACCGGACAAAATAACTATTTTGTGCGGTTTTTAGAAATGTCGGAAATGTTCTATGTCTATAATTACATTTTTTCAAACACTTTGCAAGCCCCTATTTTAAATATTTAAAAAGCCCCGTTTTCCCTGTAAAATCAAGGGATGGCGTGGATTTATGGATAAGTCCCTGTTCCATCATGGATAAAATATTGACCTCATGTCGATAATCAAAGATTACCGACATGGGGTCAACATCTTACCCACAATGGAACAAGACAGGGACTTACCCACAAACCCACACCACGACGACGGCTGATTTCCAAATATATTCATACTTATTTTAATGAATGAACTAATGTTATAGTTTTATTGCTTTTTGCCCTTTAATTAACGTCTTTAATTTTATTCTCCGAATAAATCTGAGTGTGTCCCGGTTCTGGAGAGTTCCAAGTATTCTCCATTATAGCGGTAAATTAACCGCCAATCCGGTGAAATATGGCACTCTCTGAAACCTTTATAATTTCCCGCCAAGCTATGATCTTTGTTCTTAACAGCCAGCGGTTCCGGCTTCATCAGCTTTTCAAGAATGATTTCAAACAATCGGAAATCATATCCTCTTTTTTGACATGTTTTTATGTCTTTCTTGATTTTCCCGGAGTACTTCAATTCATACATTTTTTAATCCTCCAGCATAGTGGATATAAAATCATGCGCTGAACCTTTGAAAACCGTACCGCCACCATTTTCTAATTCCTGCATCGCCGCAATAGTTTCGCTGTTTGGTTCATCTTCTCCGATTAGCGCCCCCTGCAGATATGCAATAACATAACCCATCTTGTAATCAGGTATGGCGTTTAATAATTGTATTGCTTTTTCTTTCTTACTCATTTCTTATATCCTCTCTTTCTATTTTTTCGTCAACAGCTTTAATAATATATGCGTTTAAACTCATGCCAGCATTTTTAGCAACAGTCATATATTTTTCTTTATCTTTCTTATTTACCCTTAACTTATATTCACAATATTTTTCAAATATTTTTTGGTTGCTGCAGCTTGTGCTTCTGTATATTTATTTCCCATTTTTTACACCTCCGCATATATAATAGCACATCTTATTATATGGAGATATATACAAACTGTACAAATATATGAGGTTATAGATGTTTATTTTACGATAATTAACGTCCCTTTTGGCCGCATTGGAAAGTCATAATTTTTAGAGAGGAACTGAGTTCCGCTCTGGCCGTATTGGAAAGTCATAATTTTTAGAGGGGAACTGAGTTCCGCTCTGGCCACATTGGAAAGTCATAAATTTAGAGAGGAACCGAGTTCCCCTCTGACCGCATTGGAAAGCCATAATACCAGAGAGGAACTGAGTTCCGCTCCAGCCATTTTGGAATATTGTGGTCAAAAGCCATAATACCAGAGAGGAACTGAATTCCGCTCTGGCCGTATTGGAAAGCCATAATTTTTAGAGAGGAACTGAGTTCCGTTCTGGCCGTATTGGAAAGCCATAATTTTAGGGAGGAACCGAGTTCCGCTCCAGTGGCATTGGAAAGCCATAATACCAGAGAGGAACCGAGTTCCGCTCCGGCGGCATTGGAAAGCCATAATACCAGAGAGGAACTGAGTTCCGCTCCAGCCATTTTGGAATATTGTGGTCAAAAGCCATAATACCAGAGAGGAACTGAATTCCGCTCTGGCCGTATTGGAAAGCCATAATTTTTAGAGAGGAACTGAGTTCCGCTCCAGCCGCTTTGGAAAGTCGTAATTTTAGAGAGGAACCGAGTTCCGCTCCGGCCGCTTTGGAAAGCCATAATTTTAGAGAGGAACTGAGTTCCGCTCCAGCCGCTTTGGAAATTCATAATTTTAGAGAGGAACCGAGTTCCCCTCTGGCCGTTTCGGGTAAGCAGGTTAAAAGGAAAGGCGTGGATTTATGGATAAGCCCCTGTTCCATCATGGATAAAATGTTGACCCCATATTGATAATCAAAGATTGCCGACATGGGGTCAACATCTTACCCACAATGGAACAAGACAGGGACTTACCCACAAACCCACACCGCGGCGGCTGGCAAAGGCAAAGGGGCTCTGCCCCTTTCAATCCCCGCAAGGTTGTCGAACCTTGAGACGACCAAAGCTCTGCTCTGGACTCGCCTTAAAATTGACAGGCAATTTTAAGGCAGGAATAGGGCGTTACACACCAGGCGCACAGACCACCGATAAATCGGCGGCAATACTGACAAAACACAGGTGTTACAAATCATAAAAATTTGGAACAAATACGTAACACTTGATAATAAAAACAGAGAAAGATATAATGAATTCAAGCGTTTTACGGCGTAACACAGGGCAGTTTCCGGGTATTTGGAGAAAGGCGCGGGAGGGGTATATGAAGGAAGACAGAAAAAGGATAAATGTTACATTTGATATCGACACATACGAAAAAATAAAGTTAATCGCCCATAAAGAAGGCAGAGATATGAGCGATGTAGTCAGGGAGTGGACCATTCAGGGAATCAACGGGAATATAACGGAAAAAAATCTGGATGTTATTGCGCCCATAATAAAAGAACAGGTGCGGGCAGAAATGGAACCTATGATGCAGAGAATAATCGCAATCTCTGCCAAGACATGTATACAGTCAGGGACAGCGGCTTATCTCTCGGCAGACGCAATATTAAAGTTTGTGCCGCCGGAACAGCGGGAGGAAGTAAGGGAGACATACGAAAAAGCAAAAAAGCGGGCAGTGGAATTCATGCGTGCAAAAACAGACACGGAAGTAATAAAATAAACATTAATTCGTACGGAGGAAGAAGATATGCCTTACAGTCCGTTAATTTCAAAGATCAGGGTACATCATCCAAATAAAAAAGGCTCTTCCGCGGCAAACAGAAATTATGCGACATATATTGCAACCAGGGAAGGAGTTTCTCTGGAACAGATACAGGATATTAATGATCTTCTGCACATAGAAAAAATGCAGGAAACAGAACTCAGGGAAGAGCTGGTGCATGAAGAAGCGGGCGACAGAGAATATATGGAATACATTGCAAGACGTCCGAGAAGCCAGGGATTATTCGGTAATATAGACACAGAAGACTTAAAAGCTGTTTCGGCACAGATCGCATCGCTTTCAAAATCCGGAAGGATTATATACCGCGGGATTATTTCATTAAGCGAAAAAGACGCGGAAGCTCTTGGTTTCCGCAACATCAATGCCTGGAACGGCTACCTGCGGAATGTAATGCCGGTTATTGCAAAAAAGCTGGGAATCAGCAGCTATGACCACAGCTGGGTGGCGGCTTTCCACGCGGAAGAATCGCATCCCCATGTACATTATATGCTATGGGAAAATAAAGACAGGGTGCGCAGCCCTTATATCCACACGGCTACACAGCAGGACATCCGTATTTATCTGGAGAACGAAATGTTTGATAATGTATATGAACAGACAATACGTCAGGTAAAGGATGAAGTATTGAGCCAATTAAACGAAGTCCATAACCGGCAGAGGAACAACATGCTGGAAGGCGCGAAAGAGGTAATGAATGAAATCGGCTATGTTCCGGGGGCGGTATATGAAAGGTTGCCGTCAGGGGCCTCGAACGATTACCTGAAACAGGTCGCGGAAGAGACGGAACGTCTGATCGGAGCGCTGCCGGGCAGAGGGAATATGCAGTATGCGTATCTGCCGCCTGCGGCAAAGGAGCAGATGGAACGCCTGATAGACGTTCTCCTTGAGAAAAAAGACCTTGAGAAATCAATGGAAATTTATCTGGATTCTTTTGAAAAAAGGCATAAAGAGCTGGGGCAGTCCAGAGCAAAGATAAAGTTTGAAGTCGGCAAGGCGGAAGCGGAAATGCGGAAAAGGATTGCCAATAAGATACTGAAGGAAATCAAGCCCTATGTCCAGCAGAACGGAAGGATACAGAAAAAAGCAGAACGGTATACAGAGGAGAAAATAAACAAGGGAACCGAAAAGGAATCGGCGCGAAGCACAGAAGAGCCTGTAATACTTGTAGAGGATGAGAAAGAGACGTTTGTAGCTGCGGCGGACATGCAATTAGAGATATTGGCGGGAGAACGTAGCGGCAGGATGCCTTCTGCAGAAAGAATATCCTACAGGGAATCGGAAGAGCGGCCTGCGCCGGAGGAGGATCTGCCGGTTGAGAAGCTGGAAGCGTATGCGGAAGAAATAAATCCGGAAAAAGCGAAAGATACGCTTTTTGTGGAACCGAATCAAATGTCAGAGGAAAAAGAATTTTCCTACGTGCAGGCCAAAAGCAAAGCAGAAAACCGGCCTGTCCGGCAGAACCAGGGGGCAGAAAGGAACGTAAAAGGCCATGTTGGGAAGCTGTATGAACAGGGCAAAAGCGACTTGGAAACAGACTATGAAAAGGCCGGGGAATGGTATAAAAAAGCGGGGGCCAGGAAATATCCGCAGTATTCCCTTGCGAAGCTGTATCTGGCCGAGAAAATTTATGTGTCGGAACGGAGAGACCTGGGAGAAAACCAAGAACACGCGTTTCATCTGATGCTGCACTCGGCGGAACAGGGAAATCCGTTTGCAGAATATGAAGTGGCAGATATGTACAGGCGGGGAATTTCAGCAGAAAGTGATTTGGAAGAATCTTATCTATGGTATCAGAAGGCGCTGGAGAGTTTTTTGGCTATGTCAGAAAACAGCACAGATGACGCCCTGTTTTATCGGGTGGGAGACATGTATCTGTCGGGAAAAGGGACGGAAAGGAATCCGGCTGAGGGAGAAAGGTATATAAAGAAAGCGTCTGAACTGGGAAATGACAGTGCAAAAATACGCCTGGCTTTTCTTTACTATGACAAACCGAATACAGAGATGAAAAAGAAAGCGGTAGAGATACTGACAGAGATGAGCGGGAAAGGAAAAAGCCAGGCGCAGTATAAATTAGGTACAATTTACTGCGACAGGGACGGAGAATTTTATAATTTAAAGCTAGGAGAAAAGCATCTTAGAATGGCGGCATCTTCAGGAAATCCGCTGGCGCAATACCGACTTGGGTGTATCTATGCTGAGCGGGATTCTGATATGTATAATGTTGAACTGGCGATGGATTATTTAAAAAAATCTGCAGATCAGAAGAACGAGTATGCACGTTACCGTCTGGGGACGCTGTATCAGGATGAAGAGCTTCCGATCTATGACCTGAAGA
>CANPGM010000001.1 GCA_947573605.1 uncultured Roseburia sp. | reverse complement strand
CCGATTTCTCGGAAAGCCCCATAAAATCTAGCTTTTTACTAATTACTCGATGATTGTAGCCACACGACCAGACCCAACAGTCCTACCACCCTCACGAATAGCAAACGTAAGTCCCTGCTCCATAGCTACCGGATGAATCAGCTCAATCGTCATCTCGATATTATCGCCCGGCATACACATCTCTGTACCGCCCGGTAAATTGCAGACACCTGTAACGTCAGTTGTTCTGAAATAGAACTGCGGACGATAGTTGTTGAAGAACGGTGTATGACGACCACCCTCATCCTTCGTTAAAACGTAAACCTGAGCAGTAAACTTTCTGTGGCAGGTTACAGAACCCGGTTTTGCAAGAACCTGTCCACGAACGATCTGGTCACGGTTAATACCACGAAGTAATGCACCGATATTATCACCGGCCATAGCCTCATCTAACTGCTTACGGAACATTTCAATACCGGTAACAACAGTCTTCTGAACGTCCTCTTTTACACCGAGAATCTCAAGCTCGTCGCTTAAGTGTAACGTACCTCTCTCAACACGGCCTGTAGCAACCGTACCACGACCTGTAATTGTGAATACGTCCTCAACCGGCATTAAGAACGGCTTATCTGTATCACGCTGCGGGTCCGGAATATAGTCGTCAACTGTAGACATTAATTCCATAATCTTGTCGCCCCACTCGCTGGTCGGATCTTCAAGAGCCTTTAAAGCAGAACCCTTTACGATCGGGCAGTCTGAGAACTCATATTCCTCTAACTGCTCGGTAACTTCCATTTCTACCAGCTCAATTAACTCCGGATCGTCTACCATATCGCATTTGTTTAAGAAAACAACGATATACGGTACGCCTACCTGACGGGATAATAAGATGTGCTCTTTTGTCTGAGCCATAACACCGTCAGTAGCAGCTACAACAAGGATCGCTCCGTCCATCTGAGCAGCTCCGGTAATCATGTTCTTTACATAGTCGGCATGTCCCGGGCAGTCAACGTGAGCATAATGTCTCTTATCCGTCTCATATTCTACGTGTGCAGTAGAAATTGTGATACCACGCTCTCTCTCTTCCGGAGCTTTATCAATATTTTCAAAATCTGTAGCTGTATTACCTGCAACACGTTCAGATAAAACTTTCGTAATAGCTGCTGTTAAAGTTGTTTTACCATGATCTACGTGACCGATGGTACCAATATTACAATGTGGTTTTGTTCTTTCAAACTTAGCTTTTGCCATTTTGAATATCCTCCTTAAACTGATACCCCTCTCGGGCTATATTTGATTAAAACTCGGCTAATTTTGATTATATAAAATAATCCTGCCTTTTTCAAGCTATTTATAGCAGATTTCCCATAAAATAAGGGAAATCTGTTATTTTATTCTATTTGCTTTTTTCCGATAAAACTTTTTCCTGAATGTTTTTCGGCACCTGCTCATACTTATCAAAAAACATAGAGTAGTTACCGCGTCCCTGTGTCTTAGAACGTAAGTCAGTTGAATATCCGAACATCTCCGCAAGTGGAACATAACCGCGTACAATCTTTCCGCCGCCCAGATCGTCCATACCTTCAATACGTCCGCGGCGTGAATTGATATCGCCGATTACATCGCCCATATATTCCTCCGGCATTGTAACCTCTACCTTCATTATTGGCTCAAGCAATACGGCGCCTGCCTTATGCATCGCCTCTTTGAAAGCCATCGATCCTGCGATATGGAATGCCATTTCCGAGGAATCGACTTCATGATAAGAACCGTCGTAAACATTCGCATGAACGCCCAATACCGGGAATCCGCCAAGTATACCTGCCTGAGCTGCCTCTTCGATACCTTCGCCGACTGCCGGGATATATTCCTTCGGAATCGCACCGCCGACAACGGAAGATTCAAACTTAAATGTCTCTTCGCCGTTCGGATCCATCGGCTCAAACTTAACCTTACAATGTCCGTACTGACCGCGTCCACCCGACTGTTTTGCATATTTGTATTCCACGTCTACCGGCTTCGTAAACGTTTCCTTATAAGCAACCTGCGGAGCGCCGACATTTGCCTCTACCTTATATTCACGAAGAAGACGGTCAACAATAATTTCCAGATGCAGCTCGCCCATCCCCGCAATAATAGTCTGGCCTGTCTCCTGATCCGTATGCGCACGGAAAGTAGGATCTTCTTCGGCAAGCTTTGCAAGCGCCTCGCCCATCTTACCCTGACCGGCCTTTGTCTTCGGCTCAATCGCAAGCTCAATAACAGGCTCCGGGAACTCCATGGACTCCAGGATAACCGGATGCTGTTCATCACAGATTGTATCGCCCGTAGTAGTAAACTTAAAACCTACCGCCGCTGCAATATCGCCGGAATAAACCTTGTCAAGTTCCTGTCTCTTATTCGCATGCATCTGAAGAATACGTCCGACACGCTCTTTTTTATCCTTTGTTGCATTTAACACATAGGAACCGGAATTAACGGTACCGGAATATACTCTGAAAAATGCAAGCTTACCAACAAACGGATCTGCCATAATCTTAAATGCCAAAGCAGAAAACGGCTCTTCGTCGGAAGAATGTCTTTCTACTTCATTGCCTTCCAAATCCGTACCCTTAATTGCAGGGATATCTGTCGGAGCCGGCATAAATTCGATAACGGCATCCAAAAGCTTCTGTACGCCCTTATTTCTATAGGCGGAACCGCAGCATACCGGAACCGCGGTACACTCGCAGGTAGCCGTTCTTAAAACCTTTTTCATCTGTTCAACGGACGGTTCCTCTCCTTCGAGATACATCATCATTAAATCGTCGTCCAACTCACAGATCTTTTCGATTAATTCCGAACGATAAAGCTCCGCTTCATCCTTCATCTCTCCCAGATCATCCGTTACGGTAATGTCTTCGCCCTTATCGTCATTATAAAGGTACGCTTTCATTTCGAACAGATCAATGATTCCTTTAAAAGTGTCTTCCTTGCCAATCGGCAGTTCAAGAACAATTGCATTTTTTCCCAATCTTGTACGAATCTGATCTACAGCTCCGTAAAAGTTCGCACCCAGGATGTCCATCTTATTAATAAATGCCATTCTTGGTACGTTATAAGTGTCAGCCTGACGCCATACATTCTCTGACTGTGGCTCCACGCCTCCCTTTGCACAGAAGACGCCTACAGCGCCGTCAAGTACACGGAGCGAACGCTCTACCTCTACAGTAAAATCAACGTGACCCGGGGTATCAATAATATTGATACGGTGCTCTAAAGCACCTGCCTTCGGTTTTGTAAATTCTTCCAAAGTCCAGTGGCATGTAGTAGCGGCTGACGTGATCGTGATACCTCTTTCCTGCTCCTGTTCCATCCAGTCCATCGTCGCAGTACCTTCATGAGTATCACCAATCTTATAGTTAATACCGGTATAGTATAAAATACGCTCTGTCAATGTCGTCTTACCCGCATCGATATGAGCCATAATACCGATATTTCTGGTTCTCTCTAATGGATATTCTCTTCCAGCCAAGGGTTTTTCCTCCTTAATTACTACGCTGATATGCATATACCGCAGTATATACCGTCAACAGCCTCTGTTTACCAACAAAAATCAGAGCATTTCTGATTAGAAACGATAATGCGCAAAAGCCTTATTTGCCTCCGCCATCTTATGCATTTCTTCTTTTCTCTTAACGGATGCCCCTGTATTGTTATACGCATCCATAATTTCGTTGGCAAGCTTTTCTTCCATTGTCTTCTCGCCTCTTTTGCGCGAGAATGTAGTCAGCCAGCGAAGCGCCAGTGTCTGACGACGTTCCGGTCTTACCTCAATCGGCACCTGATATGTCGCGCCGCCAATACGTCTTGCCTTTACCTCGAGAACAGGCATAACATTATTCATAGCGCCTTCAAATACCTCAAGAGCAGGCTTTTCTATCTTCTCCTCTACTCTTGCAAAAGCTCCGTATACAATCTTCTGAGCTACGCCCTTCTTACCGTCTAACATAATGTTATTGATAAGCTTTGTAACCACTTTATTATTGTACATCGGATCTGCTAATACATCTCTTTTCTGAGTATGTCCTTTACGTGGCACGGTTCTTCCCTCCTTAATCATGATTTACTATACAGAATCATTCTGCATTTACCGACAGTTCAATAAAATCCGTATCGATCGGGTTCATTGACCCGAACTTCCTGTCAGTGAACTTCATTATCGATTAATTCAACGGTACTCACAATGTGTAAAACAGCTCCGGCAAAAGGTAATTCCATCTGCTTCTTCTGTCTCGAAAGATCCGTTCGGATCATTCCCCTTCGTGTTCGTGCGGAAATCTATCGTCTGTGATAATAATCCCAACACTAAACCGCAAGTTCTGTTATGTGATACTATTGGTTCGATTTTAGAAACTATGGGGCTAACCTATTATTTGGAAGCCTTCGGTCTCTTAGCGCCATACTTGGAACGCGCCTGTTTTCTGTTAGCAACGCCTGCGGTATCGAGCGTACCACGAATAATGTGATATCTTGTACCAGGTAAATCCTTAACACGACCGCCTCTGATCATAACAACGCTGTGCTCCTGCAGATTATGTCCTTCACCCGGAATATAGCTTGTTACTTCAATTCCGTTTGAGAGACGTACTCTGGCAATCTTTCTAAGAGCCGAATTCGGTTTCTTCGGAGTAGCTGTCTTTACTGCGGTACAAACGCCTCTCTTCTGTGGAGACGGGCTGTCTGTAGGTCTCTTCTGCAAAGAGTTATAACCCTTCTGAAGCGCCGGTGCGGTAGACTTTTTAACAGTTGTCTGACGTCCTTTTCTTACTAACTGGTTAAATGTTGGCATTATTTTCACCTCCTGTTTAAATTTAAAAAAAATGCATCACGCAAAACGTGCTACTAATGCACGCTGAATTATTATACAAGGATTGTTATTGTTTGTCAACAGTTTTTTATGTACTACGTCTGCCTAATTGCGGTTTTATGCATGCAAAAAAAGAGGAAGACATTGATGAAAAGTCTTCCTCTATCATTCCATATTCCTTAAATTTTATACCACGCCGTCAAAAAATCCATCTTATAATTATGCCGTTCTGCAGGATTCCTTTCTGCCGCTCAGAATCATATATACACCCAAAAGCATCACACCAAGACAGAGAATATACTTTGCATTCAGCTCGGGTCCGGTCGACGGAGTATTATCCTTTATATGTTCGGTTCCCGTAGCGTTCTGTGCCGGTGGGGTCGGCGCCTGATTTACCGTATTGTTATCATTGACCGCAACCTGTGTACCGCCCTGATTATTATCCGGCGTCTGATTGCCGTTGTTCCCGTCATTCCCGTCCCCTGTAGACCCTCCCGGGTTATTGTCATCCGGTTTATTGTCGTCCGGATTATCCGGTTTATCGGGATTATCGGGGTTATCCGGTTTATCGGGATTATCCGGATTGTCTGGGTTATCCGGATTGTCCGGGTTATCTGGGTTATCCGGATTGTCCGGATTATCTGGATTGTCCGGGTTATCTGGATTGTCCGGGTTATCCGGTTTATCCGGACTAAAACCGATGATCGTTACGCCTTCGCCGACCACATTGTGAATCGTATCCGACACCGGAGCCCCTTCCGCTACCTTAATCACACCAAAACCGGCATTTGTCTGTCCTTCAAATACCTCAACTTTTTGACCGAGAACCAATGTATCCACCTTGCTGTTTTCAAATGCATTCAGTGAAATCGTAGTAACTTCCAACGGCATTTCCACCGTACTCATTCTGTTTCCAAAGAACGCATACGGCGCTACCATTGTCGTGTCTTTCTGAATATCTACTGTCTGTTTTCCCTGCGGACAGCGGAGTAAAGATACTACATTTCCGTTATATCCACCATACAAACATCCGTCATATGACGAAAAATAAGAGTTTCCCTGTTCTACATTAATAGCCTGCATCCTTGTACAGCCGTTAAACGCGCCTAACGCAACCGAACCTGTTCCGGAAGGTATATTGAAACTGGAAAGACTTTCGCAGTTACGGAACGCCAGATTTCCGATAGATGCAAGATTGGGTGACAAACGTATCCGCTCTAAGCTTTTGCAGCCGTCAAAGGTATAATCCTGGATTCCCGCATTGCTGATCCATGTTACCTCATATAGACTTTCACAATCCTGAAATGCCTCCGAACCGACCGACTGAACCGTAGCCGGAATCGTAACGCTTTCCAGCTCACCGCATTGTCTGAAAGCTCCTGAGTCAATACTTGTGACATTACCGCCAATCGCCACGGATGTAATGGTAGTTCCGGCAAAAGCATCCTTACCGATTGAGGTTACCTCATCCGGAATTACGACCGCATTTTCCACGCCGGTGTAGCCTGTCAGCACACCGTCAACAATTACAAATCCATCCGCCGCCTTACCGGGCTTACCGGGATAGAACATGACGATGAGCATTGCGATGACCAATACAAACCCCATTTTTCTTTTGATACGTTTTTTCATTTCACTCTCTCCTATCTTCCACTGGTTTCGTGCAATGCACGTTATTCTGCTTCCCTGCATTTTTTTGCTACCAGAAACAGCCTGCCATCCTCCACATAACTGTTGCAGGTGGATAATGTCAATAGCTCATCCCCGTATTCCGGTAAATTCTGATCCGCAAAAACCGAGAGCTGTTCCACATTTCGGAGAAACTCCAAAAAGGCTTCCTCCGAGTCTGCCTGTATAAAATTATAATACCGATAGGCATCCTCATCCTGATACCTTACCTGTGCAAGACAAACCGCAAAAACTTCATAGACGCCTTTTTCATATATTGTATCAAACGTAATCTGTTTATGAGACTGAAAGTAGTCCTCATTCAAATAACTTTTCAGGCCGCCAAACATCTGACCGCTTTTCATGTTATGCCCGTAAATAATAATATTCGTTCCGGGCCTTGCCAGATTGACTCTTGAATCCATAAACAGCGTTCCGTTTATATCCTCTTCTCTGTCAAAATTATGTTTTAAATAAAATCTGTCATCCGATTTTGTATACATAACCGGATAATCAATCTGTGTTCCTTCAATCGTTATCCATCCGCCAAAATCGGGATTCACCTGAATAATCGGCTGATACTCCGCTAATATTTCAGGTTTGTATCCGTCGTCCGTCTCCTCCGTTTCACCCGTTCCCTCCAGAGAAGCGGCCAGCTCCGGCGCATCTTCCATAAAAAAGGCATCATTGCTAACCAAATCCGCCGTTTCCTGCGGATCTTCCCGCAGCTTTCTCAGATAATCATTTGTCTCATTTCCGCGTCGATTTGTATAATCCGACCAAAAATACCAAACACAGCAGAGAATGCCTGCAAGCAGACACACAAGTCCCAAAATTCTCTGCCAGTAATCTGACTTTTCCGATTCCTTTTGTTTTTCCTGCTCCCTTGCCGATACTTCGGCGTTTTTTGCCACAATATCGGCAAGGTCAAGGAAAAACTTTCTTCCTATTTTGCTGTGCAGCTCTATTTTTCCAGTACGTATGGACTGGTAGAGCCGCAGTGCTATATCCGGATCGTAGATATCTACGGAATGAGTAATTTTATAAATTTTTTTTACGTCATCCCTTCCCAAGTTATACTCTTCCCGTGTATCAAACCTGAATTTCCCAATTCTGTACTTCCTAGCCATATCCGAATATGCACCGCCTCTTTTCTTTTAACGTGTCTGAATCTCTACCGTCGGAGAAATTTCTCCATACGCGGGTTCACTGTCTGTTGCCAGATAATATGCACGTACTCTGTAAGAATAGAATGTCCCCGATGTAAGCTGTGTATCCGTATAAGATTGTTTTGCCGTACGGGCAATCAACTGATACTGTCCGCTTCCGTCGTCACGATAAATTTCGTATCCGGTTACAACACCCTCGCCGCTCCAGCTTAAGCTTACCGTTGTATCTGTCCACTCCGTTACCGTCGCCGAAGTTACCGCTCCCACCTTAATCTCAAACTGCAGATATTTAGTAGCACGATAATTCTTTTTACCGACGATAATTGCGGTCGCCGTACCGGCCTTCTGATTCTCCGTATAGGACAAATCGTAATCGATGCCTGCCACAAGAACCTTATCCTTGTCTGTTACCGTCACATCCGGTCTTACTTCTTCTCCGTTATAAATCTGATCCTCAATCGGTGCAAAAGTAGCTCTTTGAATACTCCTGCTTAAAATAGTAAAGTTGACTTCTTTTACGGCGCCCTTAAAGTTGCCTATTCCGTTAATAATGAGGGTTGCGACACCCGCGTTGACATTGTCCTTAAGCTCCACGGTATAATCGACATCTACTGTCAGTACCGCACCGTCAACTGTCACAATCGGTTCCGGTACAATTGGCTCGCCCGTGTAAGTGTATACGGAAGATACATTGCTAACCTCTATATTGTCGAATGCCGCAGCGCTAATGATATATGTTTCGGAAATCGTTCCGGCAAAGTTCCCGATTCCTGAAATTGTCATACGCGCTTCATCGGTAACTGCATTATTATTTGTACACTCCAGTACATAATCCGTACCTTCTGTAAGCGTCATGTCTCCATAGGTCAATACAATTCCGTCCTGTACGACCGGCAATCCGTTATATGGAATGCTCTTCACAAAGCCGGTCATAACAACATCGGCATCGCTGATCGATTTCTGCGTAATCTGGAACGTAAGCTCCTTACTTCCTCCGTATGTCTCACCCGTTCCTGAAATCGTAACCGTACCATTTCCTACGTTTGTATTCTCGCCATAGGAAAGCGTATAATCCGTATCTTTTGTAAGAACCGTCGTTCCGATGCTTACTTTGAGATTATCCGGGCAAATCGCTTTACCGGTATATACATAAGACAATTCCAGCCCTTCAACCTCTGCATTTGCAATGCTGTCCGCAACAATTCGGAAAGACCCCGATCTTCTTCCAACAAAATTATCTTTTCCTATAATCGTAAGATTCACCACGCCGAGTTCCGTATGCGGACCGTCATACTCTACGGTAAAATCAACGCCTTGCGTCAGTTTCATTTCTCCGAACTTCATTGTAACGACTGCCTCAACCGGAGAGCCCGTATAGATTCCGCTCGGTATCGGTTCTAATACAATACTCTCAGAATTAATATCCACCGGATTAATCGTAAAGTTCTTTGTCTTTGAACTGTTAAAGTTTCCTTTTCCTACAATACGCGCAACAGCGGTATTATTTCCTGCGTTAATGCAGTTCTCATAAGTTACATTATAATCCACGTCGGCCGTCAGAGCAATCCCTTTGTATCTGACAACAATGCTGTCATCCGGATGAACTTCACTGCCCGTAAACGCCTGCGCAGGAATTTCGTCAATCGTTATATCCGCGGAATCCATTCCAAGAGGAGTAATAATAAATTCTACTACCTGACTTCCGGTATAGTAACTGCTGATTCCTTCTACGACCGCTCTCTGCACACCGGCGTTCACGCAGCCGTCCTCAGATTCGGCTCTGATAATATAATCAATGCCGTTCTTTGCATTTGCGTGACCGATAATCGTAACTTCCGGCAAAATCTTTGTACCATTGTAAATATAGTCCTTCTGATCTACCATGATATTCGTATTTGCCATATCTCTTGCCACTATGCGGAATGTCGTATCAATAGAACCCGTAAAATTATTTTCATTTGCAGTATTGGCAACTATCCTTGCATGCGCCACACCCGGATTGATATTGTCTCCCTCCGGGAAAGTCAGCGTAAATTTATCGCTGCCGAAGCTTAAAACATCTACGCCGTCCGTCTGCAGCACTACTTCATAGTTATTCGGCACAATCGGATTTCCTCCGAGATATTCCATATCCCGAATATGACCATATTCGTCATTATCCTTAACCGTTACGCCCACCTGTTCCAGATTAAACTTATTAATCGTAAACCGTGCTTCTTCTACCACAGGCGCCGACTGTCCGTTCGGACGATAAGTTACTCTGACAACTCCGGCCAGGCTTCCGGCATTGATATTCGTACCATAGTTCACAGTATACTGGTTCTCTTCCAGCTTAATACCGTCATATCTGACACGAATCTTTGGCTTAATCTGCGACCCGGTAAACGTATAACTATGCGGATCTTCCACTTTAACAATAAGGCCGATTGCTTCCACGATTCTGAATTCGGCTGTCGTACTGGTTCCGTCGAAGTAACCGCCCGCTACACCCTGAATCGTTAATACTTCCGTACTTCCGTCCGGCGTAATGTCCTTGCTTGTGGAAATACACTCATAATCGGTTTCTGCCACCAGCTCCATTCCGTAATATTTTACAACAACCTCCGGCGTAATGATCTCACCGTCGTCATACGGCTGCGGAGGAATCGGTTCCACCACTGCATCTTTTAAGTCGCCGATAATGCGGAATGTCGTACTTGCAGTTCCCTCGTATGCACCCTTGCCTTCAATATAGACCTCGGCTTCCCCTACTCTTGCATTATTCCGATATTTTACATTGTAATCCGTAACCGCGCTCAGTTCAAGCGACCTGCCGTCATCATACTTAAAGGTAACGGTCGGCTCCGGTTTAATTTCCTTCAGCTTAATCGCCGTTGTAGCGTTCGGATCCGGAATTGCATGATAAGTGGTCTCCGGGAGCGTGATTTCAATATTACTGTTGTTAATCTTTCCTTTAATTGCAAATGCAAGCGTTACACTATCTCTGTAATTTCCGATACCGTTTACTTTTACCGTAGCCACACCAATATCAATATTATTGGTATAGTCGGAAAGCGTATAATCCGTATCAAGCGTTAACGTCTTATTCTTATACGTAATAATCGGCTGCGGTTCGAGCGCTGATCCGGTATAATCCTGATCGCTTATTACGCCGCTGAAACCAGGTGCAAAAGTGTTGCTGCTTCCGATTGACATCGGAACAATATCAAAGGAAACCTCTACCGTTTCTTCTCCCGCGCCAAAATTGCCGACACCTTTAATGACAACTTTACCGGTTCCCACCTCGATATAGCGATCCGGCGTCACAATCTCAAAATCATTACTGCTCATCGTTTTTCCCATAAACGAAACTTCTACCTTCGGAGCAATATGCTCTCCGGTATACTCGTATTGATATCCGTCGGGAAGCGTTATCTCAACGTTCGGGTCTTTTATACTTCTTGGCAGAATTGTAAAATCGTGCGGAATCTGTCCGGAATATTTTCCTTTTCCGGTTACGACGATTCTTGCCGGTCCTACGTTTGTATTATCAAATCCCTTCGGTACCTCTATCGTATAGTCGGTACCTTCGACAAGTTTTACGCCCGTCATTGTATTTCTGACGGTAACCGAGGGCTTGATAACATCTCCCGTATACAAATACTCATCATCCGGATCATTATATGTTACTTTAATCGTGCTTCCGTCGTTCATGGAGTTTATAATATTAAACTGTTTGCTGACGGTTCCCTCATAATTTCCGATACCGTGAATGGTAGCCGTCGCCGGTCTTCCGGTCACTCCGAAATTATTTTTATAAGTGAGCTTGTAATCCCTGTCTTTTACGAGTGTTACGCCTTTGTGCTTCACAACCACATCAGGCGAAACATATGTTGCATAACTTCCGCTGAATTCCTGATCCGGTATATCTTCAATTACAATATCCTCGTCATCCGGGATGGAGAGATCCTTCGGATTGATCTTATACTCCTGGGTATAAACACCCGAAAAGTTTCCGACGCCCTGAATTTGAATCATTGCATGTTCGCCGACATTTTCAAACGCTACATACGGAAGTATTTCATAGTCCGTCTCGTTTAATCTCGTGTCAGCCTGTGCGCCGTCCGGCCGGTAAAGCACCGCAGTAGGCACCGGTTTTACGCCGTTCGGCTCCCAGGTATATTCCGCCTCCATTCCGTTAAGCGTGATTGCTCCCAATGTCGTATCGCTGATGTCAAGCGGTAAAATCTGATAACGAATCTTGCGTTCCTCTTCGCCTTCATAATTTCCGATACCTTTTATATAAACATATGCATCTCCTGCATCTACGTATATTTCGTTTCGTTTCGGAACAATTACGTAATCAATATCCGGCTGTAACGTATAGTTTCCGTCCGTTATTGTAAGTTTTGGCACTTTTTCAACTCTGTCTACATTGTAAACAATGCTTTCCGCCTCAACATCCACAGTCATTATGGATTTTCCCGCAATCGAGAAATATATTCTCTTCGTTCCCGTAAAGTTTCCGGGATCTTTTGCCGTAATCTGTACGCTTGCAGTCGCACCGTCCGTAATCGCATTATTGCCGTCATAGCTGGATTCTACAACCGTATAGTCCTCGCCGTATACCAGCGGAACCCGTTCTCCGCCTTCCACCAGATAAAAGCCGGGATTCAGCTTCGCAAAATCCTCTTCCGTCAGTTTCACTGCCGCATTGTCATACTGCTTTACTAACTCGTCGTACTCAACCGTACTTAACGGACGCTTTCCAATCGAATACTGTTTCGAATAATTAATGACATAGCATCCGTTCGGCGTCAGGATATCCGCCTTCGGTCTTCCGTGAATTTCAACTACTTTATTATCGCCTGCGTTGATATTATCTCCCACATACGTAATAAAATAATCATAATTCAGTATCAGCTCTTTCTCAGATGTCAGGATTCCGTTCTTTTCTTCCGTCTTTACGGACACCTCATCCGAAAAATCCATTTCCGATCCGGTAAATACCACGCTGTCCGGAACACCGTCGATTTTTGCATTGTCGATTTCCCTGTAAATCAGGAACGGAATAATCAGCTCGCCGACACACGCCGCCTTGTCCGTCTTCTTCGCCGTAATCACAAGGTATGCCGGTTCGCCCTCTTTTGACATTTCCGTGTTGTTTCTATAAGTAACCGTATAATCGACGTCTTGCTGTAAGGTCGTAACAACAGCCCCGTTCTCGTCACAATAATTTAAAACAACCTGCGGCTCTTTTTTCGTTCCGTCATATCTTAAATATGCGCGATAACCTGTTTCGCCGCCCAGTAAATCCTGCACGTAAGAGCTTGCATCCGCATCAAGCTGATCCATAACGATTTCCACTTCGTTCAACGGGATTCTTGATACTACATAAGATGCTTCTACAATTCCGGTATAATTATTAATACCGTGAATCTCAATATTCTTGGTTCCGATTCCGGTTTGATAATCATCTTCGCTTTCGCCGTCCGTCACATAGATAATTTCATAATCAACGCCAATTTCCAGCGTTTCACCGTTGCACTTAATTACGGCGTCTTTTCTGATATCAATCGGTTTTCCTGTATAACGGTAATCTTCGGGAAGTTCAACCGTCGTATTGTTCTTTGTAAGGTTTACTCTTACAATTTCATACTGAATTGTCTTTTCCCCGGTAAGATTGCTGCTGTTTGCCTTAATTTTAATCGAATGTGTTCCGACTGCCAGAACCGCGTCATATTCCACAATATACTCAGCCGGATCAATGCTGTTGCCCATAAAGACAACCGATACTTCCGGCTTCATTTTCTCCGGGTCTTTCGAATAGTCCACCCGTTTTGTCGGAAGAACAAAACAAGCATCGTCCATCTGACTTAAGTCTCTTGCTGCAATTTCGAATGTAGCAGACGGCAGGGCAGGATCGCCATTCATATGGTAAACTCCTCCGTATGCTCCGATACCGCGGATATATACATTTGCCGTTCCCACATCTCTCGACTGACATTCTACCGTAAAGTCAACATTCTGTACCAGATCGCCAATCGTAACATTCTCTAAGGAAACCACTTGCCCTGTGTAAATATAGGGCTGCTGTATTCCCAGATCAATAACAAAACCATTATCGTCAATATATTTCTGAATATCCGTGCCGACATTAAAAACAAGCGTCCGCTCTCCGGTAAAATTACCGTTACCTGTAATCGTAATCTCTGCCTTCGTCGCGTCCAGAACATTTGTTCCTGCCGTAATTCTTACTTCGCTCTCGGTATAATCCGTACCCTTTACAAGATCATTTCCTCTGTAACTTACCGTATACTCCGGTACGGGAATCGGGTCGTCCGCCGAATCCGGCCTTGCAGCAACCGGGAATTCGATTGGCAAAACATCAACAGAAAACAGGGACATATCATAGTTTGAAATATACTTCGGCGCAATATCAAAGTTCTTTTCTACTTCACCGCAGTAATCGTTGATTCCGACAATGTGAATCGTAGCGGAACCCGCGTTTGTATTATCAAAAAACTCAATCGTATAATCCTCATCCGGTTTCAATACTTTTCCCGCATATTTTACAGTTACGGAAGGGATGATTTCTTCTCCGGTATAAGTGTACGCTCCGTTAAAATTGCCCGGTGCAACAATTACATCCGCATTCTGGGTATCCGCAATGCTTTTACGGATACTGTAAGTAATTTCGATACTTCCGGTATAGTTACCGCCCTCAAGCGCAACCATCGTCACCTTGTGCTCGCCGGCTTCCGCAAAATCCGCCTCCCAGTTTACCAGACTGTAATCCGTATTTTTCGTCAGAAGCACCGGCGTGGTTGTACCGTCCGGGTTCACCGCATTATAAAGAATCTTATCGGCAATGATATTTTCAATGCCTTCCTGTGTCAGCGTTCCGACATTCTCAATTGCAATCTCGCCATTGATAAAGGTTTCGTCAATGGCTTTCGGCAGAATACGATACGTCTTTGTATCGCTTCCGGTATAACCGGTGTTATTTCCCGTTACCGTAACTTCAATCGTTCCGGCATTTACGAGATCTCCGTTATAATTTACACTATATGCATTAGAAGTATCCGGAATAATCTTTCCGCTTTCCTTCTCTCTTACAACAACCTTTGCCTTTTGCTCCGATCCCGTATAAGTCACGTCGTCAATGCTGTCAAGACTTACTTCCAAAAACTTTTCTACTACTGTAATCTTGCAGCCGCCGACTCCGGTAAGCCTTCGGGTCGGTTTTGTCAGCGGCGGAACGGGAGGAATTATTTCGTACTCTCTAACGTCTACCTGTATTACATTGGCATTTGCTTTCAATGCCTTTACCGTAACCGCGTCACCCTCCGCCGAAGAGGAAATGGTTCCGTCCGCACCGACAAAGCCAACTGCATCAGCCGGAGACGAATCGGCAATTTTCCACTCATAGACTCTGTTCGCCTGCAGATTGGTAGCTTTCAGCGTAAACGTATAATTTTCTGCAAGCGTAAGTTCGGATACATTTAAAGCGATCGTCTTCTGACCTCCGCCAGAAGTATCTGTCGGAGCCGCCGGATTATTTGCGTCCGTTCCAGCCGTTTCTCCGATATTAACGTTTGCCTCGCCTTCTTTTTTCTCCCCGTCAATACCGATATCAAAAGTAGCTCCCTCTTCCCAAATCAGTTCGTCTTCCGTAACGGGAGTTTCGTCTCCTTCTGCAGCGGCATCCGTACTCTCTTCCTCAGAAGGATTCTCAGCCGAAACTTCTTCTGCAAACTCTTCTTCTCTGGTTATTGTAAGGGAAACTTCCTGCGGAGCCATGAGATTGGATACAAAATCCGTAACGCGCTCCACTATGCTTTCCTTAATCGGATCCAGAAACGGTTCATCATACGTAGTGGTTCGGATTGTAACGCTTTTTTCTTCCGTCCCCATATCCTTCCAGCTTCCGTCTTCCGTTTTTATATAGGTGCAGCCCGTCTCGGAAAAGGAGTCCGTATAAAAGGATAATCCGTCTCCGTTTAAAGTGACAACCACTGCATAAAATTCACCGTTATTTAATTTCGCAGAGGAGGCGCCAAACGACAATTCATTGGTTCCCTCTACCAGCGAATAGCTTTCATTTGAACACAAAAAGACACCGCTTTCGGGATCCCCCGAAACCGGACCGGCGTAAACCGATACATTTGCCGATGCTCCGGCAAAAGCTTCTCCGTTTTCCGCATGTACGTCAAACGATACACCCGATAAAAGCTCCGCCCCTCCGGAGTCGTTTCTGTCCGCCTTAAAAATCGCAGCCGCCGTATTTGCAGCCACATAGCCGGCATCTCCGTTCTCTCCATACATGTAGTCGTGATAAACCTTAGCCGGGTCCGCCTTTACTTCGATCCCCGGTATATTCACCAGCGTAACCACAAGGCAGATCGCCACAGCGATCGCTAAAACCCTCTTTCCTACATCCTTGTACATAAGCATCTCTCCTTGTTTTCTTTTCATGAAAACTGATTCCCAATTCTGTATGGTACACAATTCCTTATCTCATTTATCGGCACAAGTGACTGAATGTTTAATATCTTTTCGAAAAATATACGCGAATAAAAAATAGGCTTCGCCTATTCAGCTCCCCTGCCCCTCAATCTTGAGGGGTGGGGTTTCCTTTTCTTACTTTTTCCTTCATAATAATATTATGAATATACTCCAAGAAATTTTTACTGACCATTATGAAGAAATGTTATATATTTTACATCCTCGTCAGGCCGTCATTACTAACGTCGACAAGATGATTAACTGTGGTGACCCTTCTTTTGGCGGCGCTATGTACGCCTGCTCCAAATGTGGGATGTTGAAATACGTTCCTTTCCGTTGTAAAAGCCGTTTCTGCCCGACTTGCGGTGTGAAATACTGTCAGGAACGTTCCAATGCCATGTCTTTTAAACTGATTCAATGCACGCACAGACACTGTGTTTTCACAATTGATGAACAACTGCGCCATTTCTTTCTCGAAGACCGTTCCCTTCTCGACTGCCTTTTTAACGCAGTCAGAAGCGTTGTTCTCCGTATGTTCCATGAAATCAACAAATCAAAAAACTTTGTTCCCGGTTTCATCTGTGTTCTTCATACTTTCGGACGCCCTCTGGAATGGAACCCCCATATTCATTGTCTCATCACGCAAGGCGGTTTCTCCGACGATGGCTTCTGGCGTGTCGTAAAACACTTTAGCTACACTCTTCTTCGCAAATCCTTTCAGACTGCTTTACTTAATGAAATGGAAAAGAAAATCGGCCCCTCTTTCAAAAAAGCCAAAGCTGCCATCTACAAAAAGAACAAAAATGGCTTCTATGTTTATGCCAAACCTAACCTCTGCGATACAAAGACTGTTATCAAATATATCAGCCGCTATCTTGGACGCCCTGTCATTGCACTAAGCCGCATTGATTCTTATGATGGCGAGAATGTCACTTTCCATTACAACCGTCACGAAGACAATGTTTTTGTAAAGAAAACAATACCGGCTCTGGACTTCATATCCCTTTTGATTCAGCACATACCTGAGCCTCACTACAAAATGACCCGCTATTACGGTCTGTATGCCCGTCATCGCGAAAAAGATAAGACGCTTACCCTTGCAATTCATAAATCCAAGCGTAAAACTATCCAAAGCTTTACCATGTGGCGCAACAACATACTCATTTCTTTCGGATATGACCCACTTTGCTGTCCTAACTGCAAACATACAATGTCCCTGACAGATGTTTACTATAATCACAAGCGTGTTTCTCTGGAAGAACTTTACGAAAGGGCAAACGCAAAATGCCGTTCCGCTTGATTTATTCTCTCGTCTGCCTCATACTATATTTATTCGCAGACAGGGAGGTATCAGTTATGAACGCTAAAGCTCTAGAGGAACTTCGCAACAAATATATCAAAAATCCACCGGATGGTATGACCGCAAAACTTGTAAAAGGCATGACCGATTCGGATTTATTGGACATGCACTATTTTCTAACTGAAGATGACGACTGGGATGGCAGCGAACCAGAGGAAGGCTTCTATATAAACCTCTTTTAGTAACCGTCTTTTTTTCATGCCCGCCTCCAGCGGGCTATTTTAATTTAAGATTCCTCCGCAAGGAGGAATTTCCTATTATATAAAATAGCAAAAGGAAACCGGCTTACATACAGCCGATTTCCTTTCCTGTTTTTTTCCTGAAACTATTCTTCTAAAATCATTTCTTCCCGAAATGACTCCTCCTGAAGTTCCTCGTATTCGTCGAAATCGTCAAACAAATATTCTTCCTCGTCAATATCCGAGTCCAGTTTTATATTGCGATATCGTTTCATTCCCGTTCCGGCCGGAATCAGCTTACCAATAATTACATTTTCTTTCATACCAATTAACGGGTCCACTTTTCCCTTGATTGCCGCCTCTGTCAGAACCTTTGTCGTTTCCTGGAAGGAAGCTGCCGAAAGGAACGAATTTGTAGCAAGCGATGCCTTTGTAATTCCAAGCAGTACCTGCTTTCCGTCCGCCGGCTCCTTTCCTTCGCTTTCCAACGCTTCGTTTACGTCTTCAAAGTCAAGCGCATCCACAAGAGTACCCGGAAGCATTTCCGAATCGCCGTTTGTCTCGACACGTATTTTCTGCAGCATCTGACGTACAATCAGCTCAATATGCTTATCGTTAATTTCTACACCCTGAAGCCGATATACACGCTGTACTTCACGCAGCATGTAATCCTGAACGGCGCGAACGCCTTTGATTTTTAAAATATCATGCGGATTTACGGAACCTTCCGTCAGCTCGTCGCCGGCTTCCAGTAACGCACCGTCCATAATCTTTATTCTGGATCCGTACGGAATCAGATATGCCTTTGTCTCTCCGGTCTCGTTATTGGTTACAATGATCTCGCGTTTCTTTTTGGTGTCTTTAATTGTGGCAACACCGCCGAACTCAGTAATAATTGCAAGTCCTTTCGGCTTTCTTGCTTCAAAAATTTCCTCGACACGGGGAAGACCCTGCGTGATATCGTTTCCGGCAACGCCACCGGTATGGAACGTACGCATCGTAAGCTGCGTACCCGGTTCGCCGATTGACTGCGCCGCAATAATACCGACTGCCTCACCGACCTGTACCACCTGTCCGGTTGCCATATTAGCCCCGTAACATTTTGCACATACGCCCATATGCGAACGGCAGGATAATACCGTACGAATCATTACTTTTTTAATTGCTTCTCCATTTTCGTCGACGCCCCGGCTCATGACCGCAGCCGCACGCTTCGGCGTAATCATATGGTTTGCCTTTACAATGACGTTTCCGTCTTTGTCACAGATGGTGTTACAGGAAAACCGTCCTGTAATACGTTCCTGAAGGCTTTCGATTTCTTCCTTGCCGTCCATAAATGCAGTTACCCACATGCCCGGAATTTCTCTGTTCCTGCCTTCACAGCAATCGGATTCGCGGACAATCATATGCTGAGAAACATCTACCAGACGCCTTGTCAGATAACCGGAGTCCGCCGTTCGCAGCGCCGTGTCCGAAAGACCTTTACGCGCGCCGTGCGCCGACATAAAGTACTCCAATACGTCAAGACCTTCACGGAAGTTCGACTTAATCGGCAGCTCGATTGTACGTCCCGTCGTATCAGCCATCAATCCGCGCATACCCGCAAGCTGCTTAATCTGCTTGTCGGAACCACGCGCACCGGAATCCGCCATCATGAAAATATTATTATATTTATCAAGTCCGGAAAGCAAAGCATGCGTCAATTCATCATCCGTTTCTTTCCATGTCTCTACTACTTCCTTATAACGCTCTTCCTCTGTAATAAGGCCTCGCTTATACTGCTTGGTAATCCGGTCTACGGTATCCTGCGCCGCCTGAATCATCTCCGGCTTCTGCGGAGGCACCGTCATGTCGGAAATAGATACTGTCATTGCGGCTCTTGTGGAATATTTATAACCCATTGCCTTAACCGCGTCCAGTACTTCCGCCGTCCTGGTCGCGCCGTGAATGTTAATCACCTTTTCCAGAATCTGCTTATTCTGCTTTTTGGCAACCAAAAAATCCACTTCCAGCTTTAACTCATTTCCGGGTACGCTTCGATCCACAAAGCCGAGATCCTGCGGTATGATTTCATTGAAAATAAAACGGCCGAGCGTAGATTCTACCGTATCGCTTAATACCCTTCCGTCCGGCATTGTCCTGGTCATACGGACTTTAATTCTGGAATGCAGCGTCAACGCCCCGTTTTCATAAGCCAGGATCGCTTCGTTTACATTTTTAAATGCCTTGCCTTCCCCTTTCGCGCCCGGACGCTCCTGCGTCAAATAATAAATACCGAGCACCATATCCTGAGAAGGAATTGCTACAAGACCTCCGTCGGACGGCTTCAGCAGATTATTCGGCGATAAAAGCATAAACCGGCACTCCGCCTGCGCTTCTACCGAAAGCGGAAGATGCACCGCCATCTGATCGCCGTCAAAGTCGGCGTTAAATGCCGTACATACCAGCGGATGAAGCTTAATTGCCTTTCCTTCTACAAGAATCGGTTCAAAAGCCTGAATACCGAGACGATGCAGTGTGGGAGCACGGTTTAACATAACCGGATGCTCTTTAATGACATCTTCCAACACGTCCCAAACCTCTGTCTGAAGGCGTTCTACCATTTTTTTGGCGCTCTTAATATTGTGAGCCGTTCCGTTTGCAACCAATTCCTTCATTACAAAAGGTTTAAACAGTTCGATTGCCATCTCTTTTGGAAGCCCGCACTGATATATCTTTAAAATCGGCTCTACACAGATAACCGAACGTCCGGAATAGTCTACGCGCTTCCCAAGAAGGTTCTGTCTGAAACGGCCGGACTTTCCTTTTAACATATCGGATAAAGACTTTAACGCGCGGTTTCCCGGTCCCGTAACCGGCCGTCCGCGACGGCCATTGTCGATTAAAGCATCCACGGCCTCCTGCAGCATACGCTTTTCATTACGGACAATGATGTCCGGCGCGCCAAGCTCTAACAGTCTTCTTAACCGGTTATTTCTGTTAATAATTCTTCTGTATAAATCATTTAAATCGGAGGTTGCAAAACGTCCGCCGTCCAACTGCACCATCGGGCGTAAATCCGGCGGAATAACCGGGATTACCGTCATAATCATCCATTCCGGTTTATTACCCGATTCACGAAATGCTTCTACCACTTCCAGTCTCTTAATAATTCTCGCGCGCTTCTGACCGGACGCTCCCTCAAGCTCCGCTTTTAATTCGGCGGAATCCTTTTCAAGATCAATCGCCTTTAACAATTCCCAGATTGCCTCAGCGCCCATTCCTACACGGAACGCGCTTCCGTATTGCTCTCTGGCGTCCTGATATTCGCTCTCGGAAAGCACTTGTTTATACTGCAGCGCAGTATTTCCACCGTCCAATACAATATAAGAAGCAAAATACAAAACACGCTCCAACGTCCTCGGAGACAAGTCAAGAATCAATCCCATGCGGGACGGGATTCCCTTAAAATACCAGATATGGGATACCGGAGCCGCAAGCTCAATATGTCCCATACGTTCTCTCCGGACGCTTGCCTTTGTAATCTCAACGCCGCAGCGGTCGCAGACAACGCCTTTGTAACGGATTTTTTTGTATTTTCCGCAGTGACATTCCCAGTCCTTACTCGGTCCGAATATCTTTTCACAAAACAGGCCGTCCTTTTCCGGCTTCAACGTTCTGTAATTTATCGTTTCCGGTTTTTTGACCTCGCCGCGGGACCATTCTCTTATCTTTTCCGGGGATGCTAAGCCAATCCGAATTGCATCGAAGGAAATAGACTGATTCATCGCCTCTTTATTCATTAATTCTGGCATCTCTGACACTCCCTTTCTTAATCTGCTTCCTATTCTTCGTCAAGAAGATCGTCCGCTGCGTCGTCAAAATAATCAGAGTCGTCATCATCCAAATCTTCTTCTTCGTCCTCTATGTCAACCAGTTCCTCATTCTCCATATCGAACTCCTGCTTTGTAAAGCCCGCCCGTGCAAACGATTCACTGTCTTCAAACGCAAAGTCCTTATCTCCGGTAATAATGGAATTCAAATCGGTATTGCCATACTCGCTCGTCTCCATCAGCTCTACCTCGCTTCCCTCGTCGTCAAGCACCTTGACGTCAAGACCAAGCGACTGAAGCTCTTTCAACAGTACCTTAAAGGATTCCGGAATACCCGGTTCAGGAATATTGTCTCCTTTGATAATTGCCTCATACGTCTTGACACGTCCGACAACGTCGTCGGACTTCACGGTAAGAATTTCCTGCAGCGTATACGCCGCGCCGTAAGCCTCAAGCGCCCATACTTCCATTTCTCCGAAACGCTGTCCGCCGAACTGGGCTTTGCCTCCGAGCGGCTGCTGCGTAACAAGAGAATACGGTCCCGTTGATCTTGCATGAATCTTATCGTCTACCAAATGATGCAGCTTCAGATAGTGCATGTGTCCGATTGTAACCGGAGAATCAAACGGCTCTCCGGTACGGCCGTCGCGAAGCTGAACCTTACCATCGCGGGAAATCGGAACCCCCTTCCACACGGATCTGTGTTCCCTGTTCTCCCATAAGTACTTCATTACTTTTTCATTCAGTATGTCTTTATATTTCTCTTCAAAAACTTCCCATTCCAAGTTTACATAATCGTTTGCAAGCTCTAACGTATCCTGAATATCTATTTCCTTCGCACCGTCAAATACCGGAGTGGCAATATTAAAACCAAGCGCTTTCGCTGCGAGACTCAAGTGAATCTCCAGCACCTGTCCGATATTCATACGGGAAGGTACACCGAGCGGATTTAACACAATATCCAGCGGACGTCCGTTCGGAAGGAACGGCATATCCTCTACCGGAAGCACGCGGGAAACGACACCCTTATTTCCGTGGCGGCCCGCCATTTTATCGCCGACGGAAATCTTTCTCTTCTGCGCGATATAAATACGCACGGCCTGATTCACTCCGGGAGATAATTCATCTCCGTTTTCCCTCGTAAATACTTTTGCATCTACAACAATACCGTATTCGCCGTGCGGCACCTTCAAAGAGGTATCGCGAACTTCTCTCGCCTTTTCACCGAAAATCGCACGGAGCAGACGTTCTTCGGCCGTCAGCTCTGTCTCGCCCTTCGGCGTTACTTTTCCTACCAGAATATCTCCGGCGCGGACTTCCGCCCCGATACGGATAATTCCTCTTTCGTCCAAATCTTTTAATGCATCGTCACCGACGCCAGGCACGTCTCTTGTAATCTCTTCCGGTCCCAGCTTCGTATCGCGCGCCTCCGCCTCGTACTCTTCAATATGAATCGAAGTATAAACATCGTCCTGCACCAGTCTCTCGCTTAGCAGAACGGCGTCCTCATAATTGTAGCCTTCCCATGTCATAAATCCGATCAGCGGATTTTTTCCGAGCGCAAGTTCTCCGTCGGAAGTCGACGGTCCGTCCGCAATTACCTCGCCCGCCTTTACGCGGTCGCCTTTAAAAACAATCGGTCTCTGGTTGTAACAGTTTGACTGATTGCTTCGTGAAAATTTAGTCAATTTATATACGTCTCTGCCGCCGTCCTCGTTTCGAATCGAAATCTGATTGGACTCGGAGCTTTCTACAACACCTGAGTTTTTCGCAATCACGCATACGCCCGAATCCACGGCCGCCTTCGTCTCCATACCCGTACCAACAACCGGCGTTTCCGTCGTCAAAAGCGGAACGGCCTGACGCTGCATATTCGATCCCATAAGCGCGCGGTTTGCATCGTCATTCTGCAAAAACGGAATTAATGCGGTAGCAACGGAAAATACCATTTTCGGCGAAACATCCATATAATCAAACATGGATTTTTCATACTCCTGCGTCTCATCCAGATAGCGGCCCGAAACGGAGTTACGGACAAAATGTCCCTCCGCATCAAGCGCCTCGTTTGCCTGAGCCACATGATAGTTATCTTCTTCGTCTGCAGTCATATAAACCACTTCGTCCGTCACGCGCGGATTCTTCGGATCGCTTTTATCTATTTTACGGTACGGCGCTTCGATAAAACCGTACTCGTTGATTCTTGCATAACTTGCCAGTGAGTTAATCAGACCAATGTTCGGACCTTCGGGCGTCTCAATCGGGCACATTCTTCCATAGTGGGAATAATGCACGTCGCGGACTTCAAATCCGGCGCGGTCTCTTGACAAGCCGCCCGGTCCCAGAGCGGAAAGACGCCGTTTATGCGTCAGTTCTCCGAGCGGATTATTCTGATCCATAAACTGAGAAAGCTGTGAAGAACCAAAAAACTCCTTTACCGCCGCAGTAACCGGTTTTATATTAATCAAGCTCTGCGGAGAAATCCCCTCCAAATCAAGCGTTGTCATACGCTCTCGAACCACCCTCTCCATACGGGAAAGGCCGATTCTGTACTGGTTTTGCAATAATTCGCCCACCGCACGGATACGTCTGTTTCCGAGGTGGTCGATATCGTCGTCATTTCCGATTCCGTATTCTAAATGCATATTGTAGTTGATAGACGCAAAAATATCGTCCTTTGTAATATGCTTTGGAATCAGATCGTGTACATTTTTTTTGATCGCTTCTTTTAACTCTTCCAAATCCGTATACTCTTCCATTAATTGAGCAAGGATCGGATAATATACCAGTTCCGTAATCCCAAGATCCTTCGGATTACAATCGACAAAATGCCGTAAATCCACCATCATAGAAGAAAGCACTTTCATGTTCCTGCTCTCTCCCTGAATCCAGACGTAGGGTACGGCAGCGTTCTGAATCTCGTCTGCAAGCTCTCTGCTTACCTCCGCGCCTGCCTCGGCAATAATTTCACCCGTTGTAATATCTATTACATCTTCTGCAAGAACCTGTCCTCTGATACGATTCTTTAAAGCAAGTTTTTTATTGAATTTATAACGTCCCACCTTAGCCAGGTCGTATCTTCGCGGGTCAAAAAACATCGCAGAAATAAGGCTCTCCGCACTTTCTACCGTAAGCGGCTCGCCTGGTCTGATTTTCTTATATAATTCGAGAAGTCCTTCTTCATAGTTCGTTGCAACATCCTTGCCGAAGCTTGCGATAATCTTCGGCTCCTCACCGAACATATCAACAATTTCCTGATTACTTCCGATGCCGAGCGCACGGATTAATACCGTAATCGGAACCTTTCTGGTTCTGTCAACACGAACATAGAATACGTCATTGGAATCTGTCTCATATTCCAACCATGCTCCGCGGTTTGGAATGACGGTACAGGAATACAGAGTTTTACCTACTTTGTCGTGTGCAATCCCGTAATAAATACCGGGAGAACGAACCAACTGGCTTACAATGACACGCTCCGCACCGTTAATCACAAAAGTGCCCGTTTCCGTCATCAATGGAAGATCGCCCATGAATATCTCATGTTCATTGATTTCATCCGTCTCTTTGTTGTGAAGTCTGACTTTCACTTTTAAAGGCGCGGCATAGGTCGCATCCCTTTCCTTACATTCGGGGATCGTATATTTCACATCATCCTCGCAAAGTGTAAAATCAACAAATTCCAGACTCAGATGACCGCTGTAATCAGCAATTGGAGAGATATCGTCCAGAACCTCTTTTAAGCCTTCGTCCAAAAACCAATGATAGGAATCCTTCTGGACCTCTATCAGATTCGGCATTTCCAATACCTCTTTCTGTCTTGAGTAACTCATACGCATGCCTTTTCCGGCTTTCACCGGACGTATTCTGTTTTTCTCCATTGACGTTTCACCTCTCGTTTTTATTTAATAAGAGCAGGCCAAATTCTCTGCTCAATACGGAGCATCTACCCCAACCACAAGATCATGTATAGGAGTATCGGCTTGTATACAACGCCAAAAGCGCATAACAGGCCTACTGCACCACAATAGTGCACTTTATATGGTAGCACACCACTCCAGATTAAGTCAAGCACTTTTTCCTTATACTTTTGCGTGCTCCACGTTCTTCGTATACGCCTGCCGCTGCAGTTTTTGATCAAGATTTGGGTGTCAATAGGCTTTCATTTCGTTTCGAACTGCCAAACATCCGCCTATTGACACCGGAATCTTAACAAGTAAGAAAAAAGAACCGTAACCGGAAAAACATTTCCGGCACGGTTCTCTTTTGGTATTCGCTACGTCCAAAGCCTACATCATTATTTTAATGTAACCTTAGCGCCTTCTGCTTCAAGTTTTGCCTTAATATCATCAGCGGTTGCCTTATCTGCCGCTTCTTTCAGAACCTTCGGAGCGCTGTCAACAAGGTCTTTCGCTTCTTTTAAGCCTAAACCGGTTGCTTCACGAACAACCTTAATAACCTTAACTTTGTTCGGGCCTACTTCGGTAAGCTCAACATCGAACTCTGTCTTTTCCTCAGCCGGAGCAGCGTCTGCTGCTGCTGCAACTACAACGCCTGCCGCTGCGGAAACGCCGAACTCTTCCTCACATGCTTTTACTAAATCATTTAACTCTAATACGCTTAACTCTTTGATCGCATCAATAAATTCTGCTGTTGTCAACTTTGCCATTTCATTTTCCTCCATAATATGATTGATTCGGTTTGATAACACTTTTGGTCTGTAAAAAGACGCTTCTTATCATACGGACTAAGCTTCCGCAGGAGCCGCATCTGCCGCCTCTGACGCACCGCCTTTTTCTGCGATCTGATTGAGAACGCGGGCAAGGTTGGTAATCGGCGACTGCATGCTTCCAAGCAATCTGGAAAGAAGTTCTTCTCTTGACGGAACGGCCGCAACCGCTTTCATTCCCGCCTCATCATAGAAGTTTCCTTCTACCACGCCGGCTCTGAGTTCAAGCGCGGGAGCCGTTTTTGCAAACTTTGCAAGAATTCTTGCCGGAGCCGTTGCATCCGTCTTAGAAATTGCAAATGCATTCGGTCCTTCCAGAGAATCGGATAAGCTTTCAAACTCGGTACCTGCTATGGCGCGCTTTACCAGCGTATTCTTATAAACCTTATAGGTAACATCCGCTTCTCTTAACGTCTTACGCAGCTCTGTGTCCTGTGCAACGGTAAGTCCGCGGTAGTCAACAACTACAACCGACTGCGCATCCTTGATGTTTTCGGAAATCTCCTGTATAATAGGCTGTTTCAGTTCTACTTTTGCCACGAATCGTGCACCTCCTTTTAATATTCTTTTTGCATAAAAGACATTGAGGTCAAATCAGTAACTTTGATACGCACGCCATGACGCGCGCTTTTTATAAAGTTAAAAAACCTCTCTGTCAAAGACAGAGAGGTAATATCCGTATCACAATGATTCCTAAAAAAGTCTCATTGTCAGTGGTTCCTCGGCAGGCCCTGTGGTTATGCCTTGCGGCGCCTGCTGTCTTCGGCAATATGCAATACACTGTCCCATCACAGTGCTTTGTCATTGTAACACTCTATATCGGGGTTGTCAACAAAAATCTGCCGGCGCTTATCCGGATCAGTTTGCAATCTTAACTACATTTAATTTCACGCCCGGTCCCATTGTCGATGTAAGGGTAGCGCTCCTGATATACTGACCTTTTAAGCTTGACGGCTTCGCCTTATTGACAGCGCCCATAATGGTCTGGAAGTTGTCGCTTAACTGTTCTTCTGTAAAAGAAGCTTTTCCAACTGGCACATGGATAATATTCGTCTTGTCCAATCGATACTCAATCTTACCGGCTTTGATATCGTTAATCGCCTTTGTCACATCCATCGTTACGGTTCCGGCTTTCGGATTCGGCATAAGTCCTTTCGGTCCGAGTACACGGCCCAGACGTCCGACAACGCCCATCATATCCGGCGTAGCAACCACAACGTCAAAGTCCAGCCATCCTTCGTTCTGGATCTTCGGAATCAGCTCCTCGCCGCCGACATGATCGGCTCCCGCAGCCTGCGCCTCATCCAGTTTCGCGCCTTTTGCAAATACCAGCACCTTTACCGTCTTACCCGTTCCGTGCGGCAGTACGACAGCACCGCGGATCTGCTGCTCCGCATGACGTCCGTCACAGCCGGTTCTGATATGAAGTTCGATTGTTTCATCAAATTTCGCTGTAGCATTTTTCTTTACAAGGCTGATCGCCTCTGCAACATCGTACTGAGACGACTTGTCAAAACCTTTTACAGCGTCCTGATATTTCTTTCCTCTTTTCATTAATATAACCTCCTGGTGGTATTATCGGGAGAGGGCCCTCCCACTGTCTGTTTCATTTTATTCTTCTACCGCTACGCCCATGCTTCTTGCAGTACCGGCAATCATGCTCATTGCCGCTTCTAAGGATGCCGCATTTAAGTCAGGCATCTTTAATTCTGCGATTTCCTGTAATTTCGCTTTGGAAATAGTCGCAACCTTGTTCTTATTCGGTACGGCAGACCCGGATTTAATGTTGCATGCTTTTTTAATCAATACAGGAGCAGGCGGCGTCTTTGTTACGAAGCTGAAGCTTCTGTCCGCATATACTGTGATTACTACAGGGATAATTAAGTCGCCCTGATCGGCTGTTCTGGCGTTAAACTGCTTTGTAAACTCTACGATATTTACGCCGTGCTGTCCAAGCGCCGGTCCTACAGGAGGAGCCGGTGTCGCCTTGCCGGCGGGAATCTGCAGTTTGATATATCCTTCTACCTTCTTTGCCATTGGAAATTGCCTCCTTAATTTGTTTTCTTTACATCTGCGAAACTTATTTCTACCGGCGTTTCGCGGCCGAAAAGCTCAACGTTAATTGTAACAATCTGCTTATTGTGGTTCATGGATGAAATGACGCCGACCGTGTCTTTCCAGACGCCGCCGATGACAGTCACCATATCACCTTCTTCAAAATCAACCTCTACATTAGCCGTCTTAATTCCTAATGGTTTCATTTCCGCATCGGTAAGCGGTACCGGCTTGCTTCCCGGACCGACAAATCCGGTGACGCCACGGGTATTTCTGACAACATACCATGTGTCATCATTCATTACCATATTAATAAGCACGTATCCCGGAAACATTTTCTTGGAAACGGTTTTGTTCGCACCGTTTTTCATCTCGACAACATCCTGCATCGGAACTCTGACTTCTAAAATCTGATCCTCCAGATGCCTGTTTTCAATCGTCTTGTCAATGTTCGCCTTTACCTTATTCTCATATCCTGAGTAGGTATGAACTACATACCAGTGTGCCTCTGCCATAAGTCACCTCTGCCTCCATTAAAAACTTAAACCCACAAGGAAATCAACGCCGTACTGGATCAGAAAATCCATAAGCGCGATAATAAGACCCAGTACAACAGACACCGCAATAACTGCTACAGTCTGTCTCGCAAGGGATTGTTTGTCCGGCCAAATAATCTTTTGAAATTCGGCCTTGAGACCGGTAAACCAGCTCGTCTTCGGAGCCTTGTCTATTTTCTCGGTTTCTCCCATTTTCTCACTCCTTTGCCATTCAAATTACTTGGTTTCCTTGTGTAATGTATGAGTTCTGCAGAATCTACAATACTTTTTGATTTCCATCCTGTCCGGATGCGTTTTCTTATCCTTCGTCGTGTTGTAATTACGATTCTTGCACTCCGTACATGCCAGTGTTATTTTCGTGCGCACAACTTCCACCTCCATAAAAATTCTTTTTGTTTTTCCATGCCCGTTTTAATCCGCGTCTGACGGCGCAGTTTCCCAATAAGGTAAAAAAGGGCATAAAAAAAAGACCTACTTCCATCGCCAGTCTAATATAGCATAATCTCTGTTGTCCGTCAACATTTTTTTCAATTTCTTCTTTTTCCTGTTAATAATCATACCATACCTGCCGATAAAAAAACTATAGGAAGATAGTATTACTGCGAAAAATAATATCTGGTGGCAAAATGCAGCAATTACCGAATTCTTCCAGCGTTTCCAACGCAATTTCCTGTAAGGAAAAATAAAACGGATTTTAAAAAAATCCCCCACATGCAAATGTATGTTTCAAGGAAGAAAGGAGGGGACATATGACAGGGATAACAGGAGTTGATAGCGCTTATCAGTACTATCTTAGCACTTATCGCAATTCTGAAGTATCTGTATCGCGTTATGACACACATAAGAAAAGCCAGCTGCGCGATATCTACAACAGAATCGTTAAGGCAAACAAGGAATCCCCTCTTTATAAGATTAAAGAATCAGGGGATGTCAAAAAATACGCCATTGATATTAAGGAATCAACCCGAAATATGAAAAACGTAATTGCTTCTCTGTCCGATTCCGGGCGCGGAATCGAAAGCGTTTTTTCCAAAAAAATCGCTCAGTCTTCCAACGAAGACGTAGTACTCGCAGAGTACATCGGCAGAGAGGGAGATTCCTCGGAAAGGAATAACGGGTTTTCTATTCAGGTCAATCGGCTTGCCACCGGCCAGACAAATGTAGGCAACTATCTCAATTCCGATCGATTGGACATTGAGCCGGGTTCTTACAACTTTGACCTTAATACCAATACAAGCTCTTATGAGTTCCAGTATACCGTCAGCCCAAATGACACAAACCGTACTTTGCAGCATAAGCTTGCAAAGCTGATTGAAGGTGCAGGCATCGGTCTGAATGCGTCTGTCGTTACCAACGAATCGGGAAAGTCGGCTCTTAGCATTTCCACCAGACAGACCGGTATCGGCGAAACGGAAGATTATCTGTTTCAGATACTGCCTTCTGCGGAACCTTCCTCCATCAAGGCAATGCGCGCGCTTGGTATTGATCATGTAGAAACAAATGCGCAGAACTCTTCGTTTTTATTAAACGGAACAGAGCATTTTTCTTATTCCAATACCTTTACCGTAAATAATGCCTTTGATATTACGCTGCGCGGCGTAAACGAAAACGGCGAAGCTACACAGATCGGTTTTAAGACAAATGCCGATGCGGTAGCGGATAATGTGGAAGAACTGGTAGACGCATACAACGGAATCATCCATATCGGACATCAGCACAGCGACGGACAGACGCCCAACAAACTGGTGCGTGACATCAGCAGCGTCGCAAGAGATTATCGAAACGAGCTTGAAGCCATCGGACTTAACATTGAAAAAGATTCCCAGATCAGTGTAGACCGAAGTCTTTTAACGGACGCGGTTACGGCAGATGACGCAAAGGAAAGCTTTGCTGTTTTAAACAGTTTCAAGGATTCACTGGACGAAAAATCCACGGAAGCTTCCATTGATCCGATGAACTATGTGAATAAAATCGTAGTAACCTACAAAAATCCGGGACACAACTTCGCGACTCCGTATATTACTTCTATCTATTCAGGTATGATGATGGATTTCTACTGCTGACAGTTTTTGTCCGCCGCAACGGAATTTTCCGATGCGGCGGCTTTTCGCTTCTCTACTCACTTACTGTCTCTATAATTGTATTTATCCGTTCAACATAGCTATGTCTTTCTTTTACTTTTCGGTACCCGTTTTGTGCAATTTTCTTCCGTTCTTCCTCATGCGTCAGATAATATCCTGCTTTTTCACATAAATCTTCAACTCCGTCAAAACAGACCAGGTCCTCTCCTTCCGTAAAATAAAGCGGCAGCTCAGCCTGATAATTGGTAAGCAGAAAGCCGCCCGCCCCAAGCACATCCCATACGCGCAGCGGAATCCCGCTTTTGATATTCGGAATAGTGAAATTCAGATTGATTTTTGATGCGTGAAATACTTTTGGCATGTCGCCCCAATAATCAACGGACCCCATATACTGCGCCCGAATCAGATCGCTTACATTGCTGTTACTGTAAATATTTACATGATAATGCTTGGAAAGTTCAATCAACGACCTTCGGCGTTCCGTTTCCGCAATTTTAAAACCCAAAACCGTCGTTTGGAAAATAAGCCCCAGATCCGAAAAAGAGCCTTCTGATTTTTCCAGCTTAAAATATTGCTGCAGCTTTTCGAGAATATCCACCGTTAATAGCGGCTCAATCATATTGGCTCCGCTGATATTCAGCTGCGCCTCCATCACCGCATCAAAATAGCCCAGCAGATATTCGGGCAGAACAGGCTTTATTTTATCATAGGAATTTCGTTCATAAAGACTTCCTACAAACGAAATGTCGCCTGCATATTTCTGCAAATCGTCCGCTGCGTCCAAAACCGCGTCAAGCCGATTTGTATCTACGGCCAGAGGCAGATACCAGATATGTTCCACCCCCATCGCTTTAAATTCCAGATAATTTGTCTTGTCAAACGTAAAAATATAATTACAGGCGTTATATACCGATTCATGGTACATACTAATCAGCGGATTATCGCAGCTCCAGGAGACATATTTTACGTGCATTTTCTGGCAGGAATTGGAAATCAGTCCAAAGTAATTTACGGTAAACACCATATCATAATGATTCTTTTGCAGCAGCGCCTCTATTTTCCCCTCAAACTCCGGATCAATATCATAATTTAAAAGTTCCTGTGCAATATTGTCAACCGTATGTCCCATCAGGCGAAACGTCTGCTCGATGTCTCTGTAATTATATGCCTTCCAGCGATACATTAGTATATGCATAAACAAAACTCCTTTTCTATACACAGAAAAAACATTCTGCAATATATTCCGCGCGTTCCTTCCATGTGTGGCAATTCCTTGCATTTTCATATCCGCAGTCCGCCATTTCCTGTGCTCTGTTTAGATGTCCGAACAAATCATAGATTCGCTCCGGGAGCGTTTTTATCTCGTCTCTGCAAAACATTGCCAACTCTTTTTCGTCTGTAAATTCTCTCCGAACGTATGAAGAATCATCGGTCACAACAGCGGCTTTCGCAAGCATTCCGTTAAAAATTCTGTCATGAGCCCCTGCTTTAAACCAGGTCATTGTATTTAAAACTATTTTCGAATCATTCATCCTGGCAAGCACTTCCCTGGCCGGAATCAGACCTCCATATTGAAAATATGGATTTTCGCTCCATCCGCATTGATTCCAGCCTCCCCCGTATACCGTCACACGGATTCCGTTTTCAACCAGAATCCGAACCGCCTGCTCTCTGAAAAAAGACGTTGCATACGAATCCAAAAAACGCATCTTTACAATCAGCCCGTGTAATTCATTATCCTCCATGTCGACGCCCGCCGCTTTTACATATTCCTCTATCGCCTGCTCAGTCGTCTTTTCAGGGTGCATCACAAGCTCTTTTAAAACGTCTTCCGTCATCTTTTCCGCATCCGGCACAGTTATTGCTTTTAAATCGGGTATCAGCGCCGAAACCGTGAAAGCGGGAAGCGCGCCCGCATAAAGGACATCAATGCCGCGCTCTGACAGCGGCTTATGCTTACATCGCAGCTCCGTCCCCGCATGGGGAAGAAAATCCGTCTGTCTGATATTTTTATAAAATCGTCTGACATACTTTACATGATTGCGGTCCGTACACAGCACAATTGCAGTTGAAGGCGCGCCCCGCAATGGCTTATCGTAATGAAACGGATGATCCATTAAAATATTGATATAGGGAATCCGGTAAAATTCCCATAGATTCCGGGGCTTATCAGAGACAGAAAACGGCACCGTAAGATTATATCCCATATTATTAAATGTAATTACGGTACAAGGCTCCTGCCCCTTAGACAGCAATGCATACAAGTCCTCTTCACTTTTCTTTGTATGAAGCGCGTCATAAACAAAAACCGAATATTCCATCTGTAAAAACGCTTCTATAAGGCTGTCTGTAAAAACATCGAGCGTGTCATAGATCCCTTTAAAGAAAATAATGGTACGACCGACCATGTTCTTCCCCTTTCTGATTGTCGCTTTTGAATAACGGCTCAAAAAATACCGGGCATAGAATTTAGCCTGCGCTAACGCTATACCCGGTATTCGTCTTCTACATTAATAAAATACAGCATCCAGAAGCTATATTCTCATAAGCAGTTCTTTCCGAAATCTCCTACATAAAGAAATTCCTCATATGAATCATTTCGTTCTCCATCTGCTTTTTCTGCATAAAGAAGGAATATTGCTGCAGCGTCTCCTTCTTCTTCTGTTCCGAAATTGCCTCCGGATAATCCAAATCCTCCAGCCGACTCTGCGCGCCGGTCAGATTCAGTCTCGCATTTGAGATATAGTTATATGCATAATCTAAAGCATTGCTCTGCGCGCCCATGCCGGTTCTTCCGGAACTAACCTTCTCCAGCGCATTGTCGATATCCTTAATACTGAAATCCTTTGTCAAATCAAGATCGGCAATGCCAAGTTCCTTAAGTGCAGCATCCGCCAAATCAATCTGCATACTGCCGCCGTTGGAATCCGTTGCAATATTAAGCGTCGGGTTGCTTCCGTCCAAAAGCGTCTTTGTATTAAAAGTCGTATTGGAGACAATATCGGAAATTCCCTGCTTCAGCTGGTCTACCTCCGCCTGCATACTTGCACGGTCGGAATCCGATACGACAGCCGTATTCGATGCCTGCACCGCAAGCTCGCGAATCCTCTGAAGATAGTCCGTAATGCCGGACATCGCTCCGTCTGCAACATTCAAAAGCGCCTTTGCCGAACTGATATTACGCTCTCCCGCCTTATAGCCTCTTACCTGGGCGTCATCCTTTTGAATAATGGATAATTCGGCGGCTCCGTCCGCTGCGCTCTGTATCTTTTTCCCGCTGGCAAATCTGCCGTAATCGGCATATGATATTTTATTTACAGATGAAATACCGTTCATTTTGAAAATCCTCCTTCCCCCTATGATTGAATCACACGAAAATATACCTTTTATTTTCTAGATTATACCATAAGATCGAAATTATGGCAATCCGCTCTTTTCACTTTTCCTGTTATTTCTGCAAGGATTGTTCCTGCAGTTTATCAAATTCCTTCATGCATTCCTCTACGGTAGCGCCGTTTAAGAGTTTTCGTACAATTAAACAGGTATTTCCCCATTGCTCCACTTTCATTCCCGCATTGGAGCCAAGCACATATATATTCTCCTGTATCCTGTCATTCAGAGGCTTTAACGCCGGAATGCAGTCCACTTCCACATTTTTTGACGGAGAAATAACCCTGTTTGTTTCGCTGTAAATCTGAAGCGCCTCGTCTGACAGCATAACATCCAACATCTCCATCGCGTCTTCGGCATGTTCCGCATTTACCCCGATTCCGTATCCCGTCATAGAGACGACCGGCATCTGCCCCCGGCTGCTGGGGAATCCGATCACTTTCAGTTCAAAATCCAAAGCCCCGTATGCCGTTTTGGAATTCGCCGCGCCCCAGTATGCCATTACAATCGGCGTCTTCTGATTCCGGAAATCGTCCCCTTCTCCGTCAATCGCCTCACTCACCGCCGCTTTTTTTGCATCGATGTATCCGAGGTCTATGAGTTCCTGCAAAAACTCGAATCCGGAACGCATATAATCACTGTATTTCTTTTCTCCGCTGTTAAGCGCAGCAATTTCCGCCTCCGTATTCCCTCCGTTATACAAATCCGCATAAGCCTGTGCAAAAACGAAGTTCTCCAGCCACCAGCGGTTTGCGCCGACAGGCGTCTCTATTCCGTTTTCTTTAAAAACACGACAGCATTCCAAAAAATCTTCCGGCGTCTTTGGAAGCTCGAGATCATATTCCCGGAACATATCATAATTAAGAAATAATCCGTTCGCTACAACCTCCTGCGGAATTGCTACCAAAGCTCCGTCGACCGTATTCGCCATTCTTACAACATCCCGTAAATTCTTTGCGCTCTCAAGTCCCGACAAATCCCGCAAAAGCCCTTCCGCTCCCAGAATCTGTATTGTGTCGGGATTTAACAGATATAAATCATCCATATTATTACGCGCACGGTCAATTGTTATATCGTCGTATGTTTTTTCCTTATAATTTTCAGCCGTATAAGTAATATACGCCATCGTTACCCCTAACCGTTCCTCCGCCATAAGAACCGTTTTCTCCGATGCGCTTCTTGCAATATTTTCGGCGTCCGGATCGGTCTTTTCCATCGGACTGAACAGATTAACCACTCTTCCGCTGTCTTCTTCCGAAGAAATCAGATTATTTCCCTGTTTCCCTATATTGTTGCATGACGTTAATGTAAGCGCAGCGGTCATAGCCAGGCAGACCGCCGCCAATCTTCGCGTCGTTCTTGTATTACTTTTTCGCACGTCTTAGCCCTTTCGTTTTACATATTGTATAATCACTTTGTGCAGCATCTCAATATCAATCGGTTTTGCCACATGTGCATTCATACCCGCGTCTAAAGCCGCTTTTTCATCCTCCGCAAACGCATTCGCCGTCATGGCGATAATCGGAATAGTCCTCGCGTCACTGCGTTCTAAAGCTCTGATTGCCCTTGTCGCATCATAACCGTTCATCACCGGCATCTGTACATCCATCAAAATCGCATCAAATTCGCCCTCTGCCGCACGTTCAAATCGCTCCACTGCCAATTGCCCGTTTTCTACTACTTCGCAGTCGGCGCCGTCTATCTTTAACACTTCCATTAAGATTTCCGCATTGAGTTCGACGTCCTCTGCAGCCAGAAAATGCATTCCTTCCAAACTGCCGCTTTCCGTCTGCTCTTCTTCGCGCTTCGCCCCTGCGTCCGCCTGCATTTCCATTATCCGCTCCTTCAGAGCGGACACAAAAAACGGCTTCGTAAGAATTCCTGTATTCGGGCTGCAAAGCGCCTCCTCTACTTCCACCGTATCATCCGTTACAAAAAACAGAACCGGCAAGGTATCCGGCAGAGCCGCGCGCAGTTCTTTCGCCGTATGAACTCCTCCTGTATCCGCCGCATTCAAACTCATCAAAATAAGATGATATTCCGCGTCGCCGCAATCTGCAACAAGCCGTACCGCTTCCTCTGCATTTGACGTCGTTTCTATACAGACGCCTGTTTCTTGCATATGCATTAAAATATTTTTACATTCTTCCGTATCGCGATCCACCAACAGCATCCGGGAAATTCCGCTCTTTTCCCAAAATTGCTTTTCCGCACGGCCTTCCGGTATCCGCAGTTCCAATTCAACACGGAACAGACTCCCTTTATCCACTTCGCTGGTTACGTCTATCGTTCCTCCCATAAGTTCCACAATATTTTTCGTAATCGCCATGCCAAGTCCGGTACCCTGGACCTTATTTGTCGTACTGTTTTCAGCTCTGGTAAACGCGTCAAATATTGTTTTCAAATATTCCTGCGTCATACCGAATCCGTTGTCTTCCACTTCTATCCGTATATGCTCGAATTGGGAGGAACGCTGCTTCAGACCGATAATGCGGAACCAGATGGAACCTCCTGCCTGCGTATATTTCACGGCGTTAGAGAGGAGATTAATCAACACCTGATTCATTCTCATCTCGTCTCCGATTAAATATTCATGCCGGATATCCTTTACTTCTATATGGAATTTCTGATTCTTCGCCTTTGCCATCGGATGAATGATCGCATCAACCGAGGACACGAGATCACTCAATGTGAACTCTTCATAATTAAGAACGACTTTTCCGCTCTCAATTTTAGAAACATCCAGTATATCATTGATCAAACTTAATAAATGCTGGCCGGAAGCCATAATCTTTTTTGTGTATTCCCTCACCTTAATCGGATTCTCAGCATCCTTTTCAAGAAGAGTCGTAAATCCGAGCACCGCATTCATAGGAGTACGAATATCATGCGACATATTGGAAAGAAAAGTCGTTTTGGAATTACTCGCAATCTGCGCAGCCTGCAGAGCCTCCGCAAGCTGTTTGTTATGAATCTCGCGTTCCGCTTCACGTTCCCGTCTTATTCTGTTCCGCTGTCTCTGATTCAGATAATATAACATACAGCACAGGAAAAACGCGGCAAGCATCACTGCAATTACAATATACATATTCTGCTTAACCATTCTTTCTTCCCGCTGGATCGCCTCAATCGGAACATACCCGACCAGAAATATCGTTCCGTCATTTATCGACCACATATAGTTCAGCGCATTTACCTGTCGAATATCATGATAAAACATAATATTTTTTCCGTTCTCCAGGCATTCGGAGACCTCCTCGCGAAGTCCCTCCTCATTTATATTATTCGCCCGATAAAAATCCGTCAAATTTAAATGCCCCGCGCTGCGCTGCCCCATTCCCTTCGGTTTCAAAACAAATCGTTCGCTTTCCGCATCCATAATATAGAGAATAGCCTGTTTGTTATAAAATCCGTTCGGAAGCGATTTATCAATAGAATCATATACATATTCGACATAAAGCGTCGCAATCTCCTGCCCGTCTTTCACCACCGGACATTTCATGGAATATGCCCACGTCCCCATATAATTGAGATAAGAACTCGAAACCGGAAGCCCCTCTACCGTTCCGCCTGCCGAAAAGTCAAGCTCTTCTTTAAAAAACATCTCGCCGGTACTTGAAACGCCAACTGTTTCTCCTGACATGACAATCGACATCTTTACCATCATCTCATTCTTCTCATAGGAGCGAATAAATTCCTCCGGGTCTTTTGAAGACGCAATTTCGCTTGCAAGCAGTACCTGAAACTCCGCTTCATTTTTCAGAATCGACTCTATCGTACATTTTATCAGATCCAGGCTCTCATTTAAATTCTGGATTGCCGATGCCGACATTTCCCGCGAAATTCTCCCGGCTACAGAAAAGATAACCGCTCCTAATATGCAAAAAAAAACAAAACCGGAAGAAGAAATGATATCCCATTATGCTTTTTTCCTTTTTTTAAATCCTTTTTTCTCATTAAAAGAATCCGCCTTTCTACGGAAAACATCAGCGGAACCGGCATACGCTCCCGCTTTTTCCGTTTATCAGTTCCGAATGAAAATCTGACCGTTTCTTAATTAAATTTGTTATACCATTTTCTTTATTTTGTGTCAATAGACTGTGCCTTCAAGTCAGGTATTACTACAAACAGTCTTATTTCGAAAGAAAAATAAATCACGATATAACTTTATAAATTTTACTCGCCGGTACATAATATTTTTGTACGCGTTTACTTAGTTTATCTGTTTCATTTATCTCGAATTTAAGTACAATATTAGCAAAGCAAAGGAGATTCCCACATGAAGGGCAAATTAAGAGAGTTAAGAGAAAGCCGCCGTCTGACACAGACAGGCATAGGTTTGAGAATCGGCGCATCGCAGCAGAACATAAGTAAATATGAACAGGACATGTATTCCATCCCAATAGATATGCTGATTCGCATAGCGGATTATTTTAATGTAACGACAGATTACCTTCTCGGCATTTCCGAAGTTAAGCGCAATTTTGAAAAGCAAATCCAGCTGAATAAAAGCATGGACGAGCATTACGAGCTTGTGGAAATGTACCGCAATCTCGACAATCGGGATAGGGAAATCATTTGGGCAATGATGGAAAAGATGACAAAACTGAACGAAGGAAGACATTAAATCATTCTACAAGAGACATTCGGAATAGCGGATGTCTTTTTTCGTACTCATTTGTTTTGTTTTTAATGACAGAAATTATCGGTTTCACCAGGCTGTAATTTGAGTATAATATTAGTATCGCACAAAGGAGATATCTAAATGAAGGGAAGATTGAGGGAATTAAGGGACAGCCGTCACTTGACGCAGACCGAAATCGGAAGCAAGGTTGGCGCATCGCAGCAAAATATAAGCAAATACGAACAGGATATCCGGTCTATGCCTGTTGATATGCTGATTCATATGTCAGAATATTTCAATGTCACTACCGACTACCTTCTTGGCATCTCAGAAGTTAAACGAGATTATGAAAAGCAGGTTCAGGTCAATAAAAGTATGGACGAATATTACGACCTGGTTGAAATGTACCGGGATTTGGAGCAGCGCGATCAGGAGATCGTCTGGGCAATGATTGAAAAAATGAGTCGTACAGGCAGCCGAAGACAGTAATCGTTCCGTTGCCTGCAGACAATAAGGCGGTTGACACCGCCTTATTGTTTTAAATATTCCTCAATTTTCTTTAATATAATTCCAACAGCCTCTTCTAAGGTATGAGCGCTTGTATCGATCGTAATCTCCGGGTGTACGGGTTCCTCAAAGGGACTTGAAATTCCCGTAAAGTTCGGTATTTCCCCGTTCCTTGCCTTTTTATAAAGTCCCTTTACATCTCTTTTCTCACATTCCTTAAGCGGCGTGCTGACGTAGATTTCGATAAAGTTATCCGTGCCGATTATTTCACGCGCATTTTCTCTGTCGCTTCGATAAGGAGAAATAAATGCGGTCAGAACAATCAGTCCCGCGTCGTTCATCAGTTTTGCCACTTCTGCAATTCGTCTGATATTTTCAATCCGGTCCTCTTCTTTAAAACCGAGGTTTTTATTCAGTCCCATCCGGACGTTGTCTCCGTCCAAAAGCATTGTATATTTTCCGCTCACACTTAATATTTTTTCTATCTCATTTGCAAGCGTGGATTTTCCCGCGCCCGAAAGCCCGGTAAACCAGAGCGTTACCGGCTTCTGCCCCATTTTAAGCGCCCGCTCTTTCCGCGTAATATCCAATTTCTGCCATACCAGATTTTCCGCTCTTCGAAGCGAATGCTCCACAACTCCGCATGCGGATGTCATGTTTGTCACCCTGTCAATCAAAACAAAGCTGCCCACGGCTCTATGATTTATAAAACTGTCAAATACCATTTTTTCCGGGAGCGCTATGTCGCAGACGGCAATCTCATTTTTATAAACTTCTTCCGCGGGAATATGTTCCCCGGAATTGACGTCAATTCTGTATTTGATATCCATTACCGCCGCAGGCATCATTTTCGTTCCGAGCTTTATGAAAAATCCCTTTCCCTGTACCAGCCTTGCGTCGTCCATCCATAACAGCGTCGCCGTAAACATATTCGCGGCCTTCAGTTTTGTGTCTTTTACAATCACACAGCCTCGTGAAACGTCGATTTCCCGGTCAAGAGAAACCGTAACCGGCCTTCCCTTTTCCGCGGACCGCACCTCTTTATCCGCCGAGAGAATGGTCTGCACATGCGCCGATTCCCCGCTCGGAAGAACGGTGATCTCTTCTCCCACGCTAATTTGTCCGGCCTCTATCTGACCCTGAAAGCCCCGAAACGTATGATTGGGCCTGCATACGCGCTGAATTGGCAGCACAAATCCTTCTTCTTTTGTATCTTCTCTTACATCAACCGTCTCCAGCCATGCCAGCAGCGTTTTTCCGTGATACCAGGGCATACGTTCGGATTTTTCGGTAACATTATCTCCTTCTGTCGCGGATACGGGAATGACGGCCACCGTACAGAGATCAAGGTCAACGGCCAGCTTTCTGATTTCTTTTTCGATCTTTTTGTATCTTAAGCCGTCGTAATAGATCAAATCCATTTTATTCACGGCAAAGACAAAGCTCTTAATACCCATTAACGCACAGATTCTGGCGTGTCTTCTCGTCTGCTGTAAAATGCCCTGCGAAGCATCCACAAGTATGACGGCCAATTCCGCAAATGAAGCGCCGACCGCCATATTTCTAGTATATTCTTCATGCCCCGGCGTATCCGCAACAATAAAACTGCGATTATCGGTCGTAAAATATCGATATGCCACGTCGATGGTGATTCCCTGTTCGCGTTCCGCCATCAGACCGTCCAGAAGCAGGGAATAGTCAATCGCGCCTTCCCTGCTGCCCACTCTGCTGTCCAGCTCCAGCGCCCGTTTCTGGTCCGCGTACAGAAGCTTTGCATCATAGAGCATATGACCGATCAGCGTCGATTTTCCGTCGTCGACGCTGCCGCATGTAATAAATTTCAGCAATCCCTTCATTCTAAAAATACCCCTCTCTTTTCCGTCGTTCCATGCTCCCCGCCGCTTCGTGGTCAATGACTCTGCTTGTCCGTTCCGAAGAAACCGCTCCGAGCGTTTCTTCAATTATCGCATCCAGGGTATCCGCCTCCGATTCCATTCCGCCAGTCAAAGGATAGCAGCCAAGCGTACGGAACCGCACCTTTTTCACGGCTGCCTCTTCGCCGGGAAGCAGACGCATTCTGTCGTCGTCTACCATAATCAGATTGCCGTCACGCAGGACGACCGGACGTTCTTTCGCAAAATAAAGCGGTACAATCTCAATCTGTTCTCTTTTGATATACTGCCAGATATCCTTTTCCGTCCAGTTTGAAATAGGAAAAATACGGATGCTTTCTCCCTTGTTAATTCTGGTATTATATTCTTTCCACATTTCGGGACGCTGATTTTTCGGATCCCAGGACTGCTCTTTGTTCCGAAATGAGAAAATCCGTTCTTTTGCTCTCGACTTTTCTTCGTCCCGTCTTCCGCCTCCAAATGCCGCGGTAAAACCGTATTTTGTCAGCGCCTGCTTTAAGGCCTGCGTTTTCATAATATCGGTATAGGCCGAGCCGTGGTCGAACGGATTCATCCCGGCTTTTACACCCTCTTCGTTGGTATACACGAGCATCTCAATGCCGTATTTTTCCGCAATCCTGTCTCGAAACGCAATCATTTCTTTAAATTTCCATGTCGTATCTATATGTAGAAACGGAAACGGCGGCTTTTCGGGATAAAACGCTTTCCGCGCGAGATGAAGCATTACGGAGCTGTCCTTTCCGATGGAATAAAGCATAACCGGCTTCTCGCATTCCGCGGCCACTTCGCGCATAATGTAGATGGCCTCTGCTTCCAGTTCGTCTAAATGTGATAATTCTGCCATAATTGAGTATTTCCTCCTCGCCATTCTCTCAGTCCCGCTTATTCTAAGAATATTTAATAATAGAATAGAACAAATTGCAACCTTAATTTACAGGAAATCCTGCTGACAGGATTAACAGCTTTCGCGGCGAACCAGCCTGCCCTGAAATTCAACGCGCAGCATTTCCGCATGTCCCTTTTCTATCCGATCCAGCAATATTTTGACCGCCATTTTCCCCATGTCCTCCTGCGGAATATGCACCGTCGTTAAAAGCAGCTCTGTATCTCCTGCCGCCCGGATATCGTCAATTGAAATAATTCCGATTTTTCTGCGTGATTTGCTCTTATTCCCTTTATATGCCCGCATCGCTCCGATCGCGGTAATATCGTTCGCACAAAAAACCGCTTCCAGGTCCGTTTGTTCCATTAAGCGATTCATCGCCCGAATTCCTTCCTCCTCCGTCTGCGTAGTGGGGCAGATGTATGAATAGTTCATGGGAATCCCGTTTTTTATCAGGGAATCGCAATATCCTACATAGCGATTTTCATAGGAACAGTCTCCGATGTAACCGATTTTTCGATATCCCTTCTTAATCAGATAATCCATTGCTTTTGCAGCGGCCTCTTTTCCGTCGCAGATTACCTCGTCAATGAAAAAAGGCGTCGGATTCCGGTCAATCGCGACAATATTTTTGTTTTTTTCTTTTATGTTCAGCAGCGTACGCTCCCGGCACCTTCCAAGCAGAATCAGACCGTCGGCCTGCGGATTTTTCTTAAACGCCTCTTCCGCCGTTAAGACCGGCCCCGTCACACAGCCTCTTGCGAACACCTCCTGTTCGACGCTGCGAAACAGCTCTTCAAAAAACGGATCGCTTGTTAAAGACTCTACGCGCGCCAAAACAATCGCAAGCCTGCGTTTTTGCCTCTGCGCGTTCCCACCGCCCATTTTCAGATTCCGTGCGTTTTCATTCGGCACATAATGAAGTTCCCGCGCAGCCTCCCATATTTTCTTTTTTACCGCCTGAGAAGCACAATTATAGTCTTTCTTATTCAATACCCTTGATACCGTAGAAACAGATACTCCGGTCATTTCCGCTATTTTTTTTAAAGACATCGCGTTATGATTCCTTTCCTTTTTGCAAACGTTTGTGTATTTTCCCACTTTCAGACTTCCGCTTTTCCGCCGATATTTCTTATGAGGATTTCTTATAGAATATAAAAATTCCCTTTTATTTTCAAGTATTTCGGAGGTAATTTTCATGAAAAAAATAGCAGCAAACGTTTTCATCCTTTTTTGTTTTCTTCTGCTGTCCGGCTGTAACGAAGCCGATACCGGACAGACAGCCGTGCGCGTCGGTTATTTCCCGAATCTGACCCATGCACAGGCGCTTGTAATAAAAAACTCCGGGGCGCTTGAGAATGCGCTGGGAGAAGACTATCGGGTATCCTGGACTTCCTTTACGGCGGGCTCGTCCGAAGTAGAGGCGCTGTTTGCAGGTGAAATCGATCTGGGCTATATCGGCCCTGTACCGGCTATCAATGCAAACGTAAAATCAAACGGGGACGTTACGATTCTTGCCAATGCGGCAGACGCCGGCGCCGTACTGATTAAGGCCTTTGATTCAGCGGTATTATCCGTTGCGGATCTGGACGGAAAAACAGTTGCGATTCCGCAGATCGGAAATACACAGCATCTATGCCTGCTAAATCTGCTGTCAGAATATAATCTTGCGCCTGTTTCAGAAGGAGGCACCGTCGAAGTAGTCGCGGTTGACAATGCAAATCTGCAGACCATGTTCGATCAGGGAACTATCGACGCCGCGCTTGTTCCCGAACCGTGGGGAACCATATTAACGGCAACAAGCAACATTGATCTGCTGCTGGATTACGAAGATATTTATCTGGAAGGCAACTATCCGGTCGCCCTGATTGTCGTTCGAACGGAATTTCTGGAAAAGCATCCGGATGTCGTCGAAACATTTCTGCAGGAACATATTGCGGCTACGGATGCGGTAAATAACGATTCCGATGCTTCCGTCGATGCGATTATCAAAGAAATCGAAAACGTGACCGGAATTTCCTATGACAGGGGAACGGTTTTGAGCGCGTTTTCCAGAACAAATATTACCACTCTGCTGAATACGGAAGCGCTTAAGGCTTTTGCACAGACTTCCTATGAACAGGGATTCATAAGCGAACTTCCTGGAGATACCCTGACGGATACTTCTCTATTGGAAAAACTTTTGACAAAGAAATAAGGAGCCGCACTATGCCGTTGGAAATCAAAAACGTCAGTCGTTTATTTGAAGGTTCGAAAAAAGAAACGTTAAAAAATATTTCTTTCACCGTAAATGACGGTGAATTTATCTGTATCGCAGGCCCTTCCGGATGCGGTAAATCGACTTTGTTAAATATTATCGCGGGTCTCGACCGACCGACCGGGGGGAAATTATGTTTAAACGGAACGGAAATCACAGGCCCCGGCGCGGACCGCGTCGTAATGTTTCAGGAACATGCCCTCTATCCCTGGCTGAATGTAATCGAGAACGTAAAATTCGGCATGAAACTTGCCGGTTTGTCAAAGAACGAGCAGGAAGCGCGGGCCGAACGCTATCTGAAAATGGTACGGCTTTGGGACTTCCGAAACTATCGGATTCACGAGATTTCCGGCGGAATGAGGCAACGGACGGCGCTCGCCCGTTCGCTTTGTCTCGACAGTCCGCTTTTATTAATGGACGAACCGTTTTCAGCGCTCGACAAACAAACCATTAACAAGCTTCGCTCCGACTTGGAATGTATCTGGGAAGAAACCGGAAAAACCGTTCTTTTTGTTACGCACAGTGTCGAAGAAGCTGTCTTTCTTGCCGACCGCATTGTGGTTCTGTCGGATCATCCGGGATGTGTGAAAGAGATTTTTTCGGTGGATCTTCCGCGCCCGCGTGTCATCGACTCTGCAGAGTTCCTTGCAATCCGTCATAAAATCTTAAGCTGTGTGGAAAGAGAGGTGGAAAAAGTTGCGGAAAAAGAATATGATTACCGCTAAAATACAGGGACTGCTTTTTTTACTCTTCCTGATTCTGCTGTGGCAGGTTCTCTATATACTCGGCACCGGTGTGTTCAAATGGTGGAAACCCTATGCGCTGCCCAGTCCCCGCGGCGTACTGTTAAGCCTTCAAAAACTGATTCAAAACGGGACGCTGATCCACGCAACCACCTGCAGTATCAGAAGAGCATTATCCGGCTTTTTTCTCGCGCTCCTTATCGGAAGTGTGTTTGGCCTGATTATTTCCGCTTCTTCATTTTTTAAGCGGAATTTAAAGCCCCTTTTTACCGGCATTCAATCGCTTCCAAGTATTTGCTGGGTTCCGTTCGCGATTCTGTGGTTCGGTTTGGGGGAAGCCTCCATACTTTTTGTCATCGTGATTGGCTCCGTATTCAGCGTTTCGCTTGCGATAGAAAATGCGATTCAGACCATTCCGCCCATCTACCTGAAAGCAGCGCGGACAATGGGCGCTTCGCGCATACAATTATATACAAGCGTCATTATCCCGGCCGCGCTTCCCGGCTTTCTTGCCGGGTTAAAGCAGTCATGGTCTTTTTCCTGGCGCGCGCTGATGTCCGGAGAGGTGATTTCCGCTTATGTAGGACTCGGCTATACGCTGATGGCAGGACGCGATATGGCCGATATTAATCAGGTAACGGCTGTAATGCTTGTCATTATTGCCGTCGGCATGATTGTGGATAAACTGGTTTTTTCCAATCTGGAACGGCATGTGCTGAAAAAAAGAGGGCTGGCGTAAAAACGCCTGTCCTCTCTTTTATACCATCCAAATCTTACATGCATGCGCGATATGCAGACAGTCGCTGTTCTTCATAAAATACAGCGATGTCAGTACTTCTCCCATATAACCAAGATATCGATCTTTTCTTTCGACGCCTTTTTCCTTCGTTTTTTCCTCCACCGCAAAAAGCAGCGGAAACATCCACGCGCAATAGCGGTCAAAAACCTCCCGCTTTGCAATAAGCATATTGTAGTTATACAAATAAGGTCCCGCAAGCAATACCTGCGCCGCATTATAATATGCGGGTTCTAACTCTTTTAAAACCGAAAACAACAGCCTGCTGTCTTCTTCGGAAATATAACGTCCATACTGTGCTTTCGCATTCGGATAGCAGAAAAAGGGCAGCGGCAGAACTGCGTCCACGTCTCCGGCCACAAGCTTATTTACTTCCCCTTCCGTCAGTTTCAGATAACGCCGGTAATGACAGACACCCTTATAAAGACTGTCATTGTTTTTCCATAGCCAATAGGTAGCTGTCAGTTCTGAGTAATTAAAATTTCTCCCGGAAATATTATCTCCGGTATCATCCGTTCTCATTCCAGGACAGTGTCCCGCCGCTGCCCCGACCTGAATCGGAACAATCCATTCCGGAAGCGGATATTTCTTTTTCAATTTGCGGTCTTTTTCATGACATGCCATCGCAACAAATAAAGAGACTTCCGTCTTTCTCCCCGTTTCCGCTCCGGTGTTGAAAGCCTCTCTATCCTCCAGCAGCAAAAAACGCCCCGTCTTTCTGAAATACCCGGACATAACCGCGTATTCAAGCTCGGAATTTATACATATATAATCGTTTAGTCCGCAGCGCTTCAAACGGCCGACTATATCTTCGTGGTACTCTTCCGGCGCGGCAATCAGGATTAACCCGTCCGCAATATGGCGCCAGCTTTCCGGTTCCATAACCGGGACACCCAAAATTTCCGCCGGATTCTTCTTTTTTTCGGATACCAGAAACGCTTTTGGCTCCAGTCCGTAAGCTGTTTTTAACGCAGTATAAATATTTAAGCCGATAATTCCGGCGCCGTATATGGCAGTCGGTCTGTTTTTTGCCGCCGCTTCTCTGATTTGTTCCAAACTGTAGGTCTTATCCATCTTTTTTCTCATTTCTCAAAGATTTCAGATTCCGAAAATCTGCTGGTTTTCCAGCGCTTCATAGAGCGCTCTGTATATATAAAAGTCAGACGGTGCAGTAATTTTCATATTATACTGAGAACAGGTTACCGTATGAAGCTTATAGCCGTAGTAATTCATAAGCTGCGCGGAATCCACCGTTAAAACATCTTCTTTCCGCGCCCGCTCATACGCTCCCATAATATCCCGGTAAAGAAAAGACTGCGGCGCCTTCGCCACTCTGATTTTATCACGTTTTTCCACCGTAACAATATTTTCTTCTTCATCCACCACAGAAATGGTTTCCGTTGCAGGCGCAACGGTAATCGCATTACCGAATTTTCTGACTGTCTCTATGTTTTCGGATATCAGCTCTTCCGTAACAAGCGGCCTGACGCCGTCGTGAATCAGCACGACATCGTCGTCGCCGCAAAGCTCACGCATTGCCTTTAACCCCAAATAAATCGATTCATGCCCCGTTTTACCACCTTCCGTTATCAGGCGAACCTTACAGATGTAATTTTTCTTGAGCTGAAGTTCCAGTTCTTTTATCCACTCTCTTAAACAGACAACGACAATCTGGTCTATTTGGGGATGGCGCTCAAACAGCTCAATGGTGTGAATAATAATCGGTTTTCCGTGCAGCTCTAAGAACTGCTTTGGCTTTGCCCGGCTGTTCATCCGCTGTCCGGTTCCTCCTGCAAATATTAGTACGGTATTCATTCGTTCCCTCCTCTGCGGTTCTGTCTTTATTCCGCCTCCGGCCGCCTGCCGCAGCCGTCATTCGTTTCTCTTAGATAAGAAATCATCCGCCGATACATCTCCTCCATGCCGTATTCCGCCTTCCATCCAATATGTTCTATTTTCGCCGAAGACAGCTTCATACCGGTCGCCGGGGGATATCCGTAAATATTTTCCTCCGGTATCTCAAACCTGACCCTGATTTCGCCTGGAGCTGCCAAACTCGCGGCAAGTTCGGCCATTTCCCGGATCGTCATCGTGTTCTGTTCGTTGACAATGTTATACGCTTCGCCGTTTTGCCCGCGAAACAACAATTTGAATATCCCGCTTACGGCGTCGGCCGTATAGCAGTAATTTCCCATGGAATTTCCGGACGTATGAAGCACAATATCTGCTTTGTTCATAACTGCTTTGGCAAACTGCATAAAAACACGCGTTTCCCCTGGAAGCGTCCCTGCGCCGAATACCTGTGCGAGCCGTGCGATTTTGACCGGTAGTCCGTATTGACTGTAATATCCGCAGCAAAGATTTTCCGCCATGCGTTTTCCGAGCGGATAGCAGCTCCTTATTTGCATACTGTCTATATAACCGAGTTCTTCTTCCGTCACCCTCCCGGTCTCTCCCGTCTCCTTAAGGCAGGCGGAAAACGTCTGTCCGTACACTTCCATTGAGGACAGATATACCATTCCTTTTACCTGATTTTCATATGCAAGCTTCAGAATACGCTCCGTTCCTAAGACAATGCCTCGTGCAACCGAAACCGGCTCTGTTATCATCTGAACCGACTTTGTAACGGCGGCGCAGTGAATGATATAATCCGCCTTGCAGGGAAGGGTAACGGAATCACACAAATCTCCAATCAAAAGCTTCACATTACAGCCCTGTAAAATCTGTTTTGCCTTTCTGCTGTCTCTTACTAATGCATACAGCGTGAGATTCAGCCGACGTTTTTCATTGAGATAATGCAGAAACTTAAGTATGACGGAACCGAGAAAGCCGCTCCCGCCTGTCACAAGTATCGTACTGTTTCTTAAAAGCTCCCAGTCCGTTTCTCGTTCTTCCAAATGGATAAAATCTTCCTGCAATATGCGGTTCATAACTGCCTCCCAAAACTGCGTATTAAAATCTCAGCCGGTGTAATCCCCAACCCTGGATATGCGCCTTGTTTTCCGATGTCCAGTTAAATTAAGAACCGGACAATCTGCTCTAACCCAATATAACACAAAAAAGGTGAAAGTAAAACTGCTTTCACCTTTTCCAAACGATAATGCTGATGATCCGGGTTCAAAGCCTGAAGAATCCGTTCTCTGCTACAGTTCGTATAAAATATCCTCTAACGATGCAATCGCACACTCTGTCACTTCACTGAGCTGCTCTTCAATCTCATCATAAAAGAAAGTCGCCGTAACAATAATCAGATCCACCTCCGGCAGTTCTTCTTCCGGTGTCAGAACATCTACGTCCGCATAAATCTTATCCGCATTTTTGTCGATCGCATATTTTACAGTAATATCGGAACCCTTTAATTCGTCGTACAGACGCTCCCCGACATAGCTTATACCGTAAATTGCAACAGTCTTTACATTGTTTTTATGCAGATAGTCAATAATCGACTTTCCTTCCTGCTTTGTAATCATCCACTGATTAAAAAGCTGCATAATCGCCAGATGCTTTCTTGCGTAAAGCGCATCATCCGAGTTCTTCTTTGTCAGCTTGTTTTTCGCCGCAATTCCCGCGCCCGCGCCCGCCGCTGCGGATAATACCATTAATACGCCCGTTGCTAATTTACTCTTTCCTCCACGCTTCATTATTTAGCCTCCCTGTAAATTATTTTGCAGAATGAAACACATTACCATTATACTCTATTTTTCCTCAAATACATATGAAAATTCTATGAAATTTGTCTATACAGAAGTTTCCTCCTCTTTTGCGATTCGATTCAGCCATTTCAAATAAAATTCTTCCCTTTCCTGCTCCGTATAAAAATGCTTCATATATTTGTTATCAAAGTAAATCTGATACAGCTTACTTTCCGAGATAGAAAACTCATTTTTATAATCCCGGTAAGCGAAACGATACGGCTTTTCATCTCCGATATTCCCGTTTGTAAGCCGAAACCCGTCAATATGTAGAAACTCGCCGATTACCTGTTCCAAATCATTTAGTTTCTCTGCTTTTATTAACAAAAGCTCAAGATTTCCCTTTTTTATACTGCAATATCCTTTCTTTCTGTCAAACGGATATTCATAGATATTTAATCCGAAATTTCTCTTAATCTCCCAGTCAAACCACTTAAATTCGTAATTTTCAAAATCCTCGCCAAAATAATAACTTTCAACGTCACTAAAATCGGCCCCCTGACGGTATCGGTAAATATTTTCCAGATTCTGCCACATATTAGAAATCTGCCTGGCAATCGGCTCTCTTACCAGACTTATTATTTTTCCGGATTTTTGACTCATCAGCTTTTCCAGTCTGCTATCTTCGTTATCCTTATTTATTAGAGTGTGACAATGTAAAACAGATTTGCCATATGACTCAAGAGACTTTTTTAAAGACGTCGAACCGACTTTTCCCGGTTGATAAATTAAAATTAATTCGTCCATTCGCGAATTTCCGTCTATAAATCTCCTCTCGCTTTCTACCGCCATACGCTCAATTGCCTGTTTGGATTCCTCTCTTCGCTTCTCATACTCCAGCAGCTTATTGGTTCTGTATGCATCGGATATACATTCGTGATTTAAATTAAAGTAAATTCCGAATTTCACTGCATACAACGTGTAAACTGTCAGGTTCCACATTTGCATTCCTTTTATATAGTTTAATACCTCATCCTGCGCATGAATATCCGCTATCGAAAGGCAGATGATATAATCTGAGGTATCGCGCCCGGATAAATAAGAGAACAACATTTCCGGTGAGAGAATTTTATGTCCTTCTATGTTCGAATTCTGTAATTTTCTATCCGAATCACAGAATAATATCTCATCACATTTTATCCCCATCCCACATATTTTACGCATATCAGATATTTCCTTATATAAAGCATTTCCGTTTTTTCCCAACCCCCAAAATATGATCTTCTTTTCAAATAAAGGTCTGATATCTTTTATAATTTCTAAATCTTTGACTATACCTATCCCCACACTATTTCCCCTTTGTCAGAAAATTCTTTGCATTCCTGTTGATACCCTTGTCAATAATCACCAAATCATCATATTTTTTCCCCATAGCCAGCTTATTTATCTGAGCACACACCGCCACCTGTGAAATTCCCGCCACGAGACCGCCGCACATTGCCAGCGTATACATGTCACGAATTACCTCCAGCCCCAGCCGGTACTTATGGTACTTCCTGCCGCTCTTTCCCAGCATTACCGATTTATTCCTGCCGCTTCTCATCACGTCCGTATAGTAACGCAGCGTCTCCCCATATTTAGCCGCAAACTTCTCCAAAATTCTTGAGTCGTCCGTCGCTAAAAATATTTTTTCGTATTTTCCCTCTTCCATAATTTTATCTATCGCAGAAAAGCACTCATTTTCCGTTACGTAAACCGGATGATTATTAAATCCGTTCCTGAAATCCGTTCCACGGATATGAACGCCGAGTACTCTGTCTTTGTCTATTTGCAGCAAACGCAACCCTTTTTTCAGGTAATTCCGAGTAGCGGTATTAAACTTTATGTATTTTTTCACAATTTTACTCATTGCCCGCAGGTAATCAGGCGTATAACAATATTGATTCCATTTGCCGGTATACGTAATCTCAATCATATTGCGATGCAGAATATCCGATTGAATCACTCTGTAAGATGCCCTTGCCTTTTTTAATCCGATTCCATTCGGCTGACAGAAATAATATTCAAACGGATTCGCCGTACCGCAAACGGGATACTTTTCCCTATATGCAAAATCTCTTCCCGCGTCTATTACCGGAACATAACCGCATCGATCTGCAAAATACAGATATTCCAGCCAGTTCCGGTACATTGCAAAAAATCCAAGCGGTCCGCTATTCTCACAAATATAGTAAATCGTTTTATCCCTGTTCTCTTTTCCGAAATACTCAGATTTCAATTTTAAATATTCGATATCGCTGCCGCCCTGCCTGTTTTTCAGACTTTTAAATAAGCAATTCCCATAAAATTTCATCTTCGCACTCCTCATATAGCAAAATCGTTTTCACACTGGAAGGCAGAAACTCCTGCGCCGTCCGCTTCATTTCCGCTCCGTATAAAGAACTGGATATAATTACCGCGTCCACGCTTCCGCCGACATCTTTGATGTTTTTAACGTTATGTCCACGATATGTTTCTTTGTCGGATTCCTTATAACTGTCTATAAAAATTATACTTTCCGCCCCAATTCCCACTTTTTTACAAAATGACATCAAATGTTCGGTCTGATTACCGAGACCGTAAATCCCGACTCTGCATTTTGTTCGAAACAGCGGCAGTTTCAAAAGCCGATTCTTTATTCTGGCCTGATAATTCGCCTGGCAGAAATTGATCAGCTTTTCAAACTCCTCTGCGCCGCCAAAAACTTCTTTTATCAGATACTGTTTTTCCTCTGCCGTTTTTTTCTTTATATACATATAAAGCTTTAATATTTTAGTCTCTTTTCTTTCTTCTTCATACTTTTGAATAAATGAGAGATATTCTGTAAAAACATGAGACTGTATCTGCCAGAGTCTGGTTTTATCTCCTGTCATTTGTTTATATCTCATTTGAAACACAAACAATAATTCATCAGCGTATGTTATCATTTTAAAACGCAATCTGCCTTTCAGACTACTCCAGATACATTCGATCTCATTCCAGACCGCAGTTGTTACCTCCGCCTGATCGGATACTCTTTTATAATCAGTTATACATGTAGTAATGGAATTTTCACGTACCCTTCTCTGATAGAGTCGGTACGGCAAGTATCTTACTTTCTCCGCGCTCATAATTGCTCTAAAGCTGAATATATTATCTTCATAATAAACGCCTTCCTGAAAAGAAATATCATGTTTAAAAAGAAATTCTCTTTTATAAACTGCCATACATGCCTGTACAATATATCCAAACGGATAATACATTTCAAAAAAAAGTCTTCCCGACATTGTTTCCGTGGATACCTTGCCACTTCGGTCATACTGATTTTCTGAATTTGCATTACCATCCTCATAAATTTTTTCCGCGTCAAAAAATAGGATGTCTGTGTCTCCGTTTAAAATCGCATCCTTTATCTTTTCCACAGTATTTTCTGCCCAGTAATCATCAGAGTCCAGAAAAATCACATAGTCCTTTGAAGCCCTTTGCAGGCCGATATTTCTGGTGCGTCCCAGCCCGGCATTTTCTCTGTCTAAAAAACAAATGTTCTTATATTCTCTTTCGTAGTACCGGCATATGTTTGGACTGGAATCGGCGGACCCGTCATTAACTAAAATAATTTCATCCTCTTTCTCTAACTGCGTAAGAACACTTTCCAGACACTGCTGTAAATATTTTTCTACATTATAAACAGGAATTATGACTGATAAAGACGGTCTCATTTTTTCTCCCCATTGATATTCTATACTTCTAAACTGCCAGACGCTATATCCCCGCGGACATTTCTTCTAACAACCTATCCAAAGCAATCAGTTTGCATTGCGATTCTTCCTGCGCCCTTTTTGTGATTTTTTCAAAATCATAAGCCGGTATCACAACAATCATCTGTACCTTTTGGGGCAGGGAAGACAGTTCCACTGCAGGAATCCCGCAAAAAGGCTCGCCGCTTGTTTTACTTTCAACAATGGCCACAATCTCTGTCTTTCCCTTCAGTTCCCGCAGTAAACGCTCACAGAGACTTCCTCTTCCCCATACGGCAATTTTTTCTATTTTATGCTGAGTAAAATAGTCTGCAATCTGTTTTCCCTCCTGCCGCAGAGAAAGCCATTTCAGCAAAATGTTATTATAGCAGGAAAGCTTTTTTTCCGCTGACGTCCACACAAAATAGTCCCTGTAAGAACGTTCATAGCCGGACGGAAATTCCACTTTATCCGGCAGTGTAAAATCCTTCATATTATTTTTCGGCCGAAGCCTTGTATGTAATTTACCGCTTCCGCAATGAACCCCCGTACCGTCAAAACCAATATTTTCAACAAGGGATTCATATGGATTTAAGCAATATCCCTCTTTCTCAATGATTAGCAGCGCCCAGAAAACCAGCCACGAATTAATTTTTCCCGATACGTTCCCATACAAAAAGCTTTCTAAATCCTCTCCCCAGACAGAGAGCTGCCGCGCCAGCCGTTCTTCCTGCTTAATCCTGGAAAGCATTCGATAATCCTGCTTATATAAAAGCCATCTGTCTCTCCATGTCGCCCATCCCCAGGAAGACGCCCTTCCGGTAAAATACGCGTCCGTTCCGTTTGGCAGAACCTCCGCCGGCCAGACATAGCCGCTTACCTGAAAGACTTGTTTATTTTCTCTGTATTTCTCCAACGCATCCGTAATAAAACGCATAAACTTCGGATGAGTGACACAGTCGTCCTCCAATACAATTACTGCCTCATATTCTTTCATTACATAATTGATTCCCGTAACAATAGAATCTGCAAGCCCCAGATTTTCATTCTTTTCAATTACCTCATTATCACACCAGTCTACCGAACGAATAATAGTCTTTACCTTTTCCCATTCCGTCCTGTGCTCCTCGCATTTTAATCCATCCTGAAAAATAAAAAGCTTTTCCGGAAGTAAATCATTTTCCCTCAATGCATGTAATACCTGTTCGGTATGAAAGCTTCTGTTATATGTGAAAATTATCACAGCTATTTTCATATTCAATCCCATCTTTGTGCAGCGGCACAAACAATCTATAATAAAAAGAGTGCTTCGCACTCCCTGCAAAGCGTTCCCTGATGCGAGCATTAGAAGTTCTTCTCACACTTTATCGACCTGTATCGCAGAGATAAGACTCTCTGTAAAATCATGATAAGAAATGACATCCCTATTTGAAAGATACCCCCATGCCTCCAGCTGCCTCCTGATATCCGTCTCATTTTTTTTCAGGTTTACAGCTATAATGATAAAAATATTTTCTCTGTCTGCCTCTTTTAAACATACAGGGGATTCAATTGTAATGCCCCATCGCCTGTTTCCCCATATATTCGGATTATTATCCAGATACTTTACGTTTAAAATACCGGCATGGCGCAGAAGCCATCCGCATTCGCTTCCTTTTGTTCCCGTTCCGAAAATACAGAACAGAGGTTCTTTTTTCCCGGATAATTCACTCAGGCAGGACACAACAGATGCGCCCTCCGCTTCCAGATAATGACGGCCTGGTTTCCTGTAATTATTTTCTTTATCAATCTGCGCCGCGGTTTGAGACAATATATAATAACCATTTTTCTCTAATTCCGGCCGCCAGAAATCAAAATCATATTTCTCCCACGCATGACAGCCGAACGGCAGTCTGTTATGATTCATCGCAAAGCATTGACGCACATCCTGCTCAAAAGCAAACGCGAGCGCAATCTCCATTGGAGCAACATGAAACTCCTCCGAATCCCGGCTGGCCCAGAAAAGATCTTCGTGCCCTTCTTTCCAATTGACTTGTTGTTCTCTCAATACATTTAGAAACGAAGAGACTTTTCTAAGAGAAAAGCCCCCGTTGCCGACATGCCATACGCCTTTTTCCAAATTCTTCAGATACGGCCATCCCTTCAGCCAGGGCGCGCCGATATAATCATATCCAGAGCCAATAAACGCATCCAGAGAATCGGAAAAAACAAACGCGTCCAACTGAAAGATCAGTATATATTCATATTGTATAAACCGCTGATAGAACTCTTCCGACAACATCATTCTATTATACGATGCCACACTGTCCAGCCATACGTCAGGCACCTGTACATACAGCAGCCCTGCCGCCAACGGATAATTTTCGGCAGGCATCCCTGCCGGAACAACAAGTATAATCGGATAATTTTTTAAAACATTCAGACAGTTTTGAAAAGATATCTGTTCAAATTCCGATAGATTACTGTGATAATACGGAATTACAACCGCTGCGTTCCCTTTCAACGATTACAAACCTCCCATTGCTCTGCTTCCTGTTACCGACTCCATGCATTCCACACATTCTTACTCCCGACGTATTCATTTGGGACTGTTGCTACATTTCAAATAAAATATCTTCCAGGGAAAGAATTGGGCAATCCAGATAATTGCCAAGCTGTCCTTCAATGTCAGCGTAAAAATAGAATGCCGTTACGATTACTGCATCTACCTCCTCTAACGCCTCGTCCGGTGTATATACGGGAATGCTGCTTGTAATATTAGCCGCATTTCTGTCAATTGCATACTTTATTTCAATATCCGTATTTTTTAATTCGTTGTACAGATTTTCACCCAGATAATGCATTCCATAGATGGCGACCTTTCTATAACCGTTTTCCTTTAAATATTCGGCTATCGATTTTCCTTCCTGTTTAAGCGTCACCCATCTGGAATAAGCTTTTAAAATTGCCTCGTTTTTTCCGTCCAGCATTTTTTCTTTCTTAATTTCTTTATTCATTACGTTATACACGGAAGCCGAAGCCAGAGCGCCTCCCGTTATTGCGGAAAGAACTGCTGCCATCCCTTTTTTCATACTATTTTACCTCCATATCTATTCCTATTTCGTTATTTCTTTTCCAGCACATACATGAATTCATACATCCAGTCAACCCCATTTCTGTACTCCCGGCATGTATATTTACGTTCAAAAATCTGCAGATTTTGACTTTCAAAAAGCTCGTCATATATAGCAAATATCTTTTCAAGGTCAAGGTTTATTTCCATCGTTCTGTAAAACTGCTCTCTGCGTTTCATCCATGCGCCGTTTTCCTCTTTATCCGTATTATATGGTTTCGGCACGACAGGGAACACACACAATACTTTCTCGCCTTTTTCAAGCAGCTTGTGTACATAATTCAATATCTCAAAATGCTCGCAGTAATCCTCCCCATAAATACAGATCGGATCATCCGTACTGATCAAATTAAAGGTACCGATCTCTCCCGCCTTCATCGTCATCATTAATTTCACTGAATCCCCGCACCTGAATTCGCCGTTTACAACATTCTGCTTAAATCCCTCCTCTTTTTCCGGGTTAATGTCATAACCGATAAAAGATATGCACTGTTCCGCCATTTTATTTGACAGCGTATGCCCGTCGCCGCCAAACAATTCAATCGCACGAAATTCACCGATTCCATATTTCTCTTTTAATTCCAGCATATCTCTTATTACATTCTCGCTCTTCGGTTCCCAAACGGTTTCTAAATTGTTATTCATAATTTCCCTCCCTTGTTATTACCGTTCCGCTTTGAATAATTTCTCTGGCCTGCTCTGAGCCAACATTCATCAATAAGTCCAATACCGATAAATGCGAAACAAATTCCTCCGTTCCCTTCTGTACATACTGGGGGTGTTTGAAATCATTGAACCAGACCTCAACCTTCTCCTCTTTGTACTTACTTAACTCCATGTAATCACGGCCTGACGGTCCGGATAAATAGACATTCGCTCCAGCCCGTTTTGAAAGATCCAGAATCAAATCCGATTTACTTCCTACAGGTGATAAATCAGACGCCTTTATTATCTTTGTATCAATTTTCAGCTCTCTGGAAAAATAAACGATGATCTCCATATTGAAATCATAAAGGCTCTCTGCCCGTTTACTGACCAAATTCTCAAAAAACGGATAATATTCGTGAAAATACGGATGCTGCCTGTAATGATACTCAATTGTTTTTAAATATTTATTTTTCCAGGGTACGTCTTCATCCCTGTAAATTTCCATATCGGCAATTGTTTTTTCCCGATAATGGTCAAGCTTTACCGGAACGCCGATATATTTTTCCCTTCCGTTTACCAGAATCTTATTTCTGTTTTGAAAATATCTTTTCCGATATTGAACGTTATCCAGAATAATGATCTCATCCGCATTCGCCATTTTATTAAAAAAGCCTAGCCACGGCAGATGTTCCGGCTGATGTATTGTAACAACCATCCTATATCTCCTTAACATAAATCACATATTAATAATAAGATTTACAGGTTCAGCTCACACCTTACAATTTCAAATGCCTCCGCGTATTTTTTTCCCATTTCATAGCCTCTGTAAGCAGCTCTTGCTTTCGTTCCCTCAATCCACTGATTTCCAAACTTTTCATATTCCGTTTTATGCATTTTCAATGCCTCCAGCTTCTGCTCCTCATATCCGTCAATATCAATATACATCTGAGGGCGGAAGCCCATATAGGAACGTCCCGCCGGATAAATCGGCTCATACATATATACATTATTGTGTCTGCGTGCAGCCGTGATTGTTGACTTTGCAACGCCTTCATGCGCCTGATGCGTGTCAAAGATCCAATGCGTAAATATAATATCCGGCCTGTATTCCTGTATTTTGTGGTCAAGGGTTTCTATGACCGATGAGTGATACGGAATATCCTTCGTATCATAATCCAGAATTTCTATATCTTTCACCCCCAGCACCTGCGCAGCACGCATTCCTTCTTCTACTGCCGCATCCTCCGTCCGCACGACTCTTCCATCATAATTTGTATAACCGGACTTACTCATTACAATCATTTTCACGTCATGCCCTTTTGCAATTGCCTTTGCCAGAGTTCCTCCGCAGGCTAATTCTATATCGTCCAAATGTGCTCCAACTGCCAATATTTTCATTTTCTATGATCACGCCTCTTTCTCATCCCGGCTTCCTGCCGCTGCTTTTTATATACATCATATAAAATCCTGAAAAGCAAGCCTTTTTTTGCTCCGTTTAACTGTACGCACTTCATAAATTCAGGAGAACGCCTGATTTTCCATATTTGCCTGGTTATTTGGACAGGCCCTTTTTTTCTTAAATATGTGAAATAATGTTCTACGCTCTCTCTGATACAGATAAAATACCACGCGGAAAAATTGCTTTTCATATCTGACGGAATTTTCCCCTCGTCAACCCATTTATTGAAATACTTGATTTTTTCCTCTAAAAGGAGCTTTTGTATTTCAAAATAATTATTCCGCCAGTCACTTTCCAGAGATGAATTTCTCTTCTTCCTCCACTGATGATAATAATTTCTATTTAAAAGTAAAAATTGTATTTCTTTCTGTTTGTCCAAATAACGCAGATTAAAGATCAAATCTTCTCCTAACGATACGTCCTCCGGAAATTTTATCAGGTTTTCCCTGACTGGTTTTAAACAATAAACTTTATTTATTACCGTGTTAAATAACCCTTCTGCAATCAGTTTAGAGAATAAATTCCCTTTTATTATCGTATAATCAGCCGTTTTTCTGTGCTGATAATATCTGATTCCATCTTCCGTATGCACCTGAAAAGAAGTGCAGTATAAAAATTCATCTCCGTACCTGTCATGCGCATCCTTTATCTTCTGAAGATAATCGGGTAAAATGTAGTCGTCGCTATCTATAAATGTAATATATTTCCCTTCTGCAGCCGCAATTCCTCTGTTGCGCGCTTTTGATACGCCTCCGTTTTGCTGATGGATCACTTTGACTTTTTCAAATTTTCGTGCATACTCGCCGCATATCTTTCCTGTTCCGTCATATGACCCATCGTCCACAACAATCACTTCATAGTCCGTAAACGATTGCTTTAAAATGCTGTCAATACACCTGCGAATATATTTCCTTCTGTTAAATACGGGAATAATTACGCTGATAAATAGCATTTATTTCCTCCCTGCTAAATATTATTTTTCAGATTCAGCCACAATAAATAGAAATACTGTCTGCAATAATTCCACATAGCTTCTGCTTTTGTAACCGATATGTAACCTTCTTTCTTTAAATAAACATAATGTCTGTTAAGAAAATAAATACTATTTCGAATCGCATAATAACAGTATTTCCACTGACTCATACCGTGGCATCCTCCCCCCTCCGTATAGTTACGCGGGAGATCGACCTCATAAGTATCCGGTACATACACCATTCTTCTTCCCTTCTTCGCATGCCGCAGAAGATAATCCATATCCTCTCTTGCTCCTGTTCCAATATATCCCGTATCATACTTTGATTTTTTTGCAAGTTCCGCTTTTATCATAAAAGAGGCCATTATATAAAGGCCTTCTGTTACCTTCTCCACCTTAAAATTGTATTTAAATTTCCCGCAATTAAAATCTACGATGCAGTCTGTATCCAGCGGTTCTGTAAATTGCTCTGCAATATACTTATCCATATTTACTGTCTGCCACAGATTCGTCGCATAAGAACCGTTTGCCCCTGCAATGTCCGCGGGATAAGTCTCAATTGCGTCGCGCAGCCGACGCAATGTCCCCTGATACAATACCGCGTCGTCATCTCCGAAAAAAATATATTTGCCGCTTGCTTTCTTTACCCCGAGGTTTTTTGCATGGGGAAGACCCATATGCTGTTTGAATCCGACATATTTTACAACGCCAAACTTTTCGTGCAGCTTTTTCACCTGTTCTCTCGTTTCATCTGCAGAACCGTCGTCCACAATAATAACTTCTAACGTTACCTCCTGTATGTAGGACGGAATCGTTTTCTCCAACACATGCGCGCGATTGTAACTGGGAATAATTACGCTTACATTTCTTTCCATTATATATGCTCCCCTCTCATCTCTGGCACTCAACGACATTTTCAATCTTTGTATAGATATCCAGCAACGTCCGTACATTTCTTTCTCTGTCATGCGTAACTGCCGCCCTTTTTTTCGCGCGCTCGGAGAAATGCCGAGCGACAGACGGATGTTCAAAAATCTGTTCGATATAATAGGCCATCATGTAATCAGCATCTACCTGATATAGATAGCCTTCCACGCCGTGCTCCAGCATATTATTCGTACCTCCGACATTCGCCGCCACACAGGGAACCCCCATAAGCATTGCCTCTCCAAGCGAATTCGGCGAATTTTCAATCAGAGAGGGCATGACAAACACATTTGTCTTTAAAAATTGATCCCGCATCTGTTTTTCGTCCAGCAGTCCTGTAAATACAATCGTTTTCTCCAGCCGATATTTTTCTATCAGTTTCCTGATATAACTGTCATACGTTCCCTTACCCGGTTTTTCCAGATTTAACGGCGTACCGGCCACCGTGACCTTTATATCCGAATATTTCTTTTTTAAAATAGCTAACGCCTTAAGGAAAATATGAAACCCTTTCACCGGATAATCCGCCTGGCTGATAAAAATCGAATACTTTCTGCAGTTCTTATAATCCCAGTCGCACCCGTAAAAGCTTTCTCTTAATATTTCGTTGCATTTAAAATAGGCTGCATTCGGATTTATATTTTTTACGCATGCGTAATCCCAGTCCGTGCGTCCCGTAACATACCGCGCCTGTTTCAGCGCCGCTTTTTCATAGCGGCCACGGTTTTTCATCTCTTCCATATCATTGTAAACCGGACTTCCGCCTCTTCTCATAAGTGAAAAAGACTTCGGCAGAACCAGCGATGCAGGCAGCCCTCCGAAATAATGCCGCGCGTAAATTCCCAATAATCCCTGAATGCTGATTAATGTTCTGGAAGGATTTAATTTCATCGCGGATAAGCAATGGGGAAACTCCGTGCCAAATAAATGTATAACGTCCGGCTGAAAACTGTTTTGAATCCTTTTCAGCGCCCGGTATGCATTTTCGTCATACAAAAAACGGTTTCGCACAAAAAAACCATAAAACCTGATTTTATCCCGATTTTCTCTTAAAAGACGCCTGTCCCTGCTCTGCGGATAGCAGATACCAAGCTCAATTTCTGTATTTTCACATAACTGCTTTGCCATCGCCGTCATCCATCCGCCAAACGCCTTGCTCTCCTGCGACTTCAGCGTCTTCGTCAGCGGAATCGGAAGATTGCAAATCCACATTACCCGCATCGCATAACACTCCTTCCTTGCAGTCTCTTATTGTACCGGTTTGCGTTCTAAAAATTTTTTCGTTTGTTCCGCATACTTACGATAATCAAAAAATTTTTCAGCCGTCGCATACGCGTTCTTTCTCATTCTCATACGTTTTTCTTTACTCAGTCCAAGTATTTTATCAAGACCCCGTTTTACCGCTTCCTTTGACATGGAATCAATCAAAACTCCGTTAAACCCGTCTTTGATATAATATCCGATATCACTTGTGCAGTTGGCAAACATCGGCGTGCCCGACGCCAGGCTTTCCCCTACTTTCGTTGAAAATACGGCGTTATTTGTCCATTTGTCCTCTCTAAGCAAATAAGAAAAATCCGCGCTCTTCGTCTCCCTGATGATCTGTTCCCGCTCTGCTTCTCCACAAAATTCAACGATTCCTCTGTTTTCTCTCCGAATCCTGTCAAAATCCGGTATATGCGCCCGCAAATCCTCTTCTGTCGTTTTATATGCAAAAATCCGAACCAAAAACCGATTTTTCTTCTCCGCCGGAAGTTCATCCACCGCTTCCGCAAGCAGTCTTAAATTATCTCTGTTCCCCGGCCAGCCCGCGTATAAGATTCTAATCCGGTCATCGCAGCTAAAAGTTTCCTTTTCCCATATTCCTTCTCTCAAATCGACAAATGCTGGCAGCAGCAGGCAGTCGTCTCTTTTATAAAATCGTTTTAATCCCCGGCTGATTACAATTTTTTTTCTTATTTTACGGGCGGTAAAATACTCGGAAATGCGAATGCAAGCCATCTCCGCATACTCGCTTAAAAAATTTCTTCCGTAGAGTTTCCCCCATTCATACCATTCGTCAAAATAAGCGATTACCTCAAACCCGTATTCAGAAGCCGTTCTGATTAATGACGCCGTCTGAAATAATATCTCCTGATACAGAATCACATATCTGAGGTTTTTTCTCTTCTGCACGGCTTTTATCATTCTTTTATTTTCTCTGAAAAAGCGTGCCGGGCCCTTCCCCTCATCCGCAAACCATCTGCAGTAAATATTTTCTTCTTTCAAATGAAACCGCTTATTTTCATTTACATTCGTAATAAATACAGTCGTTTCATAGCCCAGCGATTGAAACAGTCTGCACAGCATATATACTCTTGTCGTCGCCGCATAAGATAACGGAAAACGATTATTGGCGACAATCAGTATTTCTTCCATGTAATTCTCCGCCTTTCCACGCGGTATGCGTTAAAACGAAATGATCTGAGGAATCTGCTCCCCCGTCTCTTTCATCCTCGCCAGACATTCCTCCAGCTCCTTAAGCATCCTTTTATGCGGCACCAGAACAAAAGCAAACGTACAGCCGCGGATTTCTTCCAAAAGCGCTTTACCGGATCCGACCTCGCTATCGTACGCCGTTACGGAATACCCCTCCCCTTTTAAAATCTCATATATTTCTGCGGCGGGGCTTTCTCTGATATCCGTTGTTTCCGGTTTATAGGTCTGTCCCAGTAAGATAAATTTCTGCGAGATATCGGAAGATACATACTTCCTTATAATTGCCGCAATCTTTCCCGGACGGCCGTCGTTTATGTGGCGCGCCGTGTTAATTAACGTACTGTTATACGGCGAAACCTCATGTATAAACCAGGGGTCGATCGGCAGACAATGCCCGCCCACGCCGATTCCCGGTTTCAGTAAATTAACCCTCGGATGAAGGTTCGCAAGATCAATAGCCTCCTCTACGTCAATCCCAAGAGCCAGGCATACTTCGCTTAACTCATTCGCCAGCGCAATGTTTACGTCGCGGTAAGTATTTTCCATCAGCTTGCACATTTCAGCCGTCGTATCGTCTGTAAGGCTGATATTTCCTTTTACAAATAAACGGTACATATCTGCCGCAAGCTCCGCCGCCTCCGGCGTATATCCCCCGATAATACGGTTGTTATAAGTAATCTCCCTCACCACATTTCCCGGCAGCAGGCGTTCCGGACAGTGAGCCAGAAATATTTTTCCACAGTCAACCCCGCTTTCCGTAAAAATCGGTATCACGGTATTTTTCATTGTCAGCGGCGGCACCGTAGACTCGACAATCACAAGATTACCTTCTCTAATCACAGACGCCACGCTTTTTACTGCGGCTTTCAGCGCGGCCAGATCCGCCGTTTTCCTGTCCTCGTCAATCGGCGTTGGAACCGCAATAACAAAAATATCAGCCTCCTGCAGTTTTGTAGAAGCGCTAAAATTCCGGTGCGCTTCCTCTGTTTCAAATACCGCCTGCAGCTCCTTTTCCAGCTTTGTCTTTCCTTCGTTCAGTTCCCGGACTTTCTGTTCGTCCGTATCAAATCCCGCAACCGTACAGCCGTTTGCGGCAAGCATAAGGGCGCACGGCAGTCCGACGTACCCAATACCTACGACGCATATCTTTTTATTGAACATGATATACTCTCCTCATCCATTCTACCGTTCTTGCAATTCCCTCTTCCAGTCCCACGGTAGTTTTCATGCCCAAATCGCGAACCGCGTTTGCATTGTCCACCTTTTTATCGACAGTCGTCTGATTTTCAAACTCTTTATACGTCACCAATGCGTCCGTCTGCCCCGCCGCCTTCAGCACATAATCGGAAATTGTCTTAATATCGTAATATTCTGAAGAAGCAATATTATAAACCTCGCCTGCTTTAAAACCGGTACAGATATTCGCAAGCGCATGGATACAGTCGTCAATATATGTATTCGTTCTGTGATGGCCTGTGTATACGGTATACGGCATATGGTTTAACGCCCGGTAACAGAACATACAGATAACGCTGCGGTAAGGACTGTAATATTCGCCCGGACCATAGGTATTGAACAGGCGTACTCTCACCGTTTCCGTTCCGAACATCAGCTCCGAATTGTGAATCTGCAGTTCATTGACCCACTTCGAAATTGCGTAGTCATTCATCTGCTTAATCGGCTTTTCCTCCATCACTTTTTCGTACATCACATCGTCATAATCGCCGTAGACTTCGGAACTGGAAAAATGAATCAGACGAAATTTATATTTTTCCTGAAAGCGTAGGATGTTTTTCGTTCCGATTGCGTTTGACATCCAGACCTTCTCGTAAAAATCCTCCCCGTTCCATCTTCCAAACTCCGCCGCCAGATGATAAACGTAATCAAAAGTATGTTTTTCAAAGATATTTTCAAGCTGACGATACTGACTGACGTCGCATCTGATATAATTGGGATGATGATTGTGCGATAAATCGCATACCCATACTTCGTTTCCGCGTTTCCTTAACTCCTCCGTCAACGGTGTTCCGACTACTCCAAGACCGCCTGTCACTAAAATTTTACTCATATCCGTTTCCCTCGACTGATTTTTTACAGTTCCCTTTCTAAAATATCCGCTATCTGTTTACATGACGTCCCGTCTCCATACGGATTCGCCGCCTTACTCATCTTTTGATACAACTCTTTATCCTCAAGTAATTGCTTCATATGCAAATATACGTTTTCCTCTTCCGTGCCTACCAGCATCAGTGTCCCTGCTTCTACCCCCTCCGGGCGTTCCGTCACATTTCTGGCGACTAATACCGGTCTTCCGAAATACGGCGCCTCCTCCTGTATTCCTCCGCTGTCTGTAAGCACAAAATAACACCTCGCCATAAGATTATGGCAGTCCGCCGCATCCAGCGGTTCTGTCAGCCTTATATTTTCGCAGCCGCCTAACAGTTCTTTTGCAATTTCTCTGATTTGGGGATTTTTATGCATGGGATATAACGCGAATATCCGTTCTCTGTTTTCATCCAGAATCCTTTGCAGCGCACGAAAGATATTTCTGAGCGGCTCGTTCCAGTTTTCCCGCCTGTGCAGCGTAACTAAAATAAGCTTCCTCCCCTCCGCCTCTTTCAGATAAGCGCTTGTATAATTTCCCCGCACGGTATATTTTAACGCGTCAATCGCCGTATTTCCGGTCACATAAACATGACTGCCGCGCCCCTCGCTAATCAGGTTTTGCTTTGCCCGCTCCGTTGGGGCAAAATGATAATCCGCAAGCAGTCCAATCGACTGGCGGTTAAACTCCTCCGGAAACGGTTCCTTTTTATTATAGGTACGAAGTCCCGCCTCCACATGACCGATTGGAACGCCTTTTAGATAGCAGGCGATGGCCGCCGCGTATGCGGTCAATGTGTCTCCGTGGACTAATGTTACGTCCGGTTTTACTTTGTCTAAAATTTCACTGACTCCGCTCATGATTGCCGTAAGCGCTTCGACTAACGGCTGACCTGCTTTCATAATCTTTAAATCATAGTCCGGTATCATATGAAACAGCTCTAATACCTGATCCAGCATTTCCCGATGCTGCCCGGTAACGGCGGTAATCACCGTAAACTTTTCCCTCTGTTTTAATTCGACAATTAACGGACACATTTTAATCGCTTCCGGCCTTGTCCCAAATACAACTAAAATCTTTTTTTCAGCCATTGATAACCAAGCCCTTTATATAATCATGAATTTTTTTTCCGGAATCAGCCTCTCTGACGACAGCCTTTTCTTTTTTATATCTGGAGATAATTTTATCCGTCATAGCGGCGCTGCCGGTACAGGCTCTCAGTTCCTGTCTGTCTATATAAAATCCAAAATTATTGTTTTTCCTCTTTTCTTTATTTACATCTGAGAAAAATCCTATGCACGCAGAATCCAGATAAAATTCAGTATTTCTGTTTTCCAATATCTCTTTTTCCGCCATATGGAATAAAACCGCTTTAAAAATATCTTTATTTGGCAGATATACTTTTATTGCAGCCGCTGGAAATCTTCTCTGTAATTCCCCGACTGTATGTCCGCCGCCAAATCCTAACACATAAATTCGATCAGGCATTTTAAACTTCATTCCGTCCGCCAGCTCAAAGCTTTCCCGCCAGGGATTCCTGTAACTAAACAACTGAAAGCTATGACTCCCCTCTATAATCGACATACTGACGTTATCTGCTCCCGTATAAGAACATGTAATACGCGACGCATGGTCCGCATCATGCATTATCTGCAGCAGTTCCTCATGGTACGTCTCCAGTGCCTCTTCGTTTTCCTGTCTGTATAACTCTGCTAAAACTTTTCTGTCTTTTTCAGTCAGCTTGCATAACTGTTCCTCAAAACGAATATCTAACTCGTATAATAACAGGTCATGAAACCTTAGAAAATTTCCTTTTTTCAGACTTTCTGCGCTATAATCCAAAATCTCCCTGCATTCCCCACGCTCTTTTAAGAAGCGGTAAATTTTCGGATTCAAAATTTTCCAGCTTTTATATACTTCATCCCACTTCTGTTTATAAATATAATCACATATTTCAATGATTCTGCGCCGTACGCTTTTTAAAAACAGAACATCCTCTTTATCCATAAAGCGGTTCCTCTTTTTTATAAAGAAAAGATTCAATATTGCTGTTTATCGAATTTCTGTCAATAAACGCCTTTAATTTTCCTAAATCATTTCCATAACGTTCGCCCACAAGGATATATATATCGTTACTGTCCCGTAAATCAATACGATTTAAAAATTCATCCATACTGACCTCAAATTTCCAACTGACATTTTCAACTACAAGCAACCAGCTTCTATGCACGTTCGACAATATCCGTTCAAACAGCCTTAAGTCAGTAACATAAATTTCTACATCTGCGCCTTGCCTGTCAGGCATAAGTAATTCACTGATTTCAAATCCGCCGTTATATCCCCATACATATGTTTTACTATACCGTCCTATTTCAAGCTTTTCCGCCGTCCGAATCCCAACATCATTCGGATTGCAGGCAGAAAACAAATCAGACTCTTCTTTTCCGTTTTCTGTGTAAACAACCCTTCCTCTGAGTCCATAGGGGCGAATGCATTCGCCGTTTTCCTCACTATGAATTGCTTTTAATTTCTGCAATACCTCCGGATAACGCTTCTGCAGCGCATCGCAATTTATTTTCCAGAAACATTCTTTTAACTCTTCTGCGCTTTTATTAAAAAGCGTTTCCGAAATATCATTTACTATCTTCCTTAATTCTCCGTTCAGCTTATCATAGATATAGACATAATCACAAGCCTCCGCCGCCTGTTTGATAGCATCTATCTGGCCACATATCACCTGAAAATCAATATCCGTATCCTGCCAGTATAGAACGTCCGTTAATCCTATTTTATGAATCTTTTTCATATAAGAAATCAGCAAATCTGTTTCCAATTTCATGTTCTGATTTCTATAATTTCTGTTAAAATTTGAGCTATAATCCCGTATCCAATTAGCAGCAAAAAACATCTCTTTCGCTTCCAGAATTCTCACCGCCTTCTTAAACAAGCGCTATGCTTATACTGTTTTTTGCGTTTCCTCGCATTTGGCTAACATAAAATTGTGATTGTTACTATCTGATAAATTATATCTTTCTACCTCTAAACCGGCTCTGTTAAATATAGTAATTAATTCTTCCTTTGAATATTGATAAACATGCCCGCATTTCAATAACTGATTATATCTTTCCTCTGAAATATCTTTGCTGTCGGGCATTTCCTCCCATGTCTGAAAAATGGGAAGATGCCCCCAATTCGGCGTCGTTAAAATAATTCTACCGTTTAACGCCAGTTTATCCGCGAGTTTTCTCATTGTATTTACAGGATTAACTACAAAATGTTCAAATACCTCCGTCAAAATAATAAGTTCATATTTCTTATCCGGCAGTTCGTCTCTTTCGAGAATGCAATAAAATTCCTGAATTCTGTCTTTAAACTCTGTCTTCACCTTCTTTAATCCCAGATCAAACCAGTTATCCGAATCTTCCAGTTTTTTTCCTTCCTGTGCAATTCCTAAAAGCAGCCAGTCCAGACGAATGTTTTCAAATTGTTTTAACAATACCAAAGACATTAATCCATGCCCAGGCCCAACCTCCATAACAGACTGATATCCATACGAATTAATGATTTCTTTCTCCCAAAGATACGCCCAATGCGCCCACCCTGTAGAATACATCAGAAAATTAATTTTTCCCAATTGGTCTTTTCCTTCTGCAGTAGACGGAATATAGGGCATAGCGCTTTCCATAGTCTCATTTTTGAAACAAATCATGTTTATGGATTCCATTAATATAGTCTGCAGATCATTGTCCTCATCTGTAAAGTCATGAAACATATGCCTTAAGAATATACTATAACTCTGTATATTATATACCATGAATTGAAGTCTGATAGTCGCAATATCATAATTTACCGTAATAATAAAATAATATTCACTGCTATTTAAAAGTTCGTATAAAGAATAAATTTTCTTTCCTCTGATACTTTTCCCCCACAACTTATTTGAATTATCGGCATAAGCAAAAACATTAATTCCTTTTGCCGCCAGTAAATTTTCAGCATACAGGCTGCTGTCCCCTGTACCTACAAGAATTACTTTCTTTTCTTTTATTTCGTCCAGGTTAATTTGCGTATTAATCAGGAATCCCTGCATAAGCTTTCCTCTCCAGTATCCTGTTCTCCCCAAATATTCTATATTACACATTTTTTATTTTCCTTTCTTCAAAACTTTTTGAATATCTTTCCTATTTATTTCTTTTGGGCGATTCCATATTTAGCTTTGAAATAAGCTCTATATATTTTATTTTGCAGAGACTTGCCGGGCTTTCATATCTGACAGAATCCGCGTAAAAGAAACTCCTGTTCCCTTTCTTATACTGTTCCAGATACCGCTTATATTCGCTGCTGCGGTTCACATGATTTTTTTCGTTTACATACTGCCTGACCTTTTTTAAATCCGTATCCGTTAAAAATTTCAAATGCAGAAGACCAAAGACGAAAGGATACTCTTTGTAATTGCCGTTTGGATACCAGTAATGGGCGTCCGCGAGAATTTCTGCGCCGTCCGAATAAATTAACGGATATTTTGATAAATAGCACTCCATATCGTAAAGCCTTCCTCTCGGTCCCCCCGTATAAATAACTCTATTGTCATCCGTAATTTTTTCATATGTGTCCGCGTCAAAATATAACTGATACTCAAGCTCTTTTTTTACATTGCTCTTATAAAGTTCTCCCTTTGTATACATATCTATCATTAAAGCGCCCGCCCGGTTTATTTTATTTCTCTCCAGTATCCGCAGCGCCTGCCGCAGAGAATACGTTTCCCTTTCAGGCCACTCCAGAAGTTCGTCCGCATCTACAATCAAATACCATTTTCCGCCCCCGTATAAGCGCATCAGTCTGTTTATCCAGCCCTCTTTCCGCCCGTTTCTGAATTTACTCTTAATGGAAAACAGATCTACATCCTTTTGCCGAAGCAGATAATCCACCGTTCCGTCTATTGAACCGTTATCCGCAACAACAAAACGCTCAATTCCCAAATTCCGATAATGATCCAAAAATATCTCTATTCGTTCTTTTTCATCTCTGACAATCGTTATAAGAACCGGCATTTTGCTTTTCTTTTTCCAATTAGTTTTTCTGATAAGTCTGATATCTGAAAAATAAAAACCGTAAAACAACTGCATTGCTTCAAAGAACTGTTTTCTGGTATGTTTTTTTTCTCTCAACATTCGGGAAAAAATTTTTTGAAAGGTTTTAATCCTATTTCTGTAATCGTCCATCTTATTCACTCGTAATACAATCGTGTCTTTCCTATATGCCAAAACCGGAATCTCCCCGGCAGATTCTACCATCCCGTATTCAGGCCTGATTCCCAGATAAACTTTTTAAATTCCGTATTTTCTCTGAAATAATTGTCCATATGATGCAGCCAAATCTGGTTATCCAGCATAATTTTTTTCTCATGTTTCAGGAGATACGGTTTCGATCCTGCAATACTGATTATTGTATCATGCCATTCTTCGGCTATCTTTTTACGGTCAAACTCTCCCGTAACAAAAATCCTTCCGTGCTCCCCTAATGTGCGATTATACTCTTTATCCTTTAATAAACGAATAATATATTCCGGAAAATCCTTCTCTTTCCTGTAGAGCAGACCTGTTTTTTTATGTTTGATAATATCGGGCGCAGAATTTTTATAAATTGAAACAACCGGTATCCCCATCGCCTCAAACTCGACGCCGGAAAGCCCGAACGTTTCCGTCAGGCCGGAAGGATTAAATATTCCTACTGTTGCCTGCGAAACAATTTTCTCCTTTTCACTGCCGCCGATGCTTCCAAAAAACTTTACGTTACGATCTATTTCTCCGTTTGAATCCAATAAATAATGGATAAACTGTTTTTCGTATTCCGCTTCCGCTACTTCATATTTACCAAGCGAAACATTGTCTCCATATAGCCGTCCGCTCCCAAGTACCCATAACTGAACGTCTTCCACGTTCTTTTTAATATATTTCCAATATTTTGCCAGGATATGAAACCCTTTAAACGGATAAATCGCCCCTACATACGCAATAATCTTTTTATCGTTTTCTTGTCTTAACGAATGCACCGGCGGAAGGATATAGTTTATATATGTAGCCTTTTTGTACAGCCTAGATCCCCTTAACATTTCGAGCTGCTGCTTTCCAAGACAGACAAAAAGTCTAATATATTTACAGGATGCAATAAACCGATACTGCTCATGATTCATAAAAACATGCGCCCAGATAATTGTCTTCATTTTATATTTTTCTATCAGCTTCAATGTCTCAATTCCGTCCCCGGTATCCTCATACCAGTTGCTCATCACAAAAACATCGCATCCGTCCTGTTTCATAGCGGAAAGCGCATGCCGGATGTCTTCTGCTTGTTTTAACTTTATGCCTTCGGGCAAACGCTGCTTTTCCGTGGCGTACATAATAATATCAATATCGTCGTAATCTTTTGCCAGACAGGAAGCCGTCAAAAGCTGCATGTACTGGCTGCCGCCAATTCCCGGATTTCCCTCTTCTACATTATAAAGGTTCCGGCCCGCAATATTTTTATTGTTTAAATAAAAAGCAATTCTTATCTTATCGCCGTTTTTTTTCAATTGTTTCCCTCCAAATCCGTTTTGCAGATTTTGCAATCCTGGCTTTCTTCCTTCCATTTCCATTCCTTCGTCAAATCTCTTTCCATCCATTCCGCCAATTCTCTTACGCCTGCATCATAATATCGATATAAAAGCTTCCGCGCCGAACGGTCAATCCAATCCTCTATATGCTTTGACGCTATTTTGGGAACATATCTGTAATATAGTTCGCACAATGCCATTCCGTTTTTTCCGATATCCTTCCTGCGTTCGACATAGGTATGGTGCAGATACTCTCTATAAGCCAGTAACGCTCTCCCGATTTTGCCGTTCGGCATAATTTCTTCGCTTTTATTCTTAGCGACATCTGTCTTTATCTGCTGTTCTTCTGCGCCGATAAATCTGAATATTTCCTGTGTAATTTTTTTCTCGTCCCTGATAAAATCTTCAAATAAAATTATTTTTATATTTTCGCGTCCGGCCAGTTTCTCATATCTTTTTATAAATCTGATATAATCTCCTCCCGCTATTACAGAAGCGATTATGGAACTTCTCCTGTTCAGCCTGCATTCGTTTCCGCTGAACCTTACATATTCCCTGACAATCCCGGAAAATTTCCCGTATTTTTTATAAGCCTCGCACCATTCTACAACGCCAAAAGACATACACATTTTATAGAAAGAGAATAAATAATCGATCGGATTGCGAACCAGAAAAATAACCTTCGTATCCGGCCTCATATATGGCGCCACTCTTCCTGCATATTTATAAAATGACGGCTCCACGCCGCCGATAATCTGTCCCCTGGATACGCCGCCATAAAATTCTTTCTCTAAATTTAGCTCTTTATCCGTATATAAGGACGTATCTGAAAAATAAAACGTCTCCTTACATTCGGGAAGATAAATCTGAGTATTCTGCTGCAATAGATTATGTATCGTTGTCGTCCCGCATTTCGGAAACCCCGCAACTAAAAAATCATATGTCATAACTGTCTCCTGTACTTTCAATCATACAGAACCGCATACAGTACCTCGCCGCCTAAATGAGATCCATAATGACGATCCATTGCTTCTCCACATCTATATTGTCTTAAAATAATCGATGGTTCTTTTCAATCCCTCTTCCAGACTAACCATCGGTTCCCACTCCAACTCATTCCTTGCCAGATCAATCATTGGCTTTCTTTGAACGGGATCGTCCTGCGGAAGCGGAAACATTGCGATTTTGGACTTTGACCCTGTCAGGCGAATCACCGTTTCAGCCAGCTCAAGCATTGTAATCTCCAAAGGATTTCCCAAGTTGACCGGTCCCGTAAAGCCCTCCCTGCTGTTCATCATCCGCACCATTCCTTCGATTAAATCGTCCACATAGCAGAAACTCCGCGTTTGCATTCCGTCCCCATAGATGGTAATATCATCGCCCCTTAACGCCTGTACAATAAAGTTTGATACCACTCTTCCGTCATCCGAGCGCATCCGCGGCCCGTATGTATTAAAGATGCGGATTACTTTAATATCCACGCCATGCTGTCTGTGATAATCGAAAAATAACGTTTCCGCCATCCGTTTCCCCTCATCATAACAGGAACGAACGCCGTTGGGATTGACGCATCCGAAATATGTCTCCGGCTGCGGATGCACCTTAGGGTTTCCATATACTTCGCTGGTGCTTGCCTGCAGGATTCTGGCATGGCACCGTTTTGCCAGCCCTAACGTATGCAGTGCGCCAATCACACTTGTCTTGCCGGTCTTTATCGGGTCATACTGATAATAAATGGGGCTTGCCGGACATGCAAGATTGTAGATCTGATCGCACTCCACATATACGTCTTCCAAAATGTCGTGCCGGATAAACTCAAAATAGGGATTGTCCATCAGACGCCTTATATTGTCTTTCTGGCCTGTAAACAGGTTATCCATGCAAACTACATCGTTTTTCTCTTCAAGCAGCCTTTCGCATAAATGCGAACCTATAAAACCGGCTCCTCCTGTGACCAATACCCTCTTCCGACTCATTTTATATCCTCCCAAAGCCCTCCGCACATTATGCGTTCTCCGCTTTCTCAAATCTAAAAAAGGACGCACAAAGCCATTCCTCTTTTATGCATCCCATAAAAACCTCATCATATTTTACCTCCCTGTATCTAAGATATCATCCATGATAAACTAACGTACATTTTATTTATCGGCATTCAGAGAACGATACTTAACCTTTCCGCGTAATTGCGAATCTGTCCTCCTTCCGGGCATTTTACGTCTCCGTCTCTCCGCCTGCCGTCATTTCTTAAATCTCTTTACCGATTACTTCAAAAACAGAATCAGCAATCAACTGATTTCCCTTTTCAAACACATGACATTCGTCTATATAAATATTTTTCTCATGATTAAAAATATCTGACAAATCATATATATAGTCATAGCCTTCTCCGATTTGCCGGATTCTTTTCTTAAATTCCTCAGCCTTTTGATAAATAGTATTGTCGTTCACCGCAGACCAAAGCAACCCATTCTCATCTTTCGACCTGCTTTCCTTATAAAATAACGTTGGCTGAAAAAAAGAAAAAAACTTAATTTGTTCGCTCTCACAAATCAATTTCATTCTTTTTATATTACTCAACCACCTGTCAAATATATCCGTTTCCGGCTTTATTCCACAAAACGGCGGAACGCTTTCTGAAAAATGATCCAGCCAAATTTCGTTTTTATATTTATTAACAAAGTCCATTGCCGTTTGCATTTCATAAAAAGCAAACGGATTGTCCGTTTCCGACTGCGTCAGCATATCAATTGAGCCGTCGTAAACGACAACCATATCAGGCTTTATAAACAGGATATCTCTTAATAACTTTATAAGTTCCTGCGCAGAATTATAGGCGGCCACGCTTCCGTTATAAATTGTAACATTTTTATTATTTATTCTTTCAAACAGAAGCTTTGGCCAAGATTTAAACGAATACAGCTCGTCCTCTGCTGTGGAAGCTCCCAACACTGCTATTTTTATATTCTGCGGTTCACTGTTGCCTAACACCGAAAAGCCGCACATCCCCTGTTTTCCCACAAAGGAATGTCCTAAATTAATATCCAGTATCTCATTTCTTATCCCCACATAAGAAATCTGAAATGGATTATCCAATCCAAAATCTTTTAACATAACCAGTCCCAGATTTTCAAAAGTCTCTGACAATCTGTAATAATCGGATCGACTGATTAAAATAAAAAAGTCGGCTTCGTAAATAATCTCTTCCAAAGCTATCGTTCGTTTTTCCGCGTGTCCGTCATTTCTTTCCGTTTCATCATCTATATAGCCTTCTACGCAAAAATCCAGCAGCTCATATATGCGTGCAATCTTCCTGCTTCTTTCTGACATACCGTATAGGAACACTTTTTTATCCTTAATTACCTCCCTCGCCCTTCCCATATAATGTGTCCAAAAATACTCGTTTCCTTGAATTGCAATTCTTTTATTTCCATAACTATTTATCTCTCTATAGTTGTAACGGTATCTTTCTCTGTCGGGCAAATACTCGGATATAACCTTATCTATCTCGTCAGACGCGGCGCTGGCCGCAATAATTACAGATACGTCGTCCGCCAGTCCGTTCAGAACGCTCTTCTCATAGATTTGTACGCCTTCCAGCTCTTTCCCGGCTTTCTTACAGTCGGAATCAATGAACATACAAATTGTAATTCCTAATTCGTCCGCCGTATGCAATAATTGCAAGCCGTCCCTCCCTGCGCCGTAAACGGCGGCTTTCCGCTTGTTAATGCCCGGATTCACAATGAATATACTTTCAAGCCGATCCTGGCGCCAGGTTTTCTTTTCCGAAAAAATAAACGAATCCGTCCCGTCGATACTTTCTATATAACATATCTTTTTATTCCAGACACAGATTCCCTCATCTTCATACTGTTCAGAAACAAATCCGTCGACATAAATATCCTGCATGATAAAAAATTCCAACAGACTGCGGGCTTGGATTAATTCGTTCCTGTCAAACCAGATATATTTTTTTTTGCTGCTTTTTATATTTGGATTTAATACAAATAAATTCTGTAATTCATTCATATATTTATTTCCTTTTCATACGCACAGGATCATGTATTTCTTTTGCCTGCATCTATTATAGGTAAAATTATCTGTTTTATTTCTTTCGCAATTATCCTGTTTCCATTTTCCCAGACATGGCATACATCCATATAGACGTCTTCTTCTCTGTCAAACAAATATGATAAATCATATATATAACCCGGTCGAGTCCGCATTTTAGCCATATAGTCTCTAAACGCCTCTCTCATAAAAAAAGATATCGTAGAACTCTCCATAGAAAGCAATACATTTTTTTCCCACGGCGATTTTTCCTTTCTGCTATAAAGCGTAGGCTGGCAAAAACTAAAAAAACAGATGTTCCTTTCCTTCGTAACCGCATACATATTCTGCATGTTTGACAGCCAGTTACTAAATCTATCCCCTTTTGTTTCAATCCCTCTGCATATGGAAGCTCCTTTTTCATCTGTACAGACAGTATCTTCTCCCAATTCCAAATGAGATTTTGCATATTCAAATATTTTCTCCAGATAGAGGAAAGAAAAGGGATATTGATCGTAAGAACGGAAAGCAAGATCATTATATCCGTCATATACAATTACCATATCGGGTTTCAATGGCAGAATATCTCTTAACAGCTTTATCAGTTCCTGACTGGATGTGTACGAACATACGCCTCCATTATATACCGTTATGTTATCTTTCCCCAACTCCTCATACAGCAGCCGCGGCCATGATTGAAACGGATACATAGTGCCGTCGGTTGTCGAACCACCCAATACGGCAATCTTATAGTCTTCATCTTTCTCAGAACCATAAACCAGCACTCCCGGATACCTGCTCTCTGACGACAAATAATTATTGCCTAAATTAATATCCAGTATTGTTTTTTGATTCATTGTTACGTCAAAACGAAAGTCCCTCACATAATAATCTCTGAAATATGTTAATCCCAGCTCATTCATTTTACAGGCTTTCTCTCTGTCGTACATCCAGACATAAAAGTTTTCTTCAAACAGAATCTCTTCTACATACTTAACCGGATACCCCTGCGCCTCAACTGTATTTATTTCGTCCGCTAAAAAACCGGCAAAATCATAATCCAATAATTTCAAATATTTTACAAATTCTCTTTCTACTTTGCCAACGCCGTATACGTATATTTTCTTTCCCGCAAAATGATGAAACATCCAGAACGAGCCCAGACAAAACAACCTTTTTTCTGTCGTTTTGTCTTTACAGATCACTTCTCTGAAAATACCGTCCGCATCCGATTCAGGCTCTCCGATTTCATATATCCTGTCAAAATTGCCCGTATCCGAACGCTCCGGTAATGAAACGCAAAAAACGACCGAACTCGCTTTATCCAGAACATTAATATCATATATTTCTTTATTATACATTTTTAAATGGAACAGGGCTTCCGAACTGGCAGCAAACCCTTTCACGTATATGTTTCGCTTCATCAAACAGTCAAATAAACGCTGCGCTGCGCCATGTTCCTTTTCTCCGTCCCCTATCCATATATATTTATCCAGATTACTGTACAGAAGCGGATGCATTTCCCATGTTTCTTTTGCCGACATACGAGCTGTCCCCTTTCTTCCCGAAAAGTCTTCCTCTGATTATATTAGCTTCTTTTCGCTAAAAATTATAAATAAACGCAGGTAATTTATCTGATGTATGAGAATTTTGTCCGCCGCTTTCCAGCTTTTCTTCCAAAATACCTTTATTCATTTCCAGAGGTTTATTCTTCATAGCGGCCACCAGTACTACTTTCATAATTTCCTGTAAATGCGGTTTGACATTCCATAAACCGTCCAGCATCTTTTTTAATTCGGGCAGCGTTTCAAAATCATATTCCGTTAAATATCCGCCCTCGCTTTTAGGGATATAATAACTTTCCTGCTTTTTATCAATTTCTGTGAAATGTTTGAATCCCCCGCCTTCCGGCGCGTTTACACCAAAATTGCAAAGGCTTTCTTTTTCCCTTTGAGATTTATCCATATTTTCTCTCACTCCTTAATCTAATGCATATTGTTTTCGCCAGTCAATGCTGTCCGTCCATTCAGGCTGTTCTTCTTTATACAGAATAAAATTTTCTAAAACCAAAACGTCCATGTCCGTCCTCATAAAGCACTCATAAGCGTTTTTCGGCGTGCACACAATCGGTTCACCGCGAACATTAAACGAAGTATTCACTATAACGCCGTTTCCCGTCAGCTTTTTAAATTCATCAATTACATGATAATAATAGGGGTTCGTTTCTTCCTTGACAGTTTGAATCCTGGCGCTGTAATCCACATGCGTAACTGCTGGAATATCAGACCGCTTTTGTTTCACTACTTCCAGCATATTATAATCATATTTTTCCAAATCCCCCTGTAAATCAGTCATCCTGCGTCTTTCTTTTTTCACCTTCGCAACCAGCAGCATATATGGACTTTCGTCGTCCAATTCAAAATATTCTGAAACGTCTTCTTTCAATACTGACGGAGCAAACGGCCTGAACGATTCTCTGAATTTAATTTTTTGATTCAGTTTTTCCTGCATTACCTCCGAACGCGCGTCAGCTATAATACTTCTGTTTCCCAATGCTCTTGGTCCAAATTCCATCCTGCCCTGAAACAGTCCGATTACTTTTTCATTTGCAAGTTCCTGTGCAATCGTTTTAAATAAATCTTTTTCATCAAATCTATGATAAATATAATGATTTTCATTTAAAAACGCTTCAATTTCTTCGACAGAATATTGAGGTCCAAGATAACTTCCTTTTTGTGAATCATTTGCATTTATAATTCTTTTTGTTCCCGCATAATGATACGTAGCATATAAAGCGGCTCCCAAGCTTCCGCCCGCATCCCCCGCCGCCGGTTGTATCCATATATTCTTAAAAATACCGCTCTTTTTCAGTTTTCCGTTTGCAACACAGTTAAGCGCCACGCCGCCGGCCAAAACAAGATTATCTATGGTTTTTCCATATGCTTCTTTTGTATGCTCCGCCATTTTTAATATAATTTCTTCCGTTACTTTTTGAACAGAAGCCGCTATATCCATCTCCCGCCTAGTTATAAAGGATTCCGGTTCTCTTCTCGGTCCGCCGAACAATTCTGCGAACTTTTCATTTGTCATTGCGCGGCCGTACTGATAATCAAAATATTCCATATTTAACCGAAATGAACCGTCTTCTTTTATGTCCAGTAATTTTTCTTTAATCAAGTCCTCATAGATTGGTGTTCCATAAGGCGCAAGTCCCATAAACTTGTAGTCGCCGGAATTAACCTTAAACCCGCAAAAATAAGTAAACGCGCTGTAAAGCAGACCTAGTGAATGAGGAAACCGAATTTCTTCCTTTATGGTCAGTTCTTCTTCTTTTCCAACACCAATTGTAGTCGTCGCCCATTCGCCAACTCCGTCTATTGTAAGTACGACGGCTTCTTTAAATGGAGAAGGGTAAAAAGCCGACGCAGCGTGAGAAACGTGATGCTCGCACACCATGCATTTTCTGGCGGGATTCTTTCCTAATATACCGTCTATCAGCTTATGAACCCATATTCTTTTTGCAAACATCATATCAAAACTCCGGTCTATAATATCTCTTGAATCACCGTCCGCATATAAAATATTTTCCAGAAACCGATCAAGCGTATAAAGAGGATTATCATAAAATACTACCATATCGATCTCCTCCTTTTCAATTTTCGCTTCACTAAGGCAATATTCAATCGCATGAACCGGCATACTCAAATCATGCTTGATACGTGTAAATCTTTCTTCCTGCGCCGCGGCAACAATATCTCCGTCTATAACTAATGAAGCGGCGGCATCATGATATAACGCCGATATACCCAAAATCTTCATATTGATTCCCCCTCTGTGTTTTTTCCGTTTTTTCTCATCCCTCAATTATAGCGGCTCACAAACCTGTACCGCCGTTTGGTCATGCGCCTGAATTTCCAGCATCCTCGTCTTCCACAGCATACGCCTTATCATGCCCTGCAGTCTCAAATCAAACAATAGTCTGGAACCGTCGTACTTGATAAATTTTTCAAACCGGAACCGTTTAGAGAACAGCTCCTGCAGCTCTCTTCTGGAAAACTCCGATAATTCCACATACGGATATCCGTATTTTCTTTGCCACGGAGCGCAGATCATCATTATTCGAAGTCTGTCAAATTCAGAGAAATACGTTTCATTCGTATTGTAAACCGGACCCAAATCAAAATCGCTAACGTCACTCTCCCCGTTATGATACGCAAGGGATTTTCCTCCATATGTTGTTTTCATTAACGAATCCGACCATTCTATTCCCCATTTGCCGCAAATTTTAGACAGCGTTTCTTTCGGTTCACATTTTAAATCCTCAAATTTTACTACCGTCCGTTCGCAGTGTCTAAAATTATCTTTATCAATGGGCGGATAACTGAGCGTACGCGCATAAATATCTAAAACGCTGTGCTCCCATCCCAGTTTTAATATTCCTCTCAAAAGACTGCCGTTTCGCATACAAATGTTTCTGACCATATTAAAAATATCGCACAAAACGTCTTCAGCCCCCAGCCATCTCGCACAATTTTCTACCAGTTCTCTTCTGATACCATGCGGTTCCCAATAAATAATCATATGATTGATCTCCGTTTTCGGTATCTCTCTTCCGCACATATACATATAGGCCATATGGAACATAACGAACAGTTCCTGTGAAGTAAATCTGCCGCCGCGCGATAACAATCGTTCCATCTTCTCATTAAATACAGACGGTTTCAAAATCCCGCTGTCTTCATTATCGTACAGTTTCCAAAATACCGGCAGAATATCCGCAGCTTCTTCCAACGACAAACGGATACAATACCAGAAAAGATTGCTGTTAAAACAGCAGTCCGTACTTATTAACAGAACCGACGGATGTCCGTCCAGCAATCCTTTAAAAAAATAGTTTCCACAGCCGGATTCAATGGAACCCACTATAATTCGACACGGTCTCAACTCTTTTTTACAGTACTTTATTCCATTGTCTTCTTCCACACTTAAAAACGGCAGCATTTCCGAAAAATAATCAGAATAATTCTTCACACCGTTTTCTCTTAAATATTGTTTTAATTCTATCTTTTGTTTTCCTTCATCACTGCGCTTATCTCTAACAAGAGCGGGAACGACGCACATGCACATCATATCTTCCGTTACATTCTCAATGCAGATATATTTTAACCCCCTGACTTCTTCCCCTTTCTCCCATATATCCAGATAACCTGCGATCCGAATTTCCTTTGACTGCAGATAATCAGACAGCCTGCGGCACAGCCATGCGTCTCCAGCCAATACTACTTCTATCTCTTTTAACGTATGGAGCAGGTTTTCCTGCGGTATCTCAATATAATCATTCAGCAACAGGAAACGATCATTTCTCTTATACCCCAAAGAATCATAGAAATCTGTTTCCCCCATTCCCCATGCGCTGTTCTTTGATACACAGTCTATAAAAACAGGCGATCTATAAAGCTTCTCTGCATCTATACGGCTTAATATCTGTTTTCCAAACATTTTATGTGACTGTTCCTCACAAATTTCTTCCACAAAGCAAGCGATTTCCAGACCATTACTTAATAAAAAGTCATATGCATCCTGCGATGCCCTGCCAGTGCCCAGAATAATAAGCTCCTGCCCCTTTATGCGTTTAAGCAAAGCGGTCCAGTCTTCGTCTGCATTCCTGATTCGCCCCTCTTTCAGATTCGCTTCATAGATCCTGTCTACACATTCAAATTCAACGGATGCGCTTTTTAGCAAATTTTCCGCATGATTCTTCTTTTTTCCCGCGACTCCCTCCGAATATAGTTCCAAGCACTCATAATCCGGTGTCAGGCATTCTGCTTCGGGGAAAAATCCCTGCCACATTGTTCCCGCCACCTGTACGTTAATACCCAAATTTTTAAGATATTCTGCAAACACACAGGCAAGCTCGTTAAATCCGTTAATTTTTACGCAGCGATATTGCGGATAAATATCGCAAAACTGCAACGCGTCGTGCGTTTCCGTCAATTCGCGCAGCATACGCAGCTCCCGGTTCGCTTCATAATCCTCATAGGCAAAACATACTAGCCGTCCTGCTGCATCTACAATCGGCAGCAGGACATGCTCTCCATAACTGTTTTTATAGTTACGGAAAAAGTATCTTGCATCCTCCCAAAGATTTTGATCAAGTACTGCACAGTCCTCCAGAACAGCGTCCGCCGCCCTGTCGCAATTGATCAGTGAATAATAGGTAATCCTTCCCCGATAACTGCCGTCCGGATTCAGAACACACACAATCTCATCCCTGCTCCCTCTGAAGAAAAAACTCAGAAGCTCTCTCCTGTCCAATTGCTCGTACGCTACGCAATATACAGCCCTGTCACAAAATCTTATCATTTTCCAGCACCCTTACTTTCTGAAGCTGATTTCTTATGATTTCCATTACTTTTATATCAAACAAAAGCCTGGAACCGTTATGTTCTATCATATCCTCAAACCGAAACTTTTTCGAAAACATTTCCTGCAGCTCCCTTCTGGAAAATTCCGATAGTTCTACATATGGATACCCATACTTTTTTTGCCACGGAGCACAGGCAATCATAATACGGAGTCTGTCAAATTCCGAAAAATACTCTTCATAGCAGTTATAAACAGGTTCCAGGTCAAAATCGCTTATCTGTCGTTCGCCGTTATCATATAAACTGGTTTTTCCATTATCCGTTGTTTTCATCAGCATGTCCGACCATTTAATCCCCCATTTTTGGCAGACTTCCTGCAATATTTCTTTTGGTCTGCATTTTAAATCCTCAAACCTGATAACCATCCGCTCGCAATACGGATAAGTTACTTTTTCTATAGACGGATAGCTTACGGCGCAGAGAAATGTCTCCAGTTCGCTGTATTCCCACCCCTTTTTAAAGAATCCCTTCAGCGCGGATCCGTTCCTCATACATATATTTCTGACTAAATTTAAAATAATGCACGGTGTCTCTTCCGTACCCAGCCATTGTGCATAATTCTCTACTATATCCCTGTCTACATTATGTGGTTCCCAGTAAATTACCATTTCCTTCATTGCCTCTTCGGATATTTCGCGTCCGCACATATACATATAGGCCAAATGAATCATGACAAATAGTTCCTGCGAAGTAAAGCCGCTTTTGTATGACAGTAATTGTTCCATCTTTTCATTAAACAGAACCGGATTAAAAATACCTGTATTTTCTTTCCCACACAGTTTCCAAAACAGCGGCAGAATGTCGGCGGACTCCGCCGTCGACAGGCAAACGCACAGCCAAAACAGATTTGAATTTACAAAGCCATACGATGTCATTATAATGTTCGGGTGTCCGTCTAACAGTCCTCTGAAAAACATATTCCCGCTGCAGCTTTCAATCGAGCCAAGCACAATCTTTCCAGGCTTGATCTGGTATCCGGAATCTTTTACATCATATTTCTCTTCTATTTTAATGTAAGGTTTATAATCTGAAAAATAAAATGAAAAATTATCTATCCCGTTTTCTTTTAAATATTCCTTCAAATCCTTCGCCTGTTTACCTTCTTTTCTAAATTCGGAATTAAAAAAATACGGCGTAACGCACAGACACATCATATCTTTTGTCACATCGCAGGCGCTGATTTCCCTCATCTTTTTCATGTTTTCATACTCCTGCCGCGGAGTACTTAAATACCCGATTACCTGTACACTCTGCTTTTGCAGATAATCGGATAAACGGCTGCACAAAAGAGCGTCTCCTGCCAAAACAACAGCCGTGCTTTTCAACGCATGTATTAGATTTTCCTCCCATATCTTTGTATAATCTCTTAATGAAAAAAAACTTTCATTCCTCTTATACCCCATGTATTCATAATAATCCGTCTCTCCCATTCCCCATGCGCTGTTTTCGGAATAACAGGAAATAAAAGCCGGGTCTTTATAACTGTTTATGGCCTCTATTCTGCTTATTACCCTTTTTCCAAACAGTCTTTGAGTCTGCGCTTCACGGTTTATATCAACAAAACAGCAGATATCAAGTCCGTTTTTTACAAAAAAATTATAGGCCTCCTGCGCTCTCCGGTATATGCCCAAAATGATAATCTCCCGTCCCGCCAGGCGTTTTAGCAAAGCGGCGCAGTCCCCTTCTGCATTTCTGATATAGCCTTTCTTAAGATTCGTTTCATAAATACAATCAATGCATTCAAACTCTACCGAAACGCTTTTTTTTAAATTTTCCGCATGATTCCTCTTTCTTCCTTCGATTCCTTCCGCATAAACCGTCAGGCATTCATAATCCGGTATCTGGCATTCCGTTCCGGTAAAAAATTCCCGCCACATTTCCCCCACAACCCGCACGGCAATATCATGACTTTTCAGATATTCCGCAAAGTAAAAAGCCAATTCGTTAAATTCATACAGCTTTACACATTGATATTGCGGATAGATATCGGAAAACTGCAGCGCGTCAGGCGTTTCCGTCAATTCGCGCAGCATCCGAAGCTCCCGATTGGCATCCGGATCCTCGTAGGCAAAGCAGACTAACCGGCCTTCTTTATCCACTACCGGCAGAAGTACATGCTCTCCATAACTACTTTCGTAATTCTTAAAAAAATTCCTGGCATTTTTCCATATCTCTTTATCCAGAGTCACCGAATCTTCCAAAACAGCCTGATAGACGTCCTCGCAGCGGATTAATGTGTAATAAACAATCCGCCCTCTGTATCTTCCGTTCGTATCCATCACACACACCGTTTCGTCCATATTACCGTGGAAGAAATAATCCAGCAATTCTCTTCTGTTTATGGATTCATATTCCACACAGCATACTTCTCTGTCACAAAATCTAATCACTTTCCCTGCACCTCATCAAAAAAACTCTTAACTATCTGCTCCGCCTGTTCTTCGGGCGTCTTTTCTCCGTCATTTTGTAATATCAGATCCGGCCGCCTGGGTTCCTCAAAATCCATATGAATTCCTACTACATCTGCGTCCTTTTCTTTTGACGTTCCGCTGTAGAGCCCCTTCTGATCTCTTGTTTTAAGCGTTTCAATTGATACTTTAACATAAATCTCAACGTATCCCTGAATGTGCTCTCTGTTCCACTCTCTTACGCTGTCGAACATGGAAATGGTGCAGCAGATTACCGTCATTCCCTGTTCCGCAAGCAGCGCGCAAAGTCTTGCATAGCGCATCGCGCATTTCCTGCGGTCTTCTTTCATATACCCCAAATCGTCGCCGAATACCTGTCTTAGTGTATCCCCATCGAAAAAAACGACATTGGAGCACTGTTTCCTTATCTTTTCATACAGCAGCTTTCCTATTGTCGTCTTTCCAGCCCCCGAAAGCCCGGTGATCCAAAAAACTGTTCCCATTTTTCCTCTCATTCCGCCGCCATCTGCGATTCCACAAGCTTTAAATCATCACAGTCGTCGACTTCAAACCATCCTCTGTGAATATGGACCGCCCTTAGCCTGTTTCCTTCGTCTATCAATCCCTGAAGCAAATCCGTCATATACATTTTAGAATAATTCCTTTCGGTCCGCCAAAGCGGCTTGCCTTCTTCGCTTCTTTTCTTTGCCTTTCCGCTGATATCCAGAAGCGCTTTTAAGCCGTTGCCTTTAAAGCGCATCAGACCGATATACTGCGACTGCACTTTTGAAAGCTCCGTCGTCTTCTGTCCGATTTCCGTCAAAAAGCTTTCCTTATCAAACATCAGCGTTTCGGCGTCGTCCAAAGGATTCTCACATCTTTTTGACCAGTATTCATACCAGCCGTCGTCCACGATAACCGACATTTCGTCTTCCGCATCTAATATTTTTCTGAAAACGCTTTCGTTATAAATGATATCGCCATAAGAAATAATAATATCCTCTTCTGATTTCATCAGATCTTCCGCACACATCAAAGAGCAAACCATATTTGTAGATTCATATGCGTCGTTTACGATAATATGAATACGTCTGTTTTCAAGACGCTTTTTTAAAACATCGTTACGGTATCCTGTAACGATCGTTATATCTTTTTCTTCGATTCCACAGGACTGCATTACGGATAGCTGCCGTTCTATAATGCTTTTTCCGTTTATTTCCACCATACATTTCGGTCTGTCGTCCGTATGCGGCCTTAATCTCGTTCCCTGTCCCGCCGCCAAAATTATTATTTTCATAATTTTCTCTATTCCTTTCCACAATAATTATTTATAATCGCATACGTTGATTCCGGTACAAACTTCTTTAACTCATCCGTTTTTCCTTCTCTCAGATATTTTCGTACAATGGATGCGCTGACCGTCTCTCCCCCGACTCTGTATCTTGGTATCTCTTCTAATTTAATGCCAAACAACGGAAGAATTTCTTTCATTTGTTCGTTATATTGACCGGTTATCCTGTCAAAAGGCTCTTCTCCTACAAATCGTATTGATATTCCTAACTGCGGGGCGATATAGCGCGCAAATATTTCCAAATCATACTTCGCGTCAATTTTTATTTCCTGTATCGTTTCTTTTTGAAAATAAGCCGGCATTGTCTTGTAGGAAAGCACCCAGTTCCCGCTCGGCGCCGCAATTACGTTTGGAATATCCCGTGTTCCTTGTTTTACCATCTCAAGGCGATCTTCAAATTTAAAGAATGATTGATCTTCTTCTACTACAAATATATATAATTTATCTACTTTCCCGGAAGCATATTCTATCAAATGTCTATGACCATATGTAAACGGATTACAGTTCATTACAATTGCACCGATTGTTCCCGCTTCGTTTACCCGGATACGATTCGTATATTCCCTGACTGCATGAACGCCTTCCGGATTTAACAGCTCTCCTTCCTGAATATAATCGTTTGTTTCATACAGAGCCAGCTCTTTCATTTTTTCATTCAGATACCGACGCGAAATCTCTTCTGCAACCGCACGATTGCCTTCCTGATTTGTATGGATCGGCACTCCGCAGAACATCGTCCTGCGTTTTTTCTCTTCGTAAACCGGTTTCAAATCCACATAACCGCATTCCCTGCTCTCATCCGGGAACCAGTAACTCACATTAATAATGAGAATAATATCCTTCCTCCTGACCGGCAAATCATCCAGTAAAGCCTGCCATACGTCAAACCGGGACATTGCGATCGGAATGGAAACAGCTTGGTAATGATACGGATCCGCAATCGCCTGTATCCTTCCCAATAAAGAGTCTTCCTCCAGGCATCCGCTGCCGCCTGCAATACACGGTCCGATGAGATAGATACGGCTTTTATATCCGCCCTCTTTTAATGTCCATCCAGATATTGTTCCAAGCGGAATATTTTTTAATTTGTTTTTATTCCCTTTTTCTTTAATTGCAGCAGACTTTTCTCTTCCATATATGCTCCACAGGCAGTTCTTCATCTCATCGGTAAAATCGTTTTCTCTGTCCAGATAATCCGCAAAAGAAACTCCTAATCTGATACTTCGCAGCTCTTCTTCTGTTCTTCTGTTTAATTCTGTAATATCCGGAACACAGCACTCGCATACCGCGGCTCCATTGCTTATTAACCGCTTTATTTTGTCCGCATAAGAGTATTCCTCATTTACCTTTACAATCGAAAATATGAAATCAAAATTCCTCATTACGCTTTCATTTCGCGTTTCTCCGAATCTGTGCTGCCCACCCCGGACGACTCCGGTACCTTCCGCAAACAGATACATTTTTGCATAGTCGGGATAATCCGTATATCCGTCTCCGCTTTTTAATCCAAACCATTCCCATGCTTCGCCGATTACACAAACAGAAAATCCTTTCTTCAGAAAAATTTTATAACATCTCCACGCCAGCTCGTTTAGATCCATAATCACAGCCATTTGTACGTGCCGGAACCTCTCCGGCATAAAAAAATCTCCCTTTTCCAGCGCGGCAAGTCCCGATTCCAGCTCAAAATAATTCGTGTCGTCATTATAAGCGAAACCCAAAAGTCCGCCGTTCTCATTTATAACGGGAAGCAGGTTTCTTACGCCCTGAGCGAAATAATCCTTTGCAGTTTTCCAAAAATCTTCCGATACTGTTATCGTATCTTTATTGATACAATCTTCCAGTCTCTCATAGTTCAGTAAATCTTCATATGTAATAATTCCTTTAAACGTATTCCGTTCTCCGTATACCGCTATAACTGCGCATCTGTTCTCCTCGCTTTGCAGAAAAAACTGCAGCATCTGAAGCCGATTTACAGTTTCGCCATATTGAATACAGTATACCTCTTTATCACAGAACCTTATCATAGTTCCTCCCGCCGCCTTTTCTAACTTATATCAACATCATTCGCTCTGAGAGATCTTTATGTTTGTCAGACAATCCGCCGCCCACGCCTCCGGCTTTCCTTCCGGCTGCACACGCAGCAGGACAATCCCTTTGCCGTCTCCGCACACAACTTTAATCCCGCCTTCTATGTTTTCCTCTGAAAGCGCCGCCCTCCAGACATAAATTTTTTCCGTTTCGCCGTCCGCATCCGCATAAAAAAAAGCGCCCGGATAAGGTTTTGTCTGTCCTCTGATCTGATTATAGACGCACATTGCATTTTCGGAAAAATTCAGCTCGCCATCCGAAGGCTTCCGTCGTTTATAATGCGTTGCCAGAGAATCATTCTGCTTTGCTCCGTTTAAAGTCCCGTTCGCCCACGCGTCCAGATGTTCCAAAATTATCTTCACAGAAGATGCGGCTACTTTGTCGTAAACCGTCTTAACATCGTCATACAATTCTATTGTAAAAAAATCCCTGGCATAAATCTCTCCTGTGTCGTACTGCGTTTCCATACGGAAAAATGTATTGCCCCATTCTTTTTCCCCCGTAATGATCGCCCAGTTAATACATGCCGCTCCGCGTCCTTTCGGCAGCGGGGCGGGATGCTCTCCGATACAGCCAAACCTGGGAATATTTAATACTTCCCGACTAAATTTCTGTGACCAGCCGGATTGAATAATAATATCCGGTTCGCATGACGTCAGAAAATCGACGCATTCCTTTTCGTTGACATTTTCACAATAATAGATCTTCAACTGATATTTTTTCACTAAATCTATGTAAGAATCATAATTTGCTTTTTCTATGGCGGCTTCCGGCCTGAGATTGACCACGCCGGCAAGCTCGACCCCCGCCAGCGCCTTATTTCCCAGAACGGCCTCTATCATAGCCCTTCCTACATTTGTGCAGGCAATAAAAACAACTCTTCCCATCAGAATCTCCTTATTTAAATAAATACTTCTGCGCGATAAAACCCTCCGCATATCCGACTTTATTTGCATACCCCCAAACTTTGTTACGGTCGAGATTCGTCTCAAACAACGCGTTAAACCTGTTATGGTCTCCTGTATACTGGCATAAAGCCTCCCTCTTCTTTTCCGCATAGTCAGAAATATCGACAAAAATAGTCGGTGCAAAAGGATTTGGCAGAATATATAAGTTGCTCTGATAGAAAAATATGTTTTCGCAATGTCTTGCCGCCGTCACGCAGATTTTAGAAGCCGCAATATGATCCTGATTTACGTCGTCTATGTAATGCATAAAAACCGTATCAATCTGATACCGAAAAATAATATCTTCTACTCTCTGCATAATTTCTGTATTATAAAATAAGTGGCAGCACTCCACCGGTTTAAAATCTGTTATTTCATGAACGCCCAGTACCTGACATGCCTTCGCGCTTTCCCGCACGCTGGTTTCATAAAAAACCTGAATATTCATCTGACTGAACCGCGTAACATTATCCGTAAGCGTTAATTTATATACATTTTTGCCTTCCGCCGCTAATTTAGCGGCAGTCCCTCCGCAGCCCAGCTCCGCGTCGTCGTAATGCGCTCCGATAATTAATATATTGTTCATTGTCATTTTCCTCTTAATTACTAAAATAATTATAAATCCGTTCGCAAACTCTGCCGTCAAAGTTTTTCTTCATGAGATTGCGATTTACCGCCATTTCTTTCGTTTCCTTATATTGTCCCTGTTCCACCTTCTCAATAAACGCTAAAACATCCCTGTCATCTTTTGCAATGTAAGCGCTTTTATACCAAATATCATTTTTGTATTCTATTAATTTATTTCTTTCATTCATGTCATAGATACACAGCGGTTTACCCGTATACAAATAATTTATCGTCGGAGAAGCTGCAGTTGTCGCAATATTTGCATCCGACAGATAAAATGCCGCGTAATAAGACGGCGTATCGTCTACAATAACAGGATATCGCTCACTGATTGCATTTATCCTTTCTTTTTCCCGTACATCTATCACTATATTAGGATGCATTCGCCATATTACAAGGTTGTTTTTACCCTCCGCAAACAGCGCTTCCAACCATGATTGCTCTATAACCGCAAGAGTAATTAAAAATACCGTTTTCCCTTCCGCCTTTTTCTTCCACTCAGGAGGAAGATACGGTTCCTGCTTAAAAGCATAATACATCGTATCAAGCTTGGGATATCCAAATCGTAGTAATTTTTCACTCCAGTCCTTTTTCAGACCGCACAGCCAGTCAGCCGTATAATCCGTTACAACAAGATAATCCATTTCCTGTTTTGCCCGTCCGGAAAAAATCTCTTCAAAACGTCCGGCATAAACATAAACATGTGTATAAATTGCCGATGTCTGAAGCGATACAACGTATCGTGAAGCCTTCCGCAGCGCAGAGGGTATCCCGCCCGAATATTCACTGCACAAATAACAAACCTCATATTCCTGTCCGTACAGTTCCTCACACTTGGCTCTGTTTACACATTTTCCTCCGGCCGCTTCGATCTTTTCAATCAATCCGGCCACCCTTCGAATACCCGTTTGTCCGTATTCCGTAAATTTTTTCCCGTCCGGAAATGCAACGATACATTCTTTGTTTTTCCCCTGATTCAGATAATAAAAAATCAGAGGTCCGATATTTTCCACCCAGAAAGGATATGCCGGCAGATAAAATATAATTTTTTCTTTTCCCGGTTCAAAAGGCGCCGTTTCCCTCAAAAGCTCTTCCAGCCTTCTGAAATCAGATTCAAATATCTTTGTATACTCCTGATACAAATCATCCAGCCAGCTATAATTTGAAGGCTCAACAATAACGCTCCCGCCCGCCTCCTCTTCCTCCACTCCGAATAATCTCCATTCCGGACCGCTCACACTTACTTTGACGTCCATAGCGAACAGCCATTCTCTGAGAGAATACAACACGTCGTTCATTCCCTGAATATGAACATGGTTTTGTTGATTTTTCAGGCTTTTCCATGCTTCGCGGTCAAGATACATCTGTAATTCTCGCAGTTTATTCCATAAATCCGCCAGTTCCCTGTCCCATCTCGCAAAGAACTGCAATTCCATTTCACGGTTGAATACCGGAATCACTTTTTCCCTGTCAATCCTGAATAATTCATTTGCCCTCTTCCAGAAATTGTCCTCGCCGGCAACCAGCCTTTCATATGTAACGATATCCGACGTGTTCGAGCCGTTTATTAAGCTCTGATACGTGATTGCGCCGTCATACTGACCGTTTTCATCCAAGAGCAAAATCAAATCCTGCCTGTGCCCGTTTAAAAAGAAGCGAAATAAATCACTTCGATTTAAAGATGTATTTTTATTTTCAATCGTATATATTTCCCCATCGCACAGGCAAACCGGCATAACGTCCTACCTTCCTTTCCTTAATTTGCAGCCTTTTATCTCATCCGAAAAATTTTCGCACATGTTCCACATCAGAAGCGGCAAATTCTGCTTCCCGCTCCGGATGCCACATCGTCCCCATTATGCGTTTATCTCTGTGTGCAACCGCTTCTATCACGCCGTCTTCGGTCCACGCCAGCGCCTTAAGCGGCTCTTTAACAGCAAGACACGCCTGATTGTGAAAACTGTTTACCTCTGCTCCTTCATATTTGCCCAAAAGCCTGTGGCGAACCGCCGTATGACCTGATACATTGCTTAATTCACAGCCAAAATAATCTAACAGAACCTGCATTCCTCTGCAGAATCCATAGACCGGAATCTCATGTTTCAAACAAAATTCCAGAATTTTCCGTTCGGTTTCGTCCCGTTCCGGCGCGTTGCCTCCATATGAAACAAGGCTATTTCCCCCGGTCAAAACAATCCCCGCAGGCTTCATCTGCAAAAGCAGGCTCTCTGTAATGTCTGGAATATTTGGGAGCGGAACGGGCAGATATCCGCAGAACGACAAAAAACGCGGAATATTCTGATCCGCGCAGTCCCGCCGCTCTCCATAGCTTTCAACGATTTCAACTCTCTGCGTATACATCACAAGCTTCATAGCAGCCGCCCTTTCTGTCATTCGTTACTTTAACTTACTTCTTACAGCTCTGTACCGTCCACGACCTTGAGCGGTAGGGAACTTCAATTTCATCTCTGTCGCGGATAATATCTTCAATTTTGGTAAGAATCCGCAGAAACCTTTCTTCTCCCGCCTGTACCTGAATATCGTTCACCGATCTCCAGGTATTCATATACCGTTCTTTTGTCATAAACTCCGTATGCGGCGCTTCAAGATAAAATATATCTTTAAAATATCCGCCATATAACAGCTTTTCTCTCATCTCTTCCATTGATACCGTCTTCCCGGAAGATACGCGCTTCATACCAGGAACCTCGGAGTAAACCACATCTTCAATCCTTTTATGCAGCTCGCTGCTTTCAATGTCTCTCGGATTCCAGATTGCAGTAAAAAAGCCCTCCGGAATAAGAATACGGTAAAATTCCTTTATTGCTTTCTTACTGTCTGTCCAGTGAAAAGAAGAACCCATAAGCGCCCAATTTACGCAATTATCCGTAAGCCCCGTAACTTCCGCGGATCCTTCCGACCAGATAAACTCCCCTCTGTCCTTAAAAACTTTCCGCCCTTCCGTCCGCATTGCCTCATTCGGTTCTACGGCAAACCCGCTAAGTCCGATTTCGGCAAGATTTTCCGTCAGCTTTCCGGTACCGGCTCCGATATCTGCCGTCCTGCCTTCTCCAATCGTATTATAAATATGATTCTTCAAACAGGTAAGCACTGTCTTCGAATATCCCGGTCTGTTTCCGTAATATTTTGCAAGTTCAGTAAAATCTCCATGTTTCATTTAAAATTATTCTCCCTTTTTTCAATGGTTGTTTTTGCACGCAGGGATTTCTATTTTACCTGCGCCATCCATATTCTCGTCGTATAAGGCACCTTAATTATGCTCTGACTTTTTTCTTCTACAATACGTTTAATACCATCTATTACGTAATTAAATTTATCCTTTGACTGCCGTTGTACCGTTCCATGCGATTTCCATCCCTCAATAAAATCCGCTTTCAAAATCTCATGTTCCACGGTTCCTTCCACATAAACCACATCGCCAAATAATCCGCTTTCATTTATAACTGCCGTCTGATCTTCTCTTCTTGTTCCGTAGCTGTAACCATCTATTTCCGCTTTTAAAAACTCCTCTATTTCCCGTTGAAGCGGATCATTCAAATCTCTGTGATTCCACATACAGGCAAACCAGCCCTGATCTTTCAAGATTCTCTTTGTTTCAGCCAAAGCCTTTAAACGGTCGCACACATTAAAGGACGATCCGAATGTCACAAGCACAAACGCATTGTCGTCCATTCCGGTATGTTCCCCGGTTCCTTCAAACCATCTGACATTTTCAAACTGCTCCGTTCTTTTGATTCCGTTTGCACGCATTGCATCATTCGGCTCCACCGCGCAAACCCTGAGCCCGTACTCCGCCAGCTTTAAGGTCAGATGCGCCGCGCCTGCTCCGACGTCGCAGGCGGCGTCTCCTTTTTTCACTCCTGAGATTTCAAGCATTTTATCAATCGCTTTCTGTGCATAATCCGGCCTCTTTAGGTATGCCGCTGCCAAATCAGTATAATCCCACTCGGTTTTCATAATAATATCCTCCCTATTTTTGTTCTTCTATTATTTCTCTGCTTCGCATCTCCCACAGACGATGCTCCATCCAGCCGCGCCGTAATTTTAAATATCTTATTTTTTCTTCCTCACTCTGAAAAACCAGCTCTTTTTCAAAACGAAATTCCTTTGCAAACATTTCCTGCAGCTCGCGTCTGCCAAACTGCAGGCTGCTTACATATGGATACCCATAACGCTTTTGCCATAATCCGGTTGCCAGAGAAAGACGAAACCTGTCAAATGCCGAAAAAAGCTCTTCATTCGTTCGGTATACCGGCGCCAGATCAAAACCTGTAACACTGTTATAGCCTGTTTGTCCGTGAAGCAGCTCATCCAACCACGGAATCCCCAGTTTTTCACAAAAGCGCAGCATATTTTCTTCCGGATAACTTTTTAAGTCTTCAAACCTGAGCGTCAGCCTTTCCCATCCGGCATACTCCTTTTTCTCCTCCGAAGGCTCACAAAGCAGCGTGAAAACTATTTTCCTGTGACATACCCCGTTAATCCGCAAAGAGGTTCCTGCCCTTATCACCGCGTTTCTCACAACATTGACAATAAAACGCCGGCTCCCCGCTTTGTACAGCCATGCCGTATACTCTTCTACTGTCTTTCGATCAACATTATGCGGTTCCCAATAGATTACCATATCAGACAAATCTTTTACTGCTTTCCCCTGTGCTTTGGCATAAGCCACATGGATCAGGATAAACAGCTCCCAGGATTCAAATTTATCTTTTTCTGTCAGCATTTCTTCCATATAGCAATTAAATTCTTCTTTATTCGAAGATTCCCATTCTCCGGAATTTTCAAATCGCAGCTCCTCCCTGTCATACAGTCTCCAGAACAATGGAAGAATCCCTTCTCTTTTCTCTATCGAAAGCCTTACACAGACAGAGAAAAGGTTACTGCTCAAATACCCAAAAGGCAGCGTTAATATATTCGGATGATCACGCAGCAATTCTTTAAAAAAGGCATTCCCGCTCCCATATTCAATAGAACCTATTAGCAATGTCCCCACTTTCCAAATAGGCTCTTCCCCTTCTTCTGGTGCATGCCTCCCCCCATAAAACACAGTATGATTCAAAGAATATACCACAAAATCCCTGATATTCTGTTTTTTTAAGGCCTCGCGGTATCTTTCCAGTTCTTTATCCAAATAACGCATTTTCCCGGAAGCTTCAAAGCATCCATGATGTCCCGGAATCAGCAGCAGGCAGCTTTCATTCCCGTGCAGTTCGCTGCAGTCCGTCCGCACAAGCCCCTTGCATTCATCCGTATACTCCTCCAAAACGTCGCAATACAAAATCCGGCTGCGCATTTCTTTATTTTCTGTTTCCAGTGTTTTCTTTAATTTCAGGCACAGCCACGGATCACCGGCAAGCAGCAGTCTTTTCCCATTTTCTCCCATCACATGATTGATTGCATTCCGCAGTCCGTTTGCCGAAAACTCAATATAATCCCGCAGCAAAAAAAAGCTCTCATTCCTTTTAAAACCCATATAAGAATATAAATCCAGCTCCACCGTTCCCCACATACTATGCTTAGAAGCTGGATTAATAAAGACTGCATCCTTTAAACTCTCTATTGCTTCTATTCTTTTTATAATTCTCTTACCAAATAACTTTCTCCCCTGCTCTTCCTGTTCTTCACATATAAAACAGCAGATATCAATGCCATATCCAAGCAACAGGTCATATGCATCAAGAGAACGCTCTCCAATACCCAAAATGCAAATCTGCTTTCCGCACAGCCGGTCCAGAATATCTTCAAAACTCCCTTTCGTATTCCTGATAAACCCTCTTCGGACATTTTCTTCGTAGATCCGGTCAATACATTCAAATTCGGCAGATACGCTGTTCCTCAGTTCTATCCTTTCCTCCTGCGGGCCGAGTCCCTCTCCATAAATAACAAGCCTTCTAAAGTCCAAGTATTGTCCTTCCTGTACACAGGCGCCTTCATGCGTCAACCCTTCCCAGAGCATGCCTTCTGTCCTGACTGAAATACCTCTTTCCACTAAATACTCTGCAAAAGAAAAAGCCAGCTCGTTGCATCCCCGTATCGTTACACAGTCATATTCGGGATAAACATCCTTAAAATCCAAAGCGCCGACGCAGGCGGACAGCTCCTCCAACATCCTAAGCTCGCGGTTGGCCCACTCATCCTCCCATGCAAAGCATAAAAGTCTGTGTTCCTTGTCTAAGACCGGAAGCAGTTCCTCTCCTCCAAATTCTTTTTGGCTGCTTTTAAAATACTTCCGCCCATTTTTCCATATGTCATGATCTAAGACTACAGCATCCCTTTTTACAGCATCTGCAATATCTTTTCCCAAAAGCGAATCGTATGTAACTCTTCCCACATATTCCCCGTTTTCCTTCAGGATACACACGGGTTCGTTCCTGTGTCCGCCAAAAAAATATGCCATTAGCTGCTGTCTGTCCAAATTCCCCTCCGTTATGCAGCATATCTCTTTATCGCAGAACCTTATCATCCCACAGCCCTCTTTCTATTTCAATACCCGAACCACCTTTGCCAGCGCGTCAATCTCCACATACTTTGCTTTTTTATATTCCTCAAACGCCTTTCCTCCGACTCCGACTGCCGCGGGAATAAAAAGCTCGCCCGCTCGGATTGCCATATGGGAATTGGCGCCGCCGTACATCGTAATGAATCCTTTGATTCCGTGTGAAAAGATCCAGTCATAGCCGGGATCCGCGCCCGGTATTAATACGATTTTACCAGACAAGTCTTCTTCCTGCAATAAATTTTCCAGCAGACACACCTCGCCGGAAACCTTTCCGGACGTAATGTAATTCGGCTCGGAATCGGGATAGAAAAATCCATATACTTCCTCCGGCGCAGATAAAAACGGCGGCAGCGTAATCATCTTCGTCAGCTCATAATCCGCTTTTCCCCTTCTGATATCCTCTTCCAGGTTCAAACGGATATCACGCGTAGAGGCATATAACGCGCGTATCGTCTGAATATTTATAAACGCGCAGTCCTCTTTTAAAAATCCTTCCTTCTCTCCGATTTTTCCAATCATCTGAACCGCCTTGCTTAAATTCTTTGTAAAGATAAATTTTCCGTATTCTCTTCCCTCGATTACCGTTTTTATAAAATCCATCAGTTCCAGTATATCGTTCGTAAGCCCGTTTTCCACCAACTTCTCCTTTAAAGCGTTAAGCTGTCTTAAGGAAAGGCGGAAAGTTTCTTTTTGTTCCGCGTCCTCTTCTTCCGTTTTATTCCAGTCAAAGTACAGCTCCGGCGCTTCGTCGTAACGCAGCGAATTGATGTCGTAGGTTCCCGGTCTTAAATGCCCGTATTTTTTCAGAAACGCGTTTTTTGACATCTCTTTAAAATCCGCGTTCATATTGGAGCTGACGCTGTTTACACCGTTCATAAACTGCTCGTAATCCTGATTTGTAATAATACCGCAGGTAATCATGGACTGCAGAATCTGTACCGCGATAAAAGCCGCTCTCGCAAGCCCCGCAAACGGCAGCGTCCCGTACCGTTTGCAGTCTTCTAACAGCCAGTATATTTTTTCCACTTCTCCCATATCGCTGTCCAGTATTTCTTCAAAGCGCTTTCCGAGTATTTCTATTTTCTCATAGTCGCGCCGCCATAGCCCGTTTTTATGATCGATAATATGATTGGTAACGTTTCTGAGAGACGCCGTAATTTTTTCAATCTCCTCTCCCGAAAATCCGTATTCTTCCAGAACTTTTATGCGATCGGGCAGGTCTAACGTATAGCAGGAAAATACTATTTCAAATTCTGCCTTATCATGCTTCTTCGGGTTTTCAATCAGCCTGCGCAGATAGTAATTTACCAGTTTTTCACTGATATCTTTATCCAGCTCCGCCGGAACGAATGAATTAAAACTGACGCGCACATCGATATACGGCAGCCCGCAGAAATCCACCATCAGCGGAAAGCTTCTCATATTCCGATAACCGTAGTTGTCTCTCTGATACGCCCATACACTGTCCGTGATGATTTCGCGGTATAAAGACATCGCTAACGGTTTGGGGCGGACGCCGATCATTTCCGCCGGATTCCAGTCGGTCATCACGCTGTATACCGTTTTTCCCCCGCACAGAAACGGTTTGGGAGATTGATCTCTTCTGATTTTCTGCGCGATTCGATCCAGTTCCCTTTTTTGCCGCTTGCAGTCTGTCCGTTCCTCTCCGACGCAGAGCAGACGTACTTGTAAGATATAAAGGGCGCCGCCTTCCGTAACGGCAAATTCCACGTCCAGATTATCTCTTCCGAAAAATTGTTCCAGTTCCCACAGCGCAGCCGTCAGGTTTCTCAGTTCCTTCGGGCAGTCTTTTGCGTCTTCCCCCTTGAACTGATAGTACAGGCAGTTTTCAGTTCCGCAGCCGGAAGTGATTGCAGAAGTGGAACCAGTTCGATCGTAATTAATTACATAATAGTTTCCAAGCGTATTCGGCTCCAGCGTAAACGCGACGCCGCAGATTCTGACATCCTTTAACATCGGCTGCACAAGCACCTGATTCGCTTTGTTTTCGTCGTCATAAGATTCGATTACTTGCCGTACCGCGTTTATAAAAGCGGCCTCGCCCGACACATCGGCAATCGACTCATATTTTCCTGCCTGAGAGCTTTGTTCCGTATCCTCCGCTAAAGAACTGCTTCTGACAATCACATTTGCATTCCATTCAAGCGCTAGGAATCCGGCTGTAATTTTATCCCGGCGCTCCTCCCATTCCCCGACTGTAAACGTATACTGCGGCAGTACCTCCGCGTATTTGAGCTTTTGGTAGAGCAGCTTTAACGTTTCCGCTTTCGTGCCCGGATTGTATCTTTTTGTTTCCAATCTTTCTCCATTTCCGCGCTTCTTCGGCGCTTAACCAGTGTGACGGCAAAACAAAAATGGTTCATGATAACTTATCATGAACCATACGTCAGACTATATTCCCTACATCCTTGTAGCAAACTCGGCATTTGCAAATATGTTTACCGTTTTTCATCCATGAAAATCATTACTTATTATATCGGCAATTTGTACAATTTGCTTTAAACATTTTAATCAACTAATAAAATCCGCCCGCTTATTTTTCATTCTTATTTTCAAAGTACTGGCATATCCTTTCACAGGTCCTTCCGTCAAAATTGCCGGTTACTTTTCTGCGGTTTTCGATATCCCATGCTTCCTTTCGGTAGTCTATGATTGCTTCTCCGTTATCCTCAAAAATACAGAGTGGTTTTTCCATGTAAAGATAATTTATGGTAACAGAACTTATCGCAGCCGCTATATACGCGTCGGACAACCAAAAGGAGGCGTAATAAGAAGGTTTGCTGTCTATTATAATCGGGTATTTTTCACATATACCGTTCACCCTCTTCCTTCCCTCTACATCTGCCAGCACAAGCGGATGTGAACGCCAGATCACCGCATTTTTCCATTCCATTTGTTATTCTGTCGGCAAATCCATTCCGCCATATATTCTGACGAAATAACATAGTCCGTTTCCAAATAAGCCGTATCCGAAAATACGGCTTCAAATCTCCCTTTGCAAGTATACATATGTGAATATAAACCCGATGTCTGCACCGCTGCAGTCCATTTTGATGATTCCCGTAACGTCTGCGGTAAGCGCCCCGAATATTCACTGCATAAATAACACACCTCATACCTGCCCGTATAAAGCTCCGGTTCTTCACTGCAGTAACATTTCCCTCCCGCTAATTCCACTTTTTCAATGAAATCAGACATCCTTCCGGCATTGTCCTTTCCGATATGGATAATTTCCTGTATATCAGGGAAAACCACAACACATTCTCTATCAGGAACATTCTGCAGATAGAAAAAATCAGCAGACCGATACTGTCTGCAAACCAAAAAAATTGGTTAAATAAAAAAGAATTTTTTTCTGAATTGTATCTGACATTATCGGGACCGGATGCTTCAGCAGCCACTCCATTTTATTTCTTTCCTCGTGGAAGATATTCATATAATCTTTATAAACCGCCTCCGGAAACGAATAATTATCTTCAGAAACAATTTCGCTCCGTATTCCGTTTCCCGGCTCTGCCAAACGTACCTTTGACCATGAATACATTTCCTGTAATTTTCAAAGGTTTTATACAATCCGGAGTATACATGCCGATCTAATTCGGATAGTTTTTTCCACATTGGCTCCAGCTTCCTGTCCCACTTTGCAAAATAACACAATTCCATCTTTGAATTAAATACCGGAATTACTTTATCCTTATCAGCTTCAAACAGTTTACTCGCTTTATCCCAAAATCCTCTTTCTCCAAGAATCAGTTCTCCCCGTTCTATCCCCACCCCACACATTACAAATATATCACCATCACACAGACATACTGGCATTCGTTTTTCTCCTTATCCATTTTGCAATATCATAATTTAGTATTTCGATTTCTTGTGTAAAATACCATATAGTCATTTCTACCCATTTTCTTTTCCCGCTTTCTTATGCAACATATATGACAGGGGAATAAAACATAACCGTTCCAGGTAAAAACTTTACATGTAACTTCATGTCTGATATACTTAATATGTTAGAAAAACTGCACATTTGGAAACGGGGTGATAATATGCCGAACGGTCTTGAAATTACAAAGGCGGCGATAGACGATTTTAAAAAAATACAGGATTATATGCTTTTGGCAAAAGAGGAAAACGCCGTAAAGACTTATGCCAAATTAAAAGACGAATATCTTTCATTAAAAGCTCTGCTTACCATAGCGGGCGTAAATTTAACGGATATTGATAAAATGAAGGAATAAGCATTGTCCGCCGGACCATTCAAAAGCTAAAAGGGACCGCCGCGCAAATCCACGCGGCAGTCCCTTTTATTGCGAGTTAATCGTTATTATTCACAGCATCATATACTTTTATAATTCTTTGCAGAATCCCTTCCGCTTCGTTTAACGGTATGGAATTCGGCCCGTCTGAAAGCGCCAAATCCGGCGCAGGATGCACCTCCATAAAAATTCCGTCTGCCCCTGCAGCCACCGCTGCTTTCGCAAGACACTCGGCGTATTCTCTTCTTCCGCCCGTGGAAGTCCCGTTTCCGCCCGGTTTTTGTACGCTGTGCGTCGCGTCAAAAAGAACGGGAACTCCGATTTTTTTCATTTCGGGAATCGAGGTCATATCAACTACAAGATTATTGTAACCAAAGCTTGAGCCTCGTTCGCAGAGAAAAATCCTTTCATTCCCCGATTTTCTCACCTTTTCTACCACATTCTTCATATCCCACGGAGCAAGAAACTGCGCTTTTTTTATATTTATCATTTTTCCCGTTCTTGCAGCGGCGGTTAAAAGGTCTGTCTGCCGGCAGAGAAAGGCGGGAATCTGTATCATATCGGCAACCTGCGCCGCTTTTTCCGCTTGCCAGGGTTCATGGATGTCCGTACATATTTTTAAACCATATTTTTCCTTCACCTTCCGCAAAACCGCAAGTCCGTTCTCGATCCCGGGTCCTCTGTATGAGGCGATAGACGTTCTGTTTGCCTTATCGAAGGAAGCTTTAAAATAATACTCAATTCCCAGCTTATCTGAAACCGCCTTCATTTTTGAGGCAATGTCAAATACTGTTTCCTCCGACTCAATCACACAGGGCCCTGCTATTAAAAGAAATCCCATTTTCATTCATCCTTTCCCGTTTTCCGTGCCAATCAGCACTTCTTTTCCCTGAAACGCAAAACCATATTTTTTGATACGTTCCGCCGAAACTCCTTTCTGCCTTAATAAAGCCTCGTATTGCTTCTCTTCTATCTGGGAGAGCGCCGCGCATACCGTATCCTCTAATGAAGCATCCCTTCCCGCCCGGTAAACTTTAAATTCTATAATAATCGCGTCCCTCCCGGCCTCCCGCGGTTCCAGCATAATGTCATATCTGCCGAAGCCGCTTTCCCGGTTAGACGTAATCACATATCTGTCCTCCAGCTCGACAATCAGTCCCAATACAAAGCCGTGATAAAATCGTTCCGGCTCACTCCTTTTGGAACGCCGTTTTCCCGTATCAAAAAAGCGGAAGGTTTCCTCTGCCACACGGTTTATATACTCATTCATTGCATCCAAATCTCCCAGAAGAAGCGCACGAATAAAATCGTTATAATCCGAAACGTTTGCAGAAAACCAGCCCCGAACCATACTCCGGAACATCAGGCACACCTCATGATTGGTAATTGTCAGTTCATATTTCGGTTCAGTCAGAGGCAAACCCTCCCCATATTCCTCATAGTCCGCCACCTTCAGATACCCGCTTGCCAGAAGAAGGCTCCAGATTGCAGACTCGTTCCCGTCCAGCTGATTGTATACAATCTGTTCGTCAATGGAAATCCGCAGATACTCTCCCTGCAGCAGGCGCTCAAACCCTTCCTTTATGCCTCTGCTTCCTTCCCGTATCAGCTTTCCTGCAAGACTGTTGGAACTGGTATTTGCCCAATAAGTTGTCAGCTTTTTTTTGTCTAAGTAATTGAGAATTGACCACGGATTATAGATGTCTGTCCTTTTTCCAAATGTAAAACCATTATACCAGCTTTTTACCTCCTGTTTCTGGTCTGACAGCCCAAACTCATCCATTGCAGAAAAAACTTCCTCTTCCGTAAACCCAAAAGAATCTGCATATTTCTCAGACGTAGTTGTCACTACTTCAAGATTGTTTAAATCCGAAAAAACAGACTCCTTACTGACTCTGGTTATTCCGGTCATAATTGCCCGCTCCAGCCACGGATTTGTTTTAAATGCGGCGTTAAACATGCTTCTGGTAAAGGAGACAAGTTCGTCCCAGTATCCGTTCACATATGCTTCCTGCATTGGCGTATCATATTCATCGAGAAGAATAATTGCCTTTCTTCCATAGTAAAGATTCATGAATTTTGATAGATGATGGATCGCCATACTTGCATCCACTTCATCCATATCCGTTGTTATCCTCCGAAAAAACTCCTTATCCCCCTCTCCAAGCAGATCGCTTTCCAGCAAAAAAGCATGATCCGAATACAAATCCGCCAATATTTGAAATATCTTTTTCTTTGTCGCGGTATAATCCGGCTCCTTCACACTCGCAAAGGATAAACTGATCACCGGGCAGGTACCCTGTAAGCTCCGGAACCTTTCCTCCCGCCAGACGGCGAGCTTCTCAAACAGTTCTCCCCCGTCCGCATATTTTACGGAAAAGAAGTATTCCAGCATGCTCATCGTAAGCGTCTTGCCGAAACGCCTCGGGCGCGTAATCAACGTTACCGCATCCTCATTTTCCCACCATTCCTTTATAAATTCCGTCTTATCAATATAAAATAAATTGTTTTGAATGAGATATGAAAAATCCTGATGCCCGATTCCCACCGTTCTCGCCATGTTAAATCCCCCGTTTTTCCAACACTATAAGGCCTTAAGCGCGTCCTGCAGCGTTACTACACCGCAGTACCGTTCCTCTTCATCCGTTACCAGAAGCGATGATATATTCCTCTCCTGCAAAAGCTTTACGGCATCTACGGCAAGCTTTTCCTCTGATATACATACCGGTTTTTTTGTCATAATCTCATCTACTCTCATCGTATAGACATTATACCCATGTTCCAGCGCGCGCCTTAAGTCACCGTCTGTAATAATCCCCTTTATCGCACCATTTTCCATGATTGCCACGGTTCCCGTTCTTTTCCTGCCAAGCTCTATAATCGCCTCTTTTAAAGACGCGTCTATAGAAACCTCCGGTTTATCCGCCCCCGAAATCATAATGTCCGATACTTTCGTAAGAAGCCTTTTTCCCAGCGCTCCCGCCGGATGGTAAAGGCCAAAGTCATTTTGTTTAAAATTCTTTTTCCGGCTGACCACAACGGCAAGGGCATCTCCATAAACAAGTACTGCCGTCGTACTCGACGTCGGAGCAAGTCCCAGGTGGCATGCTTCTTTCATCTCCGGCAGCGTTTCCGTCAGGTCACTGTGCTTTGCCAGTGTAGAACCGCCGCTGCCTGTGACAGATAACAGCTTCGCACCTATCATCCGGATAGCCGGTATCATACGCACGATTTCTTCGCTTTCGCCGCTATGGGAAAAAGCGAGAACTACATCCATTGCCGTCACCATACCAAGATCCCCGTGCAGCGCCTCCGCCGGATGCAGAAAAAAGGACGGCGTACCGAGGCTGGAAAACGTAGCCGCTGTTTTTCTGGCGATATGTCCGGATTTTCCCATTCCGGTCACAATGATTTTTCCGCGGCAGGATAGAATCACCTCCACAAACCGGTCAAACGTATCTCCGATATATTCCTTTGTCTTTTCAAGCGCTTCTATTTCCTTTGTAAACACCCGTTTTGCTTCTAAAAGCGTATCTGTCATATTATTGTTTTCCTTTATCCTGTTCCGCCATCATAACCGCAAAATCATAGTCTTCCTTCGTATCGATGTCTACGGTCTCGATTCCCGAAACTTCCTGAATGTACGGATGAAACCCGATTCTTCTGCCGTGTTCCGTAAATATTTCTTTTCGGAAAATAAAAAAAGCGCTTGTTTCTACCCATACCGGTTCTATATCCTGCGTCCGGGGCACATCCGTCAGTTCATAATTGATCGGTTTTCCCTGGAACCAGCAAAACGTCTGCTTTTTCTCGGCGGAAAAAGCAGAATCATATTCTCCGCTCCTTACCTTCGAAAGCGCTGTTTCTATACTGCTTTTTCTGATAAAAGGCGACGTTGTATGCGCCAGCAGATAAATATCCGCGTCGACTGTCCGAATAAACCTCTCGTAGATTTCCTTCCCTTTTACCAAATCGCCGTCAAGATACGGATCGCGGAGCAAGAGCCTTACTCCTTCGGGAAGGTATTCCGTCACCCGTTCCTCGCTGCAGTAAACATAGGTTTCGTCGATTCCTGCCGTCTCTGACAAAGTACCGCATATATGCGCGCAAAGCGGCTTCCCTTTGATTGGTAAAATATTCTTATGCGGAAGCCGCTGACTGTTTAATTTGATTGGTACAAATGCAACTACTTTCAAATCTCTGACACATCCTTTCTCCGTTTTCCCGCCGGAACCTCTTTTCACACTATAGGCTGTCGAAATCTACGCGCTCAAAGATTTCCAGCTTCCCGCCTCTTGTCGCGTTGAAAATCCGAAAACCGTGTTCTCTTGCGTACTCATCCGCCCTCTGATAGGCTTTAAATATTTTGGATTCGTCGGGAACCACTCTGTATACCTCGTTCTTTTGCCAGTAATCCTCGTTAAAATGGCTTCCCCAGTTACTGCAGTCCATGCCCAGAAGATAGACGCTTGAAAAGCCCATATAAGCGCAAAGCTGCATAACGGCATACGTTACCGTCCCGCCGTTGTATACGCCTTTTGAAAAATCCTCCGAAAATCCCGTCCGGTCCATCCACTCATGTATCAGATATTCGTTTTCTCCCGTTTCCCAGTGATATAACAGCTTAATATCGCTTACCAGAACAGGACAGGAATTCTTTTCTTTCAACGCCGTATAATTTTGAGCGAGAACAAGCGGATCGGTCATACAAACATAGGTTGGACGCCATTTTGTATCCGCATACAATTTGTGAATGACATTCAGTCCAAAGCAGATTTCTCCGTTTTCGGAAAGCTTGTCCAAATCGCCGGTGCGAAGGCTCGGCCCGTTTCCGATAATAAAGCACCGCTGGCCTTTGTGCCGGTTTTTAAAGACGGCAAGCTCCCGATGTTCGTCCGTCATCTGCGCGTGTTCCGTCTGCGGCAGCGCAAAAATCCCGTCCCCGCCCGTCTGCAGCCGCTGTTTTATGATATCATTGCAAATACAATCATCCGTAGAATTTAAAATATATTTTCTGCCAAAGTCCCTGCAGACCTCATTGACTTCCAAAACCGCTTCTATCCCAAACAATTCGGAAATAAAATCGGAATATTCTGTTTTTTCTCCAAGAATCACCGCCTGGTCGAGACCATATTCCCTATAGCAGGCCCACAGGGAGCGTCCTTCGTATACCGTGCGTTTGTTCCACTTCTTTACGCCTTCAAAAAAATAGATGCTTTCGCAAAAATGAAAGTAATGGTCAACTCCAAGCTCACAAAACTGCTGTTTCAGCTCGTTTGCATAATTCGTCATTGCAAGAAGTATCACATAGTCCTTTTTTAAATTCACCAAATCCTCTACAGGAATCACCGGTTTTCCCAGAAATTCGGTTCCCTTTTTTTTATTATCGGCAAAGCATTGTACAAATTCGCCGCCTAAAAACTGAAACGCAGCCCTTCCGATGTCGCCTGCGCCTGTAATAATTACCTTCTTCACTGTTTTTCCCATCTCCATAAATAAAATACATTCGTAAACCTTTGAAGCAGAGAAGCGGTCTCTCTGGTGTTTTCTTTTGATAAGGCGACAACAATCGGAATGTCCGTATCCGTCACTTTGCTGACCGGAAAAAGATTCGCCTGTTTGACCGCCGTCTGATCATAAAATGAATCCGATACCAGGTACCCCCTAATCTCTACGCTGTCCCCGTATATCTTGCGAAAGTCTTTCGCATTATTTCCTGTTCCGAATAAATAAACGCTTTTGTTTTTATTAAGCCATCTGTCAAGGTCCCCAAAGGGCGCGCCGTAATATCTGACAAAAGTTTCTTCGTTCTCGTCTATGTATTCATAATCCTCCGAAAAAATAATCCCGTATTTTCGAGCCGCTGATTCTTTTATCATAGAAATATCATACGACGAATGTTCTCTGATATACTTTAACGCATGTCGACACTCTGTTTCTACGTAAAAGTCTTTTTCAAAACATCGTTTTTTCATAATCGGCGATTTGACTTCCTTTAAAAGATAATCGGGATTCCGGTATAAATGTTCGATCCCGATCCCATGATAGCTGCCGATACGAAATCCTTCCCGCTTTAACTTTCGTGAAATCCCGCGCTCAAACACCTCCACTACGTCATCCCTGCACAAATCATCCGTAATAACATCCTGAAAATATCGTACCATCGCGGGAATGACGCTGCGCCGAAAAACCAGAAAAAAGGACATAATAAAATCGTACAGCGGAATTTTTCTGTTCAGTCCCCATAAATCATAGGGCTGCGCTTCCATTTCCGAAAAAATTTCTTTTAACGGAACAAACGGTCCAAAAAAAGTATCGTTTGTTAGCAGAATCTCATCATAGTCAAGGGGACGGCAATATTTTTCCAAAACTTCTTTATGCGCGCCCGCGTCATAGCCAATATTCGCGCGTTCAATCACCCTGCACGGCTGCAGAGACAGCCAGCGGCGGCCGTCCTTTTGAATCCTGCCGTTTGAAACGACAATCAAATCGTCTACCACGCCCAAAAGTTCCCCGATATACCATTTTATAGAGCGGTCGATTACACCGTCTTTCTCATAGATCGATAAAACGCCAAGTCTTCTCATGTTTCCTCTTATCCTTCGCCCGGACAAATAATTATTCCCTTATATTGCGAAGGACCCTTCTATTTTCAGTCCCGGACAGCGGGCCAAATATTTCTTCGGCATAATGACCGTTTTATGGGGGTTTCTGTTCAGCCAGGCCCCCCACCAGCTAAATGTACTGTTCGCCGTAATCTGATGGCTGCAGCGGCTCATCAGGAATAGTTGTTCATAATCCTCCCATTCCGACGCTTCGTCAACAAATACCGCTGACTCTCCAAAGTTCAGATGTTCCTTTACCCACGCGGGATCGTCTGAAAAAACAAGATAACGCGGTTCTCGAATCAGGCTCTCCATCTTTTTCATTGCTTCATAATAATACGTCGGAGGAAGCACATTATTACTTTTGACGTAATCGCCTCTTCTGATATGTATTGCAGCACTATGGCTGTCTTCCATCATTTTTCGGAAGCGTTCGGATACTTTTATCTTTTTCTTTGGCACAAACTCTCTTAACAGTTCGCCGCGAACTTTTTCCGGAAACAAAGCGTCCTGAAACCATCCCTTGATATAACAATTTGACGGCAGTTTCTGTAAGCCGGTAAAATCTCCCGGTTCTCCCTCTTCCCAAAAAACAAACGGCCACCTTCCATGAATCGATAGTTGATAAAGAACGGTTTCTATTTTATTTCCGCGCCGGATAAAAGCGTATTTATTTAAGGCAGCCTCTTTCGCCGCCGGAATTTTCACCGCAAAATTTTCAATCCCCACCTCTCTTAAGGTGTGCGTCCTGCTTCTTTCATAATATCTGTCATACGTTTTTCCAACGTCAAGAGATACGTCTATCCCCTGCTTTGCCAGCGTTCTCGCATAGGCGTACTGGAACATCTGATTTCCCAGCCCTTCCCACATACAGACAATTACCATCTGCTCCTCCATTCTCTTGTTCGTTTACTCTTTTATAAAATGAAACAGGCCGTACCGATATTCTCCGTTGTGCGGATCATCGTCATATTTATGAATATCCACATGATATTCCATCTGCCCGTCGGCCGTACAGGAATATTCCGCCAGCTTCAGTTCCCCAAAGGCCTCTACAATCGTACTGGCAGCAAATACCCTGTGAGCGTTAAATTCCACGCGCTCCCGTCCGACCGGAACCGAAACGTAAAGATTTCCTCCCGGTTTCAGTTTTTTCCGGATTTGGGTAAAACACAGAAAACACGCCTCCGGGTCTATCGGGTCTCCGTATCTTCCAAGCCCGAAATGCTCCAGCGAACAAAGAGCGGACATGCTTTCAATACTGCCGTCTTCAATACGGTTTAACAGCGTAGCATCATCCACGATCGTATTCAAATGTTCCACTTCACCCGGAAACTCTCTGATATCAATCAGGGTCACCTCAATCTCCATTGCCAGAAGATGCGCGATAAAACCGTCGATTCTGGAACCAATATCAAAATGCTGCCTCACCCCGCTTTTATGAATCAGCCGCGCCGCCCATAAATCCTGCCGGAAATAATTGTGAATGGTGCCGGCCTTCGCATATTTATCGGTAATAATCGGCCATAAACTCCGCTCCTCTATAGCAAAACTTTTTCTGGTATTTAAAGCCTCATATGCTCTTTTGTCTCTCTCAAAAAACGTATTTTCCCGTATTCCGTTCCTCGCACAATATCCGGTATAATTTGCCTCTCCCAGAATTTCCCTTATCTCGTCCTTATCCGTACACCCTGCTTTCTTCTTAACCGGATATAAAAAAATAATTTTATTCAGGTCCAAACCTTTTTCGGTACAGATATCGTAAATCTCTCCCGTATATGTATTCGCAATAACAATTCTGTCGTATTCCGGCGGCAGATTGTCTATCCCATATACCGGAATTCCGTTATATTCTTTCTGTTCCTTACAGCTGCTTTCAATAAAGCCTGTAATTTCACCGTTTAAACCGTTTTCCAAAAGCTCGCTGCAAACGGCTCCGGTACCCCAGATTAAAATCTTTTTCATCTAAAACGCTCCCCCATCCGTTTTGGCCCGGATTTTTTTCTCCGAAACATTTCCTCATTCTTTGAATAATCCGGCTTATCCGCATCAACCGAATATTTCTTCCGCAATACAGCCGTTCCTCCCTGACCGAAACCGCCCGTATTTATAGTATATCCCATCCGGCTCATCACCACAAGCGCAAGCTGATTTCTTTCGGGAACATTTCTTTGCCATGCCCGGAATCAGGGATTATTAAGTGGACAAAACAAGCTCTCTCATGTTAAACTAACCAATATAAAGCCTGGTATGAAACAAAAATAACAGACAGGAGAATATCTGAAAATGAAACGCAGCAAAATGCCAATTTATATGTTAGCAGCCAGTACGCTTTTTCTGACAGGCTGTACAGGAAAAAATGAGGTCGTAAATTATGACATACAGCCGGAAGCCAAATACACGATTTCTTTTTTCGGAAATAAGCACGAAGCCGCCAATGTCGAGGTAATTGAAAAAATACTGGACGGTTATATGGAAGAAAATAACAATGTCAATATTACTTACGAAAGTCTGAAGGGAGCCGAATATTTTGACGTGCTGCTTTGCAGAGACACTTCCGGAAATCTGGACGACGTATTTATGACAAACCATGATGTAATATTAGAGCTTTCCGAAAACGACAGTCTTTCGGATCTAACCGATCTGGTGGAAGATGTTTCGTTTCTAGAGAGTATCAGAAGCGATTTAAAATCTTCCGACGGCAATATTTATTGGGTTCCTACAACAGTATCCGCTTTTGGGTTGTACTGCAACCTGGATTTGCTGGAAGAGCATCAGCAGGAAATTCCCACTACTCTTGAAGAATGGGAGTCCGTATGCGACTATTTTGTATCGGAAGGAATCACTCCCATTATCGCCAATAACGATATTTCACTGAAAACGCTGGCATTATCCGTCGGTTTTTACCCTGTTTATGAGAAGGGTACACAGATTGAAACATTTGATCGACTAAACAGCGGCAAGGAAACGTTAAGCTCCTACCTCACGGACGGGTTTGCGCTTGCCAAATCCTTCTGTGAAAAGGGTTATATTGACGCCACAGCCGCCTTAAATACCGCAAAAACTTCCGATGATCTGGAAGAATTTGTCAAAGGAGAATCGCCTTTTATGCTGACCGGAGCCTGGGCCGCCGGCAGAGTCAAAAAAATGGAGCCGGATTTCGAGTTTCAGGTTGTTCCCTACCCGGTATTGGAAGACGGGTCCGTTCTTATGATCAATCCCGATACTCTTTTAAGCGTATCGGCTAAAGGAGAACAGCAGGGATATGCAAAAGAATTTGTCGCATACTTTTTAAGGACGGAAAATATTCGTCAGTTTGCAGATAATCAGTCTTCTTTCAGCCCGCTTGAAGACGACTTTGAGCCGTCGCTTGAAGAAATCCGGCCCATTGTAGACAGTTATCGAACGAAACCTTCCGTCATCGGAGCAAACAGTCATATTCAATTTCCGATATGGGATATTACCGCGGAAGTCTCGAAGAAACTCCTTGCAGGAGAAGAAACAGAATCGCTTATGGAATGGATGGATGAACAGGTAGCACAGGCTTTAAAATAATGAAAAACGATTCAGGCAGGTTTGCGATATGAAAAGAAAAAAAGAATTACATTTGATTATGGCACTCATGTTACTGCTTATTTTAAGCGGGGGCGTTCTGCTTTTTTCCAACGGAATCAGCAGAGAGCTCTGGACAAATTCCATTCAGACAATGACCGAACATATGCGCCAGGGAGCAAATGCAATTAATATCCAATTTGAAACAGATTTCTACAAACTTGAGATAACAAAAGAAAGTATCTTAAGAGTAACTTCAAGCGTACAAAAACAGATTCTGGCTCCGTCAAAAATTATCGATCCGGATGTCACAATGTACCTTTACGACGACGACCCGGATGCCGAAGTCGTAAAGCAGGATTATACCGTTCGTCAGTATTTGGAGAAAACCGATAAAGAGCGCGGAATTTTGGATTCACATATTAACAGCATGACAGGCGAAAGCGTATTTAACATCTTTGTTCGCGTTCCTTTCCGGGACGGAACAAGAGGTTATCTGGTGAAGGAATACCGGGCCAAAGACATTTCCATGCAATTTACGCTTTCTTTTTACGACAACAACGGTTTTTCCTATCTTGTGAACCGGGACGGAACCATAATGGTACGGCCTCAGCACAGAAACAGCAATAAGACCAACCACAACTTATTCGATTTTATTGCCTCAAAAGAAAACGATGAGTCTATGATCACTTTTTTTCGGGACAGTATCTACGGAAAAAAATCCGGGTGGGCAAAGTTCGTATGCGAAGGAACGGATATGGTATTTTGTTACGAACCGCTTGAAATGGACTCCGACTGGCTGATGGTTTCCATTGTTCCGGAATCTGTTATAACGGCGCAGACGAAAAGTATTTTAACAAGAACCCTGATTTTTTCCGGATTCCTGGGAGCGGTCGTACTTGTTCTCGTTGCCTACTTCTCCGGAATTATCATGCATGAAACCAGAGAATACAATCGTGAGCTTCGGGACGCGCTTGAAATGGCGGATAAGGCCGACAAAGCAAAAAGCCATTTTCTGATGAATATGTCCCACGATATTCGTACGCCGCTGAATGCGATTATCGGAATGACGATTATCGCCCAGGACAACAGAGACGACAACGAAAGAGTAGATGAATGCCTGGAAAAAATAAATTTATCCGGAAAACATCTCGTCAGCTTTGTAAATGATTTACTGGATATGTCTCAGATTGAAAACGGGGAAATTATTCTAAAAGAAGAGACCGTTTCTATTTCACAAATATACAATGAGGTCATAAACCTGATGAAACTTCCGGCAATGGAATCCAACATTACAATGGAACCTGCACCGGCTCATCTAAATCATGAAACAGTTGTCGGCGATCCCATTCGAATCCGGCAGGTAATGATAAACATTATCAGCAACGCAATCAAGTATACGCCTTCCGGCGGGCGGGTATCCGTAGAGCTGACACAGTCGGAAAAAGTAAAAGACGGATACGGTATCTATCGTTTCCGATGTACGGATACCGGTATCGGCATAGAGCCTGAGCTGCTGGAAAAAATGTTTCTTTCTTTTGAAAGAGGCAGAAATACAACGCATAGCGGCATTGCAGGAATGGGCGTAGGCCTTTCGATTACCAAAGGACTGCTGGATATTATGAAGGGAAGTATTTCCGTAGAAAGCGAACCTGATAAAGGCTCTACTTTTATCGTCGAATTTCGTTTTCTGCTGCAGGAAGACGAAGCGGCCGCGGATGAAGCCAATATCCAAACGGCAGCTATTACGGAACTCTCCGATGCGGAAGCTGTATATGATTACTCGGATAAACACATTTTGCTGGTAGATGATGTGGAACTGAATATGGAGATTATGGAAGCGCTCCTTGAAATGATCGGTGCAAATGCCGAAAAAGCATGTAACGGCAAAGAGGCGGTCGATTTGGTTCGTACAAAGCCCTGCGGCTATTACAGCCTGATTTTTATGGACATTCAAATGCCTGTTATGGACGGGTATGAAGCTACGCGCCAGATCCGCGCAATGGACAGGGAAGATGCAAAAACAATTCCGATCATTGCCCTTTCAGCCAACGCGCTTGCTGAGGACGTGCAAAATGCAAAACTGGCGGGTATGAACGACCATATCGCCAAACCGGTAGATATCGGACCAATCGAAAAAACACTTCAGCAATACATAAAATAAATGAAAAGAAGGTCTGATTCCTTTCGCCTGCCGGCGAAAAGTCTCAGACCTTTTCTTTCTGTCATATCTCAATATTCTGTATCATAATCGGCTTTCCGGTCGTCCGGTAGATTTCAACTAAAGAACTGCCGTCCCCATAGTAGGCGTCCGATACCGCAATAGCCCTGTGTACGTCCGGCGTATCGTCATAAATTCCGAATCCTTCTTTTTTGTATTCTTTTATGATTTCATGGTACTGTTCCAGCAGATGCGGGCGCATCGCCGCACAGGTTGTTTCACTGAGCGGATGCGGACGCCAGAGCAGAACGACGTCCTCCTTTGTCTTCATAAGACTAAGCACTGATTTCAGTTTTTTCAATACCTGCTCTTTCCCTTCCAGCAGTTTTGTAATACTCGTATTATAGAGCAAAACCCTCCTGCGGCTCCCGTCCGGTTTTAAAATCAAATCCAGCCATTCTTTCGGCATATCCACATTCTCGCGCGTGGTATGAAGCGCCTTATCAAATTTCGGTGAACCGAGCGCCACGAATTTTTCTTCGGCCACTCCGAATCTGCCCCTGCAATGATACGCTTCTTCAAATATGTGAAATTGACGAATATATTCCATCCTGACCGCCTCGGACTGTACAATCACGCGATCGGCATACATCGTGGCGGGCTGGACGCAGAAATGCTCGGGTACATAATCTCCGACACAGACAAAATAAGGAATATAGACGAGCATATCCGTATGCTTTTTCAGCTCTTTTGCAAAATAATCCAAATGAACAACCGTCACCCGATTTGCATTGTCATATGGATTGTGGATATAAATGATATCAGGATGACGCTCCGCCACAGGATATTCCTGCCAATTCACAATCGGAACATAATCCGGAAACGCTTCGCCTTCATAATGCATAGCCGTAACTGTCCCGTCCGGATTTTTATCAAAATACGGAATTGGCACTACATATGCATCACAGCCTTCGTCTGCGTCCGCTGCCTGCCAGACGCTTTCCAGACTGTCCCACATACAGGCTTTGTACGGAAAAAAAACAACCTCAAGTTTTCCTTGTATCCGATTTTCTATATAGTCGCAAACCCAGTCCGCTTCCCTGTCCAACCTGACTTGCATCCTATCATGGTTTTTTTCCGGCGTAACGCAGGATACCGCGTTCTGCGCTTCCTCTTTTTGGGCCGACCACTCATAAACCGCCTCGCAATAAAGCTCCAGTCTTTTTACTGCTTCGTTATGAAAATCGCCTTCTTCTTCCAGCGCAGTCCCTATAAAAATAGCGTCCTCCTGGCATTGGGCAAGCAATCCCCCCGCGGTTACTGCTTCGCCCTGCAAAAAATTAGTTCGTATCAGTTCATGCCGCTTTTTCATTTCGGCAAGTTTTTCCGTTATTTCCTTCTTTTCCCTTCGTCTCATTTCTTTATACCCTATCCAAGCAGTGCAAGTACCGATTCCGGCTGATTGACCGCGTTGCTTAAAATAGACTGTCCGGCCTGCGAAAGAATCTGATTTTTAGAATATTGTACCATTTCGTCCGCCATATCCGAATCCCGGATCAGACTTTCCGCTGCCTGTGTGTTTTCAGACGTATTTTCCAGATTATTTACAGCATATTCCAGCCTGTTTATGTACGCGCCTATTCTTGATCTGTTTTCCGATATCTTTGTCAGCGCATTGTCGCAGGCGGTAATCGCCATTCCGGCATCGTCAAAGCTCCTGACGGAAAGATTCTCAATTCCTAAAACAGCCGTATGCATATCGTCAATGGAAATCGCAAATGCATTTCCCTCACGCGCGCCGATCTGAAGGTTCAGCGCTCCCGCAAGATTCGTGCCTGCAGGTCCGCCTGGACCGCTGCCCGTACCGCCGCCTGGGCCACTCGGACCGCCTGGACCTCCCGTACCGCCCGGGCCGCCCGTACTGCCGCCGGCAAAACCGCTCCCTGTCTTATTTGCTCCGCCGGTTCCCCAATTCCGGTTATTTCCGACACTCGAAACAACAAATTCCTTTGTATCGTCCACTTGAAATACAGGAGAAGCGGCATTATTGTCGCTTAACAGATCATCCGCGGTCAAAGACGCGACAACCCCTCCGTTTCCGGTGTTCCCGACCGCTTTTAAAAGCTTTGATATAAATTCCGCCGAAGCGTTATCCCCGAATTTATTTCGAAAATCCGTTACGGATGTATACGTTCCGCCCGATATGTCCTTTACGATATTATTTAAAGAATCTCCGTTTATCAGCTTTTCGAAAATCTGATTGATTCCCCCTGCAAGTCCCGCGGAATCAAGCGCAGCCGGTTTTCCCGCCGCCAGATAGCTCAGATACATACACGCAAGATAACCGGTTCCGTATTTTGACGCCGTGGAATTGCTTGACAGCCGATTCGCAGACGACTTTACCGCCGCGCTGATTTGAGCCGTCGTAGAATTTTCGTTCAGTTTCAGCGCGCCGTTTACCCAGTCGTTATAATTGGCGCACCCGCCTGCCGCACACTGCGCCATTCCTTCCTTAAACCATCCGGGAAACTGATTGGCGCTGTCTGCTTTCCCGTCTGTCGCTCCGATCATTCCGTTCGTCAGCGTATCGTCCATAAATGCATGCATCATTTCATGAACAATTGTAGTCTCCAATGACGTCCTGCTCTCCGGCGTCAGATCGTTTCCCGAAAAAGAAAGTGCCCTTGTATTCACGGAAAGATTCAGTTGGATCGAATCGCCTGCAATCGTCCCGTTCGAATATCTGGCATACTTAATTGATACGGAAGCCAGTGTGGTAGACGTATCGCCATAGAGCTTCAGCCCGATTTGATTGCTTACCTGATTTGCGCCGGCTGCCGTCTGAAATACCGGAAACGTCTTTAAAAACGCGTTTACCGCTTGCGGAACAATGGAATTTACAAGCATCTCGTTTAGTCCGGCCACCTGCGTATTGTTAAGCTTCACTCCCGCCCCGACAATCGGGTCTGCGACGATTTCAAATGCCGCCTGCTGCATAGCGTCTGTCTGCGCCGTTCCCCGAATCAAGATCGGACTGCTTTGATACGGCGATGCCTCCAGCGTTCCGTCCAACAGCTTTATGGTGTTAAATTCCGTATCATTTGCGATTCGGTCCACCTCCGAAAGCATACTGACGACTTCCTTTTGTATCGCTTCGCGGTCGGATTCGGTATTGGTATCATTGGCGGCCTGAACCGATAGTTCCCTGATTCGCTGAATCACCTGCTGCGACTCATTCAGTGCGCCGTCCGCCGTCTGAAGCAGCGAAATTCCATGCTGCGCATTATCCGAAGCCTTCCCGGCTCCCCTTATCATATAGCGCATACTCTCGCTGATTGTAAGCCCTGCCGCATCATCCGCTGCCCGGTTAATCCGATATCCGGTAGACAGCTTTTCCGCCCCTTTTCTTTGTTTCTCAATTACAATATGATATTGTCTGGCCGCATTAGCCGCCCCCGGATTGTGCTGTAAAATCACTTTTTACTCCATTTCTGCGCTGCTCTCCTGACTAAGCCTCGCTGAGACATTTACTAATCCCAGTCACCTGTAATTTTATAATCCATAACCGCGCCGCACTTCGGACACGGAACCTTTTCCGTATTTAAAACGGCAAAAACTTCACTGTCACAATCCGGGCAATCCTTCATAAAACAATCCGCAAACGACTCATCCCTTCTCTGATAGGTAAACCCCGGTACAATCACTAATTTATTGCAGTTGGGACACGCCGCCAGCACATTTGCCAATACATATGTAGAAATAAGCTTTTCTTCCTTTTTCTGCCGAAACTTCTCCGCTTCTTCCGGAAAAAAATGTGAAATCATATGCATATTCCGTCCGTTTAAACCAATCCCTGTATACAGCTCCTCATGATATCCACAGCCGCATATATAATTTCTTATTTCTCCCATATTCCCCTCACTCTGCCGCTTCGGCGGCTCAAAAACCATATACTATCACAGTTTATATCGGCAGATCACAGGTTATTCTTTACAAATCGCTAATTTGGCTCGTCTCTCCCTTGCCGGTTCGTATGATCCGCACCGCTTGTAGTATTCTGCCGCTTTTCCAAGATTTCCGAGGCACTCTTCTACCACTCCTGCATTATAATATGCAAGGTAGGAATTTGCGCCCTCCATCCTGCAGGTACTGCATTCGGCTGCTTTTACAAATTGTGCCGCAGCCTCGCCAAATCGTTCGTTGTTCATGTAGATAAAACCCATTAATATTCTAAAATCCGCCGTATTTCCAAACGTATCGTATATATTTTCAAAAAATAAAGCCTCCTTTGCCCTTCCCGCATGAATCAGGGCGTAGCCGTAGGTTTCTACCATATCAATCACGTATTCGAGCGCCGGTTCCAGGTCAAACGACAGCCCTTTTGAAAAATAATTCGCCGCCGCCTCATAATCTCCGGACATATAAAAACTTTTGCCAATCTGATAAAGCAGATACGGGTCCTCCCCTTTTTCTTTCATTTCTTCTTCCAAAAGCGCTCTGTTCCGTCCGGCTTTTTTTGCCCGCTGCTCTTTTGTACCGAGGTATCCGTCATGCAGCGCCCATACCGGCACGTCATAGGTATCGTAGGCCGCGCCGTCTGCCGCTACAACCTGCTCGTGAATTCTTCCCTCGTAAAGAAATCTGCTTTTTGAAAAAATACGGCTTACCCGTTCCGTAAAATAGCAGATGCGTCCGTTTTGCTCCACCTGATTTCTTAGGACAATCCTTCCGACTCTGCCCGGATTTTCAGAGACCAGGCGCATCAATTCCCCCAAATCCAGCCGTTCAATATACTCGTCGCTGTCCAATACAAAAACCATATCATTTTCTGCCTGACTGACGGCAAAATTTTTTGCCGCAGCAAAATCGCTGCACCAGGAAAAATGACAGACCTTGATCACCGCTTTCTGAAAACCCTCTTTGCCGGCATCTTTCTGCATCTTCGCAAGCATAGAAAGCGTCCCGTCTGTCGAGCCGGTATCCGTTACGACAATTTCAAACGGAAAAGAACGCAGATGTGTAAGGCAGCGCCGCAGCTTTTCTTCTTCATTTTTTGTAATAATACAGACGGACAACTTTCCGTCCGCCTGCAAACCGCTATTTTTTTTCATCTCGCACCCGTTTCTTTACAGCAGACGTCCGGCTAAATCCAGCGCATGCTCAACGACCCTGTCGGCATTTAAATGCTCCCACTCTCCCCAGCGTCCGATTCCGAAAATCCGTCTCGATTCCATAAAAGACAGAATCTCTTTGATCGCCTGCGGTTTCTTCACCGTATTACACGGATACGCATATTTATTTACGTATCTCCAATCATCCGTATGTTCCGAACAAATGCGGTCTGTGTTTGTCTCGTAATAACCTCCCTTTGACCCAAGCAAAAAATTACTTCTGTAAAACTCTCTGTGATATTCAATTTCCAAATCCGGGAAATACGTCCAATGCGTTTTCTGATCCTGATTTGTCCAGCCAAAATAACGAACCTGCAGCGACGTATATTTCAGTTCTCCCACCGCCTTATGAATCTCGTCGGGAGCGTTTCGAAGACCGGTCCATTCCGTCCACGGAATCGTATTAATTACGATGTCCGCCTGATACTGTCCGTTGACGCTTCGATTTTCGCAATCCAGCTCCTTTAAATCCACACCATATTCTATTTTATCCGACAGTTCCTGCGCCATTCTGCGAAAGACCTCGCCGAATCCGTACCGTTTCGGATAATAAAAACACGTATGCGCAGGCTGACTTCCATACATTCTCCGCTCCAGACAGCTAAGCAGCGTATCTTCAAATGAAACCGTCGGAAGCTTGTAAAGCCAGTATGTTCCCAGATCGTTCAAATATTTTCCAAACATCTTCGTATTATACGGGATCATATAATCTTCCGCAATCCGCTCTCCGAGCTTCCAATAGATCCAGTCTACAAAATTCTCCGGCATCGGTGTATCCAGATTCGCTCCCGCCCTTGCAATCGACTTTAAATACTCCACCTGCTCCGCCGTCGGAAGCTGCCAGATATGAGCTTCGATCGGACTGCCGATCAGATGGCCCTTTACCATTATTTTGGAATCCCGTTCAAAATAATTCCATTCCTCCTTCGGCATATAACGGAACAAAAAGCTTTGACCTCTCGACGGTCTTGCATCCAGAAAATGTCCGCCTCCGAGGTCCTGTTGGGCCCCGTCGACCGTTTCACTCCGGCAAAGGCCTCCCGCCTCCGCCTCTTTTTCCAATATGAGAAAGGAATCTTCTCCTCTGTTTTTCAGCTCCATTCCCATTGCAAGCCCCGCAGGCCCGGCGCCTAAAATTAAAAACTTCATATCTGTTTCATCCTTTCTCTTCTTCCAGAAGCTCTAAAATCGGAAGCATAATGTCCCGAATACTCGTATCCTTCTCCACCTGAAAATTCCGTATCTTCTCTCTGTCCGAAACTTCCTTTAAATTCCATTCTTTCATATGATACGTGCTGGTATTTAAGACTACAAGATTTGTCTCCGTAAACGCAAGTACGTCGCATAATCCGCTTCGCAGTGACAGGACAAGACGGCTCATCTCACATAAAGCCGCCATAGAAGCAAGATCGGCGCTTATTGCCTGCGTCCCCTTTATCGGAAGTTCTCCTTCTCCGTTTACGTTTGTAAACACCCGATACCCCATTTCCCGAAAGAGCTCGGCCGCAAGTTCCCAGAACACCGCAGACATCAAACCGGCGGACTGTGCATAAGGCATCAAAATAATCGTTTCCTTACCGATTCCGTACGTTTCGACTGCCTCTTCCACGATATTCTCCGCCGGTATGATCCGAGGCTCCTCCAAAGCCGCTTCCGGCGGCAGATGAAAAACAAGCTTTTTATAACGGTATATCATGTTTTTCACTTCGCAGTCATTGTATTCCGGAAAAAGCGACAGATCTGTATTTTTACGGAAATGTCCGTACAAATAATTATTCAGTTCCCAAATCCCGGCGGCCACGGAATACATATGGAGGTCTTTTACCATTTCATCCGATACAATCTTTTCATCCACCGCCTCAAACCAGTCCGGTATCTGACTGTGATGTTTCTTTACAATCAAACAGACCTTTCTTCCGTTTATTCGATAGCTTTTCAAACTTCCCACGAGCGCCGCCGCATAGAGCGTATCGCCAATCCCGTACGGGCACACAATATAACAGGTTTCCCGTTTAAGCGCCGCGCCTTCATAAGTCAGAAAGCCGCCGTTGTTTCCTGCTTTTATACTCATAATTCCAATCCCCGTTAAACTTCTCTTTTTGTCGGGTTAAGCACGTATTTCCGTCCGGTATTTAAAAGCGCCGCCAGATAGCAAAACGCACTGTTTGATAAAATCATCGCCTTACATCTGCTCATCAGCAGAAGGTCTATATAATTCGTTCCGTTCAAATTTCCATCTATATATGTAATATCAGAGAACCGCAAAAATCCCAACGCTTCCTCATTCTTTCTGCACCAGTCCATATCGTCCGAGAATACAAACAGATTCCAGTCTCCCTTTGCCTGACTCAGAAAAGAATCCGTCAGCATTCTATAATCTTCTGCCGTATACGCCCAATTCAATGTGACATAATCGCCTCTTCGAATATGAATGGAGACAGACTGCGTCTCCCGTATCTTTTTCAGATAAGCGCTGTTTTTTTCATCGGTAAGCTCTGAAAATACAAACTCTTCCAGAAAAACATCCCGATACCGGGAAAAGAAACTTTTATTGATCCAGTACCCGTGATAATAGACATTCCCAGGATACTCCATAATTTCCGGAAAATACCCGTTTGCGGGGATTTTCATGACCGTTCCGTCGAAAGGATTCCATTCCCGGTATCCGTCGCCGGCCTCGGAAATCATTTTTATTTCCATTCCGCCGTCCGATAAGATCTGCGGAATACTCTTTCCCTGTCTCCTGCCGTTTAGCAGATCCTCCCAGCGCTCCTTATCAAAGCATTCGCTTAGAAAATGCGGCCTTATCCCGAATACTTTTTCCAGTTCATAACCGTTATGCACCGTATGCAGCGCAAAATAGGAATCGTCTAATACCATAATTTCTCCCGGATGAGACAGTTCATAGTACCGGGTAAAGATATACTGAAACGCCTGATTTGCAAGACCGCCGTTAAAAAACTGTATTTTCATAGTCTCATCCGCCCCTGTGCCATGCCTTCTTTTATCACAGAAACAACCCTGTTCTGCTCCTCTTCCGTAATATCCGCGTATAGCGGAAGCGTCAGTATCCGATCTGTAACATATCTCGCCCGTTTTAAATTCGCGTTCCGGTATTTATTTTTAAAGCACGCTGCGTCGGCTGTCAGCGGGTAAAAATACTTTCTTGCATAAATCTCATGTTCTCTCAGTTTCTGATATATGACGTCTCTTTGTTCGGCGTCCTCAAACAGAATCGGAAAATACGCGTAATTTGATTCCACATCTTCCCTGCGCCTGTTCAGCCATAACCCGTCCGTCCCGGCTAACAGTTCCTGATATCGTTCTACAGCGAGTTTTCTTTTACCGATTTCCTGCGTAATATACTTTAAATTACATAATCCCATTGCCGCCTGAAACTCATTCATTTTTGCATTGGCGCCGACTCCAACCGTCAGTTCCTCCGAACGAATGCCAAAGTTTTTCAGATTATACAGTGTTTCATATTGTTCGTTCGTCCGGCAGCACACCGCGCCGCCTTCAATGGAATGAAAAACTTTTGTCGCATGGAAACTGAAAATTGACATATCGCCGTACTGCGCGATGCTTCTGCCATGATACCGTTCTCCAAACGCATGTGCCGCGTCATAAATTACCTTCAATCCGTATTTAAAGGCTATCCGTTCAATTTCTTCCACATTGCATATGTTCCCGTAAACGTGAACCGGCACGATTGCAGCCGTCCGTTCCGTAATCAGATTCTCAATCTTTGAAACATCTATCGTAAAGTCCTCCCCAATATCGCAAAACACGGGGGTCAGTCCGTTTCTCACAATCGCATGCGTGGTGGAAATAAAGGTAAAGGGCGTCGTAATCACTTCACTGCCTGCGGGAAAGTTCATGGACTGAATCGCAAGCTCAAGCGCCATATGTCCGTTCACCGTAAGCGAAACCCTGCTTTCCAGATAATCGCCAATCTCTTTTTCAAACATTCTGTGATATTCTCCCATATTGGTAAGCCAGCGGCTTTCCCAGAGCGGTTTAATCATTTCCGCATATTCTTCAAACGGCGGCATTGAACTCCTTGTCACCAAAAGCTTCTTTTCAGACATATTCACGCTTTCCTTTCCCGAAAATTTTTTCCATGAAACAGGAATGTTCCGACGCTCTTTGGGATACCACATATCCCATCTTCCTGTAAAACCCGATTGCATTCTGATTGAGATCGGACACTTCCAAACACATTTTGTTCATTCCCAAAGCCTTCGCTCTTTCCTCCGAAAAGCGCAAAAGCTTTTTCCCATAACCTCTGCCCTCCAGATGCTTTTCAACCGCAAAAAAAGAAAGATAAGCTCTTCCTCTCTTATCGTTCGCATAAAAAGCCGATATGCCGATAATATCCGCTTCCTTTTGCAGCATCAAGATCTCCGATTGTGAAAACAGCTTTTTTGCATATTCCTCTATATTTACCCCCGCCGAAGAAAGCGGCGGGCAAATATATCTTTCCAAAACTCTCACTGCCTCTGTAAATTCGCAAATACTTCGTCCTTCGTTATAAATCTTTATCATACAATCGTTTTTATTCATCAAAGATCCGTTCCTTTTTTTACCTGTATCGCAAAATATTTAATCGTTCAATTCATATTCCTGCAGGAATCGTTCTATCTGCGTCGTATCGTTAAACATAAGTACGTCAATAATAGAGAGCATTGGTACAAATTCAGACCGATTATACTGAATATAAGAAATATTCTCTGACTTTACATCCAAAAAACACAGGTTTATCCCTTTATCCGTAAAATCCCTGTGATTGTATAAAGCCCTCCCTCCGCTCGGATTTATATAGGTGTCCGCCTCCAGCTTCTGACATAATGAGAGAATCCTTTCCTGCCCCTTCAGACCGGTATCCTTATCGATTTCAGAAGATCTGTACAACGCCGTTCCTATGCCGAGATAATCGGAAATGCCGCGTATGCTGTTACAAATATATTCCGTAAGTCTATCCTCTTTAAAGCAGATGATTTTTTCCAATATCGGCATTACTTCATTGAAAAACGGAGCTTTTTTATATGCATATTCAATACTCTGAACCAGTTTCTTTCTTTCCTCCGGCGGAAAATTCAATTTCATATCCATAATCCGTTTATTCTGTGACGCTTTTTCCAACGGAACGGTAAAAATATGTTCCGCGCCGTTAATTAAAAAACGGTTTCGATTGATAAATCCTTTTTTTATATAATTGACGTCATCCAGTATTACAAACTTCTCCACAGCATTGATAAGCTGCCAATAACCGATATACGGAAACAAATAGGGCTGCATTACCGCAACTTTCATCTTTTCTCCATTTCTGCGCTGCAAATCCCGCGATTATTAATTTTATTTTTCAATCCTGTCCTTTCCTGTCTGCGTTATCAGCCATTTCAACCGTTTTTATCAGATCGCGAATCATATTCGCAAGATCTCTGTCTGTTGTGACTTTTTCTTCCGCCCTTCTTTGCGCCGCCTCGCTTTGACTTTGATAAAATTCCTTGTCGTATTTATATCGAAGGATAAGCTCCTTATACCTGTCCAATGATTCACAGACAAACCTTTCTCCCACAAACGACGCAACATCCCCCGACTTAAGCGCAATCACCGGCTTTCCTTCATTCATCGCAAGAATGCCGCCGGTTCCGCCTCCAAGTCTCACGGGATTTACGAACAAGTCCATGATCCGCAATACCTCGCAAAGCTCCTTTTGAAAGCCCAGAAACCGCAGTTGTTCAGGAAAACCAACTCTTTCTTTTACATATGCTTGAAACGGCTCCCCCTCTTCGCCGATAAAAACAAGATAACAATCCGGTTCCTGCTCTAAAACCTGCCGCATTGTGCATAAAAATGCCTCGCTACAGTCATCCGGCAAACGGTTTCCGACAACGGCCAGACAAAAAGCCTCTTTCGGAATGTTATAATCCGAACGCTCAATTTTTCCCGTTGAACGATTGTAGGAAAAATTAATTACAATATCTTTTACAACTACGTCACGCTCCTGTAAAAACTGCCGTTCCTCTTTATTTTCAACAGGCGACTTCGGAAAATAGTTCACTGCAATATGCGCCGGAACTCCTTGATAACCCTGATTCAATCCGGTATAAAGTATCGTTGTAAATTCTTTCATTGCGTTTATATATGTAAGATCTCCGCCAAAATTCCAGATAAAATACGGCTTCAGACGATTGATCGTATCCGCCAGCATCTGCATCTCGTATCGATTGTCCCTTTTTATCTCAATCTGATACCCATGACAGACATAATCGCGATAACAGTAAGTAAAATTGCCAAATGCCTCCTCGATATATTTAAAATCCAATATCCAGTCTAACTTCAATCCCTTTTCCATTAAAATCTGGTTATCGGTCTTTAAAACCACATTCAGCAATAATACTTTTTTATTCAAATAAACTTCTATAATCCTGCATAATTCAAGAACTAACCTGGTCGGCGCATGATTCTGTCCCAGCAACTGTGTAACTGCAATGATAATATAATCTTTGTTGCGCTCCTTAAGCGGAATCTTTTCAAATGTCCTTCCAAGAAACTTTTTCATTTCCCCGCTTAAGAAACAGTTCATTTCCCATTCCTCAGCAATTGACTTTCTTTTATTCAGCCGAAAAGCCATATTATTATACTGTTGTTTTAATTGAAGAATCGAAAAAAGATTTTCCGATTTCTCAATCTCATGAAGCAGCGTCCGATGTACCTGCTCGAACACAAACAGCCTGTCATTTGATACTTCTGTAAGGTACTTTAACAGCTCTTCGTATAATCGTTCGTCTGCCCCGTACTCCTTTTCCAGAAAACGCACCAGTTCCTCGATATGGCCTTCCTTCCGAATTTTTAAAAGTTCCGCAGCCAGTCTTTTTTGATCTGTCTCGCTGCCTGACCTTATGCTTATCAATAAAGCGTTTAAGACTTCCGCCAGTTGTTCTTTCTCCATGATCTGAAAAACCACGCCTTTCTGAATACCTTCTTCTTTATGCAGCACACTTTGGCCGTATATATATTATAGTTAATAAAATACCATAAATCACCGTTTTTTTCTATGGCAAAAAAAACGAATTTATGATAAAGTAAGGATGTGACAGGGATGTGGATGTATGCCGACAGCAAAAAAGAATTTCATGAATTTTAATGTATGCAGGCAATCAATCACCGTCAATAATATTGAAAGCAGACTTATTTACGCAATATGAATATTCTATTTTACCGCTATGGAAGTATCTGTGAACCGGATATAAAAGAAGCGTTTGAAACGCTTGGACACAGTGTTATGGAGGAAGCAACTGAAATAAAGGATAAAACGGTCTCTCCCTCTCAGATGCTGGAAAACGTCTCCTGTCTTTTATATTCTCATAATTTTGACTGCATTTTCAGCGTGAATTTTTATCCTGTATTATCGGAACTCTGTAATATCTTTCACATCAGGTATCTTTGCTGGACAGTGGACAGTCCGATTTTAGAGCTCTATTCTTATTCCGTGAAAAACGCCTGGAATCGAATTTTTCTCTTTGATTACGCACAGTATAAGGAATTTGTTCCCGTTAACCCCAACTGTATTTTTTATCTGCCGCTTGCTACAAATATAAATCGCTGGGCCGGTCTTTTTTCCGATTCGGCCAATCCCAATCAGAATCGCTTTCAAAACGATATCTCTTTTGTGGGCTCCCTCTATACTGAAAAAAGCCCTTATGATCAGGCCGTGCTGCCGGAATATCTCAGGGGGTATCTGGAAGGCTTAATGGCTATGCAGGAGCAGATTTACGGAGACTATCTGATTGAATCGCTGCTTTCGGATGAAATGGTTTCTGATTTCAAAGCTCATTACACGGGCTTTTATCGTTTCCCGGAACAATCGGTACATAATAACAAAGCCGTCCTCGCCCAGCTCTATCTCGGAAATAAAATCACTTCCAATGAACGGATTCATCTGCTTGCGGCGCTTGGTTCCCGTTTTACGGTAGATCTCTATACGGGAAGTTCCAAATTAAATCTGCCTGTTCGCTGGAACGGAAGAGTTACCACGCATTACGAAATGCCGTTTGTCTTTCGCAACAGCCGCATCAACCTGAATACAACGGTTCGTGGAATCCGAACCGGAATTCCGCTCCGTATATGGGATATTCTCGGATGTGGAGGCTTTTTACTTACCAATTACCAGGCCGAACTGCAGGAATATTTTAAACAGGGAGAGGATTTGGATATCTTTAGCAGCTCCGACGAGCTATTGGAAAAAGCGGATTATTATCTGACTCATGAAGCGCAAAGAAAAGAAATGGCGCATCATGCATTGGAAACTGTGAAAGAAAATCATACCTATATTCATAGAATAGAAGAAATGATACGGATTGCATTTCTGTAAACAGAATATCCGAATATAGAAAAACGGAAAGCGTTTCTAACGCTTTCCGTTTTTCTATATTCCGGCCATGTTTATGAAGTAACTTCTTTTGCAGCCTCTCCAAGCTTTTCAAATACCGGTATCGCCGCTTCAAAAGCTTTCGCCATCTTATCATCCTGATTGGAAGATATCGCGTTGCCGAGCTCTACGATAACCGCATTGAACGCTTCCTTATTAATGCGTTCCGTACCTTCATTCAGCATAGACAGTGTACCGTTCACAACCTGAATCTCCCAATTCAGCGCATCTACAATGCCCTTTAAAAACTGATCCGTATCGTCCAGACGCTTTCCTGAGAACTCCTTCACAATGATTTTCATATTCTGTACAAGGCGTCCGTTAAACTCCATTAATGTTTCCAACGCTTCTTTCTGTTCCGCTCTGTTATCTTCCATGATTATTTGTCCTCCAAATTTTCTCTTTTCTTTTGGCCGCTCCCCGGGATGTCACAAATATATATCGGCATACTTTCCCAAAACAATAACGCAGAAAGACGGCATTGTCCCTTCCACATTTTGTAAGAATTTATGCGTCCGCACTGTTTTGCCTCATTTTAAGTATATAATCGGCGGCTTCCCGCACCGCGCCGTCTCCGCCTCTGCGAGAAGTCACAACATCCGCCATCTCTTTTACCTGCTCTACCGCATTCGGAACGCTAAAAGAAAGACCGACTGCGCCAAGCGTCTCCAAGTCGTTGACGTCGTCCCCCACATAAGCGATCTCAGACAGCGACACTTTATATTGCTCGCATAGCTCCCTGATAACGGAAAGTTTCTCATGTACTCCGATTCTGCAAATGTCCAATTTTAATTTCTCCGCACGCTTTACTACCGGCTTTGCATTTTCTCCCGTTATAATCCCGCAGAGAATGCCGCTTTCCCTAAGCAGCCGAAATCCCAGACCGTCCTGCGTACAGAACCGCTTTCCCATGTCTCCGGTTTCCGTATAATACATCCCTCCGTCTGTCAGGCATCCGTCGCAATCGGTTAAAAACATTTTAATTTTGGCGGCTTTTTCTGCAGATGGTGTTTTTGTCAGACGTTTCTTCAAAAGATGCTCAATCATAACCCAGTCTTCCGGCTCATCAATCTCCAAAAACGTATCTTCCGGCATCTCACAGACACTGATATTGCCGGATACCCTGTTTTTTGATTCCAAAAGCCGCTTTTTAGATGTAATGTAAAACGCCCCGTTTTCAACCAGATATCCGTCAAATTCCTGTCTTCTTGGCCGGTGATAGACGTCATAATTCGTCGGATATGCATTGCCTTCCTCATTCACCGCCCAGTGAAAACGTTTCTGACGTACGACCGACAGTACACTGTCCGTATGTTTCTGCCCGTAAAGCGCAAAACCGCGCTCCAGTTCTTCGGATGTAAGAAGCGGAGAAGTCGCCTGAATTAAAACGATATGGTCAAATTCATAGTTCGCGGCAAATTCCAGCATCGCAAATTCAGTTGACGCCGTATCGGAAGCCGATTCCGCGCTCCTTTCAATCACATGAATTTTTTCAAACGCCTCTGATTCGCCCCGAAAACCTTCTACTGCCTGTCTGATTTCAACGCTGTCTGTTGCGATGTAGACAAGGTCAATCGCGCGGCAGGCGCACGCCGCCGCGGCTGTCCAGTAAACCAGTGGTTTCCCGCACATCGGCTTTATATTTTTAAGCGGAATAGACTTGCTCCCGCCCCTTACCGGAATAAATGCAACGTTCATAGCAGCTCCCATCCCTTAATGTTCTCTGTATTTTAGTTTTTCTCTCTGTACCGCTTCGATCGGAAGAACTTCTTTCTCTTTGTAAGTAAGTGAATCATGCACTGCGTTTAAGTTTCGAACCAGCTTCCTGATTCCGTCCGGCTCCAATGACGCCGCGTGGTCCGTTCCCTTCCAGGTACGATCAAGCGTATAATGGCGTTCGATTACTTCCGCTCCGAGCGTATATGCCGCGATATCGACTGCAATGCCGAGATGATGGCCGGAAAAACCGATTCTTTTTACTACATCTGCATAAGCATCCCGTATTCGTGTAATCTCCAGCAGACAGACGTCCGCGAACGGAACCGGATAACCGGACGTGCAATTAAATACAACAAGATCCTGATTTCTTCCGTTTTTTACAAATAAATCAATCAGCGCTTCTTCCTCTTTCCGCGTTGTCATGCCAAGCGAAACCTGTATCTCTCCGCCGTAATGGTCGCACAGCCACTGAAGCATCGCGTAATAATTATTACAAGCCGACGGAATCTTGATAAACTGCGGATTCAGGGAAGCAATCTCCTTTGCCGACGTCATATCCCAGACAGAAGTCGCATAAGTGATGCCCGCCTCTTCGCACCATTCCTTTAGCTGCCTGTGCTGTTCTACCGTAAACTCCAGGTATTCCCTGTGCGCGCCGTAAGTATCCCCGTAAGAATTGGCCGGATTCGGATGCGGCGCATTATACTGTTCCGGCGTCAAAAGCTCTCTGTTGCAGCGTTTCTGAAATTTTATCGCATCTGCTTTACAAAATGTCGCAGCAACCTGAATCAGTTCCTTTGCAATCTCCATTTCGCCCTTATGGTTGCAGCCTGCCTCCGCAATAACGTACGGTTTTTCATATATTTCCATCCTGATATCTCCTTTGCTTTCCCGGATTCCTATTTCATCCTTATTCCGTCTTATTGTCCTCGCTCTTTTTTTTCTGTATCGCTTTTTCCCGATAGTTTTCCAATGCATAGAGAAAACTCATAACATCCAGAAAATAATTTTTCCCTTTCTCCGTCTGGTTTCCCGTATACCGAAACAGTGACCGTACCATATCATCTCCCGTAAGCAGTTCAAACCCATATTTGTTCATCACCTGCTCCAATGTTTCCAGTGTAAAATGATAGATATGAGCATTTTGCAGATATATTAGAAAGTCCATATAATAGCTTTTTGTCAGATATTTGATGCCCGGAACTTCGATATAGCATATGCCGTCCTGGGAAAGGAGCTCTTTTACTACTTCAAGTTCTTCTCCGATATTCAAAAAGTGTTCCAATACATGATTGATAATTATCAGATCAAACTTCTTTCCCTCTTTTACCAGTTCTCTGGAATGGCACTGGCGCAGATTAAGCCCCTTTTCCTGTCCGAACCGAATATATTCGCTTCCGAGATCGACTCCGGTAACCTTACATCCCATAACATGAAAGTAATACAAAATTCCCCCTGCCGCGCAGCCGATTTCTAAAACGGAAGAAACAGGTTTCTCACTATTTGTTTTGATATAATCATAAATCTGCTTTCCCTTGAGCGCGCGCTTTGTAAAATACATCTCATCGGGCGCATCATGATCTCTGTAAAGTTTCCCATATTCCTTATCATAGAAATAATCGTAGCCTTCCTGCGTCATACGCGGATTCGTCATGACAAGTCCGCACTTTCTGCAGATAACTGTTCTTGATTTCAGTCCGTAGCGATCCTTCTCGGCAAGTACGTCAAATGCTTCCTCACCCGCGCCGCACTCACAGCAAAAGCTCTCAAACGGATAATGCCCGTTTGGGTCTTCCTGTTCCCGTATCACGCGATTTCTTGCTTCTATCTGACGTTCGTCCAGTGAAATCACCGGTTTCGCATCATATAAAAATCGTTCTCCTAACATAACGTCACCTTTTCATCCTGTAATTGGTCTTTATATTTCTGAATATATGCTTCATGGTGTTTCTTCTCTGGATATTTCGATAATTCATACATTCTGAAACGTATTTCATCCGATATTTTCGGTATAAAATAACAGCCTTTTCTGCATCTTGCCTCAAGACTATCCCGCAAAAACTCGTCCGATAATCCTTCAAACGAGCAGCAAATGTCCAACTGATAAATCAAAAATCCGCTTAGTTCCACTCTGATTCTGCAATGATTGTTCTCCTCCAGAACCCGAATTTCATAACCAGCCGCCGCTTCCTTCAGATATTCCTTCGTAAAAGCAGCCAGTTTCTCAAATTCCGTTTTGGAAACCACAATATCCAGGTCTTTGGAAAATGGATATGTTTTCGGAAAGTCTTCCGTCTGATACGGCGTTTCCGTCTTTATCAGAAAATATTGAAACCCGGATATCTTATCTAAATATGCGGTCAGGTCAAATGCAGGCGCAAACAGCTTTTGCAGATACCTGTTTTGTTCAAAATTATCTCCTGTATGTATAATGATATCGTAAAAATAATGATCGATTTTATCCTTATAGGCTTTGCGGATGGAATTTTTGATTCTTTCTCCAACTCTTGAAATCGGCTTTTTGTTCCGGCTTTTCAGCCGGTAATCCGGACCTGTCAGCGCAAGCGTTAAGATACGGATCTTTTTTTCACCTGTCATATGCTCCAGTTTCTTCTGTATTTTCCAGGCTTCAATATCGTCAATATAATAAATTCCTTTTACAATTCTCGGAAATGTCTCCTCCGAATATACCCGATCCGACCAGGAAGTAACAGGAAACGAATTTGAAAGCACTTCGGTTATTTCGTCAAAATACTTTTGAACCGGAGGCCATAAGATAACCTGAAGGGGTACCTGGCATTTCAAAAAGATCTCTTCCTGTTTTTGCTCTATCTGCCTTAGTTCTTCCTGTGTAAAACCGTTATCCCGAAACCAGTCTATTCCGTAATACGGACGGTTTTCTTTCGGTACGCTTCTGATTTTTACTCTGATCTTTAAGATGTCGTGATAGAGATACATCGCCATCCGATGACTGCCGTCAAGCAGCCAGAGTTCCTCGTCGCATTCAATCTCGGATTCACCGTCATAACCTTTTTCCTCAAAAGACACAATCAGATTTTTCAGATTATCCGTGTATGCTTGTACGTTTTCAACGCCCTTTCTGGCTTTCTGCATCTTCTCGTATAAGAGAAACCCGTTTTCATTTTTCCGGTAATAGTTCTCAACCGCAAGATACCTCACAACAATATCATAACGATTAAATTCATTTTTTACCGGAGAGAGGCATTGATTTACAAATATTTCTTTTGTATCGTAAAAATCTCCCAGAAAAGACTCCCTGATTTTTCCCAGTTCCAGGTTCAGCTCCCCCGTCAGATTCTCCCAGTATGCCTCCCGCTCCATCAGATATTCAATATTTTCTGCAATTCCCCGCAAAACATCGGAGCATCCATGCGCATCGTTTCTCAGTACAAAGTTCTGATAAAGCTTTCGCCATGTCTGAACCGGCCCGGCCGTCTCTTCTTCAATTCCGTACCCGGTCATAACAAGCTCACGGATCAAATCTTCTGAAATGGCTGCGAACGGAATGCTTCCCTTGTTTACCTTTTCAGCTATATCCAAAATCGTCTGCGTAATTTCAGCCACTTTGCGCCTCCTGCATAACTGTTATAAAATAACCTCTTTCAGATTTTCCTGTATTACGTTCCAGAAAATCTCCTGCGCCGCTTCAATTTCCTTTCTGATCTTATCCCTATTATCAAGCATATAGTTACATTTCTCAAGCAATTTCTCTTCAAAATGATCATCCAGGACTTCCACGCCCCATTCGGGATGTTCGATATCATCCAGAAACCATTTCAGTTTATCATGTGAGATCAAACTTACAACCGGAGTTTTACAGCCAAACGGAATCATCTGAGCATGTCCTCTGATCGCAAGCACCAAATCCGGCTCCGTATAGCGTTCCAAAAGCTCTTCTTCCGTCAGCTCTCTGTTCATATATACTTTTTCATAGGGTATCTGCTCCGCTTCCAGCACTTTACAAATCAGTTCGTCCATCTGACAGTGCATATAACACTTTATTCGATATGCCGGCGTAAAAGATTTCAAAACATTTGCAATGCTTTTCATTACTTCATAGTGTTTACCCTGATAACGCATTGCCATGCGGTCAGACGCCCAGTTCACCGCAATCACCCGTTCCTGTTTCTGTTTCGAAGGGAGTTGATATAACTTTGATATTACGGTTGTGGCGCACGGATGAAAACGGACTTTCTCGCGTAGTTCTTCTCTTAAATAACCTCTTATGGCATTCACGGAGCCATGATTGCGAACGCCGAAAAACGCGCTTTGCTCTACCAGCGTATTCACGCTTTCCGTAAAGCAGGGTTCAAAATCCTCCTGACCTCTAAAGCGGTTATATCCGATCCCAAGCACATAAATCGGCACGCGAATATTTCTGATGTCTTCGGTTGTGCAATTCCATTGCCAGTTAGAAACGTCATTTTGATTGGTATCTTTCAGGAAAAGCCCGCCGCCGCCGAGAATAACAGCATTTGTCTGATTACACATCGAAACAAATCCGTCGTTGACTTTTTTTCTGACGTCCACATCAATCCATCCGATCTTACCTGGCGTTTTTCGCTCGATTGTTTTGCGCAGACAGCGTACCAGCAGAAAATCCCCCATATTTGCATACGTATCCGCCGAGACATGTGTCACCGGATTCTCGTTCAGTAAAGATACCCGGTTCATTGTAGACTCCACCGCCTGATTCAATTCCCGGAAAATGCCGACGTTTTCCTGCGTATAAAAGTTCTGATACACGGATTCGAGCTGCGAGAGTTCCTTCACCAGTTCTGTCTGAATCAGTTCCAATACTTCGGAATCCCTGCTTTCCTCCGCAAGATTAACCGCACATTCCAAATCATTGATCACTCGAATCACTTTATCCCGCGGTATAATTAAATCCTTTGCATCTGCCAATATTCTGCTTAAAATCTCAATCGTTTTTTCACGGTTTTTTTTCATCCACATTCTCCCTGTCCATATATGTCAACAGTTCCAAAAGCATCGGAATCTTATCCAGATATGCTTCCAGCATCTCAATTCCGTTCTTTACAATATATTTGATTTCTTCATATATATTTTCCTTATGAGCATAGACTCTGGATTGTATATCATATTCCTCCCGGTTTGTAAAGCTGCCCATTAACGCTACAATCGGGTCGTTGTCCACCCACATATTCAGCTCCGAAATTTCTTCAAATGTCTTTTGAAACTCTGCGGTCTTGTACTTCCCTTTTCTGTTCAGCTCATCCAGTTTTTCATATACTTTTTTCCCTTCTTTTATGCGGGATTCCGCTTCCGAAATACTCTGGCTCAGTCTGCCAAACTCCTCCATAATCGCTTTTCGTTCTTCCTCGGTAAATGTCAGCGGCAGATTCTGTAATATTGCGTCAAACTGATATACTGCAGAACCGCAGGCGCTTTCAATTGCTTCTTTTAAAGTCATAATCTCTGTGCCCGCAATTCTTGCGCCGCCCTCCGTTGCATCAATAACGCGAAGATTCGTACTGCCTCCAATTGTATTTTCAAACCACCTTCTGTAGTGATTCATATCTACTCTTGTAAGAACCGGATTTCCGTATATATCTTCCACCTCAAAATAAACGCGTCCCTCTTTATCGGGATTTACCTCGTCATTATAGGCTGCGCTGGCATGACTCTTTTTCTCCGGATAAGCCAGATCCTGCCCCATCAGAATAATCGTCCGAAAGCCCATCTCACAAAGGAGCGAAAACGCATCGTTTGCAACCGACCCTCCCGTGGAAAGCTTAATGACTCTTTTTCCATAACGCGTATAAAGTTCCGTTAAAAAGTCGCTTTCTTTCTGAGAATAAAAATGCTCGCCCGTGTGAATCCGAATTACTTTATGATTTGCATAAGGGCTTAACACAAGCGGAATTTTTTCTATACCTTCCTGTTCAAATAAAAAAATGTCCTTTAACGGATCTATTGTAATCGCCAAATCAGGTAAAATCTCATTTTTCAGCAGCGTTCCGATTGCCGTATCGACGCCCAGAATAAACGCGCGGTTCTTTGCGGCAGCCAGATCCTTTATATTCTTATCAAGAGACGGTCCGGCGGATACTAAAATCGCCGGTACTTCCTCTGTATTGCAAACCTTCGAAAAATCTTCCACCAGTTCCAGAATCGAATGCTGTCTGATGCAGTCTCCGACATTGGAATAAAAATTTTCCTGACTTTTTTTCTGCATCTTTATCAGGGTATTCTTCTGGAACACAAGCGTTTCATATGTTTCCATCAATAACTTTTGGAAACGCAGATAGATTAAGGGAAACGCATTTTTATAATTTGGCAGAACACAGTTCTCCATATATTCATAATTGGAAAAATTAATACCGACGCTTAACCACTGTGTCATTTGAAGAATGCCTTCTTCCCCAAACGTCAGAAAAAGATTTTCCTGTTGAATCAGTTCTGTCAAATCCGTTCTGTGCATTACCTCCCAGAAAACCAAATCGCTCGGTTCATACACATATATCTTATTTTCAGGATTTAATTCTCTAAGCTTTTTCAGATAGTCCGCATTTCCAAGCCCGAATATGGTAATCGGTGCAAAATAGTCTTTTCGCTTATGGAGCTCGCACCATTCTTCGACCATTTCCTCACTGTAATACCGGCTGTTAAAATACCAGACATCGTCTTCACATGCCAAGCCTATAATTTCTTTCCCTGCAAGGTCAGTATCCCAAAAAACTTCCTGCAGAGCATCACTCTTTTCTTCCCTTGTTTCCAAAGCCTCTATCTGCGCTTTCACATAAGGGAAATATTCTATCATCGTTTCTTTGTTATTTTCATATATTCCCATATGCTACCCTGCCTGTTTCATTAAAAAATTTTGATAAAGATAAAGCGCTCCAAGCACTTCATATTTTATTGTATCATGTAAAAGAACAACATCCTTTTTTTTCAATGCCTGTTCCATATTTTTCAATTGTTGTAAAATAACTTCTTCCGAAATATCGATTCCTGTTTCTCTGATTTTTAGAATATCCCCCAGAAGCTTCAGATATACGGATGTGATGGTCTGCATCACCTGTTCCAGTTTCTGAAAAGCTGTTTCTTCCGATAATAATTGTTTTTTTTCTAATTCCCGTATAAAACCCGTAAGCTCTTTTTCACTCATTAAAAATACCTCAATATCGTAAAAATAGGGTCGGTCTGACGACCGACCCTATTTTATTTGACTTTACATCATTTTTACTGCAGTTAAAATTACTGTAATAAGGATAATACACCCTGTGTAGACTGGTTCGCCTGTGCAAGCATGGACTGTCCTGCCTGTGCAAGAATGTTGTTCTTGCTGTACGTAACCATCTCATCAGCCATATCTGTATCACGGATAAGAGACTCAGCTGCCTGTGTATTCTCTGCTGTTGTATCAAGGTTTGCAATTGTGTGCTCTAATCTGTTCTGTAAAGCACCAAGTGCGGAACGCTGCTGTGATACATGAGAAATAGCTGCCTGAATCTTTGTCATTGCAGCGCCGGCATTTGTAAAGCTGTCAACTTTAATATCTGTTGAAGCGCCGATTCCTAAGCCGCTTGCATTCATAGCAGCGATAGAGATCTCAATCTTCTGTCCCTCTAATGCACCAACCTGAAGGTTCTTGCTGTCAAAGCTTCCGTTTAACAGGTTCTGTGTATTGAACTGTGTTGTACAAGCGATACGGTTGATTTCAGACTGAAGAGCTGTCATCTCTTTAGAGATAGCGGTTCTGTCTGCAGATACGTTAGTATCGTTAGCTGCCTGCGTAGCAAGCTCGTTCATACGCTGTAAAATGGAGTGTGCTTCGTTTAATGCACCTTCAGCTGTCTGAATTAAGGAAATACCGTTCTGAGCATTGTCAGATGCCTTGTTTAATCCACGGATCTGGCTTCTCATCTTCTCGGAAATGGAAAGACCTGCTGCGTCATCGCCTGCACGGTTTACTTTGTATCCGGAAGCTAACTTCTCAGAAGATTTTGCCTGTAATCCTGTCGTGATACCTAACTGTCTGTTAGAGTTCATAGCTGTAAGATTGTGCTGTACTACCATATTATTTTCCTCCTTGAATTTAATGCGGCATCCTTGCCACATATACTGATATGATATTGTGTTTGCGGCCGGGACTTCTCTGGCCGTACGCTCCGTCGCGTCTCTGCCGCCAAGTAACAATTGTTATCTTGTTTACTTGTATTATATATCGGTGAAACCTTCCGATACTTTATAGCCGAAAAAAAATTTTTTTCTTCGCAGCATCGTGCCGCACCAGGACGATTCGGGTAAAGCCATATTCACTCCCCTCCGCCCCATTCTAAAAGGTCTTTGCGCCTGGCGCATTCCCGGAAAATGTTGACATAAAAAGAGCTTTGACTTCCATTTCACAAAAAAACAGAGCCGGTTCCATAAACCGACTCTGTTTCTATTGGCCTTATGCCATTTTTACTGCAGTTAAAATTACTGTAATAAGGATAATACGCCCTGTGTAGACTGGTTCGCCTGTGCAAGCATGGACTGTCCTGCCTGTGCAAGAATGTTGTTCTTGCTGTACGTAACCATCTCATCAGCCATATCTGTATCACGGATAAGAGACTCAGCTGCCTGTGTATTCTCTGCTGTTGTATCAAGGTTTGCAATTGTGTGCTCTAATCTGTTCTGTAAAGCACCAAGTGCGGAACGCTGCTGTGATACATGAGAAATAGCTGCCTGAATCTTTGTCATTGCAGCGCCGGCATTTGTAAAGCTGTCAACTTTAATATCTGTTGAAGCGCCGATTCCTAAGCCGCTTGCATTCATAGCAGCGATAGAGATCTCAATCTTCTGTCCCTCTAATGCACCAACCTGAAGGTTCTTGCTGTCAAAGCTTCCGTTTAACAGGTTCTGTGTATTGAACTGTGTTGTACAAGCGATACGGTTGATTTCAGACTGAAGAGCTGTCATCTCTTTAGAGATAGCGGTTCTGTCTGCAGATACGTTAGTATCGTTAGCTGCCTGCGTAGCAAGCTCGTTCATACGCTGTAAAATGGAGTGTGCTTCGTTTAATGCACCTTCAGCTGTCTGAATTAAGGAAATACCGTTCTGAGCATTGTCAGATGCCTTGTTTAATCCACGGATCTGGCTTCTCATCTTCTCGGAAATGGAAAGACCTGCTGCGTCATCGCCTGCACGGTTTACTTTGTATCCGGAAGCTAACTTCTCAGAAGATTTTGCCTGTAATCCTGTCGTGATACCTAACTGTCTGTTAGAGTTCATAGCTGTAAGATTGTGCTGTACTACCATATTATTTTCCTCCTTGAATTTAATGCGGCATCCTTGCCACATATACTGATATGATATTGTGTTTGCGGCCGGGACTTCTCTGGCCGTACGCTCCGTCGCGTCTCTGCCGCCAAGTAACAATTGTTATCTTGTTTACTTGTATTATATATCGGTGAAACCTTTTAATTGTTTATACCGAAATTTAAAAATTTTACCAAAAAATTTGCAAAAAATTGAATGTACCATTGACCGCCGCCGCTGAAAGACCGAGCTCTTTCTGCGTTATTACAGGAAAGCCGGATATCCGCCAAAGTACCCCTCCCCTCCAAAAAAAACGAAATCCGGGAAATCTCCGCAATGGGTTACCCGGATTTTGATTTATTTTTTATTGTCCATAAACTGTGGATCGATATAATTTGTCTTCATCATGTTCTGATAATACTGGTTGACGACCTTATGACTCGCCCGTACTTCCCGGATTTGTTGTTTTACATCTGTAAACTTTTTCTCCATAAGCTCTTTATTGCGAAGCTCCTGCACCTGAATCTCAGCGCTTTTTTCCGTCAACTGCCGAATCAGGTTCTGCATTTCACGAATATCTTCCTTATAAAGTTCCTTATGCCCGTTCAATTCCTCTCTGACATGCTCATATACCTGCTCGAATCCATTGTCCAACTGCCCTAACTGTTCAATCAGACCGGCTTTTTTCTCGACAATTTCATCAAAATCATCAGGATCCAGATTCGGATTCTCCAACGCCTGTTTCTGATTCTGGTTTTCCGCCATAATTTCTTCCAAAATCAGATTCTTTTTCTTTAAATCCCTTTTTAAAATATCAATATAATTCTTTTCTGTCATCTGCATCCCTTCCGGCTATGAATTCGACTCGCTGATTTTAGACAGACGCATAACCTCTTTCCATGTGTCCCTCATAGTGCGTAAATGTTTTAAAACCTCTTCGAGAATTTCTTTATCTTTCTGCATATTCGCCTCTCTTAATCGCTGCATTAGATACGTGTAAACCTCGTTGAAGTCTTTTGCTACAGGATATTTAAAATCCAGCGTCCCCTGAAATTCCTGCACAATACGTTCCACCTTCATAATATTCTGGTGAGCTTTCATAACATCCTTTTCCTCTATCGCCGAAATTGCAATATTACAGAATTTAATTGCGCCTTCGTATAACATTAACGTAAGCTCGGCCGGGGAAGCGGTTGCAATCCTGCTGTTGGTATATGCTGCATATCCTTTATTTGCTAACATACAAATCCTCCTGTTGTTTTAAGGGCATATGGTCCCCATATGCCCCTTTTGTTTCTTTTTTGTTTATTATGCGCCAAATAATCCTGACAATGCGGAAGAGGAACTGTTCAGCTTCGCAAGCGCTGTTTCCATCGCAGCAAATTTCTTATAATAATAATCCTCTTTCTCCTGCAGCTTCTGCTCCCATTTCTTAATGGTCGACGTATAATTGCTATATTCGGACGCCATTTCCTTATCGTTGTATACTTTATAGATACTGCTTAACGAAGAAGATTTCATCTTCTTATCTACTGCGTCGTAGAGGTTCGTCGATAACTGCTTCATAAAATCAATTACCGAATCCGGATCCTCCGTAATCGCTGCCATCAGCTTATCTGCGTTGCCCGCCGTATTCGCGTCATCCTCGTCTCCGTCAATATGATATGCATAATGCTGGTTCTCCGGTGCGTTTAAATAGCCAAGCGTCTTGATTCCGAAAGAGGAAAGATTATACTTCTTTCCGTTAAGCTCAACTGTCTTTGACATTGCTCCAGTCATTGTCGAAATCAGACCGGACAGAGTATCGTCACGGCGAAGCAGCGAGCCTTTGATCTTTGCTTCCCACTTCTCGATTTCGGTATCGGACATCGCATCTCTTTCTTCGTCGGTCAAAGGCTCATATCCCTTTGCATTCTCCGCATTATAAAGAGAAGTCATCTCATTAATTAATGCATTGTACTGTGTCAGGAAATCCTTTACTTTATCATAAATACCCTGCACATCCGTTGCTGTCGTTATCGTAATGGCATTGTCGTCGCCGTCGCCGGTTACATTTTCCGCCGTAATAGTCAGCCCGTTAATGGAAAAACTATTGCTGGAACCAGTGTATTCTACGCCGTTTAATTTTATTACGGCATCCTGTCCGTCAATTTTCTTTGCATCCGCATTGTAATCTGTCGAATTTAAAATATCCTTCGCGGCCGTAACCTGGCTGACAAATGATGCGATTGCCGCATCTTTATCCGGGCCGTCCTGCATCGCTGCAATTTTAGCAAGGTTGCTGTGTTCCTCCATTACCTTACTGTCAGCTTCCATCACAGCTTTGTTGTTCGTAATGATGGTCGCATAGTTGTTCGTCACATTGCTCGTTCCCGCTGCGCCGCCTGCCGCATATGCGTTCTGAATCGATGTAATGATATCGGCTTTATTATAAGGATCCGTAGCGTCCAGTGTATCCGTCGACTTTTCGTAAGTATTTACCGTTGCAACGTTGCTTGCAAGCTTACTGATATCCTCGTCCTTAAGTCCGGAAGCTTCTTTAATTCTGTTGTATTCGTCCGTTGCGCGGCCGATATCCGTCAGCGCCGTTCCGGTCGTTCTCTCGTAAACGGTCTCCGTTATCGGTTCTCCGGTTACCGTAATTTCGTTGCCGTCTGCATCCTTCAGATTGCCGTTTGCTTCAAGCGTATATTCTTTTCCGTCTTTTCCAAGATATGTTCCGGTATCGTTCGGCAGATACTCATTGCCGGCTGCATCTACATATTTTGTCATTCCGGTCGGCTTTTCTACCGCATTTACTTCATAATAAGAGGTCTCGCTCTTAATGCTTACTTTTGTTTCCGTTCCATCGGCAGCCTTATTGATATAAATGGTGTTGCCGTCAGCGTCTTTTTCCTTTGTCGCTTTGAAAATATTGCCGTTGCTGTCGGTATAAGTCTTATCTTTATTCAGCGTATACGTATTGTTGTCGCTTCCCTTATATGTCACCTCACGCTGAACCAGTCTCTCCGTGCCGCTTGCATCTTTATAGGAGAAGATAGCATTGCCGTCCTCATCCTTTGTTTTCTGAGTATATATATTGCCGTTATCGTCCATCAGCGAATTTACACGCTGACTTGCCGTCATACCCAGAAGCGTACGGAACTTATCCTGATCCGCAGCCGATAAGCCCGTAGCATTTAACGTATCCTTCATAGCTGCATATGCAGCCGCATAACCGTAAGCGCCTGTCAGATTTTTATTCTGAGCAGCCGCATGTTCATAGCTCTCCTTTGCCTGCTCATAAGCGGCTATCGCATCTTTTACGTTCTGCGTAATATTTCCCGATGCAACGCCTGCAGTAATGTCATATCCGTCATAGTAGTATTTTGCATAAGAAGAATAGGTCGCCTGCGTCGCTGCGGAGTTTACGTTTAATCCCAGCTTTGTCAGTGCGCTTGCGCCGTCCACATTTGAGCCCGTCAGCGAAAAATCATTATTCTTTCCCGTCTCCTTTGAGCTTACATAGAGACGCTTATTCGTGCTGTCAAAACTGGCATTCACTCCCGCTTTCTGGAGTGATTTCAGGAAATCATTGACAGTCGTTCCCTGACTTACTTCTATATCTGTGGAAGTTCCGTCGCCCTTTGTAACTTTGATTTTACCGTTGCCGCCGGTATAGCCAAGCTCTGCCAGCGTCGTACCGGTTGTAACATTGCCGTCCAGTTTTCCGCCCGTTAAGTAACCGGCCTGCGCCGTTTTGATAATATTCAGCTTCTGCGTACCGTTTACCGCATTAGACGAAGCCTTAACGGTGGCCTTCGTCGGATCGGACACCTTCGTCGTCTTCATATTGTAGGCCGAGGAAAACCTCATATTAAATACATTATTATACAGACTGTATATTTTTGTATTCAACGCCTGCCATGCGTCCTGTTTCCAGGAAAGCTTTGTCTGCGCCTTCTTAAACTTATTCGTCTTGTAGTTATAGCTGGATACAAGTGCGGAAATAATCGATTCCGTATCCAAACCTGAGTTTAAACCTGTTATACGTATTGGCATTTTATTCTCCTCCTATCTCTTCTCGTCAACCATAATACCGGCCATCTCCCATACTTTGGCAATCATATCCAGCGTCTTTTCAGGCGGATACTCTTTGATGACCTCTTTCGTATCTTTATCTACAATTTTAATAGTTACACGATTCGTCTTGTCATGAATTCCGAAGACAGCCTCAGAATTATGCATTTTCTTATTGATTTTTCCTACTGCATTATTAATTTTTGCATTCTGATTTGCCCGCTGCCTCTCCAGCGCTTCGCTGTCCTCGACGCTCCCCTGACCAAGCCCGTCCTCATTACTTCGATTCGTATTAACGGCAACAGTTTCCTGCGCCGGGCGAGCGGCTGCGGTTTTGTTTGATATTTCCTCCATTCCAGACGATGTTTCCGCCTTTATTTCCGCAGCTGGCACACTTCCCTGATATGCCATACCTGCGTTTTTAATCGCTTCTAATGCCATCTTCCTACACCTCCATGTGCTTTGTATCCGGTTGCTTTCTCATCTTTTCTAGTTTTTATATCGGAAAATATAGAAAAAAATTAATACCAAAGCCCAAATTTTCGCGCTGTTCCGGGCATTTCTTAAAAACAAAAGAGCAGTGATATGAACGTTTCCCGCATAAAAAATTCGGGTGTTGGCAAGAGATAACCCTGCCTGCACCCGAATCCTAAAATGTAACACAGCACAACCTAATCAAGCAAATCGTTTAACGCCTCCAGGCTGTCTATACTTAGCGCAGCCTCGTTTTCCTTCTGAATCTGTAAATGCACCTCTTTTCGGTAAATAGGCACATCCTTCGGAGCCGATATTCCGATTTTAATCTGATCACCGCGAATCTCCAGAACCGTAATTTCAATATTGTTGTTAATTACAAGAGATTCTCCTTTTTTTCTTGTCAATGCAAGCATGCCTGTTCACCCGCCTTCTCTTTTCTGCTCTTCAGCAGTTCATATATTTTAAACTTGACGGGCACATCATCCTCTACGATAATCTGCTTTCCCTTCCCGGTATCCGTATTGATAACAATCGGCGCTTTCAAATTTACCGACATTTCTTTTACGTTTCTCGGAACAGTAAGCACCGCTATTACAAACGTATTTTCTTCATTCAGCGTTCCCAACGGCTGTAAAAGAGCGTCATTTATAGTGGGATTATAGTCCGCTGCGATCTCTGTCGGATCCATTACCGGAAAAGCCGTCTCCGGATCGTCCATCGACTGGAGCCATTTGATGCTTCCCCCGCTTTTTTTCTCGTTATCGAAAATCAGCGCGAACTGCTGCATTTCCGGCAGTCCGATCATTCCGCTCTCTAAGGTGATGATTTTCTCCTCTTCAATGTCAATCTCACCGAACAGTCTGGTTTTTGCTTTCATTCTTTCTTTTCCTCCTGGTTTCTCTGCGGCCGCCTCCGGCTGGCCTGAACTTAGATGTAATTTAATAAAGTATTCTGATTGATTTTTCCCGCTGCCTGCAGAGATGCCTGGTAAGCGCTGAATGCAGAGGTATAATCAATAATGATGTCGGAAATTTCTCTGTCCTCATTGGAAGCTTTCAATTCTTCCACCGTAAGCTGCTGGTTTGACATCCGCTCTTCGGTCAGCGCAAGCTGATCTCCCTTACTTCCGACCGTTGTAACCGCAAGGTTTACTTTGGTCATATAATCATCGAAATTACCGAGATAAGTATTGTAAAGCTTCCTTACATTATCATCCGCATAATCCGCTTCCTTCTGTGCCGCATCTTTCCACTTCTGCAGCGCTACCTGTGAATCGTCGTCCGCATATTCCGCCTGCTTCATCATGGCATCGATTTTATCAACTTTATCGTGTGCTTCGATTGCTTTCTGCATCGCGTCAATCATCTCATCCACATCGCGGCCGGCCGACTCATCCAAAACATCGGAGGCATTGATATTGACGGTTAAAGTTTGATTCATTGATACGATATAGTTGATATCCTGATGAATTTCGCTTCCGTCGTCGTCGTATTTCTGATACTCGATCGGGTTATCCGGATCGGATACATCCGTACAGTTAAAATAATACTCCGGCCTTAATTCGCCCGACGCAAATCCGGTTTTCGTATAATCTACGGATAATTTGTAATCGTTCGACTTAATAGAATCGGATACCTCTTTGCCAAGAAGCATCTCCCCTGTTTCGGCAATCACCACAATGTCATTATCTCCGACTGCAAAATCAGCGTTCTTCCAATCCTCTATATTTTTATAAGTCCGAACATTTACTCCGCCGCCCATATTGGTAATCGAATCATACACCAACGCGCCCTTATCGTCCGTAGTTCCGTCCGTAAAGGAAATTTCAAAATCCTTAAGCGTTCCGTCGTCATTTGTATCAAGACCTTCATATGCAAAACGGATTCTGTCGCAGGAATAACGATCGATTTCTACGATAGCGTCCATATCGTTGATATTCGCATTTGTCGGCACTTCTGCGGTACCCTTATAGTAACGGTGCTCCGCCTCAATATCCTTCAGCGAAAAATTCTCGGTAATATTGTAAGTCGTATTTTTTTCTTCGGTCAGAAACGTAAGTTTATGATTCGTGCGATAACCGGTAAAAACGGTACGTCCCGCATAATCCGCATTGCCTTCCGCATAAACCTGTTCTCTTAATTTCTTTAAATCCGTCAGAATCGTATCCCGATCCTTCTCCGTCAGAGTTCCGGTTGCACCGTACTCACACTGCGTACGGATATCCTTGAAAATCTTTTGCATATTGTTAAGCGCCGTTTCGGTAACGCCAAGCCATGCATCGGCGTCCGGAATATTACGCTCATAATACTGATTAATTTCGCTTAAATTACTGCGAAGCCGAAGCGCCCGGATCGCAATTACCGGATCTTCCGAAGGACGCTGAATTTTTTTCTGTGACGACATCTGATTATTCAAATCGTTCACATTTAATTTGTTTCCGTTGATATTATTGGAAGATGTCCGTAACATCATATTATTTGTAATTCGCATAGACAATTCCTCTTTTCTTCATTCCGCGCCATTTAGGCAAAGCAGAGTTTATATTGCAAAACATTATACGCCGGTCTCTAAAATCAGGCGGTCATAGATTTCCGTAAATACGGAAATCATTTTCGAAGACAGATTATAAGCATTCTGAAACTTTATCAGATTTAACGCCTCTTCGTCTTCGTCCACGCCGGAAATCGACATTCTCTGGTTATCAATTGTATTTGCAATATTAAAATAATTTTCGTAGAAAATTCCGGTCTCGTTTGTATCCACCGAAATATCGGAATACATACATTCCAGGAAGTCGTCGGCTCCCGCTCCGCGGAATAATACCGTGTCGCTCTTTAATAAAAGCATTCGTTCCACAAGCTCATAAGCCGCGGCTCCGTTCTCTACATACTCTCCGTCTTTCTTTACATTTGCAGTCGTTGCAATTTTTGTCGGATCTTTAATACAGCCCTTATCTACCGCAAAATTACGGCAAGTCATAAGAAAATACGTATTGTCCGACGCAGAATATCGTTTTGTACCGGCATCCGGAACATCTTTTTTCAGATTGAGAAAATCAATCTGTCCTCCTAATACCAGATCATCCGATTTAAAGAAGGAGAAATCAATGTCATTACCATTTAAATCCTGCCCTTCTTCCATAATCTCGTTAAATGCAGATGCAAACGAACGTAAAAATTCATTCATCTGCGACATATAATAAGGGATTCCCTTCGCGTCAATCGCCTCGCCGACAGACGCTTTTCTTCCTTCAATCCTCGCCTGCTGATCCATTGTCAGCGCTTCCTTCAGCTCGAAAACAAAGTTGGAAACGTTTCCTTCCGCGTCCGCCTCAAACGAAAAATCGGTATAAACATAATTCTTTCCGTCAATCGTCAGCACGCCTTCTTTCGGCATAGACAATGCGTTCAAATTCGTAATCGAAGGATTTGTCATATGAAGCGTTTTTCCGTTTTCTATCTTGTTTACGGTACCCGTAAAGTTTTCTTCATTATTGCCGTCGCGGATATCAAACATTGCCTTTAAAGAACCGGAAGAAAACTTAGAACCTGCGTCAAACCTGTTTCCGGTTGATTCCCAGTAAATCTCGTACATACCGTCCATATCCGACTGGTTGATTTTGTTCTCTCTTGCTTTACAGACAAGCGGATTATATTCATACGTATCGACAAGCTTCTGTCCGTTGATTTTTACGGTATAATAGTTAGCTCCCGTCAGCATATCCGGGAACTTCGAATTGCTTACCGGCACTTCGCTGACTTCCACCTCCGCAATAGCAGACAACTCATCTACAAGAACCGCCCTCTGATCTCTAAGCTCGTTTGCGTAGCCGCCTTCCAGTTCGATGATATTAATCTGTTCATTCAACAGTGAGATTTTCTTCCCGATTGCATTGATATTCGCAACGGTCGACTTGATTTCCTCATTAATGCTCTCCTGCAGTCTTCCCAGCCCAACTGCCGTCGCGTTAAAATAGGCTGCGAAATTCTGCGCTTTGGAGATAAACTGCTGTCTGTAACTGACAAGTTCCGCATTATCTTTCAGAGAATCGAGCGAGTTAAACATATCGTTCAGAATCGAAGTAAATCCCTTTCCAACGTCGCTGTCCATATAATAATTTTCAATCTGCTGCAAATAGCCGAGCTTTGTTTCAAATAATCCAAGCGCCGACTGATTCTGCCAGAACTTTGTATCATAGTACTCATTCCGAATCTGCGTAATGGACGTAACCTCCACGCCGGTACCGGCGCTGCCGTATTTTGCATAGACGCGCAATGCTGCCGAAGACGCAAGATTCGCACACTGTCTGGTATAGCCCACCGTCTTTACATTCGAAATATTATTAGCAGTTGTATTTAATGAAGCCTGAAATGCGCTCAGGCCGGATGATGCAATTGTCAGTCCAAAAAATTGTGATGGCATATACTACCTCCTTACCTATGCGCCCAGGCGGGTCAGCAGATGCTCAATCATTTCATCTACTACATTTATAAACCGGCTGGCTGCATTATAAGCATTCTGATATTTAATCATCTTTGTCAGCTCTTCATCCGAAGAAACGCCGATCACCTGTGCTCTCTGATTATCTGTAGAGTCAACCGAACCTGTAAGACTTGCAGCCGTAGATTCATAGATTGACCCAAGCGTTCCGAAATTTCCTATCATATTCGAATAATAATCCATAAAGGTCAGCGCGTTCGTGTCGGATGGATCTAATGTCAGACGTTTTTCATCCCAGATCCCCACCAGACGATCCGCAAGCGCCTGATCCACGCTGCCATTTTTTGTCAAATGCGGCAGCCTTGTTTCTTCTTCCCTCAAAATCTCGTTTACACTGATATATCCGAGCGTATACTGCTTTGACGCATCCGTCGGATCTTCTTTATTGTAAATATAGTAAGTATTTCCGTCTTCCGCTTCCACTTTTGTGTAGCGTTCCGTACCAAGTCTGGTAAAAAGCTCTGTGGGCGGCAGCTCTCCGTCAACGCCGTAAGAGCATTTATCCACATCCAATATCAGCGTATCCGCCTTTATATAATATTCCTTGCCGTTTGCATCCGTCGCTTTTAACATATTGTCTCCGGTCAGCCCCGTTACTGCCCCGCTCTCAATATTCGGGCAGAAAATATCATTAATAGCCGTTACGATTCCGTGTACGAGCTGATCGAGCTGCGCTTCGGCAGACAGCATAATTGACATTCCCGCCGCAATGGAATCAGCCGTAGAAGTATTGTACTCTCTGACGGATAATCCCTCAATATCTCTATAGTTCGCCGTGCGGTCGCCCCTTGCAAGAACCAGAGCCTTAAGCTCGCCCATATCCGTACCGAGTTCAGAAGATATATCGACGGTAAAATTATAAAGCTCGTCGTAATCTCCGTTTTCCGGATTGGATGAATGAATCCAGTACGGCGTAACAAAGCCGTTAATATCGTCCGTCCTTTTACCGATTTTATAGCAGGCAACGGAATCAATAAACTCCGTCCCCTCCAGCTTTACTTTTACAATACCGTCGGTTGACTCTTTATACTGGATGTCGGCATAGGCAGAAAGCTCGTCAAGCGCCGCGTCTCTCTGATCCCGCAGCGTCATTGCCGTTTCCACTCCGGCCGCCTCTATTTTCTGAATTTCAAGATTCAATTCATAGATGGTATTGCCCAGTTCATTTATTTTATCAATATCGTTTGAAATCTGTGTGTTTATATTGCTCTGATAGTCACGGAATCCCTTGTAAACGGCGGCTGCTCTGGATATAAACAAATGAGCCTTCTGTATGACGAGATTCTGATTTACCGTATCGTCCGGCCTCTTGGCAAACTCCTGAAACGCCGTCCAGAAATCTCCCATAGAATCCTGGAAGGCCTTACCCTCCAGTTCCTGATAAAACGTATAAACCTCGTCAATCGCCTCCGCTGTAGATGCATAGAATGCCTGACGCCCCGAAATGGTGCGGAATGATCTATCTAAGAAAACATCCCTTGCATGTACGACATCGCCAATTTTAACGCCGAGACCTGTCTGCTGCGGACTGATTGCCGTTGTCGTATCATAGGTGTTGTAATTGCGATCTGAATAGATAACCTGCTGACGCACATACCCCAAAGTATTTACGTTCGCAAGGTTATTTGATGTTGTATTTAATCCGTTCTGTGAACTTTTTAAGCCTGACGCTCCGATATACAACGTTCCAAAGCCATTAGCCATGATAAAATTCCTCCCCTCTCATTACTGTTTGGCGTCAAAGCCGCTCCCGCCAAGCAGGTCGCCCGTATTACAGGCGTTCCTGTTATAGTTGGCCGTCTCCGGCGCCTGCCGCATACTTTTAAGCAGGGTAAGATCAAATTCTACCATTTCTAATGCCTGTTTTAGCAGTACTTCATTTTGCTGGTTAATGGTTCTCATCTCTTCCCCGGTTTTCAACAGTCGGTCACGCTGCTCGCGCAGTCTCTGCTGCTCTACCGGCTGCCCTTCCAGGTAGCCTACCATTTTTGATATGGTTACGTGTTCCGGATTCTTTCCGAGCACTGTCGCCATATCGTTCAAGACTCCGGTTCTGCGTTTTGCAAGGTTTTGCAGCGCGCTTGCAATCTCCTGCTCTTCTGCCGTGACCTGTTCCAAAGCCGGGATGTCAGCCTTGATAATAATTTCTCTTTTCCTTTTTCCAAGTGTGATCAATCCCAGATACTGTCCCTCTTCCTTTGACAGGACATCCATAAGATCTTCCATTAAGCTAGCCAAAGTACAACCTCACTTTTACCTTGATAATGCATGATATTTTTCCAATAACCGGCTCGCAAAATCTCCCGTATCTACGGTATAGTTACCGGACTTTACCCTTGCTTTAAGCTCTGCAACTTTATCTTCCCTGATATCTGAAGCTTCTGCGACTGCCTGTTTTGCGATCTGATATTCACGGCCGAAAGACGAAATCTGCACTTCGTCGCGGCTTGCGCTGACGCTCTCTGTGTTCGCAGCTTTACCAGACTTTCCTGCTTTGTAGATCTGCGCGATCTGATTAAAAGTCTCTATACGCATATTAGGCATCTCCTTTCTTCCCTGAAACGAAAGCGCTTTTTATATACGGCTCCGTCCTGAAACTACTCCATCGGGGCCTTATAAAATTGCTTTCACGATATTTATCGGACAATTTTTTCAATTCCTTAGTCATTTTCTTAAAAATATCCCTTCCTCTTCTTTACGACCAACGGGTTTTTAAATTTTTTATTTCAACGTCTCACTGTGGTTTAATACAAGCGTGCTGTACAAAAACAGCACGTCGCAGTCTTCAAAGTCAATGAACTGTCCCAGAAAATCCGGCGAAAGATAACGGATGTCTACAAGTGTAATCTTTGAGTATCCGTCAATCAGCAGCGGCGCAACGGAAGAACCGAAGGAGTCTCTGAACATCACAAGTTCCTTCTCCGTTTCCGCCTTCGGGTTCTCTATCGTAATAAGCGAAAGCGGACCGGACAAATATATCTCATAGGGGTCCTTCCCTGCCGCGCGTTCCATATCGTACACCGCCGCCTCTTTCTTATTCTGCCAATCATAGACCGTACATCCGTCAATCGCCGCTCCGGTTAAATAACAGAGTCTGTCCGGCGCAAGCGGAAGCGCCGCCTGCCCGTAATATACTCCGTAAAAATCCCGGTCCAGTTCATGAATCTCATACTCCCCTGACAGCCGGACTCCCATTTGGGAAGCCAGCCGATTTGCCACGTCTAAAATTTTTTCCTGACGCCAGTGCGTGTCTGTTTTATAATAATCCTCTTTCTCTAAAAGATCCGAGATCGGAATATAAGAAGCAAATGTTGCTTTTTCTGTTATTTGTCTTTCAAATTCCGTATAATCAATGGACGGATGGCCGCTTTCTGCCGCCAGGTAGCGGTTTTTATCGGGAATGACGGAAAGATAGACCCTGTTTTTCTCCGTTAAATACGTATTGCAGACAGATTGAAACCGCTCCACCGCGCGGTCCAGCGACGCTTCGTGAATCGGATACTCCAGTGATGCAATGTAACCGTCCGTGACATAAAGTCCATTGTTGTCCCCTTTAAAAAAAACTCCTGCGGACACAAGCGCTTTCCCTGTTCGAAACTGCTCGCGAAACGGAAAATGATCGACCGCCCACGTTTCAAAATCCGACATAAAACGGCCGCTCCAGAGCGCGTCCGCCGATAGTTCTGGCATTACGGCAAGCTGCCGCCTTTCGCTCTCCGAGTACTTATTTTTCGGCATAAATACGCAGAGCAAAAAGCCGGCGGCAAACAGGAACCCAAATAAAATACAGATGAACTTATCTTTTTTTTGAATCGTCATCGGCATTCCTCCTTAAAATCGAAAATACAAAAACGGATTAAAAGATCCGTCCGACAGCCATGCCGTCACACAAAACAGCAGCGCCGCAAGTACAAAAGGTTCCGCAATCATCAGTATTTTTTCACCGGTCTGTTTTTTGGAAACTGCCGTCAGAATATGGCTGACTGCGGGCGTAGCTCCGATCACACCCGCCGCTAACAGAACCGCATAACTGCGAAGACAATACACTGCTTCGACGGACGCCGCCGGAATCCCGCCTGCGCCGAAAAGCCCTCCGAGATCGGAAACGGCGCTTTTCATATCCTGGGCGTGAAAGATGACAAAGCTTACAAGTATGACAAGCACAACATAAATATGAGAAAACAGGCGAAACTTTTTCAGCCGTTTTAAAAGCCACAATTTTTCGATCGTTAACAGTGCAGCAAACAATAGTCCCCATACGATAAAATTCCACGCAGCCCCATGCCAGAAGCCGGTCAGTCCCCATACGACAATTATATTAAAAATCTGGCGTCCTTTTCCCCGCCGGTTCCCGCCCAAAGGAATATATACATAATCCCTGAACCATGTGCCCAGCGAGATATGCCAGCGCCGCCAGAATTCGGTGATACTGGCAGAAATATACGGATAATTGAAATTCTCCGGAAAACGGAATCCGAAAACACTTCCCAGACCGATCGCCATATCGCTGTATCCCGAAAAATCAAAGTATGTCTGCAGTACGAGAGCGACCGCATATAGCCAGTAAAACAGCACGGACTTTTCCTCCGAAGCTCGAAAAGCACTGCAGAGTTCTCCCATCTGATTTGCCAACAGCACTTTTTTGGCCAGCCCGATTAAAAACCGGCGGATTCCGTAAGAGGCTCCCCCAAAGGTATGGCTTCTTTTGTCCAACTGCTCCGCAATGTCTGAATAGCGTACAATCGGACCCGCGATTAACTGAGGAAACATGGATATATAAGCTGCCAGAGAGACAATATTCTTCTGCGCCGCCACTCCCCGATAAATATCAACCGTATAACTTATCATTTGAAACGTATAGAAACTGATACCGATCGGGAGCGCAATTCGCAGAAGCGGAACAGAAAGTCCGGTTACTGCGTTAAAATTTGCAAGAAAAAAATCCGCATATTTAAAATAGAATAAAAAAAGAAGGCTGACCGTAACGGACAGTATGCAAAAAAACCTTCCGTACTTCTTTTTCCTATACTTTTCCGTCAGCAGGCCAAACACATAACACAGCAGAATAGAACCGCCCATTAAAAAAACATACCGGGGTTCTCCCCATGCATAAAAGATCAGGCTTTCCAGCAATAAAACCGCATTTCGAAAACGTTGCGGAGCCAAAAAATAAAGCGCTGCCGCCAACGGAAGAAAATAATACAAAAACGGAATACTCGAAAAAACCATAATAATCTACATTTCCTTTTAAAAATATTTTCGGCGCAAGACAGTCCGTTCCTGACGTCTTACGCCGAATACCCGTTATAACTTACTTAAACAATTGGCTCTTCCGTAATTACTTCAGCCCCGCTCAGCGCAGACAACGCATTTGCCTTAAAGGTATCCATAATTCCGGCTTCTCCGTAAGCAGTAATTACATATCTTCCATCTACATTTATAATAACAAGCTTGTCCGGAAATCCGCACATCCACTGTGTCTGTAGAATGCCTTCTTTTACGGAATCCGCAAACGTACTGACATCAACGTCTTCCTTCAGATGGTAAACGGCGCCGGTAAAGGTATTTCCATTCATCATATGAACCATAGACGCGGCATCGTCGATATCGCCGGCATTTGCTTCAGGCAGACCGAGCGTATAGTGAAGTTCATTCGTTTTACTTACGTCGAACGCTCCGGGCGCATCCTGCGTCAGGTTCCCGGAATCTCCGCCCATAACGGCAAACTTATCCGCTTCGGCATAAGTGTCGAAAACCGCGTTGAATACTTCAAGCGCCGACTCATACGAAGATTCGCCCTCTGCGGAAGATTTCGGACCGCCGCATCCGGCGAGAGAGAAAACAGCCGTAAATGCCAGCATTACCGTGATTAGTTTTTTCATCGTTTTTTTCATCCTTTTCTTCTCCTTCAGGTATTGTTCATTTTTTCTCTGCCGCATGATTTCACGTCTCCTTTCAAGAAAGCAGGACACTAGCCAATCCGGCAGAAAATAACCCTTTTACGCAATCATACCATATAATCAGTATAAGCGGAAGACCTGATTTCATACAGAAATTTCGTTTCGCATGTCAAATAAAATTCTGTATCTCTATCCCGCCCAGCTTTCGTCTAAAATATTCTTCCAGACTGCCGGCGTTTTTTTTCGTTAATTCATGCGAAATACCCATGATCCTGCAAAGAACTCCTGCAAATTGAATCGTCCAGTCGCTGTCTTTCATTTGAAATACATATCCGTTGACCCGTTTTGCCTTTTGAAACAAATCGCTGTTGTCCGCCACAGTATCAACAATAATCATGGTTGTCATATCGTGCGGCACCCCGCCAATCTCTTTGTAAGCGCCGAATCTTGTTACTTTGTCGAGTGTAATCTCAGGATTTCCCTTACCAATGAACCCGATATCAACATTAACGGCCTTCCCATGATATGCGAATGTAGCGTCAATTTCCCGCTCATTCGCATCCATATGAGATAACCAAAATAGCTTTTTATTTTTATCTAATCTGGCAGGCGGTTTTTTCAGATACTCAAATCCCATAATTGTAAGAAGAGATCCTAAAATCAGCTTTTCAAACATTTTTCCGTTTGTTGACTTTTCGGAGCCCCGTATAGTCAGGGTCTGCGCCCCGGCAGCCATCATCAGCAGCGAGAACGTATTCCAGCTTAAATCTATCCTTCTTCCGCTCAATTCCACAAATCCGGTGACGGGGCCGTAATAGTCTTCAAGGCTGGCAACAATATCGTTCATGGAATCCGCAAAGGAAATCCGATAATCAAGAATATTATCTCTTGTAATGTTATCAAGTCCTTTTCCGGTCAGACCAAGCAGCCACAGATCCAGCTTTCTCTTCTCGTCATTCTCCGCTTCCACATAATCATTCATGATATAATCGGCATATTGCTCTACGCTATCTGTTTTATCCCCCAGGAGACGGACATATAACTCCAATAGCGCTGAATAGGAATAAATCAATCTGCTCTGCGTTTGAAACTCGGTATAATCCCTGATATTTTTTCCTATAAAAATATCTTTTATAATCTTCTTTAAGCCGCTCTCTCCTACCCGCTCCACAAAATTTTGTCTGGTTCCTTTTATATACTCTTTTCCTAATCTGTTATAAGAATCATAGATTCCCACCTGTTCTAAGCCTCCTGTCCGTTTCCGTGCAACGTGTCTTTATATTCTTTGCGTAAAAGATCCGCTACTTCCTCTCCGGATACCCCTTTTTTTTCAAGCATTTTAATTAATTCATGTAACCCGTATCCGGATTTCTCCGGGCTGTCAGTCAGGCTGGAACAGTCGCAAAATTCAAATTCCACCGGATTTACAAACGTATTCACACTGTTCATATCAGCCAATGCCGCTTCTGCGTATTCGCCGGAGCATTCAATTGAAATAAATCTTCTGTCCAGACCGGCAGCCGCCTTTGCCGTCGTACCAATTCCTCCAAACGGATCCAGTACTACATCATTTTTAAACGAATAATAAGTGATCACCCTTTCGGCCAGTTCTTTCGGAAACACGGCAGGATGGCGTTTATCTCTCGCCGGCGACAGATACCATACGTTCGTTTTCTCGTACCCGTCTCCAATCTTTGACGCACGAATGATTTCCGGACTCGGATGATTTCTTATAAAATAATCAATCAAAACCGCCGGTTTTTTTCTGTATACCATCACATATTCCGTAACGGGCACCGCCTTATACTGCATCGGATTTCTGTCTGCTGAAAATCTTCTTCCTCTGCCGCTTGCCCAGCCCGCTCCTTCCGGTTTCTGCCATATAATGTCGTCTACAAATTCAAATCCTTCTTCTAAAAAAATCTGGTGAATGTCAAACGGAACGGCAATCCGCGACGAGGATTCGTTCCTGCTTGCCCGTGGAACTAATACATGAGAAGAATTTATGATAAAAAATTTACCATCCATCAGTACTCTCCGGCACTCTTTTACCACTCTCCGTATGAAAGCAAGATAGTCCTCATACGTATCATATTCCGAATACTGCTTTCTTGCATTATAATAGGGCGGAGACGTAAATATCATATCTACGCACTGTTCCGGGAATTGCTTTAATACCAGTTCGGAACGTCCTTTTATCAGCTTGCTGGATAGCTCAGAGATCCGGTATGTTTCTTTTTTCCGGGGGCGTTTTTGAGCGGCAGCAATTTCTCCTCTGTTTACCTTATCTATTCTGCCTTTCAGAACACAGATATCAGAAGACCGTTTTGCGTTAATTTTTTTTGAATAAGCATCCACCGCCACTTCACCGATGACTTCCTTTTTGTACAAAACAGGCACATTCCAAATGTCGTATCTGTCGTTAATTTCAGGCAGTCCAAAAGCGATGTATTCCATACTGTCAAGCTGCCCCGTTAAATCATTCCATACAATCTCTTTCGCCTGTTCCGTATTAAGCACCTGATAGTTTCTGTCCTCTGCGACCATTTTATTGTTCCTTCCCTCTCGACACCCGGATTCCATAAGGCAAAAAAGAGACCTTTTCAAGTCTCTTCCCGGTTATGCCAGAATAAATTCCCCGTCTGTCTCCAATACTTTCTCTACGGCTATCCTACCATAAAATAACAGGTCTTTCAATTCATTTTATATGCTCGAATGTCTTTACAAATGTGATATTCCGTGGGATGCTGATAACGGTGCGTCCTTCCTTTGGACACGGGATTGTAATTTTGCGGTATAAAAAGCATTTCTTTTCTTTGTGAAATGATGCGATCTTTTTAGCTGTGCTAAACCAGATGATGCACGAGAAAAGAAAAATAGTTCAAAAAACTTGTAATGTTTTTTGAACTGCGAAGTCTTATAAGTGAGGAGGTGAGAAAGTGGCAGGATTCGAAGAAGAATTTGAGAAAATTTATAGAAGATACTTTAATGATGTATTTCTTTTTCTCAAAAAGCTGTCAAAAGACGAAAATATTGCAGAAGAAATCACAAGCGAAACTTTTTTTAAGGCAATGCGTTCCATAAATCATTTTCGTGGTGAAACAGATGTCCGTGTTTGGCTTTGCCAAATTGCTAAAAACGCTTATTTCTCTTACCTGAAAAAGCAGCAGCGTATTGAAACTATTGAGGATAATGATTTTCCGGACAATCAGGAAACCATTGAGGAACAAATCTCAAAGCAATACGATGCTATGCAAATACATCTCCTGCTGCATAAGTTAGCCGAACCATATAAAGAAGTTTTTATGCTGCGGGTCTTTGGAGAGTTAAGTTTTAAACAAATTGCAGATATTTTTCAAAAAACAGAAAATTGGGCTTGCGTCACTTATCACCGAGCAAAAAAGAAAATAGTAATGCAAATGGAGGACAAAGATGAGTAATAGATGTAATTTAATTAGAGACATCCTTCCGCTTTATGTAGAAGGCATGGTAAGTACGGATACACGGGAGTTTGTTCGCGAACATCTCAAACATTGTGAAGAGTGCCGTGCAGAGCTTGAACATATGCAAAAACCTGCGGACCCTATCCCCGACGCCGATATTGTTCCGCTAAAAAGAATAAAAAAAGAGTTATTTGTTAAACGCCTTCAGACTGTTTTTTTTACAGCAATTCTGGCATGTGCCATAGTGACGGTTGCCTTTGGAATTTTAACATCGCCTGAATTTTTCCCCTATTCCGATCATTTGTTCCGTGTTATTGACGGCGCTGACGGGAGCATTACCATCACCTTTGATCATAAGGTGACAGGTTATAGCTGTGTTAAAGAATTTGACAATGAAACCCAAACAGAAATCTATCGCATAAATGCCTGGACTACAACCTGGGACTTATATTCGTCTAATCGTGGAAAACAAAATATGATTATACCTTCTGACAGAGAAAATAAAATTCAGATCTTCTACGCCCAAAACGACGGTTCTGAAGATGTGCTGATTTATGGGATAAATGAAAATACGGAAGAAAATGGCGTAACACTTCCAAGACTGATTTTAATGCCGTACTTTTTATTAGCCATTGCTGCCCTTATTATCCTGGCAATGATGCGGTTCCTATTGAAAAATAAGTCAGCTTTCACTATTTGGCTTGACCGAATGCTATTATTTCCAATTTCCTATATTGCAGCTCAACTTTGCACAAAAGGAATTTGCTTTACGACTTATTCGTCACAACGAGATTTTTGTATTCTCATTCTTGTTACGATACTGTTTTATTTTGCGACGTTGACAGGAACATCTCTTTATAAAGCAAAAATAGCCCCATCTCAAAAGAAAGATGAAAAAAAACGCTGAACGCTTTGAGGAAATGCAAGGCCCACTTTGATTTTTCCTTTGGGAAAACAAGGGGGCCTTGTTACTGCGCTGCTCTGCCAAAGATACAAAGGCGGCGTTTCCTGCTCTATTACGAATACGATTTCAATTACTATCTAATGCGGCGGATTTATATGATTCTCTTTCCATTTTGCCAGTACTTCCCGCTCGTCAAAATGATATTTTACGCCTTTGATCTCCTGATAGGTTTCATGCCCTTTTCCCAGCAATACAATGATATCGCCTTTCTGTGCATGATCCAGACAGTAATAAATCGCTTTTTCTCTGTCGTCAATCTCAATGTATCTGCTGTGCTTTACCGAAAACAATCCCTCTTTAATATCCGTATTAATATCACAAAGCGCTTCGTCCCGCGGATTGTCGCATGTTAAAACGCATAAATCCGCCCGCCTTCCTGCGGCTTCGCCCATCGCAAAGCGCCGTATTTTAGGGCGGTTTCCGCCGCATCCGAACAGGCAGATCAGACGGTTGGGACGATACTTTTGCAGCGCTTCTAAAATTCCGTCCGTACTTGCTTCATTGTGTGCATAATCAATTACTACGGAAAAATCTTTTGAGACCGTAACAAGTTCCGCTCTTCCGCAGACTTTCGCCCGCGACAGTCCCGGCAGTATCGCTTCTTTTCTCACGCCGCATAAATGGCAGCAAAGCATTGCGGCAAGCGCATTATATACGCTGAATGTTCCCGGTATAAATACCTTTGCATATACCGTAAGACATCCGCAGGTCGTAAAATGCATCCCAAGCCCATCCTCTTCGTCCAGATAATCTACCGCTTCCGCTTTTAAATTCGACTGCGTCAAAATAGAATAGGAAACGATATCACAGGTATGCCCTTTCGTCACTTCCGTCCGGTAACAGTCGTCTGCATTCACAATTCCGGTTTTACATTGTGAAAAAAGCCTGCTTTTGCATAGAAGATATTCCTCAAACGACTCATGTTCCAGCGGTCCGATATGGTCGGGCGAAAGGTTGGTGAAAATACCGTAATCAAAGGTAATTGCGTCCGTACGATGCTGTTTTAAGCCCTGAGAAGAGACTTCCATGACCGCATACTCGCACCCTTCGTCCGCCATTGCGCGTAAAAGCCGCTGAATTTCCCAGGATTCCGGCGTTGTATTTTTCTGCGGTACTGCCGTTTCTCCGATAAAGGCGCCCAGCGTCCCGATCAGACCGACCTTTTTCCCGGCTTGTTCCAGCATACTTTTTATCATAAACGAGGTAGTCGTTTTTCCTTTTGTTCCGGTAATGCCAATCGTCGTCAGACGCTTTGCGGGATAACCAAAAAATGCGGCCGAAAGCTGTGCAAGTCCTTTCCGCGTTGATTTCATTTGTAAAACCGTAATTGTTTCCGGCAGTTTTTCTTCCGGAATCCGTTCCGTTACAATCACATCGGCGCCGTTTTTTATCGCGTCGGAAATATACCTGTGCCCGTCGGACTGCCCTCCGACCAGACAGACAAACAGGAAATGCGCCTCTGCTTTTCTTGAGTCGTATGCAATTCCTGCGACTTCGCGCGTCAGTTTTCCCTGCAGGCAGGTATATTCCGTATTTTGACATAATTCAAAAAGTTTCATATCCGTTTTCCTCCGCTTCTGCTCCCGCACCGTCTTCTCCTATCGTATCCGACACATCAATTTCGGCTTCAAATACTGTTTTCGACGGGCCGGACAAAAACATATGATTTGTATTTTCATCCCATTCCGCATGAAGCGTACCTCCAATCTGCAAAATATCGGCGCTTCGTCTTGTTATCCCTTCCAGTACGCCTGCCGCAAGCGCACTGCAGCATCCGGTTCCGCAGCTAATCGTTTCCCCCGTTCCGCGTTCCCATTCTCTTATTTGAATCCTGCCGTCCGGCAGAAATTGCGCAAAAGTAACATTTGTTTTTTCAGGAAACAGGTCTGTCATGCCTTCGATTTCCTTCCCGTATTTTGCTGCGTCAAAAGAAAGGACGTTTTCTGTAAATACTACAACATGCGGATTTCCCCACGAAACCGCCGTCATTTTAAAATACCTGTCCAATACAAAAACCTGCTGCCCGATAAACCGTTCCCGCTGTGCTGCAACCGGTATATTAACGGCAAGAAATTCCGGTTCTCCGATATCCGCACGGATCATACGAACCTCACCCTTAAAAAGCGTAAGCTTTAACGTCCGGACACCTGCGAGCGTTTCTATTTTTAATTCTGTTTTTTTTGTCATTTGATGGTCGTAAACATATTTACCCACACTTCTCAATGCATTGCCGCACATCTGCGCTTCCGTCCCATCCGGATTAAAAATCCGCATGGAGAAATCGGCCTCTGCGGACGGTCCGATCAACACCATTCCGTCGGATCCTACCGCAAAATGCCTGTCGCATAAGAACCGCGCCAGTGAAGGCAAACGGCTTATTTTCTGATGAATGACATCAATATAGATATAATCGTTTCCTAACGCCTGCATTTTTGTAAAACGCATTTTTTTCTCCATTTCTGTACTTTTTTGCATAACAAGTTTGCTGCGCGCAGACACAAATCTCGCGATTTATCCGCTTCTTTTTTATGAATTCATCGCTTTGTCCAGATCGTTTATAATATCTGCGGCATGTTCAAGCCCCACCGACAGGCGAAGCAGACAGTCGCTGATTCCCAGCCGCTCTCTTGCTTCCTCCGGCACATCTTTATGTGTCTGTGTCAGCGGATAGGTAATTAACGTTTCCGTTCCCCCCAGGCTTTCGGCAAACATAATCATATTCACATTTTTCAGGATTTTGTTTACGGTTTCCGCCGAATCCACCGCGAAGGATATCATGCCCCCAAAACCTCCGGTCTGCTTTTTTGTCACCGCATATGCAGGATGATCGTTCAGTCCCGTATAATATACCTTTTTTACTTTTTTCTGGGTGCATAGCCATTCGGCTACTTTTTTTGCATTTTCGCTGTGCCTTTCCATCCGAACCGCAAGCGTTTTGATTCCCCGCAGTACCAGAAAGCAGTCCATCGGGGCAAGCTGGCTTCCCGCCGTCTTTATATATGTAAAAATTCGTTCGGCCAGCTCATTGTCTTCTTTCACTACAACAATACCTGAAATGACATCATTGTGTCCGCCAAGATATTTTGTAGAACTGTGCGTCACAATATCAGCGCCGAGGCAAAGCGGTTTTTGAAAATATGGCGTCAAAAACGTATTGTCTACTACTGTAATTGCCCCGTTTTTCGAGGCTATCTCTGAAACCGCCCGAATATCCGCTACTTTCATCATTGGATTTGTAGGCGTTTCGATAAAAATCATCTTCGTATTTCCTTTCATGGCCGCCTGCACCGCCGTTAAATCCGACATGTCCACAAAATCTCCTTCCACCCCTCTTCGGTGCAGAAAATCCTGTACAAGCCGACAGGTACCGCCGTAAAGATCATCCGAACACAGAATATGATCACCGGAAGACAGCAAGGAAAAGACTGCCATATTGGCTGCCTGTCCGCTGGAAAACGCAAAGCCTCGGCTCCCTTCTTCCAGAAGCGCCATCGTCCGTTCCAATTCGAGCCTTGTCGGATTTTCCAGTCTGCTATACGCAAAACCCGTTGTTTCGCCGAGAGCCGGATGACGGTAGGTGGCCGTAAGAAAAACCGGCGTGCTGACAGCGCCGGTCAGCGGCTCCGTACCAAGCGCGCCGTGTACCGCCAGAGATTCAATATGCAGGGATTGACTGCGCCTGTTATCATAATCAAAATATCCGTTCACATTTTTCAAGAATGTACCCTCCTCACCGATTTTTGCTTTTTTAAAATCCATTTGCCAAAACATACAGCGAGTGATATTTTGTGCAGTTTGACACCCGAATCTTATTTTACAAAAATCCACCTTTTCGTATCTGTTGTAGCTGCCCTGTTTTTCTTTATACGCAGCGTTTATTATACCCGAAAAAAACATAGCTTGAAAAAGTATCTTAGTTGTATAAAAAGTTGAAAAAATTAATTAAATTTTGTGAATGATAGACAAAAAACGATCCTATATGAAGCAGAGAAATCCGAGAAGAGTTTTTAATGTTATGCAAAGAAAAAATCAGAGGATGGCCATAACGCGGCCGCCCTCTGATTTACGAAAGGCAAAAAAAGAAACAGTCGTATTATTTTCATTGACCCGCCTTGTGACATCAAACTCGCTTTTTGTAAAGCAGGGCAAAAAGCAATCCTGTAAATAATACTGTGGCACAGATACCGAGCATTATATAGGAATTACGATTTAGTAAACTTACTTGATTTTCCTTTTGCCTGTCATTGTTATTGGGGCGAATCATTCCTTGCCGGTTAGCGCCTTGCGGGAAATCCTGAATATTTCCATCTTGCGGCATCTGCGGCATTTCTCCATTGTTTTGAGGCGGCTGCATACTGTTACTGTCATTTGGAAATTGCCCTTGTATTCCGCTTGAGTCAGACGGGGCATTGGTTTCGCCATGATTACCATTTCCCCGCATTTGCGGCAAAGAACTATTTTGTTCATTGCTTGCATCGGGATTCTTCATATCCGGCATTTGTCCTTGACCGTTGTTATCCAATCTATTCATACCGCCGCCGTTTCCACCGCCCATACTGCCCATATCAGAGATAGAAAGATTAGAAGCATGAATCAAAGTTTCTTTTTCCTGATTATCAGAAGTGGATGCGATTGTTCCGTTTAGCTGTGCGTTTACGCTCTCTGCGCGGAGCAGGCAAAATTCTTTGAGCGTATCAATTCCCTGTTCAAATTCTTCATAGGTGCAAAATTTTGTAGGATCGCTCTCAATATAGGGAGAAATCATAACCTTTACATCATCTATCATTTCTGCAAAATAACCGCTGTCGAAATACTCTGAAATAAATTCTGCAAAATACTGATGATAAAGTTCCGTATATTCCTCATTTTCAAAAATCCAGGAAAGCATTGGCCTTGATTCTACAGCGCCGCCGAATACGGGTGTATCAATGGGATAGTTCACAAGGTTTGTTGCATCCGAGCCTCCCGCGAAGCCGCCAAACGCAAGATTGTAATCCCATGGAATCATAGAAAGCTGACCATCTTCTTCATAAAGATAGTAGTTGTGAATCATTGAGCCGGTATAGCTGTCAAAGTTACAGACAAAATTATGTACCACAAAGTAGCGTATGACCTCCTCTACATTCACAACTTCCTCAATGCTGCTGTTTTCATTCAACTTTTTAAGAGACGCAATTAAACGGTCTTTGTCCGCATCTGAAATATCCGTCTTGACATTGTCAAAGATGTTGGAATAGCTGGAGTATTCATCATCAGAATAGATAAGTGAAACATCTGAACTGCCCATCCCGCCACCATTCATATCCGGCATTTGCATACCGCCTTGACCGAAACTGCCGTTTGGCGGTTGATTATTATCGTTCGGCCGCTCCGTTCCACCTGGTTGTTTCATGCCGCCTTTCATATCAGGTTTCGCATTGGCAGACGAATCAGGGTTTTCATTTGCATTATCCTGATCGTTTTCCCAATTATCCATATCAAATTTGCCGCCGTTTCCACGACCGCCGCCCATACTCATACTGTCGGGCTTATAAAGTTCACCGTAGTCATTCCCGTAATTTCTTGAAAGAAAGGATTCTTCTACCCCTTCGACCGCAAGATACAACCCCCACTCCTCGCCGTTCACTAAAATTTGAACATAGCTGCATAGAGGTGCGCTTACGCCAAAGTATCCCATCATTTGATAGGTCAGATAGTCCTTCATATAGGTATTATCCTGAATGATATTGTTTAGGCTGAGCTTATCAAGACCGTAATAAGTGTTTGTGCCATCGTAGTGGTCAAACTCAATTTTGAAACTGTATCGGTCATTTCCATAATTTTGAACATTCGTAAGCGAAGTATTGCCCTTTGCTCTGATTGCTACATTTTTATAGGCTTCGTTATCAATAATAACCGAACACCGGGTATATTCCTCGTCGGTACAGGATTCAATAAATTCCTCCCAATCATCCATAACGATATTCAGGGTATGTACCTTTGATGTGTCAAACAATCGGGTTTCATATCCCGGAACAGAAGAAGCCTTTTGAATGCCCAAACTTTCGGCGTTCATAAACAATATTGTCAGCACAAGGGTTAAGACAAGAATGACGCAGCAAATTTTATCAAAATATTTGTGCGTTGACATCGTTACCTCCTTTTTATTAACCCATATAATCCCCGTTGTAGCTTACAAGGACCGCACTGTTTACACCGTTCATTTCGGAAAGAATATTGATGAAATCCGTGTTATCCTCTTTCATGCGAACCTCCGCATTTATTTCAATCGCTCCTTTTTGAGCTGTTTTACTCTTTACGACATATCGTTTAACCTGTTTTTTAAGGAAATCCATAGCGGCAATTTCGGCGTCGTGATTCTCACAGCGGATCACAACGATATAAGGGTTAAGGTGTGCTTTTCTATTCGCAAATACTAAAAGTACAATTCCAATAACTACGCTGCCAAGTACAGCAAGAGGAATCATGCCGGCGGCAAGTACAATTCCGACTGCAATCGACCAAAACAGGAACGCAATATCGAGAGGTTCTTTAATCGCCGTACGAAAACGGACAATAGACAATGCACCGACCATACCGAGAGACAATACCACATTGGAAGTGACTGCCAAAATAACAAGGGTCGAAATCATTGTAAGGGCAACTAAGGTTACGCCAAAAGAGGAAGAATACATAACGCCGGCAAAGGTCTTTTTATAGATTAAAAAGATAAACATGCCGATGCCAAATGCCAACGCCAAAGCAATTCCCATATCAAGCAGAGAAACGCTTGATATATTTTCTAAAAACCCGGACTTAAAAATATCCTGAAAACTCATAATCATTTACTCCTTTAACTTTTTTAATTTAGCCGTAGATGCGGCAAGCTGCATATTTTGAAAATGCCGAAGTGTGTGTACCCGGAACCTGTACCACATCACGAATAACTGCGGGCAAAAATTCATCCCACTTTACTTCCAAAATAATAGGGGCATTTCCTGCGGGAATCATGACACAATCAGGGCTTAGATAATCCCTGCCGGTTAGCCCTGTTCGGATATCATAATCAAGTGTTACCCTAACATTACCGGGGGCGTATACAAACGGTTCTCTGTTATATTCCACGATTGTTTTTGGTTCAAGACTTTCGGTACGCATCTTATAACAAAGTTCTTTCACAAGAGGCTTTTCGCTTTTTGAAAGATTTTCAATATTTTTGTTTGCAATAAGCCGAGCTTCTTCTAATGTGATGACCGCTTGTTCTTTCCTGCATAAACCGTTGCTCTTGCTTTTCTTTTCAAGCAGAATGAAAGACAGATCATCGTTATAATAACGGACGCGAAATTTTTCTCGTGTATTCACGCCGTTAATTTTTTCAAGCAATGCTTTATCTCGAAAATTGTCAAAGTACATGCTTCTTATTTTATACCTGCCATTTACGGCGTGACTGTCCTGCTGCATAACGGCAGACAACCGGCTGCGAAGCGAGAGCATATCCACATAGGAAATTTCGTGCTTCCATTCGTGCCTGAACTGCATAAAATCAACTCCTTTCTTCATCTTGTAGTGCCATTATAAAGCGGCAACCTTAGTTCAGACTTAGAAAAAGCCCCACAGTAAAAAATACTGTGAGGCTTAATTGCTTTGTTCTTAAAAACAAACGGTAAAGACAATTGTATTGCCGTTTTCATATTCGGCAGAGATTCTGCCTTTGTAAGTTTCGGTAATAGACTGTGCTACTGACAAACCAATACCATAACCTCCGTTTTTTTGTGTCCGTGCTTCATCGGCACGATAAAACCGTTCAAATAGTTTATCAGGAGAAGCGGGCGGTAACTGCCGGCAAGTATTTTTAAACTGCAATTTTAACCGCTTGTCATTTCTCTCAAGTGATACAAATACATTACCGCCTTCATTTGTATACTTCATGGCGTTATCCATCAGTACCGAGATAAGCTGTGTGATATGTTCTTTGTTCGCCCGGAAAAAAATCATTGGCTGAATACTGGCTTGGAGGGTAATCCCACGAAGTTCTAAGGTTTCTCTAAAGCATTCGATATGATCTGTAAGCAGTTGACTGAGCGAAAAATCAGACTGAATCAAATTAGCACTGCTTTCATCCATACGGGCAAGGGTGAGCAGATTTTTCATTAATTCATTTAGCCTGACCGTCTGTTCCTTAATATTTTTACTCCACTTATTTTCGCCGTTGTAAAGTTCCATTGCTTCTGTATTCGATTGAATAATGGCGACAGGCGTTTTGATTTCGTGGCCGGCGTTAGTGACGAATTGCTTTTGTTTTTCCATATTTTCAGCAATGGGGCGAATGGCTCGTTTGGAAAGCAGGATTACAAACAACAGCATTATAAACCAACATGCAATACCGATGGCGGCGGAAAGGAACAATACTCGAATATAGGAATAGATATCGCCGGAGGTATCAAGAAATACTACAACCTTCCCCATTCCCATACGGCTTTCTCTGGCCATATACTCAAAGCCATCAATTTTGCCCGATCGTTCATTTTTGATATAAACTTTCTCTGCCAATTCTTTGGCTTCTTCTTCGGTGACGGAGGATATGCGGCTCACATCCGAATAAACAATATCTCCCTTACTATCAAACCGTACAACAAAAAAGTTAGAGGACATAAAGGTATCGTAATCGTTTTTCGTTCCGTGCTCTCTCGGCGGCATATCTCCTGGAACCCTTGGAATATTATCCGGATTTCCTTCATTTCGGGAAATCATTTCAAGTTTTGCGTCGATTTGCTTTCCGACCGTCCTGATATTAAGCATGTTAATTGTTCCGAGCAACAGTATCAGCAATACAGAAATTGCCGTCATTGCCGTTACAACAAACTTTCGCTGTAAAGTCTTAATCATTGAACCACCTCAAGCATATATCCCACATTACGCTTGGCGGTAATGGCAACATTGGCATCAAGAGCCGTCAAACGCTTTCGGAGATATGAAATATATACCCAAACAGTTCCAAGCTCGGCATCGGTGTTATAACCCCACACTTTAACAAGCAAGTCCTCGCTTGATAAATAAATACCTTGATTGAGCATTAATATTTCCATAAGTTGATATTCGAGTTTGGGCAAAACAAAGGCTTGCTTCCCATTCGAAAGTTCATAGCTTTGCATATTAAGAGAAATACTACCGCATTTCAAAATGTCAGGTGTAAAAGTTTCCTTACGACGCAGCATTGCACGGACACGAGCAAGGAGTTCCCCCATAGCAAAAGGTTTGGGGAGATAATCGTCAGCACCCATATCAAGCCCTAAGATTCTATCCTCAACTTCTGACTTTGCTGTAAGCAGCAGCACCGGGGTATTATTGCCTTTTTGCCGTAGAGTTTTCAGCACCTCAAAGCCGTCTTTCCCTGGCATCATAATATCTAAAATAATACCGTCATATTGTTCAGCTAAAGCATAAGACAAGGCTTCTTCTCCGTCATAAACGGCATCCACGATATATTTATGATAAGTAAGAATATCCACTACGGCTTCCGACATACTTTTTTCATCTTCTGCATATAGCAGTTTCATTATACATCACTCCAATCTATCTCATATTATCATTATAATACCTTAGTTGTAGCTTAGCGGATCTATACTATATTAAATAGACACCATTCACGAAAAAGGCGGTCTCTAATGGCTGCAATTATTGTACTGCGCAACCGAAACGACACGACGCATAAGGAAAATGCGCTCGTTGAACAAAGAAAAAACGGTACAGCCCTTGTAACCGGGGCTATACCGCCTAATCTGAAATTATTTCCTTTTAACCGCAAACCCTTGATTTTACTGGTCTTTTCCGCCAAGCGTTTTCATCGTCGGAAACAGCAGAACATCCCGAATCGCCGGTGAATCCGTCATCATCATCACCATACGGTCAATCCCAAAGCCAATCCCTCCGGTTGGCGGCATCCCAATGCAGAGCGCATTCAAAAAGTCCTCGTCCGTATGATTCGCCTCCTCGTCGCCTGCGGCAAGCAAGGCTTCCTGCGCCGCAAAACGTCTTCTCTGATCCTCCGGATCGTTCAGCTCGGAATAAGCGTTCGCCATTTCCCATCCGTTCATAAAAAATTCAAAGCGTTCCACATAATCCGGATTATCCGGTTTCATTTTGGTAAGCGGAGAAATTTCGATCGGATGATCCATTACAAACGTTGGCTGTATCAAATGCTCTTCAACGTATTCTTCAAAAAATAAGTTTAAGATATCTCCCTTTCCGTGCCGTTCTTCATACTCTATATGATGCTCGTCCGCAAGCTTTCTGGCCTCTTCCGTTGTATGAACTTCATTAAAGTCAACACCGGCATACTTTTTAACTGCGTCAACCATTGTAATTCTCTCAAAAGGCACAGACAAGTCCATCGTATGTTCACCGTATGTCAGCACTTCCGAGCCGGTCACTTCCTTAGCAACATACCGGTAGAGATTCTCGGTTAAATCCATCATACCGTTATAATCCGTATATGCCTGATAAAGCTCCATCAGCGTAAACTCCGGATTATGTCTGGTGTCAAGCCCCTCGTTGCGGAACACACGCCCGATTTCGTAAACGCGCTCCATACCTCCCACAATCAGCCGCTTTAAATAAAGCTCTAAAGAAATACGAAGCCTCAGGTCTTCATTCAACGCGTTAAAATGCGTCTCAAACGGCCGTGCGGACGCTCCGCCCGCATTAGAAACAAGCATCGGCGTCTCCACCTCCATAAAGCCCTGTTCGTCCAGATAGCGTCTGATGCTGCTAATGACTTTCGAACGCTTAATAAAAGTATCCTTCACTTCTTCGTTCATAATCAAATCCACATAGCGCTGACGATATCTGACGTCCGTATCCGTCAAACCGTGGAATTTCTCCGGTAAAATCTGCAGACTCTTTGAAAGCAGCGTCACCTCTTTCGCATGGACAGAAATTTCCCCGGTCTTCGTCTTAAAAACCGTTCCTCTGATCCCCAGAATATCGCCCACATCAAACTTCTTAAAGTCTTTATAGGATTCCTCTCCGATCTCGTCTCTGGCGACATAAATCTGAATTCGTCCCTGTAAATCCTGAATATTGCAGAACGAAGCTTTTCCCATGACGCGTTTGAACATCATGCGTCCGGCAACGGCCTCCTCCTGCCCTTCCAAATTCTCAAAATTGTTTTTTATTTCCGCACTGTGGTGCGTCACGTCATATTTTGTAATTCGAAACGGGTCCTTTCCGTTTTCCTGCAGTTCATGCAGTTTATCGTAACGCACCTGTATCAGCTGACCGGCTTCCTGCTGTCCCCCGCCGTTATTCTTCTGCTGCGCCATCGTGACCTCCTTAGCCTGCTCTGTGAATCTCAAGTACCTTGTACTCCAGTTCTCCCGCGTGTGTTTCTACTTTAATAACGTCTCCGACCCGTTTGCCTAAAAGCGCTTTTCCGACCGGAGATTCATTCGATATCTTACCCTTTAAACTGTTTGCCTCCGTAGAGCCTACGATCTTATACTCCAACTCCTCGTCAAACTCAATATCTAAAATTCTGACACTGCAGCCGATGCTGATTTTATCCAAATCAACCTCTTCTTCTACAACAACTTCGGCATTTTTTAATATTTTTTCAATGTCTTCAATCCGTGCTTCAATGTCTCTCTGTTCGTCTTTCGCCGCGTCATATTCCGCATTTTCGGAAAGGTCTCCCTGTTCCCTTGCCTCTTTAATTTTTTCCGCGACTTCTTTTCTCTTTACTACCTTAAGATTCTGCAGCTCATCCTCTAACTTCTTCAGTCCCTCATAAGTCAGAATGTTTTTCTTATCCATTTCCTCTACCCTTCCTCATAGTTTTATTCGTTTCTGTAAAAAGCCTCCTCAAACCTGTCGTAAACCGGCTTTCTGCGCGTCATCTGCATATTCTTAACAATCACAGTATTATAACCGAACGGCACTATGATGTCAAGATTTTCCGCCACCTTCCAGGGTTTCTTATGGATGGGAATATAGCCTTTTCCGCGTCCTATCTGCGAATAACAGCACTCGCCCTCCCACTCGAAGTCCAGAATCAGCTTCTGCGTTTTGAACGCCTTCGAGTTCTTCAGCCTGTCTGCCTGCTTCATCTCCCGCTTGGAAAAAACAGTAACCACCAATCCGTTTTCATCAAACATCTCCCGTACAAATTCCTCAAAATATTCCGGCCTGTCCGTATAAATCGTCAGCGCATTCAGTTCCTGTCCCAACTGGTTTAAAACGTCGCCGACGTCGGCCGGTTCAAAAATACTGCCTCCGTCGGGCTCTTCATCAATAATCATCAGCTCCAGCCGTTCCATCGTAATTTTCTTTTCCTTTAGTATCGCTTTAAAAACGGGTGTAAAATCAGAAAGAAACTCATTGGAATACGCCATACCGTAAACTCCGGGAGATTTTTATTTATTATATGCCGGCAGTTCTTTAAATAATGCCTCCAGTTCCCCATAATTTTCAATTTTGCAGATTTCGGCGCGAAGCTTTGCCGAATTTCGGTACCCCGCCGTATACCATGCCGCATGTTTGCGCATCTCTCTGATTCCGGTATGCTCTCCCTTCCATTTAATCTGCATTCTGGCATGGCGGAGAAGCATTTCTTCCATTTCGGCAAAATCCGGCCGCGGCAGAGATTCTCCCGTTTCAAAAAAATGCAGAATCTGCCGAAAAATCCACGGATTTCCTTCCGCTCCACGGGCAATCATAAACCCGTCGCAGTCTGTTTCTTCCGCCATTTTTATTACGTCTTCTGCCGTTAATATATCACCGTTCCCAATAACCGGAATCGAAACTGCGTCTTTGACCTTTCTTATGATTTCCCAGTCGGCTTCCCCCGCATAATACTGTTCCCTCGTTCTTCCGTGAACCGTTACCGCTGCCGCTCCGGATTCTTCGGCCACATGTGCCATTTCGACGGCATTCACATGCTTATCGTCAAAACCTTTACGAAATTTTACCGTTACGGGTTTTTTTATCGCTTTCACCGTTTGCTCGATAATTTTCCCTGCCAATACCGGATTTTTCATTAATGCGGAACCGTCCCCGTTATTTACGACTTTTGGTACGGGACAGCCCATATTGATATCGAGAATGTCAAAAGGTCTCTCTTCTATCTGCTTTGCAATCTCGCTCATAACGGCAGGATCAGAGCCGAAAAGCTGTAAAGAGACCGGTTTTTCTTCCGGCGCGATCGTTAGAAGTTCCTCCGTATTTTTATTTTTATATAAAACGGCCTTCGCGCTCACCATTTCCATACACAAAAGCCCGGCCCCCTGCTCTCTGCAAAGCAAGCGAAATGGCAGGTCTGTTACCCCTGCCATCGGCGCTAATATTAAGTTATTTTCAATTGTAACATTTCCGATTTGAAGCTTTTTTATCACACCCATACGTATCTTCCTGCTGATTCCTACGAATCCGCTCACCGCAATCTCTGCTGACTACAAAGTTCTCAGGCGGTTACGCTGCCTTTGCAAAATGGCCTCCGCTGTAAGACCCGGAACATCTCTTCATGCTAACGCCTTAACCTGCCGGACTTCCGATTCTGCTTCTTATAGATCAAATTCATGCCCTTAAGCGTCAGATTCGGATCGTACACGTCAATCAGTTTTGTTTCGTTTGCAATAATTCTTCCAAGCCCTCCTGTCGCTACCACCTTTACCGGTCCAAGCGCAGCCTCCTCAACTGTTTTTTTGATAATATACTCTGTCTGTCCGATTTGTCCGTAAATCAATCCCGCCTGCATACTTGTGATCGTATCCTTGCCTAGAATACTGTCCGGTTTCCTGATTTCTATTTCCGGAAGCTTTGCAGCATCTTCCCACAGGGCCTTTGCTGAAATACGGATTCCGGGCGCAGTAACGCCCGAAAGAAAGGAACCGTTTCTGTCGATCAGGTCATAAGTCGTTGCCGTTCCAAAATCCAGTACCAGAACGGGTCCTCCATATAACCCATATGCCGCGGCCGCGTCCACAATCCGATCCGCACCGATTTGTCGCGGATTGTCCGTAACGACACGAATTCCTGTCTTTATTCCCGTTTCGACCAGAATCGGTTTTATTCCCAAATATTTTATAATGGCGCCCTCAAGCGAATGCATCACATTCGGAACGACAGATGCAATAATCGTATCCTCAATTTCCTCATGATGAATCTGATTCTGCTCTAAAAGTGTAATAATAAGCATTCCGTATTCATCCGATGTCCGTGGCATTTTCGTCGTCATCCGAAAACTCGCTTCCAGATCGTCCTCCTGAAACACTCCCACCGTAATATTCGTATTCCCCACATCAATTGTCATTACCATTGCCGCAAAACATTCCTTTCCAGGCGATCGCCCTCTGCCGGATAAAAATCCGCTTCTTTTCCCTCTATACGTCCTCTTCCGTAAAGCTTCCCGTCAGCAGCTTAACATACAATTCCAAGCCTTCAAACAATTCCGTTTTCGTACGCTGCAATTCCTTCAGCTTTAGCCCGCTGCCTATCTCATCGTACAAAAGATCTCCCTCGTCGCAGGCAGTACGAAATTCAAGGCTGCCGTCCTGGGTAAAGAAAAGTTCCAATATGCCTCCTACATCTTCGGTAAAAAGGACGCACATAATTTTCAATTCATCGCGTATGGAAGCCGGAAGCCCATTGAAAGACGGATTTAGATAATATTTTTTTTGATAGGCATTTGCCGCACATAAAGCGATTTCTTTCATATTTCCTCTCATCCTGCCGCTTCAGCGGCTTTTCATAAGGAAGAATTTTGTTCCTCGGCGCAAATTCCGGGCGGAAAGCGCTTTCCATTCAACCCTTTCCCCGTTTCCTTCCTCATTTACACATACCCATAAATTCCTCTTACTGATACTTCCCCGGAAGAAACAAGTCTTCTGCTCTCCCAGGTATCGACAATCAGTTCTCCTCCCGGCGTAATACCCATGGCCTTTCCCTCAAACGGCTCTTTCGGATCAAGTACCTTTACCATCTTATGAAGATTCACCATACGGGAATCATATTCTTTTACCAGCGCACTTAAATCCTCCGTCAAAAGGAAGATCTCATAATATTCTTCAAAAGCCTCCCATACGGCTTCTATCAGCTCCGCACGTAAAAAATGTCTGCCTGTTTCGAGAAAAACAGATGTGGCAGTTTCGGCAAGCTCCTCTGAAAATTCCTCCGTATGCACATTAATGCCTACTCCGATTACAAGATAGTCGATATAATCAGGCTGCGCGCTCAGCTCCGTCAAGATTCCGCAGATTTTTTTTCCGTTCATCACAATGTCGTTCGGCCATTTGATACCGGCAGGTCTTCCGGTTACTTCCGTAATCGCTTTTGAAACGGCAAGCGCCATAACTAACGTCAGCCTTGCGGCATGGTTCGTCTCGACTTCCGGCTTTAATAAAAGCGTCATATAAATAGCCGTACCTTCCGGTGACTGCCAGACTTTTCCCCTTCTGCCGCGGCCCGAATCCTGACGTCCTGCAACTACAAGTGTCCCGCTTTCCAGTCCTTCCTCCGCCAGCCGCTTCGCTTCCGTATTCGTAGAACCGACTGTATCAAAATAAAAGATTTTCTTTCCGATCCACGTTGTCTTGCGTCGGCTTTTCAATTCGCTCTCGCTTAAGATATCCGGTACGGAAATGAGACGATACCCCTTGTTCTGCACCGCCCGTATCTGATACCCCGCTTCCTTCAATTGCTTTACGGCTTTCCAGACTGCCGTTCTCGATACCCCGAACTTTTCACAAAGCTCCTGGCCCGATACATAACCGTCCGTTTCTCTCAATAAAGCAAGAATTTCTGTCCTCATTGGATTCCTCCGTGCTGTTTACTCGCAAAAAGACGTTTTAAGCCAGCGTTGCAAGCATAACCGCTTTAATCGTATGCATACGGTTTTCCGCCTCGTCAAAGACCACTGACTGCGGCCCCTCAAACACCTCGTCCGTTACTTCAAGCTCCCTGTAACCGAACTTTTCAAAAACCTGTTTTCCGATCACAGTTTTTAAATCGTGAAAGGCCGGAAGACAATGCATAAAAATCGCGTTTTGTCCTGCGTATTCCATCACGGCTTTATTTACCTGATACGGAGAAAGTTCATGCAGCCGTTCTTCCCATACTTCGTCCTGTTCACCCATCGAAACCCATACGTCGGTATAAACAACATCCGCTCCCGACGCAGCCTCCTTTACGTCTTCGGTCAGCTTAACGGAACCGCCCGTTTCCGCCGCCGTCTTCCTGCAGTATTCAACGAGTTTTGTATCCGGAAAATATTTTTTTGATGTACAGGCGGTAAAATGCATTCCAAGTTTTGCGCACACTACCATTAACGAATTTCCCATATTATAACGGGCGTCCCCCATATAAACGAGTTTCACGCCGCCAAGCCTCCCCAAATGCTCCCGAATCGTCAGCATATCCGCCAGCATCTGTGTCGGATGAAATTCATTTGTCAGTCCGTTCCAAACCGGAACGCCGGCATATTTTGCCAGTTCCTCCACAATTTCCTGGCCGTATCCGCGATACTCGATGCCGTCATACATTCTTCCCAATACACGGGCCGTATCTGCTATACTCTCCTTTTTTCCAATCTGAGAACCGGAAGGATCGAGATAAGTCACATGCATACCGAGATCATGCGCCGCAACCTCAAACGAACAACGGGTGCGGGTGCTTGTCTTTTCAAAAATAAGCGCGATATTTTTTCCGTGAAGGGAATCGTGAGCGATCCCCTCTTTCTTTTTCCGCTTCAGCTCTGCGGAAAGATCTATTAAATATGTAATTTCCTCTGGTGAATAATCAATCAGCTTTAAAAAACTGCGTCCTTTTAAATCCATAATAATCCTCCATACCTGAGCCAAGTTTGCGAAGGCATCGCGCCCGAAACGCCAGCTTTCGGACTGCAATTCCGATTTGTTGCTCCGTACCAAATCCGAGTGCGAAAAAGAAGCGAGCACACTAATTTATCACACAAACCTCCATAATTACGCTATGTAAAAACATTCATCCGCACAAAGAATAACCTTATTCTGAACATTCTCTGACGTAAAAAAGAGCGCTTCGCACTCTATATACATGCGTCTGACGACGCAGTTTCCTATATGACAAAAAATAGGCTTCGCCTATTCAGCTCCCCTGCCCCTCAATCTTGAGGGGTGG